>CAZHFW010000015.1:24063-86686 GCA_964531675.1 uncultured Phycisphaeraceae bacterium | reverse complement strand
TCTTCGCGATGCTCATCCCCTTCAACAAGGTGATGCGCAACCCCACGCTCAAGACCGAGATCGACGCCAAGGGCCTCGGCGACGCCTACTCCTTCGGCTTCCCCATGTACGCCGTCGGCCAGTGCGCCGACATCCTCGCCTTCCGACCCGTCTACGTCCCCGTCGGCGAAGACCAGGTCCCCCACATCGAACTCTGCCGCGACGTCGCCCTCAAGTTCAACCAGCAGTTCTGCGGCGTCGGCAACCGCGTCGAACCCAAGGACCACCCCAAAGCCGGCGGCGTCTTCCCCATCCCCGAAGCCCTCATCGGCCGCGTCGGCCGCCTCCCGGGCGTGGGCGATGGCTCGCAGAAGATGTCCAAGTCCCTCGGCAACGCCATCATGCTCTCGGACTCCCCCAAGGAGATCCAGAAGAAGATCAACAAGATCACCACAGGCCGCCAGTCCCCCACCGAGCCTGGCGATCCCAGCAACATCCTCTTCAAGTTCGTCGAAGCCTTCATCCTCAACCAGGACCGCGTCGCCGAACTCAAGGACCGCTACCAGCGCGGCGACAACATCGGCGATGGCCACATCAAGCAGGAACTCTCCGAGGCCATCATCAACCTCACCGAGCCCATGCGCCAGCGCCGCGCCGAACTCGACAAACCCACCGGCAACGACCTGGTCCTGGACATCATCCGCGAGCACCTGAAGCGCGCCAACGCCGTCGCCGAAGAAACCCTGGCGATGGCCAAAGCCGCCATGAAGCTCGACTTCACCAAGCGCACGATCTCATTCTGACGGACCGACTCCGTCAGAGCCTCTCGCGCAAGCGAGAGGACCCCCACGCACCGCGCGCATCAAAACCAATCCTCTGGCTCGCGCCAGAGGCTCCGCCAAGCGAATCAACAACCTCAAAGCCCGAGCGCCCGCGCCACTTCCCAATACCGCGCCGCCATCTTCTCCACCGACACCGGAACCACCCGCACGTTCCCCACGGTCGTGATGAAGTTGATGTCGCCCGCCCAGCGCGGCACCAGATGCGCGTGCAGATGCTGAGGCACGCCCGCGCCCGCCGCCCGTCCCTGGTTGATCCCCATATTCACGCCCTGAGGCTCGAGCGTCCGCTCCACCAGATCCATCGCGACGTCGACAAGCTTCCAGAACTCCGCGCGCTGCTCCGGCGTGTAATCCAGGAGCCTCCCGCGCGCCTCGCCCAGCGCCACGAGCAGATGCCCGCCCGCGTAGGGATACAGGTTCATCATGATCAGCCCGTGCGCGTTCCGCACGATGACCAGGTTCCTCTCATCCGACGCCGGATCCAGAAACGCGTCGCGGAGAAACGAGCCCGATCCCGACCTCGGGACCCCCGCCGCCTTCTCCTTCTCGCCCAGCGCTTCCAGATATTCCTGACGCCACGGCGCCTGGAGCGCGTCGCCCGAGAGATGCGTGCCCTTCTGACTGCTCATGGCTCATCCACTCCCGCGCCCCGCGCGCCCTCGGCGATCCGCTTGAACGCCCTGATCGTCGCCTCCGACACGTGGTGCTCGATCCCCTCCGCGTCCGCTTCCGCCTGCTTCAAAGGCACGCCGATCGACACCAGGAACGCCAGCACGATCTCGTGCCTCCGCCTGGTCCGCTCCGCGAGCTTCTTGCCTTCGGCCGTCAGAAAGATCGGCCGGTAGGGCTCGGTCGTGACGAGGCCCTCGCTCTGAAGCCTCGTGATGATCCGCGTGACGGTCACATGGCTCACGCCCATGAACCGCGCCAGATCGCGCACGCGCGCCGAGCCGCAATCCACGCTGATCGCCGCGATCGCCTCGCAGTAATCCTCCGCGGTCTCATCCTTGTGCGCCGCCCTCGTGCGCTGGAAACGCGCCGCCGCATCCCCCAGCGAGAGAGCTCCCTTCGACGATCTGGATCCGGGCTTGGCCACGTGGCTCAACTATAACCGACGCTCCGCGCCGCGAAGGTCTCAAATCCCGCCGCCACCTGAGAACGGCGGCCTCGGCGGCGGCGCGGACGGCGCATCCCCCGCCCCTCCATCCGCCGGCTGCAACGGAATCAGAAGATCCTCCACCCGCGTCTGCATCTGCCGCGCCTTGAAGTCCGGGATCTTGAACGCCCAAGGCGCAAGCCTCGCGTTGAGCTCAGCGACTTCCTTCTGCACCTTCTCTGCCGTCGCGGCATACGCCTTGTCCGCCTCGGCCTGCGCGTCGGGCTTGGCTTCGCCTGGCTTGGCCTCACTTGGCTTGGCTTCACTTGGCTTGGCTTCGTCAGGCTTGGCCTCCTGCGGCACCTCAGGCTTGGGCGGGGCCACATACCGCGCCGCCAGCGTGAGCCACGATCCGCCATCCTTCTCAAAGACCTTGGCTTCCATGACCAGCCCGTCAAAGGTCTCGAACGTGCCCACCGTCGCGGGCGTCAAGCCCTCGACCGCCTTGGCCGCCGCAGCATCCTCGATCGTCACGTACGAAAGCACCGTCGCGATCGGCGCGGGAGCGGTGGGCGTGCGCAGCGCCCGCCCCTGGGGAAGCTCCGCGACGCTGAATCCCGTCGCCTCGGGCGTGTCCTTGCTCAACGTCAGCGTCTCGGCGGGCTTGGCGTCCACCGCCGGCGCGCCCTCCTTGGTCGCGGGCTTGCCTTCACTGGCTGCATGCGCGAGCACCGCCCGCTTCACGCGCTGCCCATCGAGCGTCAGGATGTCGGTCTTCATCCACGACGCCGCGTCCTTGGGCACCTCAATCGCCTTGTCGAGCAGCACCGCCCGCGCCTCACCCGCCTTGCGCGCAAAGACGCCGGGAAGCGGCGCCTGCATCGGGTTGTCGCCCCGCGTCGTCGGGTTGTTACCGATGATGATCGACGCCAGACTCGCCTGATCCGCCTTGAGCGTCACCAGCGTCGCGGTGGACGCGGTCGCGTCCGGGTCCTGCACGCCGAGCCTCTCGTAATACTCGGGCTTGGAGGTCTTCTCCTCCGCGATGCGGGCCTGCGCCAGCGCCATCACCAGCGCGTGCACCTTCTCCATGTCCGCGGGATAGTCCTCGCGCGACGCGATGCCCCACTTGCCCTTGTCGAGCCTGTGGACGATCGTGTCCTTCCCGCCCGAGCGCACCGTGATGGACGTCACGCTGTCGCCCTTGGACTCCAGATCGGGGAACAGCGCCGCCGCTGCTCCGATGGAACCCGAGGAGACGCCCCCCGAACGGCCCGACCACACCAGATACGCGCCGCCCGCGATCACCGCTGCAGCACCCGCCAGAACCAACAGAGTCTTGGAAGTCATGGATCGGTCCCCGTTCAGGCCTGCTTGCGCCGCGCCGACGCGCGCCGCGATGAACGCAACATCCCAAGCCCGACCGCCAGCAGCGTCACCGCGAGCGGCACGATCGCGATGTTCGCCACCTTGAGCGCCGTAAAGAGCTTGTCGATGTCCTTCCGCAGATTGAGCTGCACGTTGCGGAGCTGCTTGCGCGTGTCCGAAGCCTGCGTCCGGAAGTTCTCGACCTCCTTGCGCTGCTCGGGCGTGAGCACCAGCGCATCCGAACCGTCGGGACGCTTCTGCTGCATCTCCGAGATCTTTCGCTCCGTCTCGTCGAGCTTGCGCTGGAGCTCCTGCTCCTCCGCGAGATAGCGCTTCTGGGCCGCCCGCTGGAGATCCACCACGCGATCAAAGGGCCTGGCGTACTCGCCCCGCGCCCGCACGCTGATGAGGTCCGCGGACCCCACCATGTTGTCCGCCGCGTTGATCACCATGTCCCCGTTGTCGAACATCTTCTGGACCAGAGGCACGCCCAGCCCGATGTCCTGCTGCCTGACCCAGTTGCGATCCGAGAGCATGTCCACGTCCGTGAAGACCAGGACGTTGATCGGTCCCGCGGATTCCTTGAGCCCATCGCCGGGCGTCGGCGCAGCCGGTCCCGCCGAACCCTCCGCGGGCTTGGGAGGCGTCGGACGCCCATCCGGGAACGCGGTCTTGGCCTGACCCGAAAGCCTCGCGCCCAGGACGAGCTTCTCACCGCCGACCACCAGATTCGCGAGCAAGGCCTTGGGATCGGGCATCATGCTCACCTGCGACGCGTCGAGGATCGCCGACTGCGTGGTCGTTTCCACCAGAGGCGTGAACGTCACTGTGGAGGGAGGCTGCCCCTCGGCCTTCTTCTGGCGAAGCACGCCCGCCGTCGAGAAGAACACCCGCGACAGACGGCTCGTCACCGCGTCCGACTGGTTTAGACACTCCGCATCGTCCGTGTGCCCCAGCGCCATCCACGCGACATAAGGCACAGGCTCGCCCCGCGAGGCCGCGGTATTCACCGGGATCGCAAGCTTCATGTCCGCCGCGATCTTGCCCGTGAGCATCTCCACGCCCCAGGCGCCCATCAGCTTCTCGAACGACGACGACCGGTCCGCCATCATCGCCTGCATCTGATTCCCAGGCGGCACCTCCGCCTCGCACAGGGGATCGACGAACACCATCAGGCGCCCGCCCTTGAGCACGAACTGATCGATCGCGAACAGCAGCTCCTCGGAGACCCGCTTGGGGTGGATCACCATCAGCACGTCGAGCCCATCGGGCAGGCTCGTCTGATCGGCCTGGATCTCCTTCACCTCGTAGAACGAGCGGAGCTCCCGCATGATGAACCACGCCGGCGTCGGCGCAGGCTGCCTGGTCCGCGGATCAAACGACATCCCGCCGTTGACCGGCACACCCGCGAGCACGCCGATGGTCTTCTTCTTGGGATTCGCCAGCGAGTACACGAGCTTGGCCACGTCGTACTCGAGCAGCCGCTCGTTCTCCGGATCGAAGTAGGGGATCACCTCGCGCCCATCGACCGCGTTGGTGCCCACAAGCCCCAGATACAGATTCTCCCCGCCCCCGATCGGGATCGACGAAAGCCCCGCGGTCTTGGCCTGGTCCTCCGCATCCGAGAAGGGCTCCGGGTCCACGATCTCGAGCCTGATCTTCCCCGCCGACTGGCGCTGGAACTCTTCGAGCAGCTCGCGCACCCGCTGCCCCCATTGCTGGAGCCCCGGGCTCTTGCGCGTGATCGACTGCGACCAGTAGTACGTCAGCCTGATCGGCTCATCCGCCGAGCGCGCGATGTTCTTGGAGCCCTGCGCCAGCGTGAAGAGCTTGTTCTGCGTGAGATCGATCCGCGCCGAACGCAGACCCTGACCCGCCAGGATGTTGATCCCGAAGAACAGCGCCAAGAGAAGCACCAGCGCCGCGATCATCGAAAAAGTACGGTTCATGCCAACCTCTCAAGCATCGACCGATCCCACCGATCCCGAATCACGCCGCCTTCTTCGCATCCACCATTACTGCGGTCCCCGCCAGGAAGACCCCGATCAGCGACACGAAGAACACCAGCGCCCGCACGTCGATCACGCCCTTGCTGATCGCGTCGAACTGGGACAGGAAGCTGAACGACCCGATCGCCTCCACGATCGCCGGCGGCGCCAGGCCTTGCAGCGCGTTGGTCACCGCGGGCAACCCCGCCAGCAGGAAGAGCAGGCACACCACCACGCTCACCACGAACGCGATCACCTGGCTCCGCGTCGACGCCGAAACGCACGACCCGATCGCAAGGAACCCGCCCGCCATCAGGAAGCTGCCGATGTACCCCGCCAGGATCGCGCCGTTGTCGGGCTTGCCCAGGTAGTTCACCGTCAGCCACACCGGGAACGTCCCCGCCAGCGCCACGCCCGCGAACGCCCACGACGCCAGGAACTTGCCAAGCACCGCCGCGCCCTGACCGATCGGCAGCGTCATCAGGAGCTCGATCGTCCCGCTCTTGCGCTCCTCGGCCCAGAGCCGCATCGCCAGGGCCGGGATCAGGAAGAGATAAAGCCACGGGTGGAACGTGAAGAACGGGAGCAGGTCCGCCTGCCCGCGGTCCAGGAAGCGCCCCTCCTGGAACGTCATCCAGCCCGTCAAAAGCAGGAAGATCACGATGAACACGTACGCGACCGGCGTCGCGAAATACCCGAAGAACTCACGCTTGAAGACGGGCCAGAGGCCCTTGAAGTACGTCATCACGCCACCCCCTTGGCCGCGCCCGTGGTGACCTGTCGGAAGTAATCATCAAGCTTGCCCGAGGACGCCCGTCCCTCGAGGCTCTTGGGGCTCCCGTCGGCCACGATCTTGCCGCGCGCGATGATGATCGCCCGCGAGCACACCGCGTCGACCTCCTCCAGGATGTGCGTCGAGAGCACGATCGCCTTCCCGCCCGACTTGGCCATGTCCAGGATGAGCTTGCGCACTTCGTGCTTCTGGTTCGGATCCAGGCCGTCGGTCGGCTCGTCCATGATGAGCACATCCGGATCGTGCAGGATCGCCTGCGCCAATCCCACGCGCCGCTTGAAACCCTTGGAGAGCGTGTCGATGGGCTGCCGCAAAACGCCCTCGATGTGCGTCCGGCTGATCACCTCATCAAGCCTCTGCTTGCGCCGCGCACCCTTGAGCCCGCGCACGTCCGCGACGAAGTTCAAGAACCCCTCGGGCGTCATGTCGGGATACGCCGGCGCGCCCTCGGGCAGGTACCCGATCTTGGCCTTCACGCCCAGCGGGTCCTTCACCACGTCGTGCCCGCACACCACCGCGGTCCCCGACGTCGGGCTCAGAAAGCCCGTGATCATCTTCATCGTGGTGCTCTTGCCCGCGCCGTTGGGCCCCAGGAAGCCGAGCACCTGCCCCGCGGGAACCTGGAAGGAGATCCCATCCACCGCCAGAATCCCCGCGTCGCCCGCGGGGCCGAATCTCTTGGTCAGCGATCGAACTTCAATCATGCTCGCCTCTGGCTGCTCGTTGTGCCAACCTCGTGCTCCGGATCGGAGCAAGAGTTTTCCCTGGTTGCTGGACGCAACATCCACCGCGTCAGCTCCGCCGGCGGGACGCTTCATACGCCCGCACCCCGTGGGCGGGTTCGACGCCTGATGCGCCCGCCGGATCGGCCCGCCGCCGGGATCTCCCGCCGGGGCCGCATTATTCCGGGGTTCCCTGCGAGATTCAGCAACCGATTCCGCACCGGTGGGTATCACCCGGCGGGGCAAACGCATGAACCGGACCTGGAGAAATGTCCGCTTCGCGTCGGTGGTTGTACTCACAACCATCGCTGCCCCTTGCGCTTGGGCTCAGCCCACCATCGACGTCTTCGCCCCGCTGGACCTCCCCGCCGCCCAGAAGCTCGCCAACCAGCAGAAACGTCTGCTGGTCGTCTACCTCCGCGGCCTGCCCCAACCCGCGTTCAGCAAGCTCGGCCTGGGCGTGGTCACCAAAGCAGGGGATGCCTTCGAGGCGATGGACGCGCGCACGTGGCAGAACCCAACGCTGGCCGCCTGGCTTGCCCAGCACGCCGTCACCATCCAGATCGGGCTCAACGAAAACCCCCAGTACTTCCAGAGCCTCGCCCGGCAGTTCCACGACTTCGGCGACACCAACGCCGATCCCACCATCTACCCCCACGTCGGCATCTACCGCGATGGCGTGCTCGTCGCGGTCATCCCCCGCGCGGGATACGAGAACGAACGCGGCTGGACTGACGGCGGCATGGCCCCGATCGAGGCCTGGCGCATGTTCCCCAAGCCCGTCGGCGTCCTGATCGAACTCGACAACGCCCTGAACCTGGCCCGCGCCCGCGACCCGGTCTGGGCCATGGACCACGAACGGCTCAATCCGCCCCTGCCTCCCCCCGACTGGGAGCTCTTCTACAACTCCGACGAGCCCAATGCCGCCGCGGTCGGCGACCTCCCCGCTGGCAGTGATCTGATCGCGCGCGTCGACGACGCCCGCCAGGCTTCGGCTGCGGGCGATCTGCACGGTGCAGCCGGGCTCTACACGTGGATCTGGGAGCGGATGGACGCGCTCGACCCCGTCTACCGACCCGCCCGCGCCGCGGTCTTCACCGACGAGATCATCGCCCTCACGCGCCAGCGTCCCGCCATGCGCGAGCGCCTCAAGCGCATGCGCAGCACCATCGAGGACCGCTATCTCTGGTGGGATGCGCAGACCTGGCTCGAGTACATCCTCATCAACGATTGCCTCGACGATCAGGCCGCGGTCTTCGCGACTCTGGGCCGCATCGCGGGCGACGTCGACGAAGACGCCCTGAGCACACCCGAAGAACAGCAGATCCATGACGTGCTCACCTCGCGCACGTGGACGGGCCTGACCCCTCCCGACGCTGGCCATCTGGCCTGGCTCGCGTCCCAACCCGCGCTGATCAGGAAGCTCCCGAAAGACTCCGATCTGGGCATCCTGCGCTCGCGCCTCTTCTTCGATGATTCCTGCCGGTGCTACGCCGCCCTGCTCAAGGCGGGCCGCGAGACCGAGGCCCGCACGGTCGCATCGTCGCTCCTGGCCTCCACCTCGGAACTGGTGAGCCGCGACGAGATCGAAACAGGGCTGTACGACCCCGCCGGCGCCCGCCGCGCCTTGGTCGCGACCGCGCTCCTCGCCGGCGAGGTCAGGCCCGAGCACATGAACTGGCTGCGCGAGGCCTCCACGCTCGGCCAGGCCGATGCGAACCTGGCGCGTCGTGTTCAGCGCGCCCTCTCCGCTTCTTCTTCTGGTGCTCCGCCCCGCGAGCACGACCCGGGCCCCGTCAGGCCCTGATCAACCCGTCTCCTCACAGGACGGCGTGCATGTTCCGGCAACGGCATGCACGTCGTTTTTCTTTCCGCAGGCTCACACTACACCCTGAACCGGGCGGTCCCCAAAAAGACAGCAAGCAGGCCTTCGCCTGCTCTCTCCTCCCCTAAGAGCGTTGCCACTCTCAGGCGATCTCAGCCTCGGGTTTGCTGTCTTCCGTGCTTGGTCTCTCTCTCTCTCTGATGTCCGGTCATTCCGTGACCGGCCAAGCCGCGGGCGGAAGACAGACCTTAACGGAACGCGGCCAAGCGGTTCAAGGGTCTTCCGCCGCGAATGCGCAAAAACGCCTGGCCGGGGCCGAAGATCTGTTTTCGTTCGAGTCCGATAATACCAGAGCCGGCGTTAATACTCACGTAAGTACAGGCCAAAGCTGAACTTGGAAACGTCGCCGCCCCCCACGCGCCGGAACCCGCCCAGCACACCCTGGCTCGTCAGCCGGGCCAGCTCATCGCTCTGGTCGTCCTCGCGCAGGAGCAAGTACCCCCCCACCGGCGGCAGGTGCTCAGGCCCCAAAGTCGTCCAGACCCCGCGCGCCCTTAGGCCCCCCGCAGCACTGGCGGCCTCCAGGCTCAAGAGCACCTCGGGCCTTGCCTCGATCGCGTGGTCCGCCAGCACAACCGCAGGCTCCGCACCAGCCCGCTGCACCAGCGCGCCCAGCTCCCGACCGAGCCGCTCCCCGGAGCTGCGATCCCGCTGGCGACTTCCGACCATCCCCGCGACCAGGCCCACGCTCAGGAGCAGCGCCAGCGCGATTGTGGGTCCGCCGAGCATCATCACCCGCGCGATCGATTGGCGTTTCGGGGTCATCACGCCCAGCCCCGCCAGCACATAAGGCAGGGGCAGGGCCGCCAGCCCCAGCGCGGGCATCAGATAGCGCGGATTGGAGACCCCCGCCAGCGTGTAGATCACCAGCGCGACCACCAGCGCCACCGTCGTCACCCGCGCCACCCGCCGTGGCCCCGGATCCGCTTCGGCCTCGCGCACCGCATCGGGTCCCCAAGGGAACAGCATCGCCAAGGACGCGGGGAGTGCTGCCAGCAGCCCCATCAAGGGCAGAACCGCGATGCTCGCCAGCTTCTGTTTGGCCCACAGGAACTCGTCCACACCCTGAATCACCGCGCCGGGAAGTCCCGCTGCCTGCTTCATCGCGAGCATCACCGGCGCAAACAGCGCCGCTGCGGCCAGCGCCATGAACGCGAGCCTTCCGAGCACTCGCCCCGCTCCCGCTGCACGCGTGAGCAGGAGTGCCGCGCCCGCAGCCAGAACCACCGGCACGCCCGCGGGCCCCTTGGTCAGGAGCGCCCCGCCCAGCGCCACGCTCCCGATCACGCCCACCAGCGCGCTCTTCTTGGACGCGAGCCCCAGATCGAGCACCGCCAGCGCCGCGATCAGCACCAGCGCGTTGTGCAGCATCTCGATCTCCGCGGTCGTCGCGGGCGACCAGAAGACCGGCATGAGCACCAGCCCGAGCCCCGCGATCAACCCCGCCCGCGCCCGTCCCGGGTACCAGCGCGTCGCAAACCAGCACGAGGCGACTCCCGCAATCGCCAGCGCCAGCGCGGAGGGAAATCGGGCCCCGAAATGCGTCTGGCCAAACACCCGCGAGGACGCGGCGATCGCCCAGGGCATGCCCGGCGGCTTGCGCAGATACACGCGCTCGAACATGTGGGGCACAAGCCAGTCCCCATGCTCGAGCATCGCCCAGCCCGGCGCGACGCGATGCCCCTCGGACATGGAGAATCCGGGGCCTCCGATCCAAGGCAGGGTTAACGCCAGCGCCACCAGCGCGACGATCAGGGCCGACCAGCGCGCACGCCCGCGTCTCTTCGCGGGCGCGGCGTCCATGGGCTCTGACGCGGATGACATGCGAGGCTCACAACGCCCAGCAAGGGCGCTCCTTGGCGTGCAAACGGCACGAAGCGATCACTTGGGATCCACAGGCTTCGCCGGCGGGACCGCGTCAAAGCCCGAGACCATCGTCCCCTTGCGGTACGCGTCCACGATGTCGCTGCCGCGCTGCTCCAGGATCTCGCGCACGTGCGGATTGTCCTTGGGATCGTGGTCGTACTGCCTGGCCTCGTCGATCAGGGCGTCCACCGATGCGCCGGTGTGGACTTTGCGGTACAAGGCCACCGCGCATCCCGTCCGCTGGGTCCCCGCGGAGCAGTGCACGAGCACGGGCTGGCGAGCCGGATCGTTCATGATCTCCAGGGCCCGCACGTAGTTGTTGAGGTTTCCGGTGCCGTCGCCCTCGAGCCTGAGCACAAAGCGCGTCACGCCCAGGGCCTGGGCGCTGCGCTGCTCGCGGGCCTCGTCCGCGGAGCCAGGCTCAAAGGCCCCGAAGTCGATGATGGTGCGGATGCCGCGCTCGCGCACGACCTTGGCGAGCGCCGCGGTCGTGAGTTCCCCCGAGCGGTAGAGCTTGCCTTCCTCGACCACGCCGAAGCGCTTGGGCTCGAGATTGGGACGGGCCGCCGCGAAGTACGTGATGGGCGCGCCGGCGCAGACGATCGCCAGCGCAATGACCACCGCGGTGGGGACTTTGCCGGGCCGCGTGCGCGCGCCGACGTTCCCGACACCCACCCGCCAATTTGGCAGAGGCAAATCGCGTGCCATCGTGCGGAATCTTACCGTCAATCGTGTACGATGGGAGCATGCCCACGGATGAGGCACGGCCAGCCAGGGATGCAATGCCGCCCGCCCGGGAGCTTCCCGCTCCCGGCGGATTTGCCGCTGCCAAACCCGCCAAGCGCGGGCCCGCCTATCCCGAGCCTGTGGACCGCCTGATCGGCGAGTTCGCCAAGCTCCCGGGGATCGGCCGTCGTTCCGCGGAACGCCTGGCGTTTCACATCCTCAAAGCCTCCGAGCCCGACGCCCTGGCCCTGGCCCGCGCGGTGCACGACGTGAAACGGGCCGTCCGCAACTGCAAGGTCTGCTCCAACCTGAGCGACCGCGACATCTGCCCGGTCTGCGAAGACCCCCGCCGCGACCGCAAGACGGTGCTCGTCGTCGAACAGCCCAAGGACCTCATCGCGCTGGAACAGACCGCGATGTACCAGGGCCTCTACCACGTGCTGCTCGGACGCCTCTCCCCGCTCGACGGCGTGGGCCCTTCCGAACTGACCATCGACGAGCTCCTCCGCCGCGTCGATCAGCCCGAACGCAATCCTGGTCAGGTCCGCGTCGCCGAGGTCATCCTGGGCCTGAACCCGACCACCGAAGGCGACGGCACCGCGCTGTACCTCACCGAACAACTCCGCGCCCGCGGCGTCAAGGTCAGCCGTCTGGCCCGCGGCCTCCCCACCGGCTCTCAACTCGAATACGCCAACAAGGCGGTCCTGGCCGACGCGATCCTCGGCCGCCAAGCCATGAACGACTGACGCCCCCTCACGTTTCCCGGATCTTCGCCCGGTTCCCGACGCCCAGTCCCCAGTGCCTTCCCCATGCGATTCGACTACTCCCAACAGATGAAGCTCGGCCAGCAGATGAAGCTGGCCCCACGGGTGATCCAGAGCATGGAGATCCTGCAGATGTCGCTGCAGGA
The DNA here is from genome assembly GCA_964531675.1 of uncultured Phycisphaeraceae bacterium. Lineage (GTDB taxonomy): Bacteria > Planctomycetota > Phycisphaerae > Phycisphaerales > UBA1924 > CAZHFW01. The sequence goes on along the minus strand of CAZHFW010000015.1, from coordinate 74,511 downwards.
GCTGGAAGAGCGCATCGAGCAGGAGCTCGAGAACAACGTCGCGCTGGAGCGCACCGAGGGTGAGGCGGTCCCCACGCCCGAAGGCGTGCAGATCTCCCCCGAGTCCCACGCGACCGACGACGCGTCCCCGTTGAGAATCGACGAAGGCTCCGGCGCCGACGACTTCGAGCGCCTGGACTCTTTCGAGCACGAAAACCCGGATCTCGCGGAGAACGAATACTCCGACGCGGCGACCGGCGATCGCGCCGAAGATGTGAGGCCCGAGCGCGAGAGCTATCGCCTCGAAGACCTGGAACACCGTGCCTCACGGTCCGATTCGGATCGCGACGCCAAGATGGACGCGATGGCCGCCACCCCGGCCCGCTCCGCGAGCCTGCACGAGCAGCTCCAGCGTCAGTGGGCTCTGGTCGAAGTCGATCCCAACCTGCGCCCCTTGGGCGATGTGATCATCACGTTCCTCGATGACGACGGATATCTGCGCACGCCCTTGGAGACGATCCTGGATCGCGCTCCGGTCGGCCTGGTGCCCAATCACCCGGAACGCAAGCCCACGCTCGATGAACTCCAGCGCGCCCTGGCCGCGGCCCAGCTCTTCCTGGAGCCCGCGGGCGTGGCGGCCCGCGACGCGCGGGAGTGCCTGCTCCTCCAGCTCGACGCTCTGGAGGACGACGATGAGCACGAGTCGCACGCGCCGGAAACGCTGGCGGTGCTCGCAGCGGCCCGCAAGATCGTCCTGAACCACCTCGACGATCTGATGCAGAACCGCCTGCCACGCATCAGCGAGAAGACCGGGCTCACGCTCGAGCAGATCAAGGAATCGCTGGTGGTGCTCAAGCGCCTGAGCCTGACGCCCGCGCGACGGCTGGTCGACGACTCTCCCACGCCCATCATCCCCGACGCGATCGTCGAGTACGACCCCGAGAACGACCGCTACGTGGCCTACCTCAACGAGGCCCGCATGCCCAACCTCCGCATCAACCAGGAATACGCGATGCTGAGCAAGGACAAGGCCCTCGACAAGACCGGGCGCGAGTTCCTCAAGACCAACCTGAACAACGCCCAGTGGCTCATCGACGCGGTCCAGCAGCGCAAGCGGACTTTGCTCCGCGTCGTGAACGTCGTGGTGGAAGCCCAGCGCGACGTCTTCGACCAGGGGATTCAGGCGCTGCGCCCGCTCCCCATGACGCAGGTCGCCGAACAGCTCGGCATCCACGTCGCCACGGTTTCCCGCGCGGTCGCGGAGAAGTACCTGCAGACGCCCCGGGGCGTGCTGCCGCTGCGCAAGTTCTTCACGGGAGGCACCCAGAACGAAGCGGGCGAGGACGTCGCCTGGGACGCCATCAAGGCGGCGCTCAAGGACGTCGTGGACAACGAGGACAAGGCCAAGCCTCTGTCCGATGAACAGCTCGTGGATGAACTCAAGAAGCGCGGGCTCGAGATCGCCCGCCGCACCGTGGCCAAGTACCGCGATCAGCTCAAGATCCCGCCGGCAAGGCTCCGCAAGACGTTCTGACCGGGCGTCGCCTTACTTGGACCGGCGTTCGCGGATGTACTTCCCGAGCGCCTCGCGCTGCTCGGGCGTGAGCTCGGCCGCGATGCTCCGCACCAGCGCCATCGCCTGCACCGGCGTGCGCTTCCCGGGAGTCTTGTTGGACTGCACGCGCTGGAAGTCGTCGGTCAGGATCGTCTTGATCTTGCCCTGCTGCTCGGGCGTCAGCGCGAGCGCGTCGACGAACTCCTGGAGCTGATCGGCGCGGGCCGCAGCCTGGCGCTCGTACGAACGCTTGATCTCCTGCCCGACCGCCAGGGCCACTTCCCGGCGCAGCGCGTCCTTGTATGAACCCTTGGGCGGGATGCCGGGCGTGCTGGCGATCGCGGCGTCGACATCCTCGCGCACGATCGCTTCCCAGTATTCTCGGCGGAGGCGATCGAAGTGATCGGCCTGCTCGGGCGTCATCGCGGTCTTGAGCTCTTCGCCGAGCTTGCCGCGATCGCGGAGGTCGCCGGTCTGCAACAGGATCTCGGTGTAGATCGCGCGGGCCTCGTCCTTCTGCCCCGCCTGGACCGCGTTGTACGCGTCCACGATCTTGAGCAGGTTGTCCGCGACGATCTTGTCAAGCAGTGCCGCTCGTTCGGCCAGAATGCGATCGATGCGGGCGCGGGCGTCCTTGTCCAGATCCAGATGCTCCAGGGCGGCTTCTTCCGCGGTCACGTCCAGACGCTTGACCTTGCCATCAAAGTCGCGTGCGATGAGCGTGTCGCCAACGGTCCCTTCGGTCGCCTTGGGGCCGCCCAGGACCGGATCGGGATCAGGCTTGCGCCCGCCCGGAGCGCCCGAAGCTGGGCGAACTTCGGCGGGGTCGGCCGGTTCGGGAGGATCAGCCCAGGCGGGCGCCGAAGGCAACGACGCCGCGGTCAGAACGCTCCAAAGGCCGATGCGAGAACCCAAGCGCATGAGGCACCCCGTCACCCCCACCTCCGTGCTGTGCTTGGCTCTCTCCATGGCTGGGACGGACGCCGCTCCGCAGCCTGAGCCGAACGCGAGATCATGACGCGAATTTCGCCCAATCCCCGCGAGTTTCCCAAAAAGAAAAGCGCGTCACGTTGAGGCCAACGCGACGCGCGGGAGAAAGGTTCCCGATTGGCAACCCGAGGATCAGCGGCGACGACGGCCGGCGACCGCGAGCGACGCTCCCAGCAGAGCCACGGCGCCCGGGGCAGGGGTGCCGGGCAGGTTCGGCTCGGACAGGTCCGTGCCGTACTGGAAGGAGACGTTGCTGATGCTGTTCAGGTTGAAGTTGCTGCCGACGCCCTCCAGGACGATGACGACGGAGTACTTGATCAGGGCGTTGCCCGAGAGACCGCCGTTGCCGGTGGTCACGTTGTCACCCTTGGTGGTGATGCCGTACTGGACGCCGTCGGGCGAACCGGGGCCCTGGAGGTTGGTGCCCGGGAAGCAGTCAGCCTCACCGAACAAACCAAGACCAGAGGAGGAGACGCCGTACTTGGAGCTGCCCGGAGCACCAGAGAGGCCGCCCTTGTAGGCCCACTCGCCGCCAACGCCGTTGCCGGAGTCGGTCGAGCCAGCCGAGCCGCTGCCGATCTTGAAGGCGCCCTGGCCATTGGGGATGGTCACGCTGATGCGTGCCAGCGACAGCGGGCTGCCCGCGATGTCGAAGAAGATGCCGGTCAGGATGTCCGTGGGGACCATCGCGTCGGCCATCGAGTTGTTGGAAAGCACGATGGTGAGCTTGCCGGAAGCGGCGCTGAAATCAGCGGAAGCTGCCTTGTCACCAGAGGTTGCGCTCCAGACCACACCCGCCGAGGCGGACTGGGCCAGACCGCAGGCCATCACCGCGGCGCAAAGCGCCGCACGGCTCAACACAGAACGATTCATGTCTTGTCCTTTCTCCAAATCCGCCACAGGGCTGGCGGTTCTCCTGAAACCAGTAGACGCAGGAACAAGACCCAAATCAACGATCGTGCCAGCAAAACCGCGGACTTGGCGCAAGAAATGCGGTTATCTGGACCAATTTCTGACGTTATGGGCTATTGAACGGTCTTTGTTCGGACGTCACCAGATCCACATCGACCCCTCAGCCTTCCATTCCCGCAACCTGGTTGAGCGGTTTGGGAAATCTGCCACAATCAACCCGTGCATTCGCCCACCCGCTGGGTCATCACCGCCTCGCTGATCGCTGGCGTCCTTTGCGCCGGAACGACGTACTTCACCCACGACCCCAGGCCGTACCGCGAGCAGGCCAAGAGCGCCGCCAACGACGGCCAGTTCGAGCGGGCCGCCAAGCTCTGGCGGAAGCAGATCCGCCTCGATGAGATGCTGCCCCACGACTGGTACGAGTACGGGCTGGTGCTGAAGAAGACCGGACAGGACAGCGAGGCGCTCGAGTCCTTCCGCCTGGCATCCAAGCTTCAGACCAAGCTTGTGACCGAGCCCACCAACGAGCGCCGTCCCTGGGGCGTGGAGTACTACAACCTGGCGTGCTATCGCGCGCTGGCGGGAGAGCGCGAGGCCGCGATGGACGCGCTCGAGCTTGCAGCAAAGCGCCGCTACGTGGACAACGGACTGGTGAACACCGATCCGGACCTGGACTCGCTGCGCCAGGAGCCTCGGTTCATCACGATCGTGGAGGGGATCAACCGCCGCCGCGCCCAGCGTGCGGCGGATGCGGGTATGCCAACCCCGCCTTCCCGCGACGATCGCCCGGTGCTCCGCGCCGACTGAGCATCACTTACTTGCGACGACGCGTGCGGGAAGCCAGGCCAGCCAGGCCGAGGAGGGCCATCGAGCCCGGCGCGGGAACGTTGCCCTGAATGTTGGGCTCTGAGAGATCGGTGCCGTACTGGAACGAGACGTTGCAGATCTTGGCCAGATCAAAGCTCGGGCTGATGCCGCCGAGGGTGAAGACAACCGAGTTTCGGATGACCGCGGTGCCGAGCAGGCCGCCGTTGCCGGTCGCGGAGTTGTCACCCGCGCTGGTGATGCCGTAGCTCAGGCCAGCGGGCGAGGTGGGGCCATCGAGGTTGTTGCCGGGGAATCGATCGCCCGCGCCGAAGAGACCGAGGCCCGAGGAGGAGATGCCGTACTTGGCGCTGTGCGGAGCGCCGACCATGCCTCCCTTGTAAGCCCATTCGCCACCGACGACGCCGCCCGCATCGGAAGAGCCCGAGACGACCGAAGACCCGGCGCCCAGGACAGCGCTGGTGCGCGTCAGGCTGAGGGCGGCCCCTTGAATGTCGAAGTACACGCCGGTGAGGATGTCCACCGGGACCATCGCGTCGTTGGCGGAGGTGTTCGTGAGTGTGATCACCAGCGAGGAACCCGAGACCGCGAACTGCGCCGAGGCTGCCCGGGTCGCGTCCGATCCGGTGAACACCACGCTCGCCGACGCGGAGCTGGCAGCAAGGGCAAGGCCAGCGACGGTGCAGGAGATGCGGTTCATGTGAGCTCCTCTGAAATACGGAGGCGATCGCCGGCGCATGAGAGGCACCGGCGCTTTCACCATGCCTTCCAGCGGTCCGCAGGACCACCGATCACAAGGGACCCACGGGGTGCTGGCGTCAAGCGGGCGCTCGGCTCGTCGCAGGCCATACAGACCGCCGGAGATTCACGCTTCTCGGACCGTCCGCTAAGCTCCGCGGGTTGGAGCCATCCGCGCCCAAGTCGACGCCCATCACCCGCTGGACCGGCGACCGGTTCCTGGAGATCTCCTTCGGGACGCGGATCGACGGGGCGACGCAGCGTCGGGTGCACGCGGCGGCTCGGGCCATCGGCGCGCATCGCATCCCGGGACTGATCGACATCGTGCCCGCGTACGCCTCGGTGTTGCTCGCGTTCGAGCTCGGAACCCTTGAACACGACGCTGCCGCCGGTCGCGTGCGCGAGGCGTTGGCGGACGCAGCACAGCACGACGCTCCGGAATCAACCAGGCTCGTCGAGATTCCCGTGTGCTACGACCCGGCGCACGCGCCCGACCTGATCGCGGCAGCCCAGACGCTCGGGATCACGCCCGAGGAACTGGCTTCTCAGCACGCGAGCGCCACGTACACCGTCGCGTTCCTGGGATTCATGCCGGGCTTTGCGTATCTGCAAGGCCTGCCTCCGGCACTTGAACTCCCGCGTCATCCGACGCCGCGACGACGTGTGCCCAGGGGCTCGGTCGCGATCGGCGGCATGCAGACCGGCGTGTACGCGCTGGACTCCCCGGGGGGCTGGCAGATCATCGGCTCCACGCCTTTGACACTCTTTGACCCCTCGCGCGCCGAACCCTCCCTCCTGCTCATGGGCGATCAGGTCCGCTTCAGGCCGATCTCCGCCGATGCGCTGCGCAATCACCAGCGGGAGCGTGGCGGGTGAACACGCTCATCGTTCAGAACCCGGGCATGTTCACGACGGTTCAGGACCGCGGGCGTCCGGGCTTTGCGCATCTGGGCGTCGCGCAAGGCGGGGCTTTCGACACGCTCTCGATGACGATCTGCAACCGCCTGGTCGGCAACGCCGATGATGCTGCGGGATTGGAAATCACGCTCATCGGTCCCACGATCCGTTTCCGCGCACCCGCGATCGTGTGCGCCTCAGACATCTGCGCGATCCAGGGGCCGCAGGCTCGCACGATCAACGCCTTTGAGGTGTTCGAGCTTGGCGCGGAGGCGACCCTGACGCTTCCCCGCACGAGCTGCGGGCCACGAGCCTTCATGTCGATCGCCGGGGGCGTGCAGACTCCCCTGCTGATGGGCAGCGCTTCCACACATGTCACCGGCGGATTCGGAGGCCACCAGGGCCGTGCCCTCCGAGCGGGAGATGAACTCACGATCGGACCAAGGCCCGCGGCTCCGCCAATCACGCTCGCACCAGGCGCGATGGACGCGCTGCGAGCCTTGCTCGCACCACGCCCGCTCGCTGCGATCCCGACACCTGACCCGGACCACTTCCCGCCTGGCGCGATCGACGAGTTCTTCCGCTCGACGTTCACGCTTTCGCAGCGCTGCGATCGGGTCGGGCTTCAGCTTCAGGGCCACACCATCGCGACAAGCACCGGCGGCCGTCTCATCAGCCGGGGAATGTCGCCCGGCGCGATCCAGGTTCCCGAGGGCGGACTTCCCATCATGCTGGGCGTCGACCATCCCACCACCGGCGGCTATCCGGTCATCGCGACGGTTGCCTCGGCCCATCTCGACGCGCTGGCACGCCTCGCGCCCGGACAATCGGTGACATTCACGCCCATCACTCCCGCACAAGGTCGGGCGCTCTGGCTCCAACGGCAACAGAACCTCGACAGGATCGTACTGCGACGATGAACATCGACGATTCCAACGCTGCACCCTGGTACCAGCAGGTGGATCGCACCGCCTGGCGGACGCTCATCGCGGCGGGCGCGGGGTGGATGCTCGACGGCGCGGACGTGATGCTCTACGCGCTGGCGCTGGAGAAGATCCGGGGCGAGTTCGCGTTGACGTCGGCGCAGTCGGGCCTGGTCGCGTCCTGCACGCTCCTCGCCGCTGCGGTCGGCGGGACGCTCGGGGGCTTCCTCTGCGATCGCTTCGGCCGGGTCCGCATGCTCATGGCCTCGGTGCTGATCTACTCGATCTTCACCGCGATGACCGCGACGGCGCACAACCTCTGGACGCTGATCCTGTGGCGCACGCTCGTGGGCTTCGGCATGGGTGCGGAATGGTCCTCCGGCGCGGTGCTCGTCGCCGAGACCTGGCCCGCAAGGCACCGGGGCAAGGCGATCGGGATCATGCAGTCAGGCTTCGCGCTGGGGTACATCCTGGCGGCGCTGCTCGCGGGCGCGATCATCCCGGCACTTGGATGGCGCGCACTCTTTGTCATCGGCGTCGCGCCGGCGCTGCTCACCCTGTGGATCCGGCGCAACATCCCCGAGCCCCCGGCATGGACCAATCAGGCGGGCACGCGCCGCTCGGCGGGCGCATCGCTCCGCGAACTGTCGCGTCAGCCCTGGCTCGGCCGGGCTCTGCTCGCGACCGCGTCGTGCACCGCACTCCTTTGCGCCTACTGGGGGCTCTTCACGTGGATGCCCACGTACCTGGCCCGCCCGCTCGAACAAGGCGGCGCGGGGCTCAGTGCTGCTCGCTCCACGCTCTGGATCGTCACGACCCAGCTCGGCGCGTTCGCGGGCTACATCGCCTTCGGCTTCATCGCCGACAAGCTCGGACGCAAGCCCGCGTTCATGCTCTTCGTCCTGGCTGCGGCGGTCATCGTGCCGGTCTACGGCTTCAGCGCCCGCAGCCCGATGACCCTGCTCATCCTGGGCCCCTTCGTCGGATTCTTCGGACACGGCTACTTCAGCCTCTTCGGCGCCATGCTCGCCGAACTCTTCCCCTCGAGCATCCGCGGACTGGCCCAGGGCATGTGCTATAACCTCGGGCGCGCGGTCAGTGCTGCTGCTCCCTTCACCATCGGCGCACTCTCCGCGACCCATGGCCTCGGGCCCACGCTCGCGCTCACCAGCATCCTGTACATCATCGGAGCCGCGCTGGTCTGGTTCCTCCCCGAAACCAAGGGACAGGAGATCGCGTGAACATCGACCTCAACGCCGATCTTGGCGAACTCCCCGCCCAGCTCCAGACGGACCTGGCGCTGCTCGAAATCGTCACCTCGGCGAACATCGCCTGCGGCGGGCACGCGGGCGACGAATCATCCATGGGTGTGATGTGCAAGGCCTGCGTCGCACGAAACGTGAACATCGGCGCCCACCCGAGCTATCCCGACCGCGCCGACTTCGGCCGCCAGTCCATGACGATGACCGCCGATGCTCTCCGCGCCAGCGTGCGCATGCAGATCACGACCTTGGCACGGCTGGCAGCAGCATCGGGAGGCAGAGTCTCGCACGTGAAGCCCCACGGCGCCCTCTACCACGACGCGATGCGCAAGCCCGAGATCGCGCAGGCGATCGCCGATGCGGTCCGCGATGCAGCAACGGACGCCTCCACCCACGAACTCCCCGCGCTGGTCGCGCTCGCGGGCGCCCCGGTCCTGCGCGACTGGCAAGCCCAGGGATTCCGCACGCTGGGCGAGGCCTTTGCGGATCGCACGTATGAGGCGGATGGTTCGCTCCGCAGCCGTTCGCTGCCGGACGCCCTGATTACGACGCCTGAGCTCGCCGCGGCGCAGGCTGTCCGCCTCGCCGAGGGCGCTTTGGTTCACCGGCCCGACACGCTCTGCCTCCACTCGGACACGCCTTCAGCGCTCGCGATTGCCAAAGCGGTCCGAGCAGCCCTGACGGCCGCGGGATTTCAGGTCGGCGCGCCGCATTGAGCGCTACTCCGTCAGCGCCAGGAGCGCAAACGTCGCGAGCCAGTGCTCGCCCATGTAGTCGCCCGAGACGTGAGGCAAGGCAGCGTCCAAGTGCACCCGCGCCGAGTCCTCCGCGTTGTCGCGGCGCGGATCGCCCGGCTTGAAGGTCCGCGCGATCGAACGCCAGCACCACGCCCGGCTCAGGTTCAAGCCATCCAGGTGCGTGATCTGTCCATCGGTCCGATCGCTCACGGTCGCGGGCGTGAAGAGCGTCGCGGGCTCGCGCCGGGCCGCGTCAAAGCCCGGGAGGAACGCGGCGAACCACGAGGAGAACGCATCGGGCTCCATCAGCCTTCGCATGCACTCGGCTTCCACCAGTCCGGGCGAGAGGAAGTCGGTTCCATCGGGCTCCCACGCGGGATAGTCACGATCGTTGCTGTACCACGCCAGGGCCTTGTCGCGGATCAGCGCGAGAAGATCCCGACGCTCCGCGGCCCGCGCGTAATCGACCGCCAGCGCCAGGCCGAACGCGCTGTTGTTGTGCGTCCCCACGCGGATCGGATAGGTCGCCTTGGGGAGGTACTTCAGGAAGCGGTCCTCGAAAGCGTCCATGAGCGGCTTGAGAACTTCGTCCCAGCGCTTGAGCGCGGCGGTTGTCTCCGGCGCGACCCCCGATGCTGGCGCGAGCTTCAGTTCCGCGCCGAGCTTGAGGAGCCACGCCCAGCCGTACGTCCGCTCGAAGGTGGCGCGGAGGGGCTGCCTGAGGTAGGCGACCTCCGCCTCGACGTTCTGAGGAGTGAAGCGGGCCTCGAGGATGTCCCGGACCTCCGCAGCCTGGGCCATCGAGGGGTACAGCCGCAGCGCCCGGACCAGCAGCCAGTGCCCATGGACCGAGGAGTGCCAGTCGAACGACCCGTAGAAGATCGGGTGGAGCTGCCTCGGCCCCAGGACCTCCGCGGGGGAGTTCATGACATGATCGAGCTTGTTGGGGTACTCGCGATCGATGTGCCCCAGGACCAGTGCTGCGAAGTGATCGATGAAGTCCTCGGGGGAGCGTTGGCGCATGAGGGGATGGTAACGGGGGGCTTCAAGTCCCCGCGCCGATGATGGCAGCCTAGCCCCCGGGACACCCCTAACAAATCGCTCTCGGGACCCCCGCCAGGCCGCCCCGGAGGGGGATCGGGCCGCTACCATCCGGTCTCTATGCCCAAGATCACGATCAACGGTGTTGCCACCGAGTTCACCCCTGGCCAGACCATCCTTCAGGTCGCCAATCGCCTGAAGGAAGAGGGCAAGACGCAGGCCGACATCCCTCAGTACTGCTACCACGACGGGCTCTCGATCGCTGCCTCCTGCCGCATCTGCCTGGCGGAGATCTGGTCTCCTGATCCCAAGAACGGCCAGCTCGTCGCGCAGATGGGCGGCAAGCTCCAGCCGACCTGCCAGACGAGCGCGACCGACGGGATGGTCGTGTACTCCGACTCCCCCAAGGCCGTCGCCAATCAGAAGGCGGTCATGGAGTACCTCCTGATCAACCACCCGCTGGACTGCCCGGTCTGTGACCAGGCGGGCGAGTGCTGGCTCCAGGACTACTCCTATCAGTACGGCCGCGGGGTCTCCCGCTTCGAGGAAGCCAAGGTCAAGAACCCCAAGAAGGACCTCGGGCCCCACATCTTCCTCTACTCCGACCGCTGCATCATGTGCACCCGCTGCGTGCGCTTCACCAAGGAAGTCGCCGGGACGGGCGAGCTCATGGTGCTGGGCCGCGGCAACAAGGAAGAGATCGACGTCTTCCCGGGCGTGCCGATCGACAATGAGCTCTCGGCCAACGTGGTCGACCTGTGCCCCGTCGGCGCCCTGCTCGACAAGGACTTCCTCTTCGCGCAGCGCGTGTGGTTCCTCAAGTCCACGCCCTCCATCGACCCCATCACCGCCTCGGGCGACAACATCTTCATCGAGCACAACCAGGGCCAGGTCTACCGCGTCAAGCCCCGCACCAACCTGAGCGTGAACAAGTGGTGGATCACCGACGAGGTGCGCTACGGCTGGAAGTTCGTGAACTCCGAAGCCCGCCTCCGCTCCCCGCTGCGCAAGCAGTTCGGCGCGACCGTCGAGTGCGACTACACCCGCGCCTACGAGGAAGCGGTCGAAGGCATCCAGAAGGCCGTCGCCGAAGGCAAGAAGCTCGCGGTGCTCATCAGCCCGATGCTCCCCTGCGAGGAGGCGTACCTGCTCGCCAAGCTCGCCCGCGCCCTGGACCCGCACGCGGTCCTGGCTCTGGGCCCGGTCCCCTTCAAGGGCGAAGACAAGGTCTTCCCCAAGGGCGCCAAGGAAACCGACAAGAACGCCTTCAAGATGTACGCGGAGAAGGCCCCCAACGCCCGCGGCGTCCGCCGGGTGCTCGCGGCCTTCGACAACAAGTCGCCCGAGCAGGTCCTCTCCTACGAGAACTTCCTCCGCACGCTGGGCCATGGCACCGGCGCTTCCGACGTCGGCGCCGTCATCCTCACCGGCAACTACCCGAGCGAGTGGGCCACCGACGAGCTGAAGACCAGCCTCGGCGGCAAGTTCACACTGCTCATCGACACCCTCGCCTCGACGCTGGTCGAGCAGGCCGACGTCGTCCTCCCCGGCGCGACCTTCGCCGAGAAGGCGGGCACGTTTGAGAACGCCCGCAACATGATCCAGGCCTTCGAGCAGGCCATCCCGGTCATCGAGCTGGCCAAGTCCGAAGGCCAGCTGGCCCTGGACCTGATGCTCACGATCGACGCCCTGCGCCGCGAGAAGCTCACGCACGTCCCCACGCTGCCCCAGGGCCGCGTGCAGGTCGTGAAGGTGAACACCACCGTGGGCCAGGTCGCTGCGGGCGTGCAGGTCGCGACCGCCAAGGCCGATCCCTACAACGCGGCCAACATCCGCACCGAAATGGCCGGCCGCTTCCCGGCGCTTGGCGTCTTTGCGACCAACGTCTCGATGCCCAAGGCGGGCATGGAGATGCAGGCGGACATGAAGGTCGTCGAGCTTTAAGGCTTCACCTTAGCTGCAACGAAAAACGGTCACACTGTCATTTATCCTCGACTTTCCCGTTGAGGACTGCAATCTGCCGATGCGCAGCAGGTGTTCGATCGCACCCCTTATCTCCTTCCTCAAATAAACTCCGAAGTGAGCCGACAAAACCCTAAGAATCAGTTCGCCGCGAGACATGCGGGAGTCGCACTCGCCATACACCAGTCGCCGCAACTCTGCGTCTCGCGCGGCCTGAAGCGTGGGTGCTCCGTGATAGAGGCTTGGTTGGACAGCGTGCTCCTCGTCGAGCAACGCCTGATCACTCTTCACCACTTCGTCATTCATGAGCTCGAGCGCGTCAGGATGTCTGGAAGCAAAGACGAGCACATACTTTGGCGTTGAATGGACCGACCTCTCCATGATCGCGTGATAGCACACGTACCGAAACATGCGCGACAGACGCTTGCAGTAGCCATGAACGATGACCTGCAGCTGCTGATCGAAACTCTGAGCTTCGGCTATAGCGTCTCGCCACCAATCACCGCCCACGATTGCGTTTAGTTCTCCGGTCTCGGGCAGCATAGATCCGAACCCAGCCTCGTCTGTCGGAAGTTCTCGCTTCATCGAAGCCAAGGCCCATCGCACAAAAACGGGCGCGTTGAAGTTGAGGAGCAGCTCGACCGACTGACCCAGCTTGAGGTTCGCGAATACTCGCTCCATCTTGCCGAGATCTAGACCCCTCACAGCAAATGGGTCCACGAACATGAAGACTGAGGCGTGCTTTGCTTTCTGCTCGATGTCCGGAAGTACATCGAGAAACTGCCTGTTCTGAAGTTCAACGCCGGCCCTGGATCCAATAGCCGTGGTCAAGCGGGCAAACAACGTCGGATCGGGCTCGATGGCCAGCAACGATACAGGAACGGCCACCGAAGCCTTCGCCATCGCATCCGCGATGATGAGCGGAGAGCCTAGCGTCCCGTCTTCGAATCGTCCGGCGCCGGCGAAACCGTCAACAAGGAGTATCGGCTTGTTCTGAGAGGCTATTTTCGGCAGGTAGGCTGTCAGGTAGGACCCAAGAATTCGATCCTTGCGAGCGGACCATGCCCGCTTCTCATCAAAGAAGGACGCGTCCTGCCTGTGCGACACGGTAAACTCCTACTGCGTCCGGCCACAAGACTATGTTGGCAATAGATCCCACGTTTGGCCGCACAACATTCTACCAGTTTTCTTCTTCTGTACACCACCCCACTGCTTGAAGAAGAATGCAACTCCCGCCTCGACACAACGTTCTTTGATCTGCAACACCCACTCTTCGGGCATCGGCCTCGCGCCGGGGCCGGACTCTCCGCCCACGATCACCCAGTGGATGCCCTGCAGCGGCAGGCGGCGGATCGGCCCGATGAGTGGCTCGCAGGAAAGGAATCTCGTCTTGGCCGGGATCTTTCTGAGCGTCAGGATGCGGTGCACATACATCGCGCTCTCGACGCTTGTGCCCATCCACACATTGGCGGGCCAGTCGCCGAGCCTCTCGGACATTTCCAGGGCGCGCTCAGGGCGTTTGGTCAGCACCTGGAACACATGCTGGGGACATTCCCGCATGACGTCAAAGACGCGCTTGACGAACTCCTCGTTCACTCCCTCATGGAACAGGTCGCTCATCGAGTTCACGAAGATTCGCCGGGGCTTGCGCCACTGCCTCGGCAGGTCCAACGCGTCCGGATCAAGGTTAATCTGACCCGTGAACACGGGCCGGCCGTTCCGAGATCGCTTGGCGGTTCCCCGGTACTTCTTTCCGGTCGCCCCGCCCATCGTCTCCAGGCGCAGTGCCATCCTCGCGGCGTAGCAGTTCAGGCACCCCGGCGAAACAGGCGTGCAGCCCGCGACCGGATTCCACGTCGCGTCCGTCCATTCGATTCCGGAGCCGATTGCCATAGATCCTCCTCGGACTTTCGCAATATACGAACAAACTCCGATCCATGATCGGACAGGGCTCCTGAATTCCTCAAATTCACCAGCCCACAGCAGCCCAGTACCCGGCGTACAGCAGCACCCAGAACGCGCCCAGGATGCACCACGCGCCCCGGCCTCGGCAGCGGGCTCGTCATGAACTGGGCAGCGCGTTTGCGATGAACCTCGCCAGCGCTCCCGCAGCCACGAAGCGTGTCGCCCGCGCCAGCGCTCCGACCGCCAGGAACTGCGCGATGGAAACCTGCTGCGCTCCCGCGTGCACCGCCTCGATCTTGAAGGGCACGCCCGTGACCGACGCGACGAAGAGTTCCGTGAGGCCGCGCTCCCTGAGCCGCTGACCGGCCCGCTGGACCATGGGCGGGTGAATCGCCGGGATCCGCACCAGCATCGCTTCGGCCCGGCGGTGGTCGCGAGCGCCGAGCTCGTACATGATCGCGCCGCCCGCCAATGCGCCGCATGTCGCGAGCAGTGCCGCCGCGAGCATCGCTTTCCACGATCGCAATCCCGCAGCGGTCACCACGACATCAGGCACGACGAAGAAGACCGTCGCCTCCGCGAAGCCCCAGATCGCAGCCATCAGTGGGAGGAGGCTGTCGGGCTGTCGTCCCAGGCCTGACCAGGCAGCGACGCGCCCAGCGCCTCGATTCTCGCGCGGATCTGCGTCATCAGCTCGTCCCGATCCCCGTTCCATGTCAGCGCCTCCCCCACCACGACGTCACAGATGAAAGGCACGAGCAGCGCCTCTCCCCTCGGGAGCGATTTGCCCGCGCCCCGCAGAAACAGCGGCACCACGGGCGTCTGGGGCATCCGCTTCACCAGATGCGCCACGCCGTTCTTGAACGCCTGCATCTGCTCGGGCTCGCCGCGCGTGCCCTCCGGGAAGATGAGCAGGATCTGGCCACGCTCCAGGGCCTCGACGCAGCCCCCGAGCGGATCGCGCTGCTCGCTCTGGCCCCTTCGGACGGGATTGCGGTTCAGAGGCAGAACGCCCAGGAGCCCGGTCCACACCAGACGCCTCAGCAGGTTCTCGCGCATGTAGTCCACCGCGCCCACCGGCCTGACGCGCAGCGCCCCCAGCACCGGATAGAGGCTCAGGATCATCAGCGTGTCCAAGTGGCTGTTGTGGTTGGCGACCAGGATCGCCGGCCCCTTGCGAGGCAGCCGTTCCGCATGCCTCAGGTTCACGCCAAGCACGATCCAGCACAGCGGCTTGATCACGAGCGTCAGGAAGATGACCCGCAGGATCGCGCCCATGGTGTTCCTCGAGGTGCTCCTCTAGAAGTAGTAGTACCGCACGAAGTGGAAGAAGACCGGCGCCGCGAACATCAGGCTGTTCACGCGGTCGAGCACGCCGCCGTGTCCGGGGATGAGATTGCCCGCGTCCTTCACGCCCAGGTCGCGCTTCACCGCCGAGAGGGTCGCATCACCGAAGAACCCGAAAAGCCCGATGAACAGGCCGCAGAGCGCGCCCTGCGCAAGCTCCATGGGCGTCAGCAAGCCCGAGAGCGCCGCGCCGACGATCGTCGTCGTCAGCACGCCCCCGACGAACCCCGCCCACGTCTTGTTCGGGCTCACGCTCGGGATGACCTTGGGCCCGCCGATCGACTTCCCCCACACGAAGGCTGCGATGTCGTTGCTCTGGGTCACGATCATCACAAAGAGCATGAGCCCCATCCCCAGGCCGGGCGTCGCCTCACCCTGCTTGGTCGTCTCCGGCAGGTACAGCAGCGCCGCCAGGTGCCCGAGGCTGTACACCGCGCACATGATCGCCCAGTGCACGATCGCGATCCCGCGGATGAACCCGGTGGTCTGCCCGACCGAGATGGCCCGCATGGGCAGGATCATGAACATGTACACCGGCACGAACACCGTGAAGATCCCGACCGAGCCGATGCTGATCAGCGCGTACTGAATCGGAATCGACAGATACGCCCAGAAGAGCACGCGCCGGTCCGCTCGCCTGGTCGGCACCAGCGTCAGGTACTCCTTCAACGCTCCAAAGCTCACCAGCGCGAAGAAGCCCACGCACGCCAGACGGCCCAGCGCCAGCGCAATCCCGAAGCCCAGGATCATCACCCACCACGACTTGGTGCGATCCCACAGCGACTGATCGCCCGCGCCGGGCTTGACCCGACGCTTGACGAGCACCACCGCTGTCGCGATCACCAGCGCCGCCAGGATCCCGGCATAGGTCTCCCCCACCCGCTCGGGCATCCCCAGGATCATGCCGCCCCCGGATTCGAGGGCGCCCCCCGCACCGCTGCCTTGGCTCGATTGATGATCGTCCACACCAGCAATGCGACAACCAGAGCCATCGCAGCGTGAATCCATGAACCCGGTTTCAGGCCCGCGCCCAGGACCATCGCCAGCACGGACACCACCACCGCCCGGTCCGACTTGCCCATCGGACCCTGGTATTGCCTCGCGCCGCCCAGCACCTGGCCCATCACCCCCGCCAGTTCGCTCGCCGCCGCCAGGGGAACCAGGGCCGCGATCCACGGCGCGGGGAAGACGCCCGTAAACGCGAGCGGCGCGTACATCGCCGCGTCGGAGAGCACGTCCCCGACCTCGTTGAGCACCGCGCCGAGCCTGGACTTCTGTCCATGCTCCCGAGCCAGCATGCCGTCAATCGCGTTCAGCGCCATCCGCACCAGGAACGCCGCTGGGAGCACCCAGAGCACGCGCACCTCGCGGGGCGTCCACAGCGCGACAACCACGCCCACGCCGATCGAGAGCACCAGCGCGGCCAGCGTGACCTGATTGGCCGTGACGCCCATCCCCGCCAGCGCCCTGGTCAGAGGCCTGAGCAGCTTCTGAAACGCGGGCTTGATGTCATACACGCTGGCCATCGGACGATCCCCCAAGAGGGATCATAACCAATGTCCTTGGTCAGAAGCCCGCGTTGCGGCTCTCTCCTCCCACGCGACTCAGCAGCCCCGGTCGAACGCGTTGAAGAACGTGAAGAAGTCGGAAAGATCGACCACATCATCCGCGTTCATGTCCGCGCACAGGCCCTGCTCGTCGAAGCAGTTGAAGAACGAGAAGAAGTCGTCCAGATCAACCTTCGAGTCCAGGTTCATGTCCGACGCGCAGCGGACCGAGAGCGAGGCGTTCGACGACGACACGGAGGAGCACCCGTTGCTTACGGTGCCGCGATACGTGCCGATGTCCTTGGTACTCAGGTTGGAAACGCGGAGCTTGCTCGTGGTCGCGCCGGAAATCACCGCGCCAAAGAGCGTCGGACCGTCCACCAGGGCCTTGCCATTGAACGTCCACGAGTACGCCGGGGACTGTCCGCTTGCGACCATCTCGAACTCGGCCGCGGTCCCGGCGCGTTGCGCCTGGAAGGTGGTCGGGTTAGAGCTGATCTGCACCGCGGTCAATGTCGTGCCGCAGCTGGCGGCGGTGCCTGCGAGGTAAGGCAGGATCTTCTCGCTCAGCGTGCGTTCGTGGAAGCTCAGGACCATGTTGGTCATGCCGCCCGCGCAGGTGTGGCAATAAGACATGATCGTCCCGCCGTAGGCCTGCGAGCAATCGCCCGTGCCGCAGCCGTCGATCTGGGGGCTCATGTCGTGGGTGTGCGGCGCGTTGAAGTTGTGCCCGAGCTCGTGGGCGGTGACCATCAGGTCCCAGTTCTGCGACTGGTGATCCTTGACAGGCTTGGGGAACGAGCCCGAGAGGCTCCCGTCCGCGCCATAGCCATACGAGTTGTTGCAGAGCACGCCGACCCACGCGACGCCGCCGCCTCCGGTTGCCGAGAGCAGGTGCGCGACGTTGCGCGCCACCGAGCCCTTGGTGCTGATCCAGTGCGACCGGAACTGCGTCAGGCGATCACCGATCACGCTGCCGTCGGGATATGGATCGGTGTTGCTCGACCAGATGCGGAGATAAGGCACCTCGAGCGACACATTCATGTCGGCCCGGTAGATCTCGCTCACCGCGCCCCAGAGCGTCAGCGCATAGGTCTGGGCCGCCGCGTCCGAGGTGAACTTGGAGATCGAGCGGTATTCCCAGTCGGTGTCCACCGCGACGCGAACGATCCGGCAGGACGTCGCCTCGAAGCCGCCCGGAGGCACGCCGAGTTCCGCAGCGTGCCCATCGGGAGGCGTCAGTCCGCCGAGGCAAGGCGGGATGGAGATCGCAACATCCGCAGCATCGGCGGTGTTGTACACGTACGCGCCGCCCCGCTCATCGGAAGCGATGATGAACGTGCCCAGCGACGAACGGATGAAGCCGTTGGTGCCAAGGGGCGAGAGCGTGACGACCACGGTCGAGGTCTCATCGCCGATGATCTTGCCTCGGAACATCGCCATGTCGGGGAGAGGCGTCTGCACCTCGCCCGCGTCGGAGGCGACGACGAGCTGCGCGTCGGGCGCGAGCACCGAGAACTGCTCGAGCTCAAGGTCCACCGAAAGCCCGCGCCCCAGCGCGAAGTCTTCAAACGTGGTCTTGTGCGACTGCTTGGCCTGCGCGTAAAGCCCGGCGTCCAGCGCGGTCCGCACGCCCGCGACCGCCAGCTCGCCCGCATCACCCGCGTACGCCACCGGAACCAGCGGCGAAGGGATCGCGTCCGAAGCCCGTGCAGCGGGGCTGTTCAGCACCACCACACAACCCATCAACAACACGCCGCCCAGACCCGGACGCGATCCCAGCACCGATGCGTTCATCGCAAGCTCCGTCACCACCCACAGATGAGGAACAACGCTCTCGCGGACTCCGCCGCGTCCCGAACACCGGACCGAACGGCCCAAGGGAAGTACGGGAGAGATAGTCTCGCACACCCGCGCGTTGTCATCAAGCATCTCTCCCGGTTTTGGCGGCCAGAAACCCGACCAGAATCCGGTCCATAGTCCCCCAGATTCGCTCCGCATCCGGTTTCGGGACGTGCGCACGAAATAAATGACGCCGGACCATCCAGGCCCAGCGTGGATTCGACGTATGCACGGGTCCGATTTACGCGCTCAGGTCGAGATCTTCCGGATCACCCGCGCCCCACTGGTGCTTGGGCAGATGCCGGTGATGGATCTTGATCACGCGTCCGAGCTGACGGCCGAACAGATCCGCGACCGTGCCGAGCATCGTGATGATGTCCTTGCTGAACACCTGACGCGAGCCGCGGAACAGCGCCACCACCGCCAGGCATTCGCCTTCATGTCGGCAGGGGAACACGATCAGGTTTGAATCGCCGATCCACTCGCCGCATTCACCCAGACGCCTCGAGAGTTCCTCGCGTCCGGAGAGCACCGTGACGCCGGTCTCGTTCTCGAACTTGGGCGCCAGCGCCGCGGAGAGATGATCGAGCAGGATCTCGGCGGTGTCCTTGGCGCAGTCGTAGTTCACGTACGCGCCGAGGGAGAAGTCGCCGCTGGAAGCGGGAAGGAAGACCGCCGCGTTGGTCGGGCCGGTCTTGGCGAGGACGAACTCCAGCGCCGTGCGGAGCAGGCTCTCGATGTCGAGCTCCTGCCTGATGATGCCGTTGAACTCACCCGCGATCGCGCCGAGCTGGGCGCGGGAGTTGAGCTCCTGATAGACGCTGGCCAGATCCTGGCACATCGCGCCGAGCTGGGCCGACACATCCTCACGGGCCGTGTTGATCTGCCGGCAGACGCGCCGGAGCCTGCGGATCCGCGCCTCGCGCTGGCGCACCTTGGCGCAGCGTTCGGCCGCGGCCCGGATGCGATCGATCAGCTCCGAGGCCGGTGCATCGTCGATGAGCAAGTCCGAAGCGCCCGCCCGCATCGCCCGCATGGCGTCGTCGAGCGAGGGCTCGGGGGTCAGGACAACCGTCCCGACCTCGGGATGGTCCTGCGTCAGCCTGGAGGCAAGCTCAAAAGGGTCGGAGTCCTGCACCGAAGCGTGGATCAACACGACATCGACAGGATCCTGCTCGAGCAGGGCCAGAGCATCGGCGCCGGTCGTCGCGGTCACGAAAGTGACCGACATGGACTCGAGCCGCGCCGCGAGCATCTCGCGCGCCACGCGTCCGCCAGCCGCCACCAGGACGCGCTGCGTCGCGCCGGGCGTCTGCCCTCCCGACGGTCCATCGCTCTGATCGTTCTTGCGCTTGGCCATCCGTGCAAAGCCCCACATGCGGCCTCATGCCGCACGACACGGGTTCCATCGGACCTTTTCAGGGGTCGATTTGGTCCGCATTGGGATTCATTCGTGGTTCCGACCCGATCGAGACCCGATCAGGCCGCCTTGGTCGCGCCGGGCTTGACGCCGCCCGCCGCGGGCTTGGCGCTCACCTGCCGCCATGGGGGCAGGATCACCGACGCGCACGCTCCGCCCTCGGGCGTGTTGTCGAGCGTGATCTGACCCGCCAGCGCTTCGACCAGCCGGCGCGCCCGCGCCAGGCCCAGCCCGCGCTGGCGACCCGCGGGCTTCTCCGAGAAGAACGGATCAAACGCGTGCCGCACTGCCTTGGGCGAAAGCCCGGGACCGTCGTCCACCACGCGGATGAGGATCGTGTTGTCCGTCGCGTCAACGCCGGCGCTCACCCGCACCGTCGCCTTGACCTTGCTCTCCATCGAGTTCACGATCAGCTCCGCGACCGCACGGCTCAGGATGCCCGCATCGACGCGCAGCTTCGCGACCGCCGGATCGATCGAGAGGATCGGCACAGGCGTCCCGGGCCGGCGCTCCCGCGCCGCCGCGACCGCCTGATTCAGCACGATCGACATCTCGACCTCCGAGGCCTTCACCTCGGGCGACTGGCTCAGCAGGTGCAGGCTCGTGATCAGGTCCTTCAGGTCCGCGCCCGCGTCCACGATCGCTTCGGCCGCCAGACGATCGCGCTCATCGGTGAGCTTGCGCGCCAGGAGCTGGGCCCGGCCGCAGATCACGGTGAGCGGATTGTTCATCTCGTGTGCCGCGCCCGCGGTCACCTCGCCGAGCTTGGCCATCGCCTCGCTCTCGGACATGCGCGCCTGCATCTCCAGAACCGCACGGCTCGACTCGGCGAGCCTCTCGGTCAGACGACGGGCCGCTTCCTGACGGGCCGCCCCCGCCGCGGCAGCCGACCACGCGCCGACGAGCGAGTCCCGCTGCGCGGGCGTCGCCACGGTCCGCTCGAGCTCGCGATCGTGCAGCATGAGCACGCCCAGGCCGCCTCCCGCATCGCCCGAGACCAGCACCACGCTCCGCATCGCTTCCAAAGGCCCACCCTCGGTGAGCAGTTCCTTGCACCAGGGCAGAACCGCCAGCTCGCCCAAGCGGATCGGTCCGCGCTCGACCCAGCGGGCCAGCGACGCACCCCGACCCTCCGCGTCCTTGGGCCCGGCGCCCGCGACGGTCCGCGAAGGCTTGCCGCTCTTGGAGAAACCAAAGCCCTGCCAGGGTTCGTCCACGTCCGACTGCACGAGCACGACATAGCGCCCCGCGCCCAGGAGCGCGTGCGCCGAACCGACGATCGCCTGCGAAGCCTCGCTCAGGGTGCTGGGACCGCCCTTGGCGTGAAGCTGCGCGATCGCGCTGAGCACCTTGGCCGCCCGCTCGCCCACCGCCGAGCGCTCCGCGAGCACCTCGTTGAGCCGGTTGAGCTGATGATTCGCGTTCGAGATCGACTCGAGCAGAAGCTGCTGGTCCGTGCTGTCGTCGATGCCGATCGCCTTGCACCGGTCCGCAAGCTCTTTGTGCAGCTGCTCGGTGATCCCTTCCACCTTGTGCAGATCCAGCCCCGCCTCGGCGCAGAGCCTGGCGATCTCGGGCACGCGGCCCCAATCGCCCGACCAGCCCAGGTGAAGCTGACGGCAAACCGCCTTGGCGACCGTCACCACCGCGACCATCGGCCGGTGCGGAATGTTCGGGAGCGACTTGTACCCGTGACCATGAAGCCAGATCACGTCCTGCAGGTGATCGGGCAGCCCCCAGTGCTCCGCGACCCGCTTGCCCGCGGTGTAGTGGTCAAGCCCGAGCACCGCGCGCTCCACGCCCGAGGTGTCCACGCGCTTGCGTTCCGCGATCGAGAGCAAGCGCGCGTAGCTCTGAGGCAGCACGAGCTCGAGGCTCAGCTTTCCAAGGTCGTGCAGCAGCCCCGCGGAGAAGACTTCCTCGCCCCGGCAGCCGTACTTGGGATGCGCCCGCGCGATCAGTTCGCTGGCGCAGGCCACCGCCAGCGCGTGCTTCCAGAAGCCCACGCGATCGAACACGCCCAGGCCCGACGCGATCTGCCCCGACACCGTCTTGTCCAGGTCGGAGGCCTTGTTGTTCATCACCTCAAAGACGCTCACCGCGAGCACCGCGGAGCGCACCGCTTCTAGGCCGAGCATCACCACCGCGTGCTGAACCGTCTTGACGCGATCGCCCAGCCCCTTGTCGGCCCGCTTGCAGAGCCCGAGGATGCGCACCGAGAGCGCCGGGTCCGATTCGATGAGCCTGATGATCTCCTTGAGGTCCGCGCGATCGTCGGCGCTGATGTTCAACAGGCGCGTCGCGATCGGGGAAAGCGTGGGGAGCGTCTCGACCTGCTCGAGAATCTGCTCGACCTGCTTGGCCCGCGCGAGGTCCGCCGCCTGTTGGGTCTCGTGCGCCATGCGCCCCTCTCTCTTACCGGCCCGCCGGGGCCTGCTCGAGCTCCAGGTGCTGGCACACCCGCCGCATGAGCAGATCCACGTCGAAGGGCTTCTGGATGAAGTCGTTGGCGCCCGCCGCCATGAGCTGTTCGATCTCGGGCTGATTCACCACGCCCGACACGCACACGATCTTGGTGTCGCGCAGCTCGGGCTTGGCCCGGATCCGCTGGCACACGATGTTCCCGTTGATGTCGGGGAGCATGTAGTCAAGCAGGACCAGCTGAGGCTTGAAGCTCTCGGTGAGCAGGCCCGCGTCGTACCCGGTCTGGGCGGTGCGCACGTCGAAGCGCTGGTCCCGGGCGAACAGGTCGTTGAAGAGTTCGATGATGTTCGGATCGTCGTCGACGACCAGGATCCGCTTCTTGCCGCCCTCGATGGAGTCGAGCGGGATGTTGTTGGCCCGCATGAAGCGGATGAGCTCGTCCCTCGGGATGCGCCGGAACTTGGAGCCGGGCACGCGGAAGCCCGTCAGCCTCCCCGAATCGAAGCACCGGATGATCGTCTGCTGCGAGACCTTGCACACCTGGGCCGCTTCGCCCGTCGTGAAGATCTTCTTCTCCGCCCAGTTCTGCGGGCCTGAGAGCTCCACGCCCTCGCCCTGCTCGTGCTGATCGCCCGCGGAGTTCTGTTCGTGACGGCTCATCGGGAGTCCCCTCACCCAACTCGCCGTCGACGCCATGACGACAGCGACCGGGGCCCGCGTCCGGATAAGCAACAGTTGCCCATCCTTCCCGGGCCGCACAGCCGTCTATCGACCCCCAGATTCGCCAACTTCACATGCGTTGGCCCCCCGCTGCCGGTTCCTTCCGCCTGGAACACCTCTGCAACCTTCAACGCCCCGCAAACCGGGCGTCCCACGCGGCGTTATCCATCCTTTCATCAGAGCCGAATCGCGCAAGCGACCGGCATCCGTCCCTCGAATCCCCCGCGCGCATCAACACCAACCCGGTCGCTGGCGCGACCCGGCTCTGCCCGTCCTCTTCCTTCTCTTTACCGCGGGTGCAACTGCCGCCACTTGGTGACCGCTTCGGGCTCGCGCGCGTAGATCGGCGTCAGCCTTGCTGCTTCCACAGGCTCCACCAGCGCGCTCGCCTCCAGGCACGCCACCGGATCAAACACAGGCGCCACCACCCGCACGCCCGCACGCTCCGCCCACGCCCGCATCCCCTCGGGCAGGAACCCATCCCCCACCAGCGTGCTCGCTCCGGTGGCTTCAAGACCCGCCACAGCCATCGTCTCACCCTCGCGCACCACGCGCCCATCCTCATACACCGTCACATACGCCGCGTCGCCCTTGGACGCCAGAGCGATTGCGACCAGACCCGGAGCAACCACGCGCCGGGCGACCACCAGCGACGAGGGCACACCCACGCACGCCGCCCCACTTCCCTCCGCGATGAACTTCGCGGTCGTGACCGCGATGCGGAGCCCCGTGAACCCGCCTGGCCCGCACGACACCGCGACACGTTCGAGCTGCGCCGGCCGAACACCCGCCTCGGCGCAGATGCGCTCAATCGCGGGCATCACTTCATCATCATGCCGGCGCGACGCGTCGATCGGCTCCACGCCGAGCAGTTCGATGTGCACCTCGGGCGTGACCAGTTCTGTCTGGCCCCCCAACTCCGAAGGCTGTCCTGTTGGTTGCCCCGCGGGCACGTCGGGCATCCGACGCCGGTGCACGCGTCCGAGCGCCACGCCCGGACTCCACGCGCAACCCGCCTTCCACGAGGAGGGATTGCTGATCTCGATCGCGAGGGTCAGCACGTCAATCCTCGCCCCGCGAGCCCCGCCCGCGCTTGACGTCGCCCCGCCTCTTCTTGTCGTCCAAGCGACGCCGCTTGGAGCCCGCCGAGGGCTTGGTCGCCTTGCGCACCTTGGGCTTCACGATCGCCTGCTTCACCAGATCGCAGAGCCTCTGGACGCACTCGTCGCGGTTGCGCCCCTGGGAGCGGTGCACATCCGACTCGATGATGAGCTCGCCCGCCTCCGTCACGCGGTGGCTCGCGAGCCTCGCCAGCCTCTCCCGCGCCTGCGGATGGATCGGGATGTCCATGAGCTGCACCCGCAGCTCCGCGCACGTCGCGCGCTTGTTCACGTTCTGACCGCCCGGGCCCGAGCTGGTCGTGAAGCTGAAGCGCAGCACTCCTTCGGGCACCACCACGCCCGGCGCCAGCCTGATCCGCCCGGCCATCGATTCCGGCGCGTCGTCGGGATTTGGCCCCTTTGCATCCATGCCGATATCGTTCGCACGCCGAGCCCGCCCGGCGCGCCGCCCCGGACGCTGCACGCTACGCTCTGGTTCCCTGTCCCAAATGAGTGAGGTCCCGCTGTGAACACCCGCTGCCCGCTCGTCCTGATCCTCGCCGCCGGCCTGGCCAGCACCGCCTTGGCGCAAAGCCAGCCCCCCGCGGCCGAGGCGGCCCCCGACCTCAAGCCCGTGGCGCCCTCCTGGACCATCCAGTTCGAGCCCTCGGTCTGGTACGTCGCCCCCGCGGGCAAGGTCCGCATGCCCTCCGACACCGTCAAGGGCAACAAGGTCGAGCTCGGCGATCTCAACATGGATTCGCCCCGCGTCAGCCCCGCCGGCGAGTTCCACCTTCGCACCAGCGACCGCTGGCGCTTCTCCCTCTCCGCCTCGTATTACTCCGAGGATTCCCGCAAGTCCACGATGGAACAGTCGGGCCAGCTCGGCGACATCACCTTCGTCTCGGGCGACGTGCTCGACTCCAAGCTCGACTTCTTCACCGGCCAGATCACCGCGGCCTACGCCCTGGTGAAGGAACACCGCGTGAACAACGACGCCGACCTGCTCTTCGGCCTCGATCTGGTCGGCGGCGCCCGCATGTACGACGTCGACTTCTCCTTCGAGAAGGTCGGCGCCAACACCGACTCCTACGACAACTTCTTCATCGAGCCCGTCCTGGGCCTCAAGGCCGAAGCCACCCTCACCGAGCACTTCACCATCGACCTGGAGACCACCTTCGGCTATCTCCCGGGTGGGGACACGCAGACCTTCTCCTGGGACATCATCGTGGGCTTTGCCTACCGCCCCGTGAACTGGCTCGGCGTGCAGATTGGCTACCGCAATATGTTCATTGACCTCTCCGACGGCAGCGGCGCCGGCGAGTTTGAGTGGGACGGCGGGGTCGCCGGCCTCTACGGCGGGGTCGAGCTGCGCTTCTAACCTCCCTTTGTCAACCCGCCAGTGCGGTTTTCTTGATCCCCGGTGGAATCAGAAATCCCGCCCCTGACTGGACTTGGCGCGTTGACCCGGAGCGTCGGAACGCGGATACTCACCCCTGCGGCTGGCGGGGTTCTCCCTCGCCAAACGCACGCCGATTCGGAGTTCGTGGAGGAGTCCTTCCCGCTGGCCGAGGTAAACAACAGGGCGTTTCCAACGTCCCTGCCAAGCCCCGGCTCTGGGAAACATCGGCGATCCTGTGACGACGGGCCTTCGGGGCAACGCATGGCCACGATCACCAAAAAAGACCTCATCGACCGCATCTCCGAGCGCACCAAGCTCAAGCGCGTCATCGTCAAGAAGGCCGTCCAGGAGTTCCTGGATCTGGTCATCGTCGAGCTGCAGCGCGGCAACCGCCTCGAGTTCCGCGACTTTGGCGTCTTTGAGATCAAGCAGCGCGCCCCCCGCGTCGCCCAGAACCCCAAGACCCTCGAACGCGTCGAAGTGCCCGCCAAGCGCACCGTCAAGTTCAAGGTCGGCCGCCTGATGCGCGAAAGCCTCGACGGCAAGAACGCCGACGTGCTCGCCAAGATCCAGGCCGGCCCGCGCGAAGACGACGAGGAATAGTCGCCGCTCGCTACCCGACTCCCATCGCACACTTCGAGCTTCAGTCCAGATCGCGACCGGCCAGCCCGCCGATCCTGTTCCATTGCAGCCGGCATGGGCATCGGCCGTCGTTGCGAGAGCCGCCCGACTGCCGCGCGGAGCCCAAGGATCATCCCGACAGAGCCGAGCAGCGCAAGCTGACGGCGTACGCGCACACCGACGCGGATCACGTCATCCTCCCCGCGTCCCGCAACGCCTCCCCTCGCACTATCCGGGCGCATCCGCCCAGACCGTCATCGCTCCCACCACCAAGAGCACCGCGACGCCAAAGCCCCCGACCAGCAGAAACCGCAACGCCCGCCGCACCTGCTTGGCCGCTTCTTCGTCCGACACCTTGGCACGCGTGAAGGACAGCGTCAAGGCGTGCGCCACCAATGACCATCCCGAAATCACCACCGCGGGCAGGACGACCGCCGCTGCCAACAGGAAAGCCGTCAGGTCACGATCCGCACCCATCATCGCCGCGACACCTGCCGCACCGATGCCGAGCGACACGCCAATCGCAATCCCGAGTGTGACAGCCTTGGATCGCATGCAATCTCGTCGCCTTGACAAACAAAGCTGCCCCGCAGCGGCAAGGAACCGCGGAGCGTCGCGGTCGCCAGATCGATTCTACTCGGAGAGGGTTGACCCTCACGGAGCAACGCATCCAGCGCAACGCAAACACGGCAGCTTGCAACAGATCTGCGCCGTCCACGCCCACCGCCGCGCGCATCGGCGCTGCCACGACCCGGCCAACTGCCTGACTCCCACCGCCGTGGTCGAACTTCAGCAACCCATCCCCGGGATTTGCTTGCTTTGGGCTGGATCTGTGATTCAGTCATAGAAGTACTCGCGGGACCTCAGGAGAATGGCCCATGACCGACCGCTCTCACCGCGCGCTCGCGGTGCTCGTGCTTCCGCTCGCTCTCGCAAACGCTGCCGGCGCACAACTCAACGTCACAGGCCAGGATCGCCGGATCGATCTGGGCGCCAACTACTCCAGCGCCAGCGGCTTCCAGGACCAGCCCGTTTTCTTTTCCAGCGCGCCCGATTTCAACTCCTGGTCGGACACCGGCAGCGTGACCGCCTTCAACTCCTCCGCCGGCGCCACCGGCAGCCAGTCCTCTTCCATCTCCCCCACCTCCATCTCAGGCCAGGGAGCGGTCTCCGCCTACGCCACACAGCGCCTCGTCACCGACTCGCGCGACGCTCGCGCCCTCTCACGCGTGAAGATCGTCTTCTCCCTGGCCTCCCCCACCCAGATCGTCTTCGACGGCGCCATCAACACCGCCACCTTCGCGTTCTGGACCGGCCCCGCAAAGCCCGTCACGATGCGCTTCAAGAACCTCTCCACCAACGCGGTCCTGGGCGAAGTCGAGACCGGCTACATCAACGGCCCAAACTGGGAAATCGGCGCGCCCATCCACCTTGAGACCACCCTTCCCGCGGGCATCTACGAAATCCTCGGCGAGGCCACCCAGTTCGGCGTCGGCGAGCGCCCGCCCACCGGCGGCTGGTCGGGCGTCGGGAGCTTCTCATTCAATCTCCAAGTCGTCCCCGCGCCCGGTGCCGGCGCGCTGGCAGCCTTCACGCTGGCCGGATTTGCACGCCGGCGTCGCGACTGATCCGCTCGTTTCATTCCACACGCCCACACCGCCCGCCGCACGCACATGCTGCGGGCGTTTTCGTTGGCCGGTGCGCTCTCAAAAACAACAACGCCCACGGTGTCCCGTGAGCGTCGGAAGAGGCGGACCCGCCCGCCGGAGGTTGGGGTAAACCCTCCGACGGACGAGCCCGATGGGGTGCTCGATCAAGGTCCGGCCCCGTCAGAGCCGAGCAGCGCAAGCTGCCGGCACGCGGCCCAGAACCTCACAACCTTTCGATCAGGATCCGGCGGCTTGCGCCGCACGGCTCTGACCGGCGTGCCCGGCATGACCGGCGTGGCGAGCAAGCGCCACGCACGACTCACACCGCGCCGCAGTTGGAGTCGAAGGCGTTGAAGAAGGCGAAGAAGTCACCCAGGTCCACGCCGTACGCGTCATCCACGTCCGCCGCGGGATCGGAGGTGTCAAAGGCGTTGAAGAAGGCGAAGAAGTCCGAGAGGTCGATGACGCCGTCGTCATTCAGGTCGGCGGCGCAGGCCGGCCGGAGCAGGACAGCCATGGGCCCACCCGGCGCGTCCGCTGTGCCGACCATATCGCCCGAGTTGTTCACCGCACGGAGCGTGCTGAGGTAGCCGACCTCGGGCGCCATGCCCGACATGTCGGTGCTCACGCCGTTGTGGTACGTGAAGCTCCAGAAGGTGGAGATGGTGTCGGGGAAGAACATCTCGCCGACCACACGGCCGGACTCGTTGATGTCGTAGGCGTAGCCATCGGTGGCATCGGCAATCAAGGGGAGCAGTTCGATGCCGTTGTCGGGCGAGTAGATCGCCGCACGGAACGCGCCGCCGGTCGTCGAGCCGCCAACCCAGCCCGTCATGACGTCGGCGTCATTGAGGGAGTGCCACTGGGCCAGGCCATAGCGGTCGGTCGGGGTGATGTCGACCTGGCCGCGATCGCCGGAGAAGAAGCCGTGCTCGGGCCCGCCGAAGGTGCGGTAGGCAAAGCCCGAGGTGTGGCCCATTTCGTTGATGCCCAGGCCCTGCGAGTACGCGAAGTTGCCCGTGTAATCGAGGGTGCCCAGATCGATCATGTTCCCGTCGGTGATCAGGAACGCGTGGTAAGGCCCGGGGGAGACCGCGGTCGCGTAGCCCACGATCTCTCCCGCGTTGTTGATCCGCATCGCGACGCCGAAGCCGGCGCCGTCCTTGGCGAGCGTGCCAAGGTCGGTGATCTGGTAGTTCCCGTCCTTGTCCTTCTGCCACATGACCGGACGGCTCACGGAGTTCTCATCCTTGCACTCGCCGACGATCACACCCGAGTCATTGATCGAATACGCCCAAGCCGGCCCGCCGCTGGGGAGCATCGGGAGCTCGGTCATCAGGCCGTTCTCCCAGACGAACGCCCGGCCGTTGCCCAGCGCGTCGTCGGCTTGCCCGACCACCTGCTTGCGGTTGTTGATGCCCCAGGCGACCGAGCCCGTGCCGCCTTCAAGGGTTCCCAGGCTGATCGCGCGATAGGGATCGGTGGCCATCGCCACGTCCGCTGCACACGCCGCCGCCACCAGAGCCAAGATCTTCGCGTTCATCGCAGTCCTTCCGATTCGTGTCCGTTCGAGGAAGCCCGACCACCAACGCAGGGCTTGATTTCCAGAATGTACTCAGTACAGTTCTGAAATCAAGAGCTTTCCCCTTTCTTCGGATGTTGAATCCTCGGATTTCCGTCACCCTCCCCCAGGAAATCCTGCATTTCCGCAGTGCGTCCGATAATAAAGAATCAGAATCCATGCCAGAAAGGTTTGGATATTCCCCGATTCGACGCCCCACGAGCACCGGCCCGGACGGTATCGTGCGTGTCATGCCAGGCGCTGGGGCTGTACTCAGATCACGTCAGATCACGCCGCTCTCGGCTCAGGAGCTCGCCGAGGCCGAACGCGTGGCCCTGCGCCTGCACGCCGAGCTTGGACGGCTCATCGGTCTGCTTCCCCCGGCGGCCCGCGGCGCCAGCAGCATGTCCAGGCAGCTGGGCGTTCTCCGCGTGACCTGTCAGCGCGTGGTCTCGGCCGCTGCCGAGTCGCCCGGCTCGGTCACGATCCTCTCCAAGCTCCCGGGTGTCGAGGGACTGCGTCAGTTCCTGGAAGGCCTGCGCCGCGCGGGGCTACAAGCCGCCGATATCGAATCGGGCGAATCGGCGGTTGAGCAGTTCGAACAACTCATCGCGGCGCTGGCGGGAAGCCACACCAAGCTCGTCGAGCGCCTCGGCGCGCCGGGCGTGACCAATCAGAACTCCGACGCAGCCTTCGCGTCCGCCGACTCCAGGCGCGGGCTCTTTGAGACCGCAGCCCAGGTGACGGGCCGTGCGTGCGATGTCGCGCTGAGCGTCTACGCCTTCCGCGAATCCCCCGAGCGCCCGGGCGTGCTCGAGCACGCGATGGCCAAGGGGCTCATCGGAAGCCTGGTCTCCCCCGGCGGCATGCCCATGGTCCTCTCTTCGGGCAACACGCTCGCGACCGATGATCAGCCCGGCGGCTTGAGCCTTCTCAACAACCAGGCGCCCCGCGGCCGCACACCCGAGGCCATCCTCAAGCCCTTCACGTCCGATCCGCTCCCGATGGTCACCTCCCGCGGCGATCGCGGCAAACTCTTGCAGGTCGTCGATCCGGCCGCCGGTTCACGCACGCAGAGCTTCGACGTCGTCACCGCGATCCGAGGCTACGGGCCGATGATCGACCCCGAAACCAACCAGCACACACTCGACGCGGTGTGGTCGCTGGTGAGCTGCCCCACGCGCCGCCTCATCCTCGATGTCTTCCTCCATCGAGGCATCGAGCGCCAGTACCGCCCGAGCATCGAAGCCCAGCTCTGGAACCCGGGCCTCAGCGCGCCGCCCGAAGAACGCTGGGTCACGCGCCTTCCCGCGCAGCCCCGACTTCAGCTCCTCGGCAATGGCCTCACCAACGCGGGGAGCGAGCTCTACCCGCGCCACGCCGAGCTCACCCGCTACTTCTTCGATCACATCCGCTGGGACCCCTCCGAGTTCGTCGGCTTCCGCTGCGAAGTGGTCTGGCCGATCTGGCGCGCCGGCTACGCGATGTTCTTCGAACACGTCGGCCAGCCCAGCGCCTGAGCACCCGCGCTCGCGTTCATCCACCGCAGCACAGGCATGAAAAAACGCCGGGGCATTCTGGGCCTCCGGCGTTCGTGTTCGATGTCGTTCGGTCCGTTCAGACCAAGGTCTGATCAGCAGCCAGCGTCGAAGCCATTGAAGAAGTCGAAGAAGTCGCCAAGGTCGACCGTAAGGTCGTAGTTCACATCCGCGGTGGGCAGGGTGTTCTGGTCGAAGGCGTTGAAGAAGTCGAAGAAGTCGCCGAGATCCACGCTGTTGTCGTTGTTCACGTCGGCGACGCAATCGGTGCCGAGGTAGGCGACAAAGCCGACGGTGTTGCCGCTTGGATCGGTGGCGGTGCCGACGATGGTCTTG
Organism: uncultured Phycisphaeraceae bacterium; assembly: GCA_964531675.1. GTDB lineage: Bacteria > Planctomycetota > Phycisphaerae > Phycisphaerales > UBA1924 > CAZHFW01. Next base: position 43,278 of record CAZHFW010000015.1, on the reverse strand, counting down.
CCATCATCCGACACGCTGGCCGCGGACTTGAGGGTCCAGCCCGTGACATCCACGCCCTTGGCGGTCAGGGCCGCGGTGAGGGTGCGGAAGCCATTGGCGTCCCAGATGACCGCGACCGCGGTGGGCCCGCCCGCGACCGCACGGCCCACGATGACCGAGCCATCGAGGTTGGTCGCCAGGGCGTCGCCGAAGCCGGTCTGGCCCGGGAGCAGTTCAACCTGTCCTTCGACCCACTTCACCGCGCGGGTGCTGCCATTCTCGTTGGCGCCGCTGCCGACGATGACCAGGCCATCGCGCGACACGCCATTGGCGTTGGTGTTCTCGGTGGGCGCGTCGGGGAGCGAAGGAAGCTGGACGGCGCCGGAGCCGGAGGTCCAGCGGTACGCCGCGTAGCCCGCGTCGGTGTCGCTCTGGCCGACGATGACGGCCCCATCGGCCGACACGCCCTGCGCGAGCGAGAGGAACGGATCGGACGCGAGATTGCCGATGCTCTGAACGCTCGTGCCGTCCCAGAAGCAGGACTCGATCACGAAGCCCGAGAGCTCGCGGGAACCGACGACGCGGGTGCCGTCGGCGCTGATGGCCAGCCCCGCGGAACCGAAGAAGCCGCCGGAGACCGAACCGGGCAGGAGCGTGATCGCGGGAGCCGCGATGGAACCGCGGGCAGCCTGCGGCACGGTGGTCTCGCCGGAGAACTGGCCGTTGTTGGTGACCGAGTAGGCCGCACGGAGCGTGCCGCCCGACTTGAGGCCCAGGTCAACGAGCCCGCCGTCACGGGTCCACGCCACCGCGTGTCCGATGGTGGGACTCACCGCCGAAGTACCGACGACGATCTGGCCGTCGGGCGAAACACCAAAGGCCTCGCTCGAAACCGCGCCGCCCGGCAGGTCGCCGATGCTGACCAGCGAGCCCGGGCCCGCCGCCGCCGTCGTCGCAAGACCCGCCACCGCCACCACCGCGAACACCGTTCTGCTCATGACCGTTCCTCCGTCCCACGTCCTGGCTCAGGCCCCTGAAGCTCCCGACAAGGGCACAATATTGCGCTCCGACGACCACCAGGTCGCGAAGACTCGTCAGCACTGTATATTCATGGCTGCGCGGGAGCCCGTGAAATCGCTTGATTTCATGCGTGATTTGACAGCACAAGCTCGCCGAAGGTCCGAAATCGGAGCAATACAGCATCGATTTGGGCTGTCTCTGGAGATTTGCGTCCTATAAAAAACAGCTTTGATTCGTATCAAGACGTTTCTGGAATTGTTCTGGTGACTATTCACCCATAACCCACGCTCGCGCATGAAAAAAGGCCCGCGCGTCGGGCGCGGGCCTTTGGGGGCGAACGGCGGAGGGATCAGAAGCAGTTCTGGTCGAACGCGCCCAGGAAGGCGAAGAAGTCACCGAGGTCCACGCCCGGGACGCCGTCGATGTCGGCGCCGGGAGAGGTGGTGTCGAAGTCGCCCAGGAACTGGAAGAAGTCGGCCAGATCGAGCTGTCCATCACCCGTGACGTCGGCCGAGATGCCGTAGGTCACGACGATCGAGGTCACCGCGTTTGCGCCGGTCGCCAGCGCCTGCGGGGCGATGTCCACGCGGCCGGTGCTGGGATCGTGCGTGTAGTCCACGCCCGCCAGCAGGGGCGAGCCGTTGACGCTGACGGAGCAGACGCCGAGCTTGGCGGGCTGGCCGCTGGGGATGCGCGGGTTGACGTCGGCGTTGACCGCGAAGCCCGAGAGGTTGGTGAGATTGACCGTCACCGACGTCGAAGGCTCGTCGTTGATCACCTCGACGCGCACCTTGTGGGTGTGGCCCGAGGGCGTGTGCACCAGCGTCACGTTGTTGAACGTCATCGTGGTCCAGTCGCTCGGGAGCTTGGGATCGATGCGGAACGTGTTGCTGGGAGCATCGGGCGCAAAGTCGAGGAAGGCCATGACGCTGTCGACGAGCGTGCTCATGGACTCCCACGCGTTGGGCCAGGCGGTCTGCAGCACGAAGTTGGGATAGAGCAGCGAGTTGTTGTACGAGATCTGCTCGGCGCCCAGACCCGCGGGGCCGAGGCGATCGATCATGAGGTCGAGGCGGTACTTGTGGTTGTCGATGTCGCCCGTGCCCGAGGTGTAGTCGGCGCGCTCGGCGTAGAACAGGCCGTACCAGAGCGTCGAGAGGAACCAGGGGCCGCCGTTCCAGTAGCCATCACCCCAGTAGCGGTTGATGGTGTCCTGGTGCTGGCCCGAGTAGTTGATGAGGGGCTCGGAGCAGCAGTAGGTGTTGTTGAACTTCTTCTTGACGCCGTTGATGCGGTCGATGACCCGCGCTGAGCGGAAGTCGGTTGGCGCGTAGACCTGGAATGGGTAGACGATGCCGAGCTGGGAGATGTCGGTGTTCTCGCCATCCCAGTCCAGACGTCCATCCAGACCGGCCTTGACGGTGTTGGCCTTGTTCACCGCGTCGTTCGCCTCGGAACTGAGCCCCATCGCCGAGAAGATCGAGCCCGCGTCGCGCAGGCCCTTGACGATGTTGGCGTTCGAGTAGATGAACGTGTCGTAGGAGTCCTCCCACACGTTGTTGGAGTACACCAGGTTGTACGCCTCTTCGTAGCGCAGGCGTGAGTCGCTCGAGTCGCGCGTCATGCTCTGCACCGAATCGCGCACCTGCTCGACGTACGAGCTGAGCACCGACGCATCCGCCGTCATGAGGTACTGGTAGTACACGCCCCACGGGAAGACCGCGGTCTCGTCGATCTGCGGCGCGCCCCAGATCACGTAGCCATCGGTGGAGTACTTCTGCTTCCAGAAGCCCTTGCGGCCCCAGGGCTCGAAGTCGCGGTACGTCGTGTTCTTCATCCACTCGTACACGTTGCGGGCCTCGGTCAGGTGGCCCGTCCGCGCCAGCGTGATCGCGGCATAGACCGCGTCACGGGGCCAGACGTACGGATACGCGCCGTTGTGGAACCCGGCGATCACGCCGCCGTTCACCGCATCGCAATGCAGCGCCGTCGCCAGCAGGCCGCGCCGCATGACCTTGTTCACGTCCGCGTCGGGCGTCGTCACGGTCACGCCCGAGTTGAGCCAGTTGGACCAGTACGCGTCGGTGGTGTTCTGCAGGCCCGAGATGGACGTGTTGTAGAACCACTGGATGACGTTGGAGAGCGCGAAGGTGTAGGTCCCGGTCGCGCCCGCGAAGTTGTCCACGCCGCCGGCCATGATGAAATCGACCTCGACGTTCTGCCCCGGAGGCAGGGTGACCGGAGCGCCCATCCAGCCCTGGCCATTGTCGGAGGAGGAGTCGCGCCAGAAGTCGGTCGCGGTGGTCTGGATCGCGCCGGAGCTGTTGAGCACCTTCATCGCGCTGGCCAGGTAGAGGGACTTGTTCTTCTCGTAACCCCCGAAGGTCGTGGGGTTGTACTCGTTGGGGCTGGTGAAACCCGTGCCGGTGCCGGTCACGACGCGGTACGTGTTGTCGTACGCGACCATCGCGGCCTTGGAGGGATCGACGAACATGGAGTCGTAGTCATCGCCGCCGTTGATCGCGGGGTCGACGTACCAGTAGACGTACGCGGTCTTGGTGGAGACGCCGTTGTTGGTGAGGATCAGGCGCTTGATGTAGATGTGGCGCTGGGGATTGCCGCCGCCGTCGTTCGGGAAGGTGACGCCGATGGGGGCAAAGTCGTACTGCTGGACGTTGATGTCCGAGCCGGCCTGGAAGAGGCGCTGCGAGGTCGCGATGGTGTTGGAGTCGTTGACGTAGGCCTGCTGGACGTTCTGGAAGCTCACGCCGTTGGGATTGGAGAGCCAGTGCGTCACGCCGTCGACGCGGATGCCGGGCATGGCCTGGTTGAGGTGCATCTGTCCGCGCCAGCCGGAGGGAAGGCCCGCGGGGAAGGTGTCGACGCCGTCGACGTAGCCCTCGTTGCGGGTGCCCACGCCGTTGACACCGCCGGGCGTGGGGAAGTGGAAGTCGTAGACCGTGCCGTTCTGATCAAGCTGACCAGCGGTGTAGGTGTTACCGAAGATCGCCTCTTCCTTCCAGAACGTGACCGGGGGATAGCCAGCGGCAGGATTGGCCTGACCAGCGCCGGCGCCGGGCCAGGCGATCTTGTTCGTGAAGGCGTACGAGGCCCCGCCGTTGGCGAAGACTTCGGAACCAACAAAGGGCTTCCACGCCGAGAGCTTGTACTTGATGGTCTGGCCGTAGGAGCGCGTGCCCGCGGGGAGGGTGGCCTTCCACCAATCGCGCGTCCCGCCGCTGGACTCGTTGTAGAGGAAGTTCACCGAGCCCAGATCGTTGCGCAGGACCTGCGTCGTCCCGGTCGGCGAGCCGAAGGAGCCCGAGGGCTCCGACCCGTCGGTGGTGTAGTACACGCACACGCGGTCATAGGTGAACTGGAACGACACGCGGAGGTACAAGTCCACCGCCTCGCCATCCCGCGGCACGTCGGGCTCGCGCTGGGTGATCCCCGAGGCCTGATTGAACGTCTGGGTGGCGGGCGTGTGCTCCACCGAGGAGGGCTGGGCGATCGCGGTGGACGCGAAGGCGACCAGCGCAAGCATGCCCATGCGGGCGCGGAACGTGAACATGTGCAGGGACTCCCTTCAGTCGGTCGCGCCGGCGATGCCGGCGGTGGTCATCTATAAGAAGGATGGGATCGGCCGCTCACCCGGGAACAGCCAGGCCCAGGGCCAACTATCGCCGTTCCCGGGGGTCCGGTCAAGGAATATGCGGCCAAGGCCGAGGGGGTTGTGACAAGCGCCACCAGATTCCTAACCCCTTGCTTGTCCTCATTTTGCCGAGTTTGACACCCACGCGCCGCATTCGGGCAGCCGTCCCTGATCCGGCCCCCGGCCTGCGACCGGCGGTCGGATCGGGTACCGTGACGACCCGCGGCATTCGCTGGCCGCGCCGAACAATCAGCCCGCCCCGCCGGAACCATCTGTCTGTGTGCGCCGGCCGGGCCGGGTGGGTATCAATCGAAAGGAACTTGGACGATGCTCAGCAATGCGCGTCAGGGTCGGAACTGGGGTCTCTCCAAAGGGCTGCTCGCGGCGGGTCTGCTCGCGTGCGTGGGCGCTCTGAGCGGCTGCGAGAAGAAGGAAGAGGCCAAGCCCGCACCGGCCGCGACGGGAACCACCTCGGAGAACAAGCCCGCCGACGCCGGCGCGCCCAAGACCGATGCCGCCCCCACCGGCGCCGCTGCGGCTGCGGCTGACGAGGTCACCATCGGCCACTACGGCTCGCTCACCGGCCCGCAGGCCACCTTCGGCAAGTCCACCGACAACGGCATCAAGCTCGCCATCGAAGAGGCCAACAAGGCCGGCGGCGTGATGTTCAACGGCAAGATGCGCCACATCAAGCTCGTCTCCGACGACACCGAAGGCAAGCCCGAGAAGGCCGGTGCCGTCGTCTCCAAGCAGATCACGCAGAACAAGGTCATCGCGCTCCTGGGCGAGGTCGCCTCCAGCGTCTCCCTCGCCGGCGCGGACGTCGCCCAGCCTCTGGGCGTCCCCATGATCACGCCCAGCTCCACCAACCCCGACGTCACCAAGAAGGGCGACTTCATCTTCCGCGTCTGCTTCATCGACCCCTTCCAGGGCATGGCGTGCGCCAAGTTCGCCAGCGAGAACCTCAAGGTGAAGAAGGCCGCCATCCTCTTCGACCAGGCCTCGGCGTACTCCGTCGGCCTCAAGGACGAGTTCACCAAGGCCTTCAAGGGCTTCGGCGGCGCCATCGTGAGCGAGCAGGCGTACTCCGCCGGTGACAGCGACTTCAACGCCCAGCTCACCAAGATCCGCCAGGCGGGCGCCGAACTCCTGTTCATCCCGGGCTACTACACCGACGTTGCCAACATCAGCCGTCAGGCCCGCAAGCTCGACATCAAGGTCCCGCTGCTCGGCGGCGACGGCTGGGACTCCGACGATCTGGCCAAGAACGCCGGCGAATCCATCGAGGGCTCGTACTACTCGAACCACTACGCGGCCGATCAGCCCACCAAGGAGATCCAGGACTTCGTGAGCAAGTACAAGGCCGCCTACGGCTCCACGCCCGACGGCCTGGCCGCCCTGGGCTACGACGCCGCCAAGATCCTCTTCGACGCCATGAGCCGCTCCAAGAGCGAGTCCAAGAAGGACCTCCGTGACGCCATCGCGGCGACCAAGGAGTTCAAGGGCGTGACGGGCGTGATCAGCCTCAACGCCCAGCGCGACGCGGTGAAGCCCGCGGTCATCGTGCAGATGAAGGGCGGCAAGCCGGTGTACGCCGCAACCGTGACGCCGTAAGACCGAGAGCACGACGCAAATCCCAACGCCAACGAGCCCCACGCGCAAGCGTGGGGTTTTTCATGGCAGAGCACCGACCCCACCATGCCGACGACACCGCACCAACCACACCACGAAACCCCCGTGTTCGTCGCGACTCCATCGCTCGGACACCGCGGGCATCTTGACCCAAAGGGGTGGACCCCACGCTTGCGCGTGGGGCTCGTTGGTCGTGGAGAATTTCGCTCGCGGGATTCGGCGGACGACGCAATGGTCGCTCGGCACATTCCCGTTGCACGTTGGCGCACTTTTCGCGCACGCGCCGCAGATCCGCCGCACAACGTTGGCAAAGTGCCGCGCCCGCGCCGAGGAGTGCTGCCACGCCCCACGCGCCTCCATCATCCGCGCCGCTCCAAACCCCCGCTTTGCGGGATTTCCCGCTTGCGGTTCCTGGCAGTCTGGGTAGTCTGCGGGAATCTCCCCGGCGCTTCCAAGGCCGCAGCGCCAACCCACTCACATCCGGAGGTTTCATGTTCAAGAGCAGGTTGACTGCGTCGGTTGTGGTTGTTGCCGGTCTTGCCCTCAGCGCCTGGTCGCAAGTTTCGACCAAGCCCGGGATGGGGGCGATTCCTTACTCGGGAGGCGTGACGTTCCGCGTCTGGGCGCCCAACGCCAGCGCGGTCCGCGTCGCCGGAACGTTCAACGCGTTCTCCGCGACCGCCAATCCGTTGTATTCCGAGGGGAACGGGAACTGGTCCGTGGACGTGCCGGGCGCCGTCGATGGGCAGCAGTACAAGTTCGTCGTCGTGAACGGCGCCAACACGCTCTGGAAGAAGGACCCGCGCGGGCGCGAGGTCGTCAACTCCTCGGGCAACTCCATCATCCGCGCCGACAACTTCGACTGGTCCGTCTATGGACCGACCGTGACCCTCTTCTCCGATGGCTTTGAGACCGGCACGTTCGGCGCCTCCTGGAATCTCTCGGGCACGTCCACCTGGCGCATCCAGACTTCCACCACCTACAAGGCCACCGGCACGCGCGGCTGCACATTCGACAGCTCCGCCTCGAGCACCTACGAAACCAGCCGCCTCACGCTCTCCATCAACGCGGCCAACTACGCCAAGCTCTCGCTTTCCTACAAGGTCCGCAACGTCGGCGAAGAGACCGACACCACCGACGGCGTCTTCATCTCCAACGACGGGACGACCTGGACCAAGGTCGGGACCTATCCCGCGATCTCCACGACCTTCTCCACACAGACCATCGACCTCTCCGCCGCCGCGGCCGCCGCGGGCTTCACGCCCGGCGCGAACTTCAAGGTCCGCTGGCAGCAATACGACAACTCGCCCCTGCCTTCCGACGGGCTGGCGATCGACGATGTGGCGGTGACAGGCCGTGCCAAGTCACCCTCGTTCGCGACCCCCGCGTGGAACGACTCGGTCATCTACGAGATGCACATCGGCACGTTCAACGACGCTGCGGGCGGATCTCCGGGCACCTTCGCGACCGCCATCAGCCGTCTTGATCAGCTCCAGGCTCTGGGCGTGAACCTCATCGAGCTCATGCCCATCTCCGAGTTCGCGGGCGATTTCTCCTGGGGCTACAACCCCTCCGACCCGGACACCATCGAGTCGTACTACGGCGGGCTCAACGGGTACAAGAACTTCGTCAACGAGTGCCACGCACGCGGCATGGGCGTCATCCAGGACGTCGTCCACAACCACTACGGCCCGTCCGATCTGGACATGTGGCAGTTCGACGGCTGGCAGCAGAACAGCAAGGGCGGCATCTACTTCTACCAGGACTACCGCTCCAGCACGCCCTGGGGCGACACCCGTCCTGACTACGGCAGGGGCGAAGTCCGCTCCTACATCCGCGACAGCGTCATGTCCTGGATCCAGGAGTGCCGGGCCGACGGGCTGCGCTGGGACTCCACGTGCAACATCCGCAACACCAGCAACGGCGTCGGCACCGACATCCCCGACGGATGGAGCCTGCTCCAGTACTGCAACAACGAGATCGACGCCAACCAGGCCTGGAAGATCTCCATCGCCGAAGACCTCCAGAACAACGAGTGGCTCACCAAGACCACGGGCGCCGGCGGCGCAGGCTTCGACAGCCAATGGGACGCGGCCTTCGTGCATCCCATCCGCGACGCGATCATCGCCTCCAGCGATTCCAGCCGGTCCATGTTCTCCGTGCGTGACGCGCTCCAGCACTACTACAACGGCAGCGCCAACCAGCGCGTGATCTACACCGAGAGCCACGACGAGGTCGCCAATGGTCACTCGCGCGTTCCCGAGGAAATCTGGCCCGGAAACGCGGGCTCGTGGTACTCCAAGAAGCGCTCCACGCTCGGAGCGGGCCTGGTCATGACCGCGCCGGGCATCCCCATGATCTTCCAAGGCCAGGAAGTGCTCGAGGACGGGTTCTTCTCCGACTCCGATCCGGTCGACTGGACCAAGCTCACGACCTACGCGGGCATCCAGACCATGTACCGCGATCTCATCCGCCTCCGCCGGAACTGGTTCGACACCACCCGAGGCCTGCGCGGCAACAACATCAACGTCCACCACATCAACGACACGAGCAAGGTCATCGGCTTCCACCGCTGGCAGAACGGCGGCGCCAAGGACGACGTCGTCATCGTCGCCAACTTCAGCGGCACCGCCTTCCCGAGCTACAACCTGGGCTTCCCCCGCGGCGGGACCTGGAAGGTCCGCTTCAACTCCGACTGGAACGGATACAGCTCCGACTTCAACAACACCAACAGCTACGACACCACCGCCAACGCCGGCGCCAAGGACGGCATGGGCTACAACGCCAACGTCGGCATCGGCCCCTACACCGTGATCATCCTCTCGCAGGACAACTGACCGCCCGCGTCCCCCTCAAGGCCCCCGGTCAGCGCCGGGGGCTTTTTCTTGCGCCGACCGCGTCCAGAAAATCCGCACGACGCCGAGCACCACAGCTGCGCGGCAATCCGCCACCCCCGCGCAGCGGAGACCGGGCTGATGCGATTCGGCGAGGGACATCACCGCAAGGATTCACACGCGCGCGACTGCCCGCCGCACTTTCGTGGCGGCCCGTCGACGCCGACCATTCATTTTGCGCGAGACAGTGGATCGCCGAATCTCTACGCTGCGCCCGCCCGGGGCTTCTCAAGAACATGAAACCGATCAGGCTCGCCTTGAGCGTGCAACTTGGTCGCATGGTTCCTCCGGGCAGGAGTGCGTCATGCGTTTCTTCTGGACCGATGAAGCCGAGCGTCAATACCTCAAGTACGCCAACGATCCGGATGTGCAGCGGACCTTCCGGGATCTGATCACCATGGTCAACCTGAACCCCAACGCGGGCTGGTCGGTGTCCGAACTGGTCTCCGGAATGACCGATCCGGTCGCGGTGCGGATCGCCAACGCGATCCGTGACATGCCGCTCCCGGGGCCGGCACGCATCGTCGTTGCGACGGTTCCTCGCCCGCAGCGCGCTGCGCCGCCGCCATGGCTTGCCGCGGTGATTCACATCAACGGCGCACCCAGCGGCATCCACGCCGAGCACACGCTGCTCACCATGGCCACGGTTTCACGCAAGCCAAACGCGCCGATGCGTTGATCCCGGACAAGAAAACTTCCCACCCGTCAGGATGGGAAGTCGTCTGCGTCTCGCACCTTTCCTCGGCCATGCCTGAAGTCTGAGAGCGCCTTGGGCATCGACTCACCCATCTCCGGCTCGCAGAGCGGACGACGCTCGTCTTCCGGCATGATGCCCTCGCCGCGTGTCTGGCCCGACCGGCTCGCGAATGCACTCAAGCCGCGCTCCAGGGACGCTGCAAACGACTCGTCCTTGAAGAGGCGTACCAGTTCTCCAAGCCTTCCCTCATCAACAACGATCGCCCGGCCCAGCCCGGGAACCTCGATGATCAGAAAAATGCCCGATGACCCGCAGGCTCGTCGGATCGCGTCCGGCAGCTCGCCTTTGAGTTCCGGTGAAAGGACATGTGTCTCATCAACCATGCTCATGACGCTCATCCCCTGCTCAAGAATCGGAAGCAGACACCCCGCCCACCATCGCGGGACTGCAGCTCCCTCCGGATATGCGCTCCCGCGACCATTTTTTGAAGGATCTGGCCACCCTTGGACGCAACCATTCCCACGCACTGCGATCCCGGCTTTTCTCGGCCCTCGACATGGATGAATACCGCACAAAGATCAAACTGAGCAGGGGCGGAGACTTCCAGAGCCTTCCGCCCGATGTCCGGGAGGACCTGCTCAATCAGGTCTGCCAGCTCGTGGCAGACCGTTTCTCGCATCTGCCCGAGGCCGAGCAGCTCCGCATCGGGGGAAAAGCGCTCACATGGCTGACCTGGCGGGCTCGACGCCGGATCCAGACCGAGGCCAGGCACGCGGCGCAGTACGCCCTGCAGCATCAGGCCGATCCCGAGCTTCAGGATCCGGCACATCTGGCCGAAGCGGAGCAGGCGCGGGGCGAGCTTCGCCAGGCGATCCACGACGCGCTGGTCCGCGAGCTCTCGCCAGAAGAGCGACTGGTCGTCCTGCGCCGATTCGTGCAGGAAGTCCCCGTCGCCGGCGTCGCAGCCGAACTCGGCGTGAATGAACAGCGCGTCTACTACATCAGCCGCCGGGCCCTGCACGTCCTCCGTCGGAGCTTGTCAGGCCTTCGCGAGCTGCTCGACTGAGCCGCTGCAACGAGCACGTTGCGTTTCAACGCGGAACCAGATCCCTTCACAAGACTCCCACAGCCCCAAAGCCAGCAAGCCCCACGCGCGAGCGTGGGGTTTTTCATGGCGGAGCACCAACGACACCACGCCGAACACATCGCTCGTCGCGACATCACCGCTCGGATACGACCGGGCGTTCAACCCGTTGGGCCTGACCCCACGCTTGTGCGTGGGGCTCGTTGGGTGTGGACTTGTTCACGCGTTGGAACACGCGCGGCAAAAAGAAAGCCGGAGCCTGTCACAGGACAGGCTCCGGGTGAAGAGCGCGAGATCAATCGCGAGCGTCTCAGCGACGGCGACGACCAGCCAGCAGGCCGCCCAGGCCGAGCAGGCCGAAGGCGCCGGGGGCCGGGGTGGCGATGACCGCGTTGCCGAAGGGGGCGACGTCGGTGAACCAGACGTTCACGCCCTTGGTCTGGAAGCCCCACTGCACGTGACGGCCGAAGCCCGGATCACACGCGAGCGAGAGGCTGAACGCGCCGGCAACCAGCGGGATCGAGGTCTCGTTGAACGAGGAGTAGTCGGGCGCGAAGTCGCGAATGAAGATCTTCGAGACGTGCGCGCTGGTGAAGGTGTTGGAGAGGACCAGTCCCGTGAAGCTCAGGGTCTGGCCGTTGTACACGTCGGTGGTCTCCTGATAGAGGTTGGCCTCCATCAGCTTGTTGCCCGGCGCGCCGGGGCCGCCGCCGCCGATGTACCAGAACGGATCGGGGTCGCCGATCGTGTTGGGCGAGAGGGTGAGCGTGCCCGCGCCATCGTTGAACGTGGCGTTGAGGTCCGGAACGCCCCAGCCCGAGGGGAACACGAAGTTGTTGGACAGATCGAAGACGTTCATGAAGCCAAGCCAGGGGGCCGACGAGTTGCCGACCGTGACATTGGCCGCCGAAGCCGAGGACGCGGCGAGCAGGGCAGCCGCCAGCGTCATTCCCATACGAACCATTTCTCTACTCCTTCCCGGTGTGACCGTAACTGTTCCGGAACAGCGCCCCAGCATACCGCGCCGCGTTGTTCCTTCCAACCATTCCCTAGGAATTCGGGTTTGCCACATTGTTTCGTGTTATCGGACGACACATCTGAAAAATGGCCCTGACCAAGCCCAGTCGCCGTCTTGGGAGGCTCTGCAGCCGCCTGGCAACGCACGGACTGCCAGCGCCGACGCCCTCAGACAACAGCGCCAGGCACGGTCATTCCCCGAACTATTGAGCCTGAACTTGCCCAGAATAATTGTAACTGTTCCAGTGTGGTTTCTGAAGCCGCAACCGCCATAACCAGGGCGGACCGCCCGGGGCGATCGGGGCCGGCGCCCGGCCAGTCCGGGGTTTGGTCCCGGCTCGCCTTTCTCACCCGGTTCGTTTATTGTCTCCCCCTCTCCTGTGCTGCCCGATTCCAGGGCAGCGCCCGAACGCCACGAGCCATGGACCAACTGCTCCAAACCCTGAAGGACGGCATCACCATCGGGAGCCTCTACGCGCTGATCGCGCTGGGCTACACGATGGTCTATGGCATCCTGAAGTTCATCAACTTCGCCCACTCTGACATCGTGGTCCTGGGTTCCTGGCTCTCGCTGACCCTGGCCCAGAAGCTGATGGCCGCGGGGCACTTCGAGCACTCGCCGTGGTGGATGGGCGCGCTGGTCCTGGCGCTGGCCATGGGCATGTGCGGGCTGATCGGATTCACCATCGAACGCCTGGCGTACCGGCCCCTGCGATCGGCGCCGCGACTGAACGTCCTCATCACCGCCATCGGCGTCTCGCTCCTGCTGCAGAACACCGGGCAGCTCAAGAACTTCTTCGGCACCAGCCCGCGCACGATCCCCACGCTGATCAACGACAGCACGCTCCTGACGATCGGTCAGGTCAATCTGAAGATGCTCGACGTGGTGGGCGCGGGCACCGCGGTGCTCCTGATGCTCGCCCTGGACTGGCTGGTCTTCCACTCGAAGATCGGCAAGGCCATGCGGGCGGTGAGCCACTCCCCCACCAACGCCAGCCTGATGGGCGTGCCGGTCGACCGGGTGATTTCCTTCACCTTCGTCCTGGGCTCCATGCTGGCCGCGGCGGGCGGATTCCTGTGGGCCCTGAAGTACGAAACCATCAAGCAGCCCGCGGACGCGAGCTGGACCCTGCTCGGCCTCAAGGCCTTCGTGGCGGCGGTCGTGGGCGGCATCGGCAACATCCGCGGCGCGATGATCGGCGGGCTGGCCATCGGCCTGCTCGAGAACTTCGGCTCCGCGTACGTCTCGGCAAGCATGCGCGACGTCTACGTCTTTGCGCTGCTCATCCTGGTCCTGCTCCTGAAGCCCGGCGGCATCCTGGGCAAGGCCACGGTGGAGAAGGTTTAAGAGAAGGCACTGGGCACTGGGGACTGGAAGTCGGTCTGGTGAGGAGGATCGGGTTTGGCGGGACTGTCTGAACAGGCGATGGGTTTGCGGGCCAGCCCGGCGCGGGCGGCCTGGGACGCGGTCTGGCCTTGGCTTGCCGCGCTGGCGGTGGGCCTGTTTGTTCAGTTCATCGTCCGCCCCCAGATCGACGCGTATTACGCCAACCAGCTCATCTTCATCGGCGTCAACATCATCCTGGCGGTCTCCCTCAACATGGTGAACGGCTTCACGGGCCAGTTCTCCATGGGCCACGCGGGCTTCCTCGCGGTCGGCGGGTACGTCTCGGGAATGGTCACGTACTACGGCTCCCAGAAGCTCTTCGGCGCCGGGGCCATCAGGCCAAGCCTGCTCTCGGGCCTCATCCCGATCCCCGACCTGCCGCTGTTCGGCGGCGGCGAGTGGCTCTTTGTCGTGGCGCTGCTTGTCGGAGGCCTGGTCGCCGCGGGGCTTGGCTACATCGTCGGGCTGCCTTCGCTCCGCCTCAAGGGCGACTATCTGGCGATCGTCACGCTGGGCTTCGGCGAGATCGTCCGCGTGCTCATCCAGCAGTCCAGCTCGGTGATCAAGTCCGCGGAAGAAGTGAACCAGGCGCCGCTCTACAAGCTCCCGATGTCCGTCGGGGGCTCCCTGGGCTTCGGGGACATCCCCAAGTACACGAGCCAGTTCTGGGTCTACGTCGTCGCGACGCTCACGGTGCTCGTCGCGATCAGGCTCAAGTCGAGCTCCTACGGCCGGGCGTTCCTCTCCATCCGCGAGGACGAAGTCGCCTCCGAAGCGATGGGCGTGAACACCACCAAGTTCAAGGTCCGGGCCTTCGTGCTCGCGGCGTTCTTCGCGGGCATCGCCGGCGGGCTCTACGGCCACACGCTCGGCGTCTCGCTCAGCCCCGTCGACTCGGGCTTCCAGAAGAGCTTTGACATCATCATCATGGTCGTGCTGGGCGGGCTCGGCTCGATCTCCGGCGCCATCATGGCCGCGATCATCGTCACGATGCTGCCCGAGCTGCTCCGCGGGATCGCGGACTACCGCATGATCGGCTGGGCCCTGACGCTCATTCTGCTCATGATCTTCCGCCCCCAGGGCCTACTGGGCGTTCGTGAAATCTGGGACGCGTCGTTCTGGCGTGGCCTGTTCAAGAAGAAGGCCGGGGGTGGCGCGTGAGCCAGCCCATTCTCAAGGTCACCGGCGTGAGCAAGACCTTCGGCGGCCTCAAGGCGGTCACCGAGTTCAATCTCACCCTCAACCCGGGCGATCTGCAGGGCCTCATCGGCCCCAACGGCGCGGGCAAGACCACCTGCTTCAACCTGCTCACGGGCGTCTACACGCCCGACCAGGGCGAGGTGATCCTCGGCGGCGTGCGCGTCAACGGCCTGCGCCCGCACAAGATCACCGCGGGAGGCATGGCCCGCACCTTCCAGAACATCCGCCTCTTCGGCGCCCTCTCGGTGCTCGACAACGTGAGGCTCGCGTGCCACCTCCGCGTCGCGCACTCCACCGCGGGCGCGATCGCCCGCTCGAGGCTCCACCGGGGCGAGGAACGCGCGATTCTTGACCGGGCCATGCACCTGCTGCAGATCTTCGGCCTGGACTCCCGCGCCGAAGAGCAGGCCCGCAATCTGCCTTATGGCGATCAGCGCCGCCTCGAGATCGCCCGCGCCCTGGCGACCGAGCCCAAGGTCCTCCTCCTAGACGAGCCCGCGGCGGGCATGAACCCCCAGGAGAAGATCGCGCTCCGCCAGCTCATCCAGAAGATCCGCAAGGACTTCAACCTCACGATCCTGCTCATCGAGCACGACATGGGCGTCGTCATGGGCCTCTGCGAGAAGATCACGGTGCTCGACCACGGCGTCACCATCTGCGTCGGCGAACCCTCCCACGTGCAGAGCGATCCCAAGGTCATCGAGGCCTACCTCGGCGCCGAGGCCGCAGCCGGAGGCGGACACTGATGCACGCCCAAAGCTCCGCCAATCAGACTCCCGGTCCCGCTGGCGACACCATGCTCGCGGTCGACAACCTGCGCGTGTCCTACGGCGCGATCAAGGCGATCCACGGCATCTCGCTCCGCGTCTTCCCGGGCGAGATCGTCACGCTCATCGGCTCCAACGGCGCGGGCAAGACCACAACCCTCCGGGCCATCTCGGGCCTGGTCCGCCCCGCGGCCGGCACGATCAGCTTCGAGGGCAAGTCCCTCGTCAAGACCCCGCCGCACCAGATCGTCAGGCTCGGCATCGCGCACTCGCCCGAAGGCCGCGGCGTGTTCCCCAACATGACCGTGAGCGAGAACCTCGACCTGGGCGCCTTCGCCCGCTCCGATCACGACGCGATCGCCGCCGACCGCGAGAAATCGCTCGGCCTGTTCCCGCGCCTCCGCGAACGCCTGAACCAGTACGCGGGCACGCTCTCCGGCGGTGAACAACAGATGCTCGCGATGGCCCGCGCCCTGCTCGCCCGCCCCCGCCTGCTCCTGCTCGACGAGCCCTCCCTGGGCCTTGCCCCCCAGGTCGTTCAGACCATCTTCAAGATCATCCGCGAGATCAATTCCACCGGCACCACCATCCTGCTGGTGGAGCAGAACGCCCACATGGCGCTGGGTGTGGCCCACCGGGCGTACGTGCTCGAGACCGGTCGCATCAAGATGGAAGGCAAGGCCGCCGAGCTGGCCGCCAGCGACGAGGTCCGCAAGGCCTATCTGGGCGTGGGCTGAGGGCTCTTATCGGACCAAAAGCATCTGACACGGACCGCAGGAATCCTGCGTGGTCGTGTTGCGACCGAGTCTCAATCGCAATACAGTTGACGAGTCAAAGGGCGTCGAGTACATTTCAGACACGCACGTCCTTTTTCGGAGGCTCCGGTGCTTAAGTCCTGTTGCCAGCACGATTCCTGCGGTCCGGTCCACGCCGGTCACGTCGATGCGCCGGCCGAGGCGAGCGTTGAGCCTTCCTATCAGGGTCCCGCGGTGCCTCTGACGGAGCTCCGCACCGGGCAGGCCGCGATCGTCCGCGTGATCGATCTGGACGCGCGTGACAGCTCCATGCTCCGCGCGATGGGCCTGCGGGTGAACTCCCGCGTGCGCATCTGCCGCCTGGGCGAACCCTGCATCATCGAACTGGTCGGGGGCATGAGCGCCGCCAGCGCCTCCACCGAGCACTGCCCGCGCGGGAACGCCTGCACGTGCCGGATCGGGCTTTCCAAGCCCCTGGCCAAGCGCGTGCTGGTGGGCGTGGGCTGAGCGCCGGCCGGGCCGCTGATGACCAACCGCACGGACCAAGTCCCGGTCATCCTCACCAAGCATGCCACGCGTGTGGCCATCGACGTGCCTTGCGAGACCGGTCCGGGCGTGAGCTTCGACCGCCCCGCGTTCCGCGTCGCGCTCCTGGGCAATCCCAATACGGGCAAGACGACGCTCTTCAACCGCTTCAGCGGCCTGCGTCACAAGACCAGCAACTTTCCGGGCACGACCCAGGAAGCCCGCATCGGCGCGATCAAGCTCGAGCATGTCGAGCAGAACGCCCAGCTCATCGATCTGCCGGGCATCTACTCGATCGAGCTCGACATGCACGAGAGCGCGGTCTGCCGGGAGGTGCTCGCGGGCAATCTGGCGCCCAAGGGCGAGCCGATCGGCGCGCCCAACGCAGCTCTGATCGTGGTGGACGCGACCAATCTGCCCCGGAATCTGCTGCTCGTCGGCGAGGTGCTCCGCCGCCGCTTGCCCACCGTGGTCGCGATCAACATGATCGACCTGGCCCGCAAGCGCGGCATCCACATCGATCGCGAACGTCTGGCCGATGCGCTGGGATGCGAGGTCTTCTTCACCTGCGCCCGCTCGGGCGAGGGCGCGGACGATCTCCGCATGGCGCTGGCCCGCGCCAAGGTGCCCAACCGCACGCCCCCCGGAACGCAGGACGCGCTGGAGAACTGGGCCGACGAGATCTACGCGAGCGTCGCGGGGGCGGCGCAGAACTCGACCACCATCGCGTCTTCCGCCGATGCTCCCCGCGCCCGCACCGACCTGACCGACCGCCTCGACCGCGCCCTGACGCATCCCATCCTCGGGATGGCGATCTTCCTGGGCGTGATGGCGGCCCTGTTCTGGTCCATCTTCAGCCTGGCGCAGCTGCCGATGGGCCTGATCGAGCAGATCTTCACGGTGGTCGGCGGGTGGGCCAAGTCGACGCTTCCTGATGGCCTGCTCCGCGATCTCTTGTGCGATGGCGTGCTGACGGGCATCGGCTCGACCGCGATGTTCCTGCCGCAGATTTGCCTGCTGTTCTTCCTCATCGCACTGCTTGAGGACACGGGGTATCTGGCGCGGGCGGCGTTCCTGATGGACCGCTGGCTCAGGCCCTTCGGGCTTCCGGGGCACGCCTTTGTGCCGCTCCTGTCGAGCCACGCGTGCGCGCTGCCGGGGATCATGGCCTGTCGGGGCATTCCCGACCGGCGTGAGCGGCTCGCGACGATCCTGGTGGCGCCGTTCATGACCTGCTCGGCCCGCCTGCCGGTGTACGTCCTGCTCACCACGCTGCTCTTCCGCGATCAGCCTCTCAAGGCGGCCCTGGCGTTCATCGCGTGTTATGCGCTGGGGGCGCTGGCGGGCGTGTTCAGCGCGCTGATCTTCCGGCGGACGATTCTCAAGGGCAAGAGCCGTCCGATGGCGCTGGAGCTTCCGACGTACAAGCTCCCGAGCTTCCGCACCGCGACGCTCACGACGATCGATCGCGGCAAGATGTTCCTGAAGAACGCGGGCACCAACATCCTGGCGATCTGCATCGTCCTCTGGTGGCTCGGCACGTTCCCGCACACGCCCGTCCCGGCGCAGGCGGTGCAGATGCGCGAGCAGGCCGCGGCGATCAGTGCCGAGATTCAAGCGGGCACCGCCCACGGCGAGGCCGACCAGACCCGCGTCGACGAACTGACCAGCCGGGCCGACGCCCTGGAACGCCAGAACGCGCTCTTCCACTCCTTCGCGGGCAAGATCGGCCGGAACATCGAGCCGGTGTTCGCACCCCTTGGGTTCGACTGGCAGCTCTGCATCGGCGTGGTGACGAGCTTTGCTGCCCGCGAGGTCTTCGTCTCGACCATGGCGATCACCGTCGCCGCAGGCTCCGACGACGTCGAGGATCAGGGCGTGATGCGCACCATCGGCCAGGCCAAGCGTTCCGACGGCATCACCCCGATCTTCACGCCCGCGGTCTGCTGGTCGCTGCTCGTGTACTACGTCCTGGCGATGCAATGCCTCCCCACCCTCGCGGTTACCGCCCGCGAAGCGGGAGGCACGCGCTGGGCCCTGCTCCAGCTCGGGTGGATGACCGGCTTGGCGTACGTCGCGGCGGCCATCGCGTTCCATCTCGCGAGCTGAGGCATGAGCTTCCCCACCCGCGATCCAAGCTTCTGGGCCACCACACTCCTGGCGCTTGTCGCGCTGGCATGGGTCGTGCGCTCCCTCGTGCCCGAAGGCTGGTACCCCACGTGGTGGCCCCGCTGGCTCGGGGCTCCGCGAAAGCGGGAGAAGAAGACGACGCTGACGATCAGTGCTGGCAAACGTGATCGCTTAAGTTGAGAGCCCCCACTCGGTGCCACCACCATCGATGCTCTGATCGATGGTGGTGCGAGCGTCCAATCACGCCCATCCACACGACGAGCCCACGACCCACGCACCAACCCTTCGCACCACCGGCGGACCGGTGGTGGCACCGATCCACTCCGGTGCCACCACCATCGATGCTCTGATCGATGGTGGTGCAAGCGTTCAATCACGCCGACCCACACCACAAACCCACGACCCGCGCACCAGCCCTTCCCACCACCGGCGGACCGGTGGTGGCACCGATCCACTCCGGTGCCACCACCATCGAT
>CAZHFW010000015.1:0-23963 GCA_964531675.1 uncultured Phycisphaeraceae bacterium | reverse complement strand
GCTCCGATCGATGGTGGTGCGAGCGTTCAATCACGCCCATCCACACCACAAACCCACGACCCACGCACCCGCCCTTCGCACCACCGGCGGACCGGTGGTGGCACCGATCCGCGACTGATTCTCAACCACGATTGGTGGCGCATGCCCCGCTCCGGGGGTCTTTGTGCCGATATCTCCATACAGTTCCAGCGATCGCCTTTCTGATCCGGACCCTGGGTTCTGTATGAAGATCACGCCGAAGTTCGAGCTCGCCTGTTCGATCGTCGCGGGAAGCCTGCTCGGGGCCGGGTGGATTCTCCAGCTCACGCCGGGGGCCGCCGTTGGTCAGGGGCTCATCTGGACCTCGCTGGCGATCGGCATGTTCTTCGGCGTGCGCGCAGCGTGGGCGGCACTGTCCGAGCACAAGGTCGATATCGACGTGCTCATGGTCGTGGGTGCGGCGCTCGCAGCGTACGTCGGGCACCCCACCGAGGGCGCCCTGCTCCTGTTCCTTTTCGTGCTTGCCGGTGCGCTCGAAGACCTGGCGATGCAGCGGACCGAGCGTGAAGTCTCGGCGCTCTCCAAGCTCATGCCCTCGGTCGCCATGAGGCTCGATGCGGCCTCGGGCGAGTGGGTCGAGGTCAAGGCCGAAGATCTGGCGACGGGCGATCGCATCAAGGTGCGCCCGGGCGATCGCGTCGCGACCGATGCCATCGTTGCTTCGGGCACCTCCGCCTTCGATCAGTCCGCGATCACGGGTGAGAGCATCCCCCGCCGGGTGAAGGTCGGAGACGAGCTCTTCGCCGGCACGATCAACACCGACGATCCGATCGAAGCGACGGTGCTCCGCCCGGTCCGCGAGTCGTCCCTGGCCCGCATCCTGAACCTGGTCACCAGCGCCCGCGAGCAGCGCGAGCCCGTGCAGCGGATGATCGACAAGCTCAGCGAGCCCTACTCGGTCGCGGTGATGGTCCTGTCTCTGGGCGTCGTCCTCATCTGGCACTACGCGCTGGGACGTCCCTGGCCCGAGGCGAGCCTGACCGCGATCACGATCCTGATCGTCTGCTCGCCCTGCGCGCTGGTCATCGCGACCCCCACCGCGACGTTGGCCGCCATCTCCAGAGCGGCCCGCGCGGGCGTGCTCTTCAAGGGAGGCCAGGCCATTGAGCGCCTGAGCCGGATCGGCAGCGTGTGCTTCGACAAGACCGGCACGCTCACCATCGGCCGTCCGCGCCTCTTCGAGATCCACCCCGTCGCGTGGAGCGACGCCTCCGAACTGCTCGGACTGGCAGCGGGTCTCGAACAGGAAAGCACGCACCCGATCGCTGCGGCCATCCGCGAAGCGGCCAAACTCAGCGGGATCGAGCCGCTCCCGGTCAGCGACATCGGCCACACCGCCGGGCGGGGCATGGAAGGAACCTACAAGGGCTGCCCGGTGCGCCTGGGTTCGTACAAGCACACGCAGGACCTCATCCCGGTGTGCTTCCGCAGCCTGGTGCAAGCGACCCTGGCCCGCATCCAGGATCAGGGACAGATCGGCGTGGTGGTGGCGCACGCGTGCGCCGAGAAGGCCGGCGGCGGCGAGGCGGCGGTGCTCATCATGGCCGACGCGGTCCGTCCCGGCGCCGCGACTCTGGTGGAGAAGCTCCACACCCTGCGCGTCCGCCCGGTGCGCATGCTGACGGGCGACAACCGCCGCACCGCCGAGAAGGTGGCCGCGGCGCTCAAGCTCGACCGCGTCGACGCCGAGCTCATGCCCGAAGACAAGCTCAACGCGGTCGCGGAGATGAAGCAGCAGGCGACGATCGAGTCCAAGAGCTCGGGCGTGTACCGCGGGGTCGCGGTCATCGGCGACGGCGTCAACGACGCCCCGGCCCTGGCTGCAGCGGACGTCTCCATCGCCATCGGCTCCATCGGCTCTGACGCCGCCCTCGAGTCGGCCGACATCGTGCTCCTCTCGGACGATCTGGCCAGCGTGCCCTGGGCGGTTGAACTGGCCAGGCGGGCCCGCCGGACGGTGAAGGCCAACTTCACGTTTGCGCTGAGCGTGATCATCCTCATGGCGATCGCGACCCTGGCCGGCTCGGTGTGGGGGATCATCGTTCCGATGTGGATGGGTGTCCTGGCGCACGAGGGCGGCACGCTTCTGGTGGTCGCCAACTCCCTGCGCCTGCTCGGTCACCGAGCCATGCCGCCGTCGCCGGGGCTGGCGGAGATCGCAAGCGCCAGGCCGGTCATTGTGCCAGCGAGCGCTGCTGCGTTGACCGAACAAACACCGGCCATGGGCTAAAACTGGACAAATCGGAGTTCCGATTTGCCCCGAAGCGAACAGACCGGTGTATCCGGTGGTACGGTGTCCATCGAATACCCAGCCACCCACCGCAACCTCCGGAAATGGTCCGGAAGACGGTCGGGTCGCCCTGCCACGGGAGCGCCCGAGCATGTACTCACAGACCGCTGAATACGCCCTGCGGGCCATGGCCTGCCTGGCGATGCGCCCGGAAGCCCTGGTTCCCACCCCCACGCTGGCCAAGCAGACCCGCGTGCCCACGAGCTATCTCTCAAAGGTTCTCCAGCTGCTGGCCGCTGGGAATCTGATCGACGGGCGGCGCGGCGTCGGCGGCGGGTACAAGCTCGCCAAGCCCGCGGCCCAGATCACCCTCCTCGAGGTCATCAATGCGGTCAGCCCGGTCGAGCGCATCGAGACCTGCCCGCTCGGTCTGGCCAACCACGGCCCGTTCTTGTGCCCGCTGCACCGCAAGGCGGATCAGGCGGCGGCGTGCGTGATCGAGATCTTCCAGGGCGTCACCCTGGCGGACCTCATCAACGACCCCATGAGCAACAAACCGCTGTGCGACGTTGAGGCGACGGCCCGCCTGACGATCGCAGGCTCCCTGGGGACCTGACCCCGGGCCCCGATCCAGTCCGAGCTGCAACCTTGACGTCCAAGCGACCCCGCCCCGGTGCGGGGTCGTTGGCTTTGCCACTTCCCCACCCTTTAATCCCTGATCTTCCTTCCACGACCGGAGTGACCATGTCCCAGCCCAACAACGCCAACCCGCACAAGCCCGCCAACCCCGCGCCCCAGGCGGCCGAACCCGCCCCCGATGCCTCCACGCCGGAAGGACTCCACAAGCTCGAAGCCCAGCGTCGCGCCAACCGCGAGTCGATCCGCGCCCTGGGCCTGGAGCCCTACGGCGTGCGCGTCGACGGGATCGAGACCATCGCCGCTGCCCGCGCCCGCTTTGACGAGAAGGCCAACGAGGCCTTCAACGCCGCGGGCAAGAACCCGCCTCCGGGGTTCGTCGACCCTCGCCCCACCGCCCGCGTCGCCGGCCGCGTGATGCTCCATCGCGATAACGGCAAGCTCATCTGGCTCAACCTCCGCGACGGGACCGGCGACGTGCAGGTCGCGCTCAGCCAGTCGCATTGCAAGGAACTCGGCTTCAAGCTCGCCAAGCTCACCGACCTGGCGGACGTCGTGATCGCCAGCGGCCGTCTGATGAAGACCCGGACGGGCGAGATCACCATCTGGGCGGAGAACTTCGAGCCCGCCTCCAAGAGCCTGGTCCCGCCCCCCGAGAAGTGGCAAGGCCTCTCCGACACGGAGATCCGCTACCGCCAGCGCTACACCGACCTGTGGGCCAACCCCGAGACCATGGCGGTCTTCCAGCTCCGCTCCATGGTCGTCTCGCGCATCCGCCGGTTCCTCGAGGCCCGCGGGTATCTGGAAGTCGAGACCCCGATGCTGCAGGCGCTGGCGGGCGGCGCGGCGGCACGCCCCTTCGTCACCCACATGAACGCGCTGGACATCAGCCTGTTCATGCGCATCGCCCCCGAGCTCTACCTCAAGCGCCTCATGGTCGGCGGCATGCCCAAGGTCTTCGAGGTCAACCGCAACTTCCGCAACGAAGGCCTCGACAAGCAGCACAACCCCGAGTTCACGATGCTCGAGGCGTACCACGCCTACGGCGACGTGGAAACGGTCATGGAACTCACCGAGTCCATCATCCGTGATGCTGCCACCGCGGTTGCCGAAGCGACCCAGGGCCCCGGCACCAAGCCTGTCCTGCCGTTCGGCGAGCACTCGATCGATTACGCGCGCCCGTTCGAGCGCGTCAGCTACGGCGAGCTCTTCGAGCGCGGCCTGGGCTTCCCGATGACCGACATCGCCAAGGCGCGGGCCAAGCTGCTCGAAGGACCGACCAAGAGCAACGCCCCCGCGGATGTGCTGGCCAAGGCCAAGGCCGCGGTGGAGCAGATGGACGAGGCGCTGGTGATCAACGAGCTCTTCGAGGAGTACGCCGAGAAGCTCGTGGACCCGTCGCGTCCGACGTTCATCACGCACTACCCGTCGGCGATCAGCCCGCTCACCCGGCCCAACCGCGAGAACCCCAAGGTCGCGGATCGCGCCGACCTGTTCATCGCGGGCATGGAGATCGCGCCGCACTACACCGAGCTGAACGACCCGGACGTGCAGGAAGCCAAGTTCCGCGAACAGCTCAAGGGCCGGGACGCCGAGAAGACCGCGGAAGAGAACACCTTCCGCACCATGGACCACGACTTCATCCGCGCCCTGAAGGTGGGCATGCCCCCCGCGGGCGGCATGGGTCTGGGCATCGACCGTCTGGTCATGCTCCTGACCAACCAGCGGACGATCCGCGACGTGGTGCTCTTCCCGCTCATGCGGCCCGAGACCTGAATCGGCGTCTGCGCCCCGAAGCCGGATTTCAGGTCCGGCTTCAGATGGGCGGGCGTGCTTACACTCTCCGCCATGCCTCCGAAGAACGAAAAGCCGGTGATCGGGATCGACCTTGGCGGGACCAACATGCAGATCGGGCTGGTCTCGCCCGACAACAAGCTTTTGGCCTCCGCCAAGCGGAAGACCAAGGCCGAAGAGGGCAAGGACGCGATCTTCGAGCGCATGGTCGACGGGATCGCCGAGTGCTGCCTGGCTGCGGGGAAGACCCCCAAGGACATCGGCGCCGTGGGCATCGGCGCGCCGGGCGCGGTGGACCCCGACAAGGGCGTCGTGCTGGAAGCGGTGAACCTGCGCTGGAACGATCTGCCGGTCGCGGCCCAGCTGGGCAAGCGCGTCGGCGTGCCGGTCTTCCTCGACAACGATGTCAACGTCGCGGTCGTGGGCGAGCATGAGATGGGCGTCGCCAAGGGATACGACGACGTGCTGGGCGTCTGGCTCGGCACCGGCATCGGCGGCGGGCTGATCCTCAACGGCAAGCTCTTCTACGGCCACTTCTTCTCCGCGGGCGAGATCGGCCACACCATCCTGTTCCCCAACAACCCCATCGGCACGCGCAGCCTCGAGCACAACTGCTCGCGCACCGCGGTGGTCGACCGCATGGTCCGCCTCATCCGAGGCAACCGCAAGAGCATCATCCCGAGCCTGGTCGAAGGCGACTTCGACAAGATCAAGAGCAAGACCGTCGCCAAGGCCTTCGAGCAGGGCGACGAGCTCACCAACGAGGTCGTGAACGAAACCGCCCACCTCCTGGGCGTGGCCATCTCCAACGTCGTCACGCTCCTCTCCCTCCCTTGCGTCGTTCTCGGAGGCGGGCTCACGGAAGCACTGGGCAAGAACTTCGTCGAGCGCGTCGAGAAGAAGGTCCGCCAGTTCGCGTTCCCCGACGTCTGCAAGCAGGTCGTGGTCCTGCCGAGCAAGCTCGAGGACAACGCGGGCGTCTTCGGCGCCGCGGTGATCGCACGCGATCGCCTGGGCTGAAACGCGAGCGTTCCCACCAACCCGATCATTCACGCCCATGACGAGTCTTCGAGTCGTGGGCTCGGTCGTGCATTTGGGGCGATCAAGCCCACGACTCGAAGACTCGTCATGGGCGTGCGTTCAAACGCGCCTTGCGCACACCCTATCGGGCCTGGTCCTGAGTCTGATACGCTCGCACCATGCTCTTCTGCGCCGCGCTCGTCTCGATGCTCTCGCTCACCACTCCCGCCGACGTCGCCATCTCGCGTGAAGCCCTGATGCAGACCCTCGCCTCTCTCCCCGAGAAGCGATCCCCCTTCGGCACGCCCGAGCACATCGAAGGCCTGGCCCAGACCGAGGAGCTGATCCTGAAGCGCCTGCGTGCCGCGGGATACGAGCCTTCGACGCAGGAGATCCGGTGGGCCCTCCCCAAACGCAACCAGGCGGACACGCCGGATCAGAAGCCCGAGGGTCAGGAGCGCGAAAGTCAGGAGCCTCCCCGCGTCTGGCACAACATCGTCGCGGAGATCAAGGGCGCGTCCAAGCCCAACGAAGTCCTCATCCTGGGCGCGCACTTTGACGCGGTCCGTCAAGGCCCCGGCGCCGACGACAACGCCAGCGGCACCGCGGCCCTTCTTGAGATCGCCGATGCCCTCAGGGCCTCCAAGCCGGAGCGCACCATCCGCCTGATCTTCTTCACGCTCGAAGAAGTCGGCCTGATCGGCTCACAGAACTACGTCAACCGCTGGCGCACCGCTCAGGCCGAACTCCCCGAAGACAAGCGTGAGAGGATCGTCGGGATGGTGAGCATGGAGATGCTCGGGTACTACACGGACAAGCCCGACTCCCAGCAATCACCGATCAAGCCCATCCCCGGGGTCTTCGAGCCTTCCACGACGGGCGATTTCATCGCGATCGTCGGGCTCAAGACGCATCAGCCGTTCAGTCGGGCCCTGGCGGCCGCGATGCAGAAGGCAGACCCCTCGGTGAAGATCACGCTGGTGGACTTCTTGCCCTTGCCGATCCCGGACATGGCGCGGTCGGACCATGCGCCGTTCTGGCTCGCGGGTCAGCCCGCGGTGATGATGACCGACACCGCCAACTTCCGGAATCCCAACTACCACAAGGCGACGGACACGATCGACACCATCGATGCCGCCCGCTTCACCGCGACGACACAAGCACTCGCCCTCGCCTGGCTCGAACTGGCCAGTGCGCCGGACGGTGCCAGCGATCAGAAGTGATGGGGTCCGCTCAAGCGCCCGCGTTCACCGGCGGCTGTTCGACGGGCCTGGCTTCCGGCGTCTTCTCGCTTGCCGGGGCGTTTTCCGCGGGGGGCTCGGCCTTTGCAGCCTTGGCCTGCTGACCCGAGGATGCCGCGAGCGTCTTCTTCATGCGCTCGACGATGCGGGCAGCGAGTTTCTCATCGCGCGAGATGATGACCTCGTAGGCCGGGAACATGCCGCGGGCGGTGAGGTCGGGGTCTTCGGTGAAGGAGCTGAGCCTGGCCGCCTTGGGCTGAGGCTGCCAACCGGGGCGGTCGACGCGGCGCACCGTGACGATGACCTGCGCGAACAAGGGTTCCTTGGACTCTTCGAGCGACGGGGGGACGGGCGAGGCGGCCGCCTGGCTTCCCGCGGGCTCGGCCTGGCCGAAGGCGATCTGCGAAGCGGTCTCGAAGCGGATGCGCACCGAGCGTGACTGCGCGTTGATGTAGTCCTCCCACTCGTTCTCGATGGTGGACTGCTCGGCGTCCCAGGGCGTCGCCAGACCGCTCGAATACTTGCTGGCCGAAGAGATCTCGCCTTGCACGTAGTCCACGCGCTCCAGCGGGAAGCGGTAATGCCTGAGGGCTTCCTTGGCAGCCTCGAACGCCGCGGGGTACTGAGACGGCGCGACTTCAAGCTTGGTCGGGCCCGAGCTGGACGAACACCCGCCAAGCAGCGATGCTGCAGCGGCGAGGGCTGCCAGCAGGCCAAGTCGGGACGCGTGCGGGATGTTCCGTGGGAAAGTCATCGTCATGGGGTGCCCCGTCAGGCCCTCAGCCTAGCACACCGGCGGCGGTCTGGCGGATCAGGTCGAACGCTGCCCTGACGTGGTGCTCCCGCGTCGTCGCGGTCCCGATGCAATAGCGCAGGACCACGCTGGGACCCGCCCCGGAAGGCAGGGGAATCACAGTGTGGGTCAGGTAGAGCTTCCCGCTGGCATTCAGCTTCGCGAGCAGCTCCTTGTTGAGGCGATCGATCCGGCCGGCGTCCGCGCCCGGCGCGCGAAGCCTGAAACAAACCAAATTCAGCCGGTGCGGCATCACGATCTCGAACCGGGGATCACCCCTCAACAACTCCACGAACACCGAGGTCAGCCTCATGTGCTCCCGGATGTACCCCTGCAGCCCCTCGACCCCGAAATGCCTGAGCACCAGCCAGAGCTTCAGCGCCCGGAAGCGCCTTCCCAGAGGCACCTGCCAGTCGCGGTAGTCGATGACCGACCCCGTCTCGGATTGCTGGTTGCGCAGGTACTCGGGCGTGATGCTCATTGCCGAGACCAGCGCCTGGCGGTCGCGCGTGTAGAAACAGTCGCAGTCAAAGTTCGTCAGGAGCCACTTGTGGGGGTTGAAGCAGTACGAGTCGACGCGCTCCACACCCGCCTGAAGATGTCGATACTCGGGGCACACCATCGCGGCCCCGGCGTAGGCAGCATCGGCGTGCAGCCACCCGCCGCGGGCGCTCATCCCGGTCCGATCCATCACGTCGGCGATCGCGACCAATGGATCAAAGGCGGTCGAGCTGGTCGTCCCGATAGTCGCGTGCACCATGCAAGGCTCGAAGCCCTCGGCAAGATCGGCGCGGATCGCGGACTCCAGAGCAGCGGGATCCATCGCCAGATCGGGCGTCGTGCCGATGAGCCTGACATGCTCGCGATCCTCGGGCCCTTCGGCGAGCCCCGCGATCATGGCGGCCTTCACAAGCGAAGAGTGCGCCTGCGTGGAGGCGTACAGCGTCAGATGGGCCTTCCGACCCGCCTTGGCCCGCACGCGCTTGCGTGCAGCAACCAGCGCGACGAGCGTCGCCTCCGACGCGGTTCCCTGGATCACCCCGCCGCCGGTCGGGCTCCGTGACGTAAAGGTCTCGGGAAGCCCGACGAGCTCTGCGAGCCAGTCGAGCACGTGCGTCTCAAGCTCCGTGCACGCTGGGCTGGTCTGCCAGAGCATGCCTTGCACGCCAAGCCCCGCAGCCAGCAGCTCGCCCAGCACCGCAGGCGTGGAGATGTTCGCGGGGAAGAACGCGCCGAAACCCGGGTGCTGCCAGTGCGTGAGCCCGGGAAGGATGATCCGCTCCAGATCCTCGATGATCCCGCGGTAATCGCCCGCGTCCGGCGTCTGAGGCGGTGCTGCGGGAAGCATGCTCCGCACCTGCCCCGGCGCGACCCGCGAGAGCACCGGGAACGACTCCAGGCGCGACCAGTAGGAGGCCACGAAGTCGAGGAGCTTGCGCCCCTCCTCCTTGAGTGCGTCCGGATCCAGAGGCGTGATGGGCGGGGGCATCGGCGCGGACGGGGGCGTGGATCGGGGCGTGGACATGCCCTGATCGTTGGCGCGTCGGTCTCCTCACGCCCACGACGAGTCCGCGAGTCGTGGGCTTGGTGATCGCGCAAGAAAAAGCCCACGACTCGCGGACTCGTCGTGGGCGTGAAGAATGTATGGGCGTGTGTGGGGGGGCGTGATGGCGTGTCTGGCCGCTTACTCGGGAAGCTTGTCAAGCTCGGACGAGACGCGGTCGACGATGCGCTTGACGATCTCGGGGCCGAAGTCGAAGGGAAGGCCCGCCGCGTGGAAGAGCTCGGGGAGAGGCCGCGTGCCGCCGAGGGACATGGCGCGGATGTAGTTCTCCACCGCGACCTTCTCGCCCTTCTCCTGACCCAGGAGCCAGAGCCCCAGGGCGCCGAGCTGCGCGATGCCGTATTCGATGTAGTAGAAGGGCGAGTTGAAGACGTGCATTTGGCGATGCCAGGCGGTCCGGCGGAACTGCTCCAGGCCCGACCAGCTCACCGCCGAGCCGAAGCGACGGTCCAGTTCGAGCCAGTACGCGGCCCGCTGATCGCGCGTGTGCTTGGGGTTGGAGTACAGCCAGTGCTGGAAGGCGTCGATCGTCGCGATCCAGGGGAGCAGCGTCACGGACTTCTCGAGCTGCTGACGCCTGGCCCGCGCCAGCGACTCGTCGTCGTTGTAGAACCCGCCGCCACCCTGAGCCACCGGGCCCCAGTACGGCATGGTCAGGAGCTCCATGCTCATGCTTGCGACTTCGCAGAACTCGATCGGCGCGTGGCGGTACGCGACCAGCGGCTCATCCACGGTCAGCATCGAGTGGAACGCGTGTCCCGCCTCGTGCAGCATGGTCGCAACGTCGCGCTGCAGGCCCGCAGCATTCATGAAGATGAATGGCTTCCGCGAGCGGTCGCGCATGTACTGATACCCGCCCGGCGCCTTGCCTTCGCGGGAATCAAGATCCAGACTCGCGCCCTCGCGACAACCCTGCTTCTCCGCGCCTGTGCCCAGGGACATGAGCATCTTGCCCAGACGCGAGTCGAGCAGGCTGAAGGTCGCGACCGAGCGGGTGAAGAGCTCCTGTCCGCCGTTGAAAGGCCGGAGCGGCGCACGGCCCTTGACGTCCACCGCCAGATCCCAGGGGCGAAGCTCGTTCAGGCCCAGGGCCTTCTGACGCTTGCGATCAATCTCCCGCGCAAAGGGCACCACGATCTGCTCGCACGCGTCGTGGAACGCCCGGCAATGCTCGACGGTGTAGTCGAAGCGGTGGCGGAGCTTGAAGACGTAAGGAACGTAGTTCTCGTATCCCGCGTTCACGGCGCACTTGTGCCGGAGCGTGACCATCTGGTCCAGGATCGAATCCAGCGCATCCGCCTCCTTGAAGCGGCGCTCCGCAACGGCGCGCCAGGCGCCCTCGCGAACCGTGCGATCGGTCGACTCCTGGTAGCGCCCCATCATCGGAAGGGTCTGGCGCTTGCCTTCGAACTCGACCGCCATCTCGCCGCAGACCTGATCGAACTTCTGCGAGAGCTTGGCCAGCTCGGTCTCGATCGGCACGTTCTCGGCGCGGAACAGGTCAACCTCGGCCGCGGTGTCGCGGAAGAGCACTTCGTAGCGTTCCGGGCTCAGCGGGAACTGGCGCGAGAGCTCGGTCTGGCGCTTGTCGAGCTCGAACGAGGCGGGCTTGAGCTTGGGGGCGACCGTCTCGATGTAGGCGGTGTACGCCTGCTGGGCTTCCTGATTCTGCGTGTCGCAGGTCATGTTGATGTAGAGCAGCGCCTGCGACTCCGAGCAGGCCGCGTCGAGTTCGGAGCGGTCGAACAGCCAGCGCTGGAACTCGGCGGGCGAACTCACCTGGCGGTCGCGCAGCGCGGTCACCAGCGGTTCGATGTTCTCCCATTTGGTCGCATCAAGGGTCTGCGGCACAAAGTCGGTGGCAAGCGTCGTCAAGGCGGGCTCCTGTCGTCACATCACTTCCGTCGGGCCAACATGGTAGACGAACGTCCCCCCGCGCCGGGTCCGTCCCGCCCGCCCGGAACAGAAAAAAACGCCCGACGGGAGCCGTCGGGCGCTGTGAAAATGCCTGATTTGCGGGGTTTCTCCCGGGTTACTTCATCAGATCGCGGAGCATGCGTTCCTGCTCATCGACCCAGTCCTTGAACTCGTCGGGCATGCGTCCGAAGAGCAGCAGGGCGAAGTTGGGGTTGTTCTTCACCATGCTCTTGATCTTGTCCAGCGCCACGCGGGCCCGGCCCACGAACTTGCCGCGGGTGGTCTTGTCCTGCGCCTGCTGGGCCGCCTGGATCGAGCCCTGGTAGTCGGTGAAGTACGCGTTGGTCGCCTTCTCGTCATCGAAGGTCTTGTCGCGGAAGCGGCGCTGGATCAGCTCCGACTGGGAGACGGGCCAGGGCGTCCCCCGCTCGGGCTTGCCCACCCAGTTGAGCTCCTGATAGCCCATGAGCCTGGTGAGGTCGCGGTAATCGTCGGTCGTGCCCTTGGAGAACTTGGTCTGCTCGGCCGAGAGGCTCGTGAAGGTCAGGATCTTGTCCTTGGTGTTCACGAGGATCTGGCCCGAGGTCTCGTCCTGGTACCAGTGCACGTCGCCGTTGGCGTCGATGGTGCAGGAGAGGGGAGCCTCCAGGACCTGCATGGAACGCATGATCGCGGGGTCCTTCTTCCCGCGGACCGAGGCCTTCTCCATCATGAACAGCGCGTCCTCGAGCGGACGGCCCGTGATGGCCTTCATGTTCCCGCCGTTGAACCCGGTGCAGGCGCCGTAGTTGCCCTCGGGGTAGAAGTAGATTTCCTCGATGACGTGCGAGGTCATCGCGGCGGCGGAGATGGCCCACTTGATCCAGCCCACGGTGCGGAAGCGGGGCTTGAACTCCTTCTCGATGGCGTCGTGGAGCTTGGAGATCTCCAGGAGCATCCCGCCGCCCGAGTCGATGCGGAGCACGACCACACCCGACCCGTCCTTGCCGATCTCTTCCTCGAGCTTCGGGATGGCGTCGAGCAGGGGCTTGGCGCACATGTACTTGCCGACCATGTCCTTGTCCTCGGTGCGATCACCCAGGGTGAGGACCACGGCGCGGGGCACGCTGTTGCCCACCGGCGCGGTTTCGACCTTCTTGGCGGGCTTGTCGTCGGCGGGCTTTGCCACCGCGGCCTCGACGCCGCGCTCGATCTTCTCGTACTTCTCGGGGCCGTAGACCTCGCTGGTCTCGATGGCGCCGATCTTGGACTTGAACCAGATGTACCCGTTGACTTCCTTCTCGATCGTCCCCTCGAGGACGCGGCCGTCCTTCAGGTGGAGCTTGTCGACCGACTGGGTCAGGGCCAGCGCCGAGCCGCCGGACCAGTTCGACGCCGCGAGCGCCGGTGCGAGCGTGAGCAGCGCGCCGGCACAGGCCACGCGGGCCAGTGCAGCGAGCAGATGCGAGCCTTTGAACGAACGGGTCTTCATGGTCGACTCCGAATGAGGTTCCTGTCGAGGCATTGTCGCGCCGGCGCGTGAAGGCCGGGGTTCTGGTCGGGCTTACTTCTTGTCCTGGGCCTGCTGCAGCTCGATCTGCTGGATCATGGTCAGAAGATCAGACTCCTGCGGCACGCGGTTGCGGGCCCTCCAGCTCGGGCTGATGCCCTCGCCGAAACGCTTGTAGATCGAGAGCATGTCCTGGAGCTTGGCCTTCTGCTGCCCGCGCTGCCTGGTGCGGTCGGCGTACGTCGCGCCGTTCACCTGGATCTGCGAGAACTCGCGGATGTCGTCCTTCAGATCGCGCTTGGCCTTCTCGATCTGCTTCTTCCAGCCCTCCATGATGACCTTGGAACGGCCGTCAACCTTCACCGCGTTGCGCGAGATGCCGAGCTCGAAGAGCAGGTCGTCCATGGTGGACACGGTGCCCTTGGAGATGCCGATCTTCTGGGCCACCTCGGGGGTGAGCGTCAGCACGTCGTTGCCTTCGCCTCGGGCCAGGGCCTTGATGTCGTCCTTGTTGGGGTCCTTGGCGTCGTCGGTCAGGAGGAACTCGTTGGGACCCTCGGGCATGCGCTGGAGGAACTTCACCTTGCCATTCTCGAAGGTGTAGCTCAGCACGAACTCAGACTTGGCCATCGCATCCACGATGACCGGGTCGTACCCGCCCACGATCGCCAGACCCTCGGCCTGGCTGATGCGCAGCGAGATCTGCTTCTGACGCACGACCTCGTCGACGCCCTTGAGGATCTCCGAGAGGTTGCCGATGCCGCCCATGCGGGCCTCGGGCGCGAAATAGATCGTCTTGCACAGCAGGGGGAGCATGGAAGCGCCGCCCATGGCCTGCTTGACCCAGAAGACCATCTTCGGGGGCGTGTCCCACTCGCGCTTGATCTCGGAGTTGAAGACGTTCTCCATCTCGACGGCGCGGAAGATCTCATCGAACGCGCCCGCGTCGTTGGGGAGCTCGCCAAACCCGTCCTGGCTCCACTCGGCGTTGAGCGTCACGATCACATAGTCCGCGTTGTTGGCCTTGGCGTCCTTGAACGCCTGCCGCACGGGGGACTGCGAGATGTCCTCGCCGAACTTGCCCGAGAGATCGATGAAGTACACGCGCACCGAGTCGTTCTCGGTCGCGGCGTCCTTGGGCTTCTGCTCGGTGGTCTGAGGCTTGGCTTCCTCGGCCTTCTTGGTCCCCGGATCAGCCGCTGCCGGTGCTTCGTCCGCGAGATCCTGGATCGCGATGATCGTGTCGCGCTGCAGCTCGGTCTCGAAGGGGATCTTGTTGACCTCGCCCTTGAACTTGATCACGCTCGCGGTCTCGGAGGTGATCAGACCGGTGAGCTGCTTGCCGTCCTTGAAGGTGATGAGCACCTTCCGGGGCGTCTTGGCCGCAGCTTCGCCAGCCTTGGGCGCCGGCGGCGGGAATCCCAGCCCGACCGCGGAGCTCACCCCACCGACCATTGCAAGACCCGCAAGCCCAAGGATCAAACCGGCAGCGTTGCGCGAGACCAGCGCCATGACGTGAACTCCAGAACAGGATGAACTACAGCGTCGACAAGACCGCGAACGGGTCCGTTTCCGACGCCGCCTGAAGACCGGCCAAACTCTCCGACAGAATAAGGTTACGCGATGCCGGTGTCTGCGGTTTTGCCAAGCCCGGGAGCAACGCAGACCCCGCCCCGGTGCCGCTTGGTTCGACGCCCCACCCACCCGCGCAGTTCCTGTTCGGGTTGTGTCAAGGACTTCGGCCCAAGGAGCCCGGCCGCCGCCATCGCCTTTTCAGGATGCTGCGATCTTCTTTGCAAGCTCAAGCCCGGCCGACTGGTCCACCACCCGGCCCTCCAGCTGAGCGTCGTACACGCCGTCAAGCACCGCCTTGAACTTGGGCCCGGGCTTGAAACCCGAGGCGATCAGATCGTCGCCGGTCACGAGCGGGGGCGGGGCCAGCCCCGAAGGGGTCGCCTCCAGGCGCGACACCTCGGCCCGCACCGCCGCCGCCAGGCCCGGATCGAACGTCCCCACCACCGCCAGCGCTCCCGCAAACCCGGGCTTCACCGCCGCTCGCTTGCGGGCCGCGACCCCGAGGCCCTCCCACTCCTTCCGTATCTGGATCAGCGCCAGCAGCGTGTGCTCGAAGAGGGCCCGCTCGTCGTTGCTCAGGCACATCGACTCGCGCCAGCGCGCCACCAGCGCCCGCGCGTGGGCCGGCTCCTCGGGCACGCCTCGCTCCATGGCCCACGCAGCCAGCGCGGTCTCGAAGCCCGCATCCGCGGGCAGACCCGCGAGCATCCCGACCCGCATCGGCGCGGGCCTGGGTCCCGCGACGGGTCCATCCAGCGCCAGATCTTCGATGAGCCGCACCGCCCGCGCCCGCGTCGGATGGGTGAGCATCTTGCGAAGCTCCTCCCCCACGCGTTCCCGGCTCACACCCGTCAGCTCGGATGCATGCCGGCGGATCGCGTCCGCAGTACGGGGATCAACCTCGAAGCCGAGCTTGGCGGCAAGCCTGGCCGCACGCAGCGCGCGCAGATGGTCCTCCGCCAGCCTCTTCTCCGGATCCCCCACCGCCCGCAGCACGCGCGCCCGCAGATCCGCCAAGCCCCCGACATGATCGATGACCTCGCCCGAGCTCAGGCGTCCGGGCACGATCTCCGCGCCGGGCCTGGTGGGATCCAGGAACAGCGCATTCACCGTGAAATCGCGCCGCTGCGCATCCGCGACAGGATCGCTGAACGTCACCGAATCCGGTCGACGGCGATCCGTGTACTGGCCATCGGCGCGGAAGGTCGCAACCTCCACGACGCTGCGCCCCACGCTGACGAGCATCACGCCGAAGGCCGCCCCGACATGGTTGGACTTGGAAAAAAGCTCGGCAATCCGAGGCGGAATCGCGTCGGTCGCGACGTCATAGTCGTCGGGGCTTCCGCCCAGCAGCTCATCACGCACGCACCCGCCCGCGAAATAGGCGACGTGCCCGGCCTCACGGAGGGTCCGGATCACGCTCACCGCTGCCTCGCGATTGGGTGAAGCCTTGGCCAACGCCTGAATCCTTCTTGAGGCCTGAATCCTTGCTAAGACCAGCATCCTGGCTTGAACTAAACCGCCTTCACACGCGCCTCGTCGAGGAACTCCACAGCCCGGCGGAGGTGCGGGATCACGATCGATCCGCCCACGAGCAGCCCCACGTCGAACGCCTCGAACATCTGCTCGTCGGTCACGCCCGCCTTGACGCACTGATCCACGTGGTACGCGATGCAATCATCGCAGCGCAGCACCATGGACGCGACCAGACCGAGCAGCTCCTTGGTCTTGGCGTCCAGCGCCCCCGCCTCATAGCACGCGCCGTCGAGCCTGAAGAATCGTTTGGTGTTGAGCGTCGCGCCCGCGCGGACCGAACCGTCGGGATGCGTGCCGCGCTCGTGGTCATCGCCGATGATGCGGGCGTTCATCCGGGAGCGGTACTCCTGGAACGCCTCGTAACGCCCTCGCGTGGGTGTGCTCATGCCCAAGCGTATGAGCAAATCGTCCGCGCCGCCCCGGGCCCGGTTCAGCCCGACCCGCCGACCCCAAACGCGTTGTCCACGTCGCGCCGGAGCTTGGCGATCTCGTCCCGGGGATAGAGCACGCTGGGCCAATCGCGCTTGTAGACCACCGAAGCTTCCGCAGCACGGGCCCGGAGCTCCGCGGCCTTGGCGCTCAGATTCGCCAGCGCCGCCGCGTGTTCGGTTTGCTTGGACTGGATGAATCCGCGGAGCTTCTCGAACGCCGCACGCTTGGGGACCGCGGTCCGCGCCTGACGCAGTTCGTTCAGGATGCGGCCCTTCTCCGCCGCAGCGTGCGGATCTCCCAGAGCGCCCGGATCGTTGCGCGCGTGCTCGGCAAGCCAGACCGCCCTGCGGATCTCTTCCGGGGTCGGCGGGGGCGTCGGGCCGGCCAACGCGGGGATGAATCGCGTCGCGCTGGCGACCGCGACCGGCGCCGTCCGCTCCACCGGGAGCCAGGACGCGAGCCACCGGTCCGTCACGCGCTCGTACTTCTCGCCGCCAAGCCCATGGATGAACAGATCGCACGCCGCGAGCCTGACCAGCGCGGTCATGAACAGCGCCCGCGGCGCCAGCTCGCCCGCCGGGATGGACCCAAGCTCGCCCGCAAACACCCGCTGCCTCGGAAGGCCCTTGCGCACGCGCCACAAAGGCAGCTCAAGACGGCCCTTGGCTTCATCGACCAGCAAAGGCCTGACTTGGGCCGCGGGCTCCGTGATCGCTGCAGCGTTGTACGCCAGCACCGCTGCGGACGCGTCCGCGTCAAGCCAGCGCGCCAGATTGGCCATCAGCGTCGTCCCCGCCAGCGCCGATGCGCGCACGATCGTCGCCTCGGGCGTCCAGTCGCGGAGCCAATCGATCATCGCTCCGGTGAACTGCCCCGCCAGATCGCCCGCATGTACGTGCCGGCTCAGGAGCTCCTGCGCCCGGGCCAACTCGCCCGCGCACAGCGCGCCGCCCATGTCCGGAGCCCCGGGCACACCCGCGGGCCTGGAGCCCGTCGGGATCTCGTCGGCGCTGGACGCGGTCCCGACAGGCGCGATGGCCTTCCACGCGCGCTGATGAACAACCGTCCCTTCGCGCACCGGAAAACTCAGCTCTCCCGGGTCGTTGGCGTCCTGATCGACCACGAGCCAGACCGCGTGCGCCTTGACTCCCCGGCTGCGCATCTGCCGCACCGCCGCGTGCATCGCGAACCACTTGGCCAGGATCCCCGGATGCCAGAACTCCGCCTGATGCCCGGACATCACGACCACGCCCTCAGCGGGCAGGCCGAGCTGCTCCCGAAACCTTGCACGACGTTCGGGATCCGCGGCGCTGCGCTCGAGCGCGTGCGCAGCAGCTTGAAGCCCCCACGAGCGCGGATCGGGCCGGAGGGTCAGAGATTCGGGCACGCGATCGTTCAACGCGGGCAGTATCCCATACAAAGGCCCGCGAAGGCGGACCGGGGCAGCCGCTCGGCGTTCTGCTTGATCTCCTTGTGGAGCACCCGGCGGTAATGCGCGAGCCGCTCGGCCGGATCATCCAGGGGGCCGCCGAAGGTCCGGGCCGGATCGTTGTAGATCCGGCGCACCGGGATCTCGCCGATCGTGAGCCCGCCCGCGACCGCCTGTGTCCAGAACTCCATGGGGAAGGCGTAGCCGTTCTCGGTCAGTTCGAGCCTCGAGAGGGCCTCGACGCGGTGGGACTTGAACCCGCAGAACGCGTCGGTCAGGTTGAGCCCGAAGCGCTGGTTGATCTCTTCGGTGATCTGCGCGTTGATGGCGCGTCGATCGCCCGGCGCCAGATCCTGGGTGGGATCGGTCAGCAGATAGCGCGACCCGCTGATGATGTCGGGCGCGTCGACCGCTTCGGCCGCCGCCAGGAAGTCCGGGATGGACGCGGGCTCGTGCTGCTCGTCGCAGTCCATCGTGATGACCCAGTCGTAACCCTCCGCCTTGGCCCACATGAAGGCGTCGCGGATAGAACGGCCGTAGCCATGGTTCACGGCATGGCGGATCACGTCGACGGGATAGTCCGCGATGATGTCGGGCGTCGCGTCGCTCGACCCGTCGTCGATGACCAGGACGTTGCCCGCGTAGGACAAGACCTTGTCGAGCACGCGACGGACATAGCGGGCCTCGTTGTACACCGGGATGGCGATCAGGGTTCGCATCGAATGCCTTTCGAAAGCAGACGCTCTTCCCTGAGCATTTCGCGGGCCACCCCGCTGCGGATGTTCCCACCCCGCATTGTCCCCGGGATCCGGTCTTGATACGCCCCCGGAGCCCTTCCCGTTCGTTTCGACGCCTTTGCGGACCTGCCCGAGGGGCGTATCCCCCGATCCAGGATGCCGAAACGGCAGGCAGCGGGGGCATCATATCGATCCAGATCGATGCAAACCACCGCCCCGACCAGCCCCCGAGCATCGGAGGCCATGGTCGTCTGCTGACCCCTGCTACTCCCCCATGTAATCCGGCTGATGAAGCTCGGCCGCCGTGGGCGTGTCGAGCCTGGAAAGCGACGTGTAGGCCTTGAAGCCGAAGGGCTGGCTGTCGGTCTGGTCCTGGTCTTCGGAGCCCGCGGCCCGGGCCAGTTCCTCCATGAGCTCCTCGGTGAGGGCGTGGAAGGCCCGGATCTCGTGCAAGGGGAGCGTCCAGACGTCGCCATCGGTCGTGCGGATCTGGAAGACCGAGCACTCCAGCGCCTGCTGCATCGCGGTGCGGCCGGCCGACGGCGCCGCGCCGAGCACGGGCTCGATCGCGGCGATCGAGAGCCTGAGCCCCCAGCTCGTGATGACCGCCAGCCTTCCATCGAAGATCTTGGATGCCTCCGGGTCGGGCTGCGCTTCACCCGCCGCGGCGCCCAGCGCCCGCGCCGGGCCCTCCCGGGCCGCGTGCTCGCGGAGCGAGGCCATGCAGAGCGACGTCATGATCTCGCGGAGCACGTTGGACCAGAAGACCTGGCGCGCCGTCGCGACCGCCTTGAGATCGGTCAGCACCGCCCCGGGCGAAGACCCCGCCGCAGCCCCGCTGGCAGGTCTGGCCTGACGCGAAGGTCGTGCCGGCCCGGCCTGACGCGAAGGTCGTGCCGGACGCGTCTTGCTGGCTTTCCCCCCGCGCCTGCCCTTGCTTGGCTTGGCCATCGGCTCCCGCTTTCACGCCCACCACGCGGGCTCAGACCAGAAGGTTCTTCCCGAACTCGCCCGGCTCGAAGTAGTGCACGTCGGGCGTGTTGATCGCCATGCGGACCGTGCTGCCCGGTCCGACGCCCGCCCGCGCGGGCACCCGCGCCACCAGCCTGGTCGCGCCCGCATCACTCCCGCTCGCGCCCGACAGGTCCATGGTGTCGCCCAGGGGCTCGATCACGCGCACCGGGAAATCGAACTCCGGAAGCCCCGGCGCCCGGGCGGCTCCGCCCGCGACGTCGATCAGCACCTGAGGCCTGATGCCCATCGCCAAAGGCTTGCCCACGTAATCCTTCAGCCTCGACTGATGATCCCAGGCCACCGGCACACGCAGGCCCTTCCCGCCGGTCTCCACGAACACCAGCCCGTTCGCGTTCTCCAGCACGCCCTCCACGAAGTTCATCGGCGGCGTTCCCACGAACGACGCGACGAACCGGTTGGCGGGCTTCTTGTACACGTTCAGGGGCGTGTCGGCCTGCTGAATCAGACCCTTGCTCATCACGACGATCCGATCCCCGAGGGTCATCGCCTCTTCCTGATCGTGGGTGACGTACACCGTCGTCGTCTTCAGACGCTGGTGCAGGCCCTTGAGCTCGGCCCGGGTGGTCACCCGCAGCTTGGCGTCCAGGTTGGAAAGGGGCTCGTCGAACAGGAAGGCCTTGGGCTCGCGCACGATCGCACGCCCCACCGCCACACGCTGGCGCTGCCCGCCCGAGAGAGCCCGGGGCTTGCGCTCCAGCAGATCCTCGATCCCGAGCATGCGGGCCGCCTCGTTCACGCGGCGCTCGATCTGGTCCTTGGGCACCTTGCGCAGCTTCAGCGCGAAGGCCATGTTCTTGTACACCGACATGTGGGGGTACAAGGCGTAGTTCTGGAACACCATCGCGATGTCGCGGTCCTTGGGATGCACATCGTTGACCACCCGGTCACCGATCGAGATATCCCCGGAGCTGATGTCCTCGAGCCCCGCGATCATGCGCAGCGTCGTGGACTTGCCGCACCCGGATGGACCCACCAGCACAATGAACTCCCCGTCGGCGATCGTGAGGGAGAAGTCCTTCACCGCCTCGTAGCCGTTGGGGTAGAGCTTGCGGACGTTCTGAAGATTGACGTTTGCCATAAGGTCGCCGCGCCGGGTTATTGAACCGCGCCGGCAGGGCCTGACGAGCATATCGCAGCCTCAGCACCTCGCCAACCGCTACAACCCGCACCGGTTCCCGCCCGCGTTGAAAACCGAAAGCCCCAGGCAGCCAAGTGCCCCCGCCGCTTGGTCGATCCCTCTTGCATTCAGCGGCGCCTGCGTATCTCCGGCGCCATGCACGTGGTGAAGAAAGGCGGCCAGGCACATGGGACCTTCCGACAAGGCGTTCAACCAGGTCAAGAACATCCTCGGGAAGCTCGACCGGAACATCGATGACGTCCGGAATAAGCGCCTGCACCCCGAACCGGTCGCCGCGTCCCCCAGCCGGAACGACGCCACCCAGATCCCCGCGGCCTCCACGCTGATCGGCGTCCCCAAGCAGACCCCGACCCAGGCCCCGGCCGCCCAGACGAGCACCGCCACCCAGTCGCGTTCCACCTTCGGTCGCGCCCGCCCGATCCTCCCGGATACCCCCGGGAACTCGGCGCTGTGGAAGACGACCTGAGCTCCGATAACCGGGTCAGTCAACAACCGATCACGCCCACGACGAGTCCGCGAGTCGTGGGCTTTTTTCTTTCCCGGGTGTTCCCCGACACCGAACGCGGA
The DNA here is from genome assembly GCA_964531675.1 of uncultured Phycisphaeraceae bacterium. Classification (GTDB taxonomy): domain Bacteria; phylum Planctomycetota; class Phycisphaerae; order Phycisphaerales; family UBA1924; genus CAZHFW01. The sequence continues at coordinate 2,791 of CAZHFW010000015.1, read as the reverse complement.
GGCTCAGCTCTCAACCTTGAGTGACCGCCGCGCCTCAAAGATCGCGGTCGACTCAGGCTTGCTGGCGTGCAGGTCGCGGATCGGGCCGATCTCGACGACGCGCTCGTAGGCCCGCTTGGCGTTCTCGGCGCTGAACTCGGTGCCGATGAAGTTGCGTCCGAGCTCGCGGGCCACGACGCCGGTCGTGCCGCTGCCCAGGAACGGATCGAGCACCAGATCGCCCGGATTGGAGCACGCCTTGATCACACGCTCCAGGTAGACCTCGGGGAGCTGGTTGTCGTGCTTATCCCGGCGTTCCTTGTTGTTGCCCTGGATGCGTCCCCAGTGCTTCCCGTACCACACGTCCATGGGAAGCCTGAGCCCCGCGGGCATGCCGTCCTTCTTGGAGAGCGTGCGCGGATCGCCGTAGATGCTGGCGCGGTCGGAGACCTCGAGCACCGCCTCGGGATTCCACGTGCGCTCCTTCTGGCCGGGCAGCGCGGGCTTGACGAAGTACAGCGCGTGGACCTTGGAGTTGATGAAGTAGTTCTTGCTGTTCTGTCCGAAGCGGTAGTGCCAGACGCACCAGTTGGCCAGCTCGAAGATCGCGGGAGGCTTGCGCTCGAGCCTTCCCTTCATGAAGCACACGATCTCCGCTGCCCAGTCGTCGGGGATGTTCACCCAGAACGCGCCGCCGGGCCTGAGAAGCTCCGCGCAGTCGCTGAGCCACGTGAACGTGAAGTCCAGATAATCCGCCTCGGGCATCGCGTCGTGCCAGCGGTCGTACGCGCGGTTCCAGTTGAAGGGCGGATCGGCGAACACCAGATCCACCGGGCCACTCCCGGTCCGCCTGGCCTTCTCCATCTCAGGCAGCGCGGGCAGAATCTTCCGGCAGTCCCCCACGTAGACGCGCACCTCGCCCTTCTTGGGCGTCGCCTTGCTCGCAAACGCGGGCTTGAGCTCGATCGTGGATGTCGCGTCTTTCTTGGCCATGGCTTTCGCACGCACCGATCCGGGACATTCTCAGAGATTCGCCAGCCTAGCGCAAGCTCGCCCCTCGCGCAAGTCAGAGCCTAGCGCAAAGCGGCGCCCTGCGCCACGGGCTCATCCCACGCGCCGCATGAGACCCATGCCGTAGTTCAGAGGCGAGAGGTACAGATCGATCCGCTCGTAAAGCCCCTGGCCGATCGTGTTGACGTGGTCGAGCAGGTGCCTGGGGCCCTCGTGCCCGCCGCAGCACTCCGGGAAGGTGTCGTGCACCATGAGGAACCCGCCGGTCGCGACCAGCGGCTCGATCGCCAGAAAGTCCTGCACCGCGCCGGGGACGGTGTGGTCGCCATCGATGTACGCGAACTGCACGCCCCCCGCCGCCCGGAGCTCGGAGCGGGCCGCCATGATCTGGTCCCACGAGATCCCGGGGTGGAAGCGCACATGGTCGATCAGACCCGCCTTGGTGAGGCGATCGCGGACCCAGGTCAGGCGATCTTCCGCGAGGGTTTCATTGCGCCAGGGGCCGGGCTGGATCGGGCCGAAGTCGTCGAAGCAGTGCACCACGCCGCCGTCGCCGTTTTCCTTCAGCGCGCCCGCGATCCAGTGCGTGCTCACGGACATGAACGTCCCGGTCTCGATGACGACCTTGGGCCGGATGTTCCGGATCAGCGAGTGCAGCATCAGCCCGCCCTCGGGGCTCAGCGACGCGGGAAAACTCACCTGCATCTGATAGATGCCCTTGATGGACTGGAGCCAGGCGCACTCGGGATTGTCGAGATACGACGGGAAGTTCCACTTGGTGGGGTGGTCCTTGTCGTCCTTGAGGCGCGGAAAGTGCAAGAGCTGGCCGCGGGCGACCGTCGTCTTGTTGGGCGAGATCGCGGGGGGCTTGACGCTCCAGGTTGTCGACATGGCCAGTACCCCTCCAAAGCCCGAAACGCCGGGAAAAAGGGCCGGCCGACGGGATCCGGAGGATAGCGCCCAGCAGCCCGAAGCGCAAGGGTCGCGCGGGCTCCATCGGGCAATTTCCAGCCTGCGCTCCCCGAACGGGCCTCAGCCCACGGTGCGCCGGGTCAGCGCGATGTAGTCGGTGCTGGCCCGCTGCCCGCCCAGCTCGCTCACGAGCCTGGCGATCTGCCCGCGGTGATACGTCGCGTGGTTCATCACGTGCTGGCAGATCTCGTCGAGCCTGCTCAGGTACTTGACGCCCTCGGTGGACTGGTACCCGACGTCCCGTGCCAGCTCCGCGTCCCCCGCCGAGGCCAGGAACGCGTCCCAGCGCTCGTTGTTGATGCTGGTCAGCTCGGCCAGCGCCTCCAGAGACGCGGGCTCGAACCAGTTCACCGGCCCCCGCGGCGGCCTCCCCTCCACGCGGTCAAGCCAGATCGACTTGGCGAGCTGGATGTGATACGCGACGCCCAGCAGCCGCTCCCACGTCGGACCGCTCCGCCGCGAGAACGCGACCGACGAAATCGAATCGTGCGCGAGCTTGGTCGCCCGCTTGTCCCCCTCGTGCACCCGCCGGAAATGCTCGATCAGCATGCGTGTCTCTTCCCTCGCTCCCAACCCGAAAACCCAACCCGTACGCCCCAGACTCAGACCGAAGCCCGCTGGATCAGCGCCTTCATGTCCGCCACCGCCTGACGCAGGCCCACGAAGACCGCCCGGCTCACGATCGAGTGGCCGATGTGCAGCTCTTCGATCCCTTCCAAGGCCGCGATGTGCACAACATTGGTGTAGTTCAGGGCATGCCCCGCGTTGAAGCGCATCCCCGCCTTGCGGATCGCCTTCCCCGCGGCGACGACACGGCCGAGCTCGCGCG
>CAZHFW010000014.1:0-88820 GCA_964531675.1 uncultured Phycisphaeraceae bacterium | reverse complement strand
ATCGGGCACGCCAACCACATGCCCGGGCACAACTACTCGAAGATCGGCATGTGGCACGAGGCGGCCCGCTCGATGGACGCTGCGACCCGCGTCGAACTGCGGTACATGAATGAACGGCTCGCGTTGCCCTTCGAGACCTGGAACTTCGCGCACAACCGCAACTATCTGTGCTACATCCACGAACAGCTCGGCATGGCGGAGGCGTCGCTTCAGGGCGCTCGCGATCTGCTCGCGGCCCCGCGCGAGCCGGCCCGGGGCGCGGATCCTCAATACGGCACATACTCGGAGGGATTCACCGCGCACCTCAGGGCCCTGATCAAGTTTGAGCGATGGGACGACATTCTCGAGCCCGACGCGATCCAATGGGGTGATACCGACCTCGACAAGCTGCGCAGGGCGTACGTCGAGACGCTGGCGTACACGGGTCAAGGCAAGACGGTCGACGCGCGAGCGCGTCTGAACGAGCTCAAGGAACTGCTCAAGGCCAGTCTGGAGAAAGAAAAGGGCAAGGACAAGGGGAACGACAACATCGGCGAGAGCCCTTTCGGTATGCAGATGGCGATCGCCGAAGGATTGCTCTGCGCCGCCGAAGGGGACCTTCTCGATGCCACGCGGTTCCTGACCGACGCAGCGGCGATCGAGAAGAGGCAGCGCGATCGCGATATGTACATCAACGATCCGCCCGAGATGGCCTGGCCCGCCAACCGCCTGCTCGGCGATGTGTACCTCCGTTCGGGCGACTTCAAGCTCGCGATCGAGGCGTACGAGCGGGCGTTGAAGCAGGAGCGCAACGACGCGTTCTCGCTGGCGGGGCTCGCGCAGGCGTACTTCAAGTCGGGCGATCGCGAGAAGGCGACCGAGTGCGCGGGCCGATTCGCGTATGTGTGGTCCGGATGCGACGCGGGGCTGCGCTGGAAGGCTGAAGTGGATGCGCTCGGGCTCAACGTGGCGCCCCTGGCGCAGACGCCCGCCCCCGAACGTCCCTACACGATCGAGGCGCAGTCGGACATCGGACCGTTGAACTGGGAGCCCTTTGAGGCGCCCAAGCTTGATTGCCTTGATCCGGACGGCAAGCCGGTCAAGCTCGAGGACTTCCGCGGGAAGAACGTCATTCTGGTCTTCTACCTCAGCGACGAGTGTCCGCACTGCGTGGAGCAGCTGATCTCCATGAACGGCCGTGCCGCGGACTGGGACGACGAGAACGCGGTGGTGCTTGCGGTGAGCAGCCTCTCTCCCGAGCGGAACAAGTCATCGCAGAAGCTCGCGAAGCTCTCGATCCATCTGCTGTCGGATCGGGATCACGTGAACGCGCGTCGGTTCACGTCGTACGACGACTTCGAGGAGATGGAGCTGCACTCGACGATCCTCATCGATGCCAAGGGCCGCGTGCACTGGAAGCGCACCGGGGGCGATCCGTTCACGGACATGGAGTTCCTGCTGCAGTCATTGCGCCGGATGAATGGGAAGCCCGAGGTCGCCAAGGCCGAGAAGTGAAGGCGAGCCGAACACGGACGAGGGAGGCGTGCGCAAGCTCTCCGCTCTGCAACCTCGACTGGAATGGACACTTCGGATCGCGGGCCCGAGAGCGCGGACTCGCGAGCGTTGTCCGCTTCAGCGCCGGGGCGGCTTCACCGCTTCCACGCCCTCGAAGGTGAGCTTGACGGGCTTGATCAGGCCCTGGGCGTCGAACTCAAGGTGCTCGATGCAGACCACGCGGTGGTCCCGTCCGGTGTCGTTGAGCGGACGACGGTGGTAGATGATGTAGTACTCCTGCGTCCCGGGGATCTGCAGCACGCTGTGATGGCCAGCGCCGGTGGCGACGCTCGGATCCTGCTGGAGGATCTTCCCGATCCGGCGGAATGGGCCGTTGATCGAGTCGGCGATCGCGTAGGCGACGGAGTAGTCGGGGCCGGTCCAGCCTCCCTCGGACCACATGAAGTAGTACTTCCCGTCGCGGATGAACATGAAGGGGCCTTCGACATAGCCCTCGGGCGTGATCTCGCGGAAGAGCTGGCCGTCGGCGAGCGGCTCGAATCCGGTGAAGTCGCTCTTGAGTCGGGCGAGGTTGCAGTGTCGCCATCCGCCGTAGATCAGATAGCAGGCGCCGTCGGCGTCGCGGAAGAAGCACTGGTCGATGGGCTGGGCGCCGTTGTGGAAGCGATCGATCAGAGGCTTGCCCAGGTAGTCCTTGAACGGGCCAGCGGGATTGTCCGAGACGCCGACGCCAATGCCGCCGAGCTGGGTGTCGTTCTGAATGTCGTTGGCCGCGAAGAAGAGGAAGTACTTGCCGTTGTGCTGGGCGATCGCGGGGGCCCACATGGCGCGCTTGGCCCAGGCGACCGAGGTGGTGTCGATGATGCGCTCGTGCTTGGTCCAGTGCACGAGCTCGGTGGACGAGAACGCGTCGAGGAAGGTCTGCTGCTCGTAGCGTGCGGAAAAGGTCGGGTAGATCCAGTACCGCCCGTCAAGCACCGCAGCCTCAGGATCGGCGTACCAGCCTTCCAGGATGGGATTGCCTGACATCACCCGGGGTGTGGGGGGCGAGTGTGCGCATCCCGCGAGCAGGATCGAGCTCGTGAGGGCGGCGCGGAGCAGGTAGCGGCGGGGGCGTTGTTGAGGGGGGCGTTGCAGCATTGTCGGGGCTCCGGGCGCGGATCGTGTTCCGCGGAGTCTACCGCAACCGTGCGGGCCGGCCTGCGGCCCGGTGCAAGGCGGCTGCTCGCGAGTCGTGAAGAATGTCGTTGACATCGAAAAACCAAATGGTATACTAAACCACATGGTATCCGATCAGTCCCTCGACCTGGTCTTTCACGCGCTGGCCCATCCGGCACGCCGGGCCATCATCAGGCAGCTCGCCGGGGGCGAGCGAAACCTGAGTGAACTGGCGTCGCCGCTGGAAATGACGTTCCCGGCCGCGACCAAGCACGTCCGCGTGCTGGAGCGGGCCAACCTGGTGCGCCGGCGCGTGGTGGGGCGGGAGCACCTGTGCCGTTTGCGGGCGGATCCCCTGCGGGATGCGACGCGCTGGACGGAGCAGTTCCGCAAGCACTGGGAGGCCAGATTCGAGCTCCTGGATTCGCTGCTTGAGGAGATGAAGTCACAGGAACGTCCGAGGTCGCGTCGACGCTGAATGTAACCGGGTCGGGCGTGTGCCCGGCGTCCGCCATCCAATCAGAAACCCCGAGCTGGTCCGATCAGCCGCCAGGAACACCGCATGCAACCCCAAGGCCTTCGCATCTCCACCCCGACGGACCACACGATCGTGCTCACGCGCACATTCCAGGCGCCGAGGCGTCTGGTCTGGGAAGCGATGTTCACGCCCGACAAGATGCGCCGGTGGATGCTGCCGCCGCCGGGGTGGACGATGACCACGTGCGTGTGCGAGCCGCGCGTCGATGGTGAGCTCAGCATCGCCTGGAAGACCGACGAGGCCGATCCGTTCATGACCCTCAAGGGCGTCTTCACCCATGTCGTGCTCCACGAGCGGATCACGCACACCGAGAACATGGCCCTGGGCTCCGGTCAGGTGATCGGATCCCTCGTCGAAACGCACGAGTTCTCCGAGAACAACGGCGTCACAGCCATGCGGATCACCCAGGTGTACGAGTCAAAGGAGGGCCGGGACGGTGCGCTGGCCTCCGGCATGGATCAGGGCATGGAGGCGTGCTATCAGCAGCTTGACGCCCTGTTCTGATCGAGAAAGGGCCTTGGTCCCGTGGCGCGGGGGCGACGGGCAGCTGCTGCACCGCGAGGGCGGCATCTCGTACACTGCATCGATGACCGTCAAAGAAATACTCAGCAAACTCGAGTCGATGGGCGACGACGCACGCCGGAAGCACAACGTCAAGGCGGGAGCGCCGGACAATCAGTTCGGCGTCAAGCTTGGCGATGTGCGGGCCTTGGCCAAGAAGCTCAAGTCGGATCACGAGCTTGGGCTGGAGCTCTGGAAGACCGGCAACCTGGAAGCACAGCTCGTCGCATCGCTGATCCTCAAGCCCGCGGCGCTCTCCGCCAAGCAGCTCGACAGCATGACGCGGGCCACGACGTGCGCACAGGTCGCGGACTGGTTCAACTCCTACGTCGTGGGAGCTCATCCCGCGAAGGCGGAGCTGCGCGAGAAGTGGATGAAGGACAAGGACCGCTGGGCGGCGCGGGCGGGCTGGGGCGTGACCTCGAGTCTTGTGAACAAAGGGAGCAAGGACCTCGATCTGGATGCGCTCCTGGACCGGATCGAGAAGGAGATGCCCAAGGCCAAGCCCGAAGTGCAGTGGACGATGAACTTCACGCTCGGCGCGATCGGCATCAAGCACGCCAAGCATCGCAAGCGGGCGATTGCGATTGGGGAGAAGATCGGGCTTTATCGAGATTGGCCCGTATCGAAGGGCTGCACGCCGCCGTATGTGCCGGTGTGGGTGGAGGCGATGACCAAGCGCAAGTCCTCGTGATGGAGTTCGGTATGCTCGCAGCATGAGCGAGCATTCCGGCGTCGACCCCAAGCCCCACTCCGCCGAGTTCTTCAACGAGATGCGGGACTTCTGGTGGAACCCGGACTTCCTGCAGCTCATGGCCTCGCGGTTGGAGCTGAGCCGCGTCTCCGAGGTGCTCGACGTGGGTTGCGGCGTTGGTCATTGGAGCCGGGCGCTTGCGTACGTCCTGCCGCAGATCTCGCGCATCACGGGCGTGGACATGGAAGATCAGTGGGTGCACAAGGCCGCGGAGCAGGCTTCTCGGGCCGGCCTGGGCGCGCGGAGCCGGTATGTGAAGGGGGACGCCCAGCAGCTTCCCTTTCCGGACGCGTCGTTCGACATGGCGACCTGCCAGACCGTGCTCATCCACGTCCCTGATCCCAAGCGGGCGCTGCGTGAGATGCTGCGCGTCCTGAAGCCCGGCGGGCTCGTGCTTGCGGTCGAGCCTTGCAACATGGCGAGCATGGGCGTGTGCAGCAGCGTGACGGATACCTTCCCGAGCGACGTGTTTGCGGCCACGATGAAGTTCCACCTGCTCCTTCAGCGTGGCAAGCGGGCCCTCGGGCTCGGGTTCAACTCGGTGGGGGATCTGGTGTCGGGCATGCTCGCGGAGCTCGGCGCCAAGGACATCCGCGTGTACATGTCAGACCGCGCGACGCCGATGTATCCGCCCTATGCGCTGCCGCACCAGAAAGCGGAGCTCGCCCAGCTCAAGGACTGGCACGCTCGTGGACACTGGGTCTGGGATCGGGACACCACCCGGCGCTACTACCTCGCGGGTGGAGGCGTGGAGTCAGACTTTGAGCCGCTCTGGCAGCAGGCGGGCCGGCAGCTGGAGCTGGAGATCGCCGCGATGGAGGCCGGGACCTATCACTGCGGCAACGCGCACGTGACGTACCTGGCCTCGGGGCGGAAGCCGTGAACGGTCATCCGATCGTGATCATCGCTTGACGCCCGTGTCGGCCCCGAGTTTGGCAGCGGTCTGTTCCAGAGGCGTGCGGTCGAGCGTGATGAACCCCCGCTTGGGACGGTCGAAATCGAAAGTCATGAAGAGCGTGGTCGCAATCAACGCGGCCAGCGCGAAGGCGGACGCGATCGATCGGTGCTTGGCGATCCCGACGCCGTAGCCTACCACGACCATCGCGATGCACGAGCTGGCGAGCATGACCACGACGAACTCGGTGGGCAGATGGCGGCGATCCAGCGCGTTGCGGATCGCGAGCTGGTCGCCGACCCCCTCGACGCCCGCCATGGCCAGCGCGCTGTACACGGGCGCCTGCTTGACGCCGTCGAGGGTGGCGGCGAACGCCTCGTCGTACTGCTTGGTCATCTGCCGGAGAATCTCTGGTTCACGGCCTGTGCCCGCGTTGTCGAAGAGTTCCAGGCGCTGGGCCACGTACAGCCTGAGTGCGGCGCGGATGCGCTCGGAGGTGGGGACAAGTGCGGCGCGTCCATACGCGGTCTCGATCGCGTTGGCTTCACGGGCCAGCGCATCCTGCCGATCCACGAAGCGGGAGATCGATCCCGAGAACGCAAAGCCCAGAAGCAGCGCGAGCAGGCCGAGCAGCGCGCTTTGGATCGTGCCCAGGTGTTCGTGGTCGGGTCGATCCGTCTCACGGACCTTTCGGCCCACGCGAATGCCGAGCCAGGTGCAAGTCAGCACGGGCACAGCGCACACAAGAAGCAACGGGAGATCTCCACCCATGGGCCAAGCGTAGGCCCCGGGAGAGGTGCGATAAGCCCGGGATTCCCCGGTACTTTCTGGTCGTGTGCCTTCGCGATCTCGGTGGCGCGTCCGCGCGTTGTGCGGGTCAAAGTGCGTGTGCGCCAGCCCAGCGTGCGCGGCGAGCAGGGCGTCCGTGCACCGGCTGGCTCAGGACTTGCTCAGGCGTCCTTCTTGATCTCGGGGATGCCATTGGCGAGCACGTACTCGATGGCTTCGCAGAAGCGGTCGAGCTCCTCGAGCGTCGTGTAGGTGCTGGGCGTGATGCGCAGGCCTTCGAAGTCCTCGTGCTTGATCGCGACGGTCAGGATCTTCTTCTTCTCCCAGAGCCAGCCCGTGAGCTTGATGACATCCAGCCCGTGCGGCCTCACGTTGCCGATGCCGCAGGAGAAGCGGGGATCCAGGCTCGTGTTGAGCGTCACCTTTCCCGTCGCGAGCAGCCTCTTGGCCCAGTAGTCGCGCAGATACCGGAGCCTGGCTTCCTTCCGCGGGCCTCCGATGGCCTGATGGAACGTGAGGGCCTCGGCGATGCCCAGCGCGTTGGCTTCGGGGTGCGTCCCGATCTCCTCGAACTTGCGAATGTCGTCCTCGTGCTCCGCGGAGGATCCGAAGAGCGACCAGAGACCCTTGATCTTGTCGCGCCGGACGTACAAGAGTCCGGTGCCGATGGGCGCGTGAAGCCACTTGTGGAGGCTCACGCCGTAGTAGTCGCATCCGAGATCGGAGATCTTGAAGTCGAACTGGGCCAGGGCGTGGGCGCCGTCGACGACAACGGGGATGCCGCCGTTCTTCTTGCGGGCCATCTCCACGATCTTCTTGACAGGCAGGATCTGCCCCGTGAGGTTGATCACGTGACAGCAGAGGATCATGCGCGTCCTGGGCGTGATTGCTTCCTCGAAGCGTCGGACGACCAGATCATCGTCCTCGCAAGGCACCGGAAGTTTGATCTGCACCATCTTCACGCCCTCGCGCCGCTCGCGCTGGCGGAAGGTGGTGATCATGCGCGGATAGTCCTGGTCGGTGGTCAGGACCTCGTCATCGCGCTGGAGGCTGAGGCCGAACTGGCAGATCTGCAGGCTCTCGGAGCTGTTGCGCGTGATGGCGAGTTCTTCCGCATCGACGCCCCATTGCCTGGCGAGGCGTTCACGCACTGTCTCGTACTGGGGGTGCTGGTTCTGCCAGAGCACGTAAGGCGGAGGCTGGCGGTTGGCTTCATCGAGGCGGCGCTTGTACGCGTCGTGCACGACAGTGGGGGAGGGCGAGCATCCGCCGTTGTTCAGGTTGATGATGGAGCGGTCCATCATGAACGCCTGCTGCACACGGACCCAGTAGTCCTCGTCGCGGGCGACGTCCTGGGGTGGACGCGTGTCCGATGCGAGCTCGCGCAGGAGCGAAGCGCGGCGTTCAAGCACCGGAACGCCGGCAAACGCCGCGGCGGCGGGAACGAGCATCGAGCCCAGGAATGCACGGCGTTCGATCATGGAACCACCCTCCAGCCCGACAGACTAACGGAATCCGCGCCCCATGGGTGAACCGCGGGTTGGATCAGCACGGGTCCATGCAGAGCAGCCCCGATTCAGGCATACTGCGGCCCATGAAGATGATCTCGTCAGCCGTGCTTTCGGGCGGGCTTCTGCTCGCGGGGATGACCGCTCACGCCCACGCCCAGGCCCAAGCTCAGGCTCAGGCTCAGGCGGCCAAGACGCCCGACGCCTACCTGCTGGTCCGCTGCGGAACCCTGATGGATGTCCCGGGGAAGCCCGTGCGGAAGAACGCGACGGTCGTTCTGAAGAATGGCTCGATCGAGCGCGTCGTCGATGGTCTTGATTGGAACGATCTTGCCGAGGCGCGCAAAGGCGGCGCCAAGATCGAGGAGGTCGATTGGCGTCAGTCCTTCGTCCTCCCCGGCTTGATCGACTGCCATGTGCATCTGACGAATCAGTGGGACGCCTCGATCCGCACGAGGCAGGTGACCGAGGACGCGTCCGACGCCGCGGTGCGCGGCGTGGTGAACGCCTACAAGACCGTCCGCGCCGGATTCACGACGGTGCGTGATGTCGGCTCCGCGGGGACCACGATGTTCGCGGTGCGCGATGCGGTGGAGCGCGGAGACATCGTCGGGCCAAGGATTCTCGCCTCAGGCGAGGCGATCTCCGTGACCGGCGGGCATGCCGATCCAACCAACGGATACCGCGCCGATCTGATCGGCATCCAGTCCGCCGCGGTCGCCGACGGCGTGGATGGCTGTCGACATGCGGTGCGTGAGCAGATCAAGCGCGGCGCGGATGTGATCAAGCTGACCGCGACCGGCGGCGTGCTCTCGGCTTCCGCTGCGGGGCTCGCCCAGCATTTCTTCGATGACGAGCTCGAGGCGATCGTGCAGACCGCCCACAAGATGGGCCGGAAGGTCGCGGCCCACGCCCACGGGACCGATGGCATCAACGCTGCCCTGCGTGCGGGCGTGGACTCCATCGAGCACGGCACCTTCCTGGACGACGATTCCATCAAGCTCTTCAAGAGCCACGATGCCTTCCTCGTGCCCACGCTTCTGGCGGGCGCCACGGTCAGCGCCAACGCCGACATCCCGGGCTTCTATCTCCCGATGGTCGCCGGCAAGGCCAAGGAGGTCGGCCCGCGCATGCACGAGATGTTCCACAAGGCCCACGTTGCGGGGGTGAAGATCGCCTTCGGCACCGACACCGGCGTTTCTCCCCACGGCGAAAACGCCAAGGAGTTCGCGCTCATGGTCAAGGGAGGCATGACGCCCACCGAGGCCATCACCGCCGCGACCATCACCGCTTCCGATCTGCTCGGCCTGAGCGCCCAGATCGGCACCATCGAGCCAGGAAAGGCGGGTGACCTGGTGGCGGTGCAAGGCGATCCCACCAGCGACGTGACTGAGCTCGAGCGGATCCAGGGCGTCGTCAAAGGGGGCGCTCGCGTCCGCTGATCGGGCTTTGTACGGGCGATCGGAAAGGTGTCGGTCGTCGGACGTTTTCAGTCCGTTCGGATATCGTGGTTGGCGATGGCTGAGCAGTCTGTTCCCGCGCTGATGGCACCGCCCATCAAGCGCGACAATCCTCTGACCCGCAGCGTGGCGGGCATCATCGGGATGGTTTTCCTGGGTGTGATGCTGCTGGGATGTCTCTTGTCCCTGCCTTTCACGCTCGGGAGAGACGTGGGTCCCGGGGGTGATCCGGGCGCACCGCGTTACAACGCGGGCGATCCCAAGTTTGGCCGTCTGCCTCCGTCCTGGTGGCCCGCCGGACCGGCCGACGCGGCGCGGCTCAACGCGCTGGTCGACGAGAAGGTCATCGCGGACCTGGCCCGAGAGGGCGGGATCACGCCCGCGGCCCTCGTCACGCAGACCGACTCGCCCGCGGCTCTCAAGCTCCGCGAGCACTGGGTCACCAGAGAGCACCCGGTCCGCTACTTCCTGGGTTCCGATGTGCTGGGACGGAGCCTGCTGTATCGCTGCCTCACCGGCGGCGGGATCTCGATCGGGATCGGGATCGCCGCGGCGCTGATCTCGGTGATCATCGGAACGCTCTACGGCACCATCGCGGGTTACTCCGGCGGGCGGGTCGACGGCGTGATGATGCGCATCGTCGACATCCTCTATGGCCTCCCCTACATCCTCCTGGTCGTGCTCCTCGCGGTCGCCAGCGATGCCGCGATGGACGAGTACGTGGGACGCCACAAAGAGCGTCAGCGTTGGGAGGTCAACCAGGCGGTCGCCGAGGCCACCAGGCGCGGCATCGGGACCGACCGTGCGGCAGGCGAGAGGCTCGTGGCCGAGGACCCCGTGTTCGCAGGCAAACTGGACGATGAGGGCGTGAAAGCGGTGCCGCCCCGGGAGATCTCCGAGGGCAAGCGACGCCTCTTTGACGTCGTGGTCCTTTTGTGCGCGATCGGCGGCGTGAGCTGGCTCACCATGGCCCGCGTCATCCGTGGTCAGGTGCTCAGTCTGAAGAAGCTCCCCTTCGTTGAGGCCGCCCGGGCGATCGGCGTCGGTCCCGGCGGGATCTTTCTGCGGCATCTGCTCCCGAACCTGATGGGCCCGATTATCGTCTACACAACCCTGACTGTGCCCCAGGCGATCCTTCAGGAATCGTTCCTGAGCTTCCTGGGCATCGGCGTCAAACCCCCGTTGCCAAGCTGGGGAAACCTGGCTGCGGACGGACTTTCGGAACTCAACCCCTACGAATCCAACTGGTGGCTGCTCCTGTTCCCGTGCCTGCTCCTGGGCACAACGCTCCTGGCTCTGAACTTCGTCGGCGAGGGCTTGCGCGAGGCATTCGACCCCAAGCGCTCCCGCCGGTAAAGGCGATCGATCATGAACAACCGTTTCGGCATCAAGGACTTCGTCGTTGTCGTCATCCTGCTCGCGATCGCGGTGATCCAGGTCATGGCGATGGTGCAGTCCGACCGTCAATGGAAGCAGAACCAGCAGAGCGCCCAGAAGCTCGACGACATGTCCCAGCAGCTCGGGAAGATCGAGCGCAAGCTGGCCGAGGGCGTCATCGCCGCTCCCGCAGAGGGCAAGTCCGGCGGCAGCGCTGCTGCCGGGGGCGCACGCGATGAGTCCTGGGCCCGCCCGGGCGCGCCGGTTCTCTGGCAACCCAAGTTCGCGTTCGCGACCGATCCGGGCTCCAAGACCGGCTTCCGCGAAGGCGGCGAGATGACCGAGATCTACGAGGCGCAGCTCCAGAAGGTCACGCCCTTCGTCGCGACCGACGTCTACGGCCGTCGCATCATCGACATGGTCTGCCAGTCGCTGGCGATCTACGACCCGGTGACGCTCAAGCTCAAGGGCCAGCTCGCCGAGGCCTGGCAGGTCGATCCGAACGGACTGTGGCTCCGAGCCCTGATCCGCAAGGAGGCGGTCTTCGCCGATGGTTCGCCCGTGACCGCGGAGGACCTGCGCTGGACCTTCCACGACTACATCATGAATCCTCAGATCGACGCCGAGCGTGACCGTTCGACCTTGCGCGACTCGATCAAGAAGGTCGAAGCCCTTTCCGATCGCGTCGTGGAGTTCACGTTCGCCGAGCCTCTGTTCCTGAACGCGGACAACGCGCTGACGCTGTTCGTGCTCCAGAAGTCGTACTACTCGACGATGACGCCCGCGGAGATCAACAAGGGCACCGGGCTCCTGGTCGGTTCGGGCCCGTACAAGATGCTCTCGTCGAACAAGAACGACCAATGGTCGCCGCCGTCGGACATCGTGCTGGTCCGCAACGACCGGTACTGGGGCCCGCGTCCGGCGCTGGACCGCATCCGCATCCGCTGCATCAACGACGAGCTCCCCAGGCTGACCGCGTACAAGAACGGCGAGGCGGACATGATCACGCCCTCCGTGCCCCAGTTCAAGAAGCTCACCGAGGACCCGGACTTCGTCAAGTCCAATCAGTGCCTCAACTGGACCAACATGCGCTGCGGCAACTCGTTCATCGCCTGGAACTGCGGCGAGCGCAACGGCAAGCTCACTCCCTTCCACGACAAGCGCGTCAGGCTCGCGATGACGCATCTCATCGACCGCGAGAAGATGATCCGCGACATCTGGAAGGGCATGGGACAGATCTCCAAGGGGAGCTTCAACCCCAACACCCCCGCGTCCAACCCGGACATCAAGCCCTGGCCCTACGACCTGGCCAAGGCCAGGGAGCTCCTGAAGGAAGCGGGCTGGGAGGATCGCGACGGGAACGGCGTGCTCGAGGACAAGGATGGCCGTGAGTTCGCCTTCGAGTTCACCTACACCGGCGGAGGCGAGATCGCCGAGCGCATCGCGACGTTCGTGAAGGACTCCTGCGCCGCCGCGGGCATCCGGTGCAATCTGCGCTCCATCGATTGGTCGGTGGGCGAAGACATCCGCAAGCGCCGCGACTTCGACGCGACCACCCTCGCCTGGGGCGCCAATGCTCCCGAGAGCGACCCCAAGCAGATCTACCACTCCGACTCCATCAAGAACGAGGGCGACAACTTCGCGCAGTGGAACAGCCCCGAGGCCGACAAGTACATCGAGATGGGCCGTCGCGAACTCGATTTCGACAAGCGCATGAAGGCCTGGCACGAGTTCGAGCGCGTGATGCACGAAGAGCAGCCCTACACGTGGGTGCGCATCCAGGCCTACCCCAGGTTCGTGAAGCCTGACATCGGAAACGTGAACACTTACCCCAAGGGCCTGGAAATGCCCGAGTTCTTCCGAGGCGGCGCCGCGTTGCCCGCCAGCGGCGTCAACTGAACCCTCGCGCCACCAGACGCCCATGCTCAACTACGTCCTCAGACGCCTCTGCCTCATGTTCCCGACCCTCATCGGGATCACCTTTCTCATCTTCATGATGATCGCGATGTCGCCCGGCGGCATCGGCGCCGCCCTCAAGGTCCAGGGTGGCAACATGCAGTCCCAGTCCGGCGTCGCGGTCCAGCAGGCCTATCTCGAAGACCGTTACGGTCTCAACGATCCCGTCGTCGTGCAGTACATCCGCTGGCTCGGACGCATCAGCCCCATCAAGGTCGGGCAGCGCGATCAGATCGCGCCCAATGGCGAGACCGTGCGCCCCCCCAAGCCCCTGAAAGACCCCACGCTCTGGAAGTGGTTCGCCTCGGAGCTTGGCCAGGAGCCTCCTCCGGTGTCCGCGGACTCCGGAGCCGACGCGGACGAGAAGATCCGGCGCTTCCGTGCGGCCGATCGCGCCTACGCCGAAGCCCGCGCCGCCTGGGTCGCCGAAGACGCGCTGCTCCGCGAAGCCCTCAAGGAATACGCGACCGCGATCGGCAAGACCGCCGCGATCACCAAGGACAAGAAGCTCAAGCCCGAGGTGCTCGAAGGTCTCACGCCCGACAAGTCCGTGAAGGAGTGGGCCAAGGTCGAGAAGCACGGCATCGCCGCGGTCGAGGCCCATCGTCAGGCACAGCAGTCCCGCGCCGAGCTGGTCGGCGCCTTCAAGGCCGGGCCCTATCGCCAGGCGGGCATCGGCACGGATCTCATCAGCCTGGCCGCTCCCGACCTGGGCGTCTCATTCAGCCGCGGGCGTCCGGTCATTGAACTCATCGGGACCGCGCTCCCGGTCACGCTCACGCTCAACGCGATCGCGACCCCGATCATCTACATGCTCGGAATTTCCCTCGGCATCACCGCCGCGACCCGTCGAGGTTCCTGGCTCGATGCCTCGCTCGGCGCGCTCTCGGTGGCGCTGTGGTCGGTGCCCATCGTGCTCGCGGGCATCCTGATGATCGGATTCCTGGCCAGCAAGGACTATTTCCACTGGTTCCCCGTCGGAAAGCTCCACGACACCGACGCGGAGGTCATGACGTATCTCCCGTCCTGGGACAACGGCCAGTTCCAGCGCGGCTATCTCCTCGACGGGCTCTGGCACCTGGCCCTTCCCGTCGCGTGCCTGGTCTATGGCGGCTTTGCGGTCATCAGCAAACAGACCCGCGCCGCGATGCTCGACAACTTCAACTCCGACTTCGTGCGCACCGCCAAGGCCAAGGGCGTCGCGTCGGGCGACATCCTCTTCCGTCACGTCTTCCGCAACTCCCTCCTGCCGCTCATCACCATGTTCGTCTCGATCTTCCCCGCGATGCTCGCGGGCTCGGTCGTCATCGAGCGCATCTTCAGCATCCCGGGCATGGGAAGCCTGGTGATCGAAGCGATCAATCTTCGTGACCGCGAGCTCATCCTGGCCAACACCACGATGATCGCGGTCGTCAACATGCTGGCCTTGCTGCTGGCCGACATCCTCTACGCGGTCGCCGATCCGCGCGTGAGCTACGAGTGAGCCGGCCCCTCCCATGAGCAACCCTTCCCCACAAGGCCTCACCAGCGTCTCCGGCGTCCAGTTGGCGCAGGGGCTCGGTGTTCAGCCCGCCCAGGGCTTCTGGGCCGACGCCTGGTCCCAGGTGCTCAAGCGCCCCGGCGCGGTCGCCGGGCTTTTCTGGCTTGCGATCCTCGGGTTCTTCGCGGCGTTTGCGCCCTTCATCGCCAGCGGGCACCCGATCGTCGTGCACGAGCTCGACAAGTCCGGCGCGATCGTCCGCACCACGTACCCGCTCATCGAGAATCTCGACGCGAGCGATGTGATCCTGGCGCTCGCCGGGCTGGTCGGTGTGCCGTACGTGTTCTTCGGACGGGGCAAGAACGTCGGTCAGAGGCTCGGCGGATTCCTGCTCGTCATGGTCGCCTCGGGCCTTGCGGTGCTGGTGATTTCGTTCCTGAAGCCATGGCTCGAGGGAGGCGACGCGCCCGCCGCCATCAAGTCCGTGCGTCCGCAGGGCTGGTTCCGCTACGCCGCGAGCGCAGCCGCATCGCTCTGCATGGCGATTCCCTTCGCCTTGATCCCGATCATGGCCTCGCGCACGCGTCAGCGTGTCGCGGTCGCGATTGCGGTGCTCATCACCACGCTCGCCAGCGGCTTCTGGTGGTCGTCGCCCATCGCGACTTTCCCATACCAGAAGGCCGAGCTCGATGGGCAGGCCAAGGCGACCTACACGCTCATCCCGTTCTCGCCCGGGCAGCGCTACTCCGAGCTTGACCGCCTCGCGCCGGGAACCGTGCTGGGCAAGAGCCTCGAGCTCGATCCCGCGTCGGCGCCGTATGGCCGCCGGTTCTACCTCGGCACCGACGCACTGGGGCAGGACGTCCTGACGCAGCTCATGCACGCCTGCCGCCTATCGCTCTCGATCGGGCTGGTCTCCACGGGGATCGCGGTCACGATCGGGATCACGCTGGGCGCGCTGGCGGGCTACTTCGGCGGATGGCCAGATCTGTTCGTGCAGCGGATCATCGAGATCTTCATGTCCGTGCCGGTGCTCTTCCTGCTCATCATCGCATCGGGCGTGCTCTCCCCCGAGTTCCGCACGACGTATGTGACGATGGCGATCATCGGGTGTTTCACGTGGCCAAGCTCCGCGCGCTTCACCCGCGCCGAGTTCTACAAGCTCCGCAATCAGGATTTCGTCCAGGGAGCCAAGGCGGTCGGCCTGCCGCTCCGCTCGATCCTGTTCCGCCACATGCTGCCCAACGGCGTGACCCCGGTGCTCGTGGATTCCTCCTTCGCGATCGCAGCGGCGATTCTGGCCGAGTCCACGCTGAGCTATCTGGGCCTCGGTCCGGTCGACAGCGCCTCCTGGGGCAAGATCCTTTCCTACGCCATGAGCGCCGAGGGCGACTTCCGCTGGTGGCTCGCGGTGTTCCCGGGCTTTGCCATCTTCCTGACGGTGCTCGCGTACAACCTCCTGGGCGAAGCGCTCCGCGACGCCATCGACCCCAAGCTCAAGAAGGCCCGCGTCTGACCGATCGACGATTGCCGCCTCCGGCCAGAGAGACCGACGATGACGACCGCGACCACTTCAAGCCCCGCTTCCGCTGCCAAGGTGAACACCTCGAGCGGCCCCCTGATCCGCGTCAGCGATCTGGCGGTCAGCTTCGACAACCGCGGAGGTCCGCGCATCCAGGCGGTCGATGGCGTCCACATGGTCATCTACCCGCGCCAGACCCTCGCGGTGGTGGGGGAGTCAGGCTGCGGCAAGAGCGTGACCGCGATGAGCATTCTGCAGCTCATCCCCCGCCCACCCGGCCGGTTCGATCGCGGACGCATCGATTTCGTCTCCAAGAAGGGCCAGGCCAATCTCCTGGAGTACACCGACAAGCAGATGCGTGATCTTCGCGGCAACGAGATCGCGATGATCTTCCAGGAGCCCATGACCTCGCTCAACCCGGTGTACACCGTGGGCGATCAGATCATGGAGGCGGTGCTTCTGCACCAGAACGTCGACCACGCGCAGGCCTACGAGATCGCCCTCCAGGCGATGCGCGACGTGGGCATCCCGGATGTCGAGCACCGCATCAAGGCCTACCCGCACCAGTTCTCCGGAGGCATGCGCCAGCGCGTCATGATCGCGATGGCGCTGGCGTGCCAGCCCAAGCTCCTGCTCGCCGATGAGCCCACCACAGCCTTGGACGTCACGATCCAGGCCCAGATCCTGGAGCTCCTCCGTGATCTGAAGAAGACGCGCGACATGGCGATCATGCTCATCACGCACGATCTGGGCGTGGTCGCGGAGAACGCCGATGTCGTGTGCGTGATGTACGCCGGACGCGTCGTCGAGTACGCCACTGTGACGACGCTCTTCGAGAAGCCCCTGCATCCGTACACGCGCGGCCTGCTGGCCTCGATCCCCAAGCTCGGCGTGAAGCGCGACCGCCTGGTGACCATCCGCGAGATCGTGGAGAATCCCAAGGAGTTCCAGTCCCTCCCGGGCGCTGAGAAGGGCGTGCGCCCCTGGTGGCCCTGGCACGAAGCCCCCGCCGATCTGGCCCGCGCCGACGGCCCCGCGGGCGACTACACGCTCCAGGAAATCGAGAAAGACCACTGGGTCGGCCTCTGGCGCACCAAAGGCGTCGTCGATCAGCTCTCTCGCACCCCAGATCTGGCGTTCACGCTGGACCGCTCCTGAACCCCGAGCAACGATCCCGCGGGAGGATGAGCCATGCGCGTCCTGGTGCTCGCCGACGAAATGTTCGCCAGCCGGGAAAAGCCGCTGCTCACGCGCCTGGAGGTCGGGCTCGCCGATGAAGGCATCGGCAGCATCCACGCGGTCCCGGAAACACTCCACGTCGTTGAGGGCGCCGAGCTCTTCACGCGCTCGGTGACCTACGAAGCCCATGGCTGGGCCGTCACCCGCCGCGTCCGCGCCCGCCACCTCGTGCGCAAACTCCGCGAGCTGCTTGGCGAAGAGGAAGCAGAGCATCCCATCGACATCGTCCACGTCTTTGGTGGTTCGGTCTGGGAGCTTGGCCTGGAGATCGGCAGGCAACTCGAGGCGGTCGTCGCGCTGGAAGTCTGGCGCGCGGGCCTGGTCGGGCGTGCTGCGGGCGTCGAACAGGAAGACCCCATCGGCCCGGTGTTCATGGCGCCCGACGTCACCATCGAGCGGGCCTTGCGGGCCCAGAAGCTCTCGGGGACCGTGCGCACGACGCCCTGGGGTGTGCACGTTTCGGATGATCCTCGAGCGATCCTGCCGCCCAATCGCGCGGTCTCCGTCATGCTCGTGGGCACCGGGCGTGAGTCACGCCCATTCTGCGCGGCCCTCGAGGGCGTCCTCAGGCTCCTGAAGCGGCACCCCGACCTCATGGTGTTCATGGACGCGCGGGCCGCCCATCGCTCCGGCGCGTTCCTGCTGGCCCAGAAGCTCAAGCTCGGCGATCACCTGTCGCTCATCGAGGATCTGGAAGCCCGCCGGGACCTGCTGCTTCAAGGGGACATCCTGATCATTCCCGAAGCGGGAGGCGAGCAGCGTTCGATCCTGCTCGACGCGATGGCCAGCGCCATGATCGTCATCGCGCGCGATGACCCGGGCGTGTCCGCGCTGATCGAAGGACGCACCGCCAGGCTCGTGAACAACAGCAGCGTTGAATCCTGGGAGCAGGCGGTGGGCGCGATGCTCGACAATCCGCAGATCGCCGCCGCACTGACCCACAGCGCCCGCGCGTACATCCGCGAGCACCGCCTGGCCAGCGCCCACATCGCGTCGGTGCTGCAGGCGTACTCCTGGATCGCGTCGAGCGACCGCCTCCCATTCCCCAAGGTCTGAGCGCGAGGCCTTGCAGAGGGTCCGAGAACCGCTCAGAGTGTCGGTCTGTGCGGGCTTTTGCGTCCCGAAACCGCCTGCTTGACGCTCGGATCTTGGCATCCCTCAAGCCCCGGGGCATGCTGGTGATGGAGAACGCCCGTGCGCTCAGGCGTGCGCGGGCTGGGAGTTCCACATCAGCGCCGGCCCGCGCTCAGGGCCGGAAGAGAGAGGACCATGCTCGAGTTCGCGTTCATCGCGTCCGCGGTCGCTGCGGTTTCTGGCCCGGGCTACCTGGGCACGTCGTACCAGCCCCCGCACACCATCGGCGGGAGCCTCCTGGCCACCATGCCCACGCAGGTCAACGGGCGTCTGTGGATCAGCCGCCCGATCATCGGCGGCATGCCCGACGCGCAGCGTCTGGGCTGGGGCGATCCGGGCCCCGCGGCCTACGGCGCCTCCGAGGCCGACTTCTCGCAGGTCTACGCCCGCACCAACACCCTCGTCCAGACCGTTTATCCCTGGATCCAGATCCCCGCGGGAGGCCTGAATCACCTCGAACAGGCCCGCGTCGAGTGGCTCAAGCAGAACGGCTACGTCGGCGGCGTGCGCACCTTCGTGAACGATCTGTACATGCCCCAGCAGTTCGCCTCCGCCGAGGGCATCCCCGCCCGCCGCGAGATCATGCCCCGCGCGACCATCCAGGTCCCCGCGGACATGCCCGCGTTCCGCCATCGCCAGCAGGTCATGCACCTGCAGCCGGGCGATCGCATCTCCCTGCCGCACAACGCTCCGCAGGCGCTGCTCGCCCGCGTGAACAAGTCCGACTCGGTGAAGCTCGCCCGCAAGTGAGCCCGCCGGGAGTCCCGGAAAGCGTCCGACATTCAGGATGAGGCAAACTCCCGCGCCGGCCCGCGATCCGGCGCGGGAGTTATGCTTCCGCCGTGCCACGCTCCCTGTTCAGCAATCTTGGCGATGGTTCGCCCAAGCCCCCGGTGGGTCGGTCCGGCCCTGCGCCCGTCCTCACCATCACCCAGCTCGCCGCCAAGATCGACGACGCTCTGCGCACCGGCATTCCGGGCTCGGTGAGAGTCGTCGGCCAGGTCTCGGGATTCCGCGACCGCACGCACTGGTACTTCGATCTCAAGGACGCCGGCGCGGTGGTCAATGGTGTGATGTTCCGCTCCGCTGCGGCCCGCGCGGGGTTCGTGCCCGAGAATGGCCAGGAGATCGTCGCCTCCGGCCGCGTGGAGTTCTACGCGCCGGGAGGCAAGGTCTCGTTCATCATCGACCGCATCGAGCCGGTGGGCGCGGGCGCACTGGAGATCGCCTATCGCAAGCTCTGCGCGGAGCTGAAGGCCCTTGGCTGGTTCGAGGTCGCGCGCAAACGGCCATTGCCGAGCTTCCCACGCAAGGTCGCGGTGATCACCAGCCGTTCCGCCGCGGCGCTCCAGGACGTGCTGGTCACGATGAAGAAACGCTGCCCCGCGGTCCCGGTCCTGCTCGCGGATGTGCGCGTGCAAGGCGAGGGCGCCGCCGAGGAGGTTGCTGCAGCGATCCGTTCGATCGGGGCGCATCACGAAGAACTGGGCGTTGACGTCATCCTCGTGACCCGCGGCGGCGGCTCCATGGAAGACCTCTGGGCCTTCAACGAACGCATCGTTGCCGAGGCCATCGTGCATTGCCCGATTCCCGTCGTCGCCGCGATCGGCCATGAGACCGACACGACCATCGCCGAACTGGTCGCGGACGAACGCTGCGCCACGCCGACGCAGGCCGCGATGAGGCTCACCCCGGATACCGACGCTCTGCTCCGCGAGCTCCACGCGGTCGGCCGTCGGCTCGGAGGGCTCGTCGAACGCACGCTCCGCTTCGAAAGACAAAGGCTGACGGCCGCCGCCAGGCACCCCGCGATCGCCGACCCGCGTCGCGGCGTCACGCTCGCACGCCAGCGGCTCGTGGAGAGCTTCAAGCACCTCAGGCACGCTCAGGGCGTCACGTTGCACGCCCGCGAGCTTGAGCTCGAACGCGTCTCGGCAAGGCTCGAACGCGTCCGTCCCGCAGCCCTGCACGCCAGCATGGTCGCGCGGGTGGACGCGGCCGCCCTCGCCCTGACCCGGGCGATGAAGAACACCCTGCACGAACGCATCGAGCGGGCCTCGTCGATCGAGCGTCAGCTCCGGGCCGTCGGGCCGGCGCAGGTTCTGGAGCGAGGCTTCAGTGTGACCCTCGGGCCCGACGGGAAGGCGGTCCGCAAGCCCTCCGACGTCGCACCGGGCCAGAAGCTGCGCACGCTCCTGACCGAAGGCGAGATCTTGTCAGTGGTGGATGGACAGGTCGCCAGGCAAGTCGTCGCCGCTCCAACCAAGCCAGCACCCCGAACCGGCCGCAAGCCCGAATCGGACGCCGGTCCCGGCCTGTTCGGGGGGTGACGGTTCGGCGTCCGGTTCCGGCCTGCCCGTCTGGACCGACCGGTCTCTTGGGGGTACCTTCCCCGCGTGAGCAAGAAACCCTCCAAGCCCGACGAGCAGGACCTTTCGTTCGAGGACGCCCTGGCCCAAGTGGAGTCCATCATCGAGCGGATCGAGGGTGGGCAGGTGGGTCTGGAGGCCTCGGTCGCGGAATACGAGAAGGGCGTGGCCCTGATCCGGCGTTGCCGGGATGTGCTCACCAAGGCCGAGCAGCGGGTTGAGCAGCTCAACAAGGACCTTCTGGAGCAGTCCAAGGGCGACCAGGGTCGTTCCAAGGGGTCCGCCAAGGCCGCTTCCGAGAGTGACCCGGGTCCGGAAGCCGATGAAGAGGACGCCCCGTTCTGACCCGACCGGCGGCCGTGTGCCCGCCCGGGTCTGGTCCGAGCTGATCCCGCATGACCCTCGCCCTGTCGCCAAACTTTGTCATCGGCCTCTTCGACGTGGTGCAGGTGCTCTTCGCGATGGCCTTCGGCGCCTGCGTGGGCTCGCTGACCAACGTGCTGGTCTATCGCCTTCCCCGCGGGCTCGACGTGGTGGTGCCGACCTCGCGCTGCCCGAACTGCGGGACCAAGCTGACCTGGCGTGAGAACATCCCGATCTTCGGCTGGCTCATGCTCCGGGGTCGCTGCCGGTTCTGCTGGAGCCGGA
Source organism: uncultured Phycisphaeraceae bacterium (assembly GCA_964531675.1). GTDB lineage: Bacteria > Planctomycetota > Phycisphaerae > Phycisphaerales > UBA1924 > CAZHFW01. Next base: position 67,938 of record CAZHFW010000014.1, on the reverse strand, counting down.
TCTCCTCGGAATACCCGATCGTCGAAGCGAGCCTCGCGGTCTTCTTCGGCCTGCTGTACATCCTCTGGTTCGTGATGGACCGGTCGTTCTCGATCGGCAGCCTGCACATCGGGCTGATCCGGCCGGAGTGGACCATGGGCGGGTTCCGCGAGGGATGGCCCATGTACGTCATCGCGGTGGGGATGGCCACCTGCGTCTTTGCGATGGCCCTGACGGACATCAAGACCTGCACGGTCCCCCTGGTTCTGGCCTGGGTCGCGACCGGTCTGGGCCTGATCGGGCATCCGCTGCACGCCCTGATCGTGGGTGCGGGCCGGGGCAGGCTCTCCATGGCGGCGCAGGGCTACGTCTGGACGATCCCCACCCCGGGGCCGCAATCCTGGTGGTGGATCGGGGCGGCGCTCGGCGGCGGGCTGGGCGTGGTGATCTCGAATGTGCTTCTGGCGACCGGACTCCTCCGGCGGAGCTTTGCCGACTACGAGGCTTGGGAAAAGCAGGCCCTGGCCGAGCAGCAGGCGGCTGAAGAGGCGTCAAGAGAGGCCTCGGGCCGGGCACCCGAGTCGAAGGAAGAGAACCATCCGACGGACTTGTGGGTCCAGTACCCCCATGCCCGCCGGGAGATGCTCAAGGAACTGGTCTTCCTTGCGCCCATCATCGCCCTCATCTGGGCCGGCGGCTGGATCGCGGTGCGATTCGGCGGCTCCAACGAGGTCCCTGCGGGGACCGCGGCCATCGTCGCGGGGGCAAAGTTTGCGCCCCTTTGGCTGGTCGCCTTCTCCGGAGCCCTCCTGGGCTACCTGGTTGGGGGCGGGGTGGTGTGGTCCTTCCGCGTGCTGGGAAGCCTCGGTTTCGGGAAGGAAGCGGTGGGGCTTGGCGACGTCCACCTGATGGCGGCGGTGGGGGCCTGCCTGGGGTGGATCGACGCGACCCTGGCGTTCTTCCTGTCGGCGTTCGTCGGACTGGCCTGGGTGCTCTTTGGCCTGATCTTCTCCGGGCAGAAGCGGCGGGCGATGGCCTTCGTGCCCAGCCTGGCGGCGGCGACGTTCCTGGTGCTGATCGCCAAGCCATTGATCGAGATGGGGCTGGCGGCGCTGATGCAGCGGCCCATCGACCTGCCTTGAGGCACGGATGGGCCGGGAGGCGGTGCGGGGTGGAAAACCTGTCGCGCAGGAAACTTCCGAATTGACGCAAAACCGGCCTGCCAACCGATAATAATGCCGCTCACGAGAGTGTACTGGCTCTTCCGAACCAGCCCCGGCGTCGGGGGTGGATCGCTGGTTGAGGGCCATCAGAAACGGACAAGGAACGGCACATGTTGAACGGAGTCCTCGGTCGGATGGGTAAAGGCGTTCTGGGCGCGGCGCTGATCGCGACGCTGTCGCTCGGCCTGGGCGGCTGCAACAACAAGGAGAAAGAGCAGATCAAGATGCTCTCCGACGACAACGCCCAGCTCAAGCAGCAGAACGCGACGCTCGAGCAGGGTCTCCGTGACAAGGACTCGCAGATCTCCACGCTCCAGTCCGAGCGTGACACGCTCAAGTCCCAGGTCGCGCAGGCCCAGCAGCCCGCCCCGATCAGCGGCGACACCGGCACCGGCGCTCGTCGCAGCGGCGGCGAGGCGGGCACCGTGATCACCATCGCGGGCGACGTCCTCTTCGACTCGGGCTCCCCGAACATCAAGTCCAGCGCCAAGAAGGAACTGGACAAGGTCGCGGCCCAGCTCAAGAGCAAGTGGGGTGGCCACCAGATCCGCGTCGAGGGCTTCACCGACAAGACCCCGATCAAGAAGTCCAAGTTCCCGAGCAACGAGGCCCTGAGCCAGGCTCGCGCCGAGTCGGTCGAGCAGTACCTGATCTCCAAGGGCGTCTCGGCTGACCGCATCTCCGCGGTTGGTCGTGGCTCGGCCAAGCCCAAGGCGACCAACGCGGCCAGCCGTCGCGTCGAGATCGTCGTCCTCGGCAACTAAGTCAATCCCGCTTCACGCAACCGGTTCGTTCGCGGACCACGCTCAAGGATGGGCACGCAAATGGCACGCACTTGCTCGATGGTCGTCAAGGATTCGGACGTGAAGCGTTCTGTGCACTTCAAGGGGCTCGCCGCGAAGGTGGCGGGCCTCTCTTTCTGCGCCGTGGTGGCCCTGGGCGGGCTCACGGGTTGCGAGTCCAGCGACAAGGTGGACTCCGATCTCTCGCGTCAGGCCCAGGAGCTTCGCCAGCGCAACGCGTCCCTTGAGGTCGCCCTCAAGGACAAGGACGCGCAGATGGCCAAGATGCAGGCCGACAACGACTCGCTGACCGCGCAGCTCAACGAGGCCCGCAACGCGGCATCGCGCGTCCCGGCCGAGCCCGCGCCCAAGACCGCCGGCTCGACGGGCTTTGAAGGCATCGATGGCGTCGACAGCTCCCGCAATCGTCGAGGCGAGATCGTTGTGGACGTCGCGGGCGATGTGCTCTTCGACCCGGGCTCGATCGTGCTCAAGCCGACCGCCCGCAAGACGCTCGATCGCGTCGCCTCCGTGATCGAGTCCCGCTACGCCTCCAACACCATCCGCGTCGCGGGCCACACCGACTCGGATCCCATCGTGAAGACCGCGACCAAGTACAAGGACAACGAGGAGCTCAGCGCTCAGCGTGCCCTGGCGGTGGAGCGGTACCTGATCTCGCGGGGCGTCTCGGGCGACAAGGTGTATGCCGCGGCGTACGGAGCCTCTCAGCCCAAGGGCTCCAAGTCCGCGAGCCGTCGCGTTGAGATCGTCATCCTCACACGCGAGTGAAGCGAGCCGGCTGTCGAGGCCTCCCAACGAAAAACGCCCGCGAGCATCGCGGGCGTCTTTGCTTTTTGTCCGGTTCAGTCCGAAGAAGGCTCAGTCCGAAGCAGGCTCAGGCCTGACGACGGCGACGGGCGCCGAGGCCAGCGATCGCCAGCAGACCCAATGCGCCTGGCGTCGGGATCGCACGGAGCGACACGTTGTCGAGTCCGGTGTAGTTGTTCCCGTTGAAGTCGTGGATGAAGCGAAGATCGGTCGACGCCTCGCGGGCGACGAACTCGAAGGTGAAACGGTCCCAGCCCGAGGGGTCGGTGCCGAGGCGGGTGTACTGCTGAGCCGCCGCTTCGCCCTGCACGTCGACGGCGCGGACGGACATGTAGGCGTTGCCGTAGGCCGAGCGGCTGCCAAGATCGAACTCAACGTGGTAGAGCAGGCCCGGGATGGTGGCCAGCGTCTGCTGGATCCCGCCGAAGTTCTCCGAGTAGCTCGTGAGGTCGAGGAAGCGGTCGCCGTTGGAGGCCGAGAGGCTGAAGGGGTTGCCAGCCTGAATCCAGGCGATCTCGCCGGTCACGACGGTCCAGCCCGTGATGCCGGTGGACCCCGGCGCCAGGGTGGTCGTGTTGTCGCCCGGGTGGTTGTTGGTGAAGTCGCCAAGCTCGAAGCTGGGATTGACCAGCTCCTGGGCCAGAGCGGGGAGGCAGAAGAACGAGGCTACGAGGACAGAGCGCGCGAACATACGGACCCCCTTTGCGGTTGGTACCACTAAAGTGCTTCAGGAAATCCCCCTTTGCCAGCAACCTGCCGTGCCAGACGCGACTTTTGTGTTTTGTTTGGGCATTGGCGTGCGGCGGGGTGTCGGGTTTCGACGCGATGAGGATCCCCGCCCATGTCTCGGAAAGACCTGCACATCCCGGTTCTGCTCCGCCAGGTGCTCGACGTTCTGGATCCCAAGCCCGGGCAGACCATCGTGGATTGCACGCTCGGGCTCGGCGGGCACTCGTCAGCGATCCTCGAACGCCTCAAGCCCGACGGCAGGCTGATCGGGATCGACTTTGATCCCTCCAACATCGCGGACGCCAAGGTGAAGCTCCAGCGCGTCAAGGGCCGTGACGGGACGGTGCGCTTCGACCTCTTCAACACCAACTTCGCGGGACTCGAGAAGGTCATGGCGGAGGCGGGTGTGGAGGCGTTCGACGGACTGCTCGCGGACATCGGTGTCGCGAGCACGCAGATCGACGATCCGGCGCGGGGCTTTTCGTACCGTCGTCCGGGCCCTTTGGACATGCGGATGGACCCGACGCGCGGCCAACCCGCGTCGGCGATCATCAATCGCATCGGCGAACGCGAGCTCGCCGAAGCCCTGGTCGAGTACGGCGACGAAGAGGACGCGCTGAAGATCGCCAAGCTCGTCGTCGAGCGACGGGCAACCGCTCCCATCGAAACGACCGAACAGCTCATGGCAATCGTCTGTGAAGCCCGCGACTTCACGATCGAACGGGCGGCGCACGCCAAGCTCCACCCCGCGGCCCGGACTTTTCAGGCGCTGCGCATCCTCACCAATCGCGAGATCGCGAATCTGGAGAGGCTCCTCACGATCCTGCCTTTCGTGCTCAAGCCCGGGGGTGTGGGGGCGATCATCAGCTTCCACTCCGGCGAGGACCGGCGCGTAAAGCACGCATTCCGCGACGGGATCAAGGCGGGCGTGTATGCGGAAGGAAGCGAGGGGCCGCTGGTCGCGGATGAGCGCGAGGAGCGGGCCAATCCGCGGGCGCGATCCGCCAAGCTCCGTTGGGTGAGGCGTGCCGACTGAGGATCCGCGGAACGGAAAAACACAAGAGCCCGCGGCGAACGGCCGCGGGCTCTTGCATGAATCTTCGAGGCGGAGTGATCAGCGGCGGCGACGCGTCCCCGCGAGACCGCCCAGGCCGATCAGGCCCAGGCCGGCCGGGGCCGGTGCCACGCGGCCTTCAATGTAGGTCGAGATCGAGTTGTCGTTGTCGTAGTGCTGGCCCGCGGCATCGATGGAGTGCGAGTGCGGCCCCGAGGAGCCGAAGAACAAGGCGTTCCACACGCTGCTGTCTTCGGCGTGGATGCGCATCACATAGGACGCATTGCCCGGCAGGAACACGCTGATGTCACCACCCACGAACTCGGACTTGCCGCCGTCGGTGTTGGTGAACGTGATCATCGTCGAGGCCAGCGGGGCGCTGGTGTCATCGACCGCAAGATCCACGAGCATCTGGCCCGAACCTGAGACGTTCCAGCCGTCGAGCCAGATGCGGCTGACATCCCAGCCGTCCGCATCCGTGACGTTGAAAGGCTGGTAGACGGAGAACCCGAGCGACGTACCGACGGTGTAGCCCGAGCTCGAGCTGGCCGTGGGACGGGTATCAAAGAGCACGGAGTCCGCAGCGGCCGAACCTGCGACGAGGGCCAACGCGCACACAACAGAGATCTTCATTTGCTGTTCTCCCACAAGACGGGGGGCGGAATCGCACCCCGGCTTCACAATGTGAAGCAAGGAACCTTTCCGGACCAACGAACCGGCTTGCGTACGCGGGAATTGCAAAAAAAACGCCTTGGGACAGGGCCCCAAGGCGTTTGGTGTCAGGTTTTCGGAAGGGGCTCAGCTCGGGTTGGCGGGGGGCGCGACGTTGCGGACGTGCAGGTCCTTGAGCTGGGCTTCGGTCACGAAGCTCGGGGCGCCGGTCATCAGGTCGGCGCCGATCTGCGTCTTGGGGAACGCGATGACGTCGCGGATGTTGTCGGTGCCGACGAAGTTCATGACCAGGCGGTCGAGGCCGAAGGCGACGCCCGCGTGGGGCGGCGCGCCGTAGGAGAGGGCCTCGAGCAGGAAGCTGAACTTTTCCTTGGCCTGCTCGGGGGTCATGCCCAGAAGCTGGAAGACCTTGGACTGCACCGCCTTGTCGTGGATGCGCACCGAACCGCCGGCGATTTCCTGGCCGTTGAGCACGATGTCGTAACCCGCGGAGACGATGGACTCGATGGCTTCCTCGTCATCAACGGAGGCGTTGACGAAGAGGTCGCGCTGGTCGTCGCGGGGCGCGGTGAAGGGGTGGTGCATCGCGACCCACTTGCCGGTTTCCTTGTTCTTCTCGAACATCGGGAAGTCGACGACCCACAGGAAGTTCCAGGGGCCGCCCTCGGCGCCGGGCTTGGGGACCATGCCCATGTCGCGGGCGACCTTCTGGCGGAGTTCGCCGATGGCCTTGGTGCAGACCGCGTAGGTGTCGGCGACGAAGAGGATGGTGTCGCCGGGCTTGGCGGCGAGGCGCTCGATGAGCTCGGCCTTGATGGGCTCGACGAACTTGGCGACGCCGGTCTCGAAGACGCCCTGCGCGTTGAGCTTCACGACCGCGACGCCGCCGGCGCCGAAGCCCTTGACGAACTCGGTGTACCCGTCGGTGATCTTGCGGGTGAGCTTCTCGGCGCCGCCGGGCACGCAGATGGCCTTCACGACGCCGCGCTTGGAGTAGTACTTGGCGCGGTCGGCGTTCTTGGCGAGCGTGTCCTTGAAGACCGCGAACTCGGTCTTGGCGACGATATCGGAGACGTCCTTGGTTTCCAGGCCGTAGCGCGTGTCGGGGCGGTCGATGCCGAAGCGCTCCATGGCCTCGCGGTACGGCATGCGCTGCACCGGCGGGACGTCGTACCCGCACATGTCCTTCCAGAGGCGGCGGATGAAGCCCTCCATCATCTCCATGATCTGCTCACGGCGGACGAAGGACATCTCAAGGTCGATCTGCGTGAACTCGGCCTGACGGTCGGCGCGGGGATCCTCGTCGCGGAAGCAGCGGCAGATCTGCATGTAGCGATCGCAGCCCGAGACCATCAGGATCTGCTTGAAGAGCTGGGGCGACTGGGGCAGCGCGTACCACGAACCCGCGACATGGCGGTTGGGCACGAGGAACTCGCGGGCGCCTTCGGGCGTGGACTTGTAGAGGATGGGGGTCTCGATCTCGAGGAACCCGTTCTCATCGAAGTAGCGGCGCGTGGTCTGGTAGAGCTTGTGACGCGTCCCGAGGATCTGCTGCATGCGAGGGCGGCGCAGATCGATGTAGCGGTGCTTGAGTCGGAGCTCCTCGTTCGGGAGCGCCGCCTTGTCGTCGGGCAGGAAGGGCGGGTTCTCCGTCTTGGCCAGGACCTCGAGCACGTGCACAACGACCTCGACCTTGCCCGTGACGAGCTTGGGGTTCTCGCCGCCGACGCGGATGCGGACATTGCCCTCGACCGCGATGACGTCCTCGTTGCGCAGCTTGTCGGCCTGGGACATGATCGCGGGGTTCTTGGCCATCTCGGCCTTGTCGAAGACGAGCTGCGTGATGCCGAAGCGGTCGCGCAGATCGATGAAGATGAGATCGCCATGGTCTCGGTAGGAGTTGACCCAGCCATTGAGTCGGACGGAGGCGCCGACGTTGGATTCACGGAGCTGACCACAGGTGTGCGTGCGGATGAGCATGGGGTCTTTCTGCTGGCAGGCCCTGGTCCCAAGCGGGGCGTGCCGAATAAAAGCCGGACGGATGAAAAGGGACGCGGACTATAGGTCGGCGGAGGTCCGTCGGGAAGATGGGAGAGCCCTCCGGCGAGGATCTCCGACTGCGGACCGGGCTGGCCGCGGCGTCTGACGCGAACACGCACCAGATCAAAGCGATCAAATCATGTGTTGAGACCGCGTCATAGGAATCAAGTCTTCGTGAAATGACGTGATATTATGTGCAATCTTCCTCGTGGGTCCGGGCGGCGGGGCGAGTGCGCCCGTGTCGGGCAGTCTCGACCCGCCGCGAACCAAGGAGGTTGCGATGCGGCGCATGACAATCGGTCTCCTGACGGGGGTGGGCCTTGCGGGCGTGGCGGCTGGAGAGGTGACGACGCAGAGCGTCTCGTACGCGTTTCCCCGGCTTCTGGAGTCCACGGGGGACTGGAATCTGAGTTCGTTCGACAGCCGGGGCGGACAGCGCATCCTGGACAAAGTCGAGCTGGCCATCAGCGTCACGATGGGAGCGGACGTCATGGCCGAGAATGGCGCAGACGTCCCGGAGCCGGAGTTCGGCGTGGTGCTTTTCGCGACCGCCAATGCCCGGTGTGGGCCGTTGGATCTCTGGGTCAATCCCAGCGCGTCGGCCTCAGGGTCCGCGGGGCCGAGTGACGGCATCGATCAGAGCGGCCCGGACTGCGCGTACTTCGGGATCGTGTCGGGCGTCGCGCAGGGAGCCGCTGAGCTCACGTCGGGGCTCGATGGGTTCATGGATCGCGGCGACCTTCTGCTTTCGGTCTGGACCGACGGGATCTTCGGCCTTCAAGGCAACGGCGTTGTGTACTACCCGGGCGTTCAGATCAACACGGGGGAAGTGCGACTGACGTACACGTGGCACGATGTGCCCTCGCCCGGAAGCATGTCCCTGGCGTGCGCCGGGCTCGCATGCCTGGGATCACGCCGGAGAAGGCCGGGCTGAGGCTCAATCCTCGTCAAGCTTGCGCGGGCTGACCGACGAGACCAGGCGGATCGCGGGGACGCTCATGTCCGAGGCGATCGTGAAGCCCTGGGTGTCGTCGGGCTGGACGGTCATGTCGACCGTGGCGCGCTGGAGGCGCGGGCCCACGTCGTATTCGAGGGTGAACTGCAGCGCCTGGAGCTCGGTGATGAGCGGGCGCGAGGTCGTCGAGGTGAGGGTTTGCCCCGCGTACTTCATCTCGACGTACCAGAGCTCGTAAGGCGAGCGGGCGCCCTGGAGTGCATCGCGGCGTTCCAGGCGGACGACGGTGCGTTCCCCGGAGGTCTGGTCATCCAACGCGACGAACTCGATGAACGTGGAGCGGACCGGGTTCTGGTTGGCGTCCAGGGGGTCGACGGGATAGGGGCCGAACTCGGTGCCGTTGCGGATCATGGACATGATCCGGTGCATGACGATGCGCGAGACGACCTGGGTGGAAGCGCCCTCGGTGGTCTGCTTGTAGCTCTTGAAGCCCGAGTCGAGGGCCGCGAGCGTGGCGGTCATGAGCGTCGCGGTGATCGTGAGCGCGATGAGCAGCTCGATCATCGAGAAGCCGCGGCGGGATGAGCGGGAGTTGTTGTGCTTCACAGATCGCCCTCGCGATAGGTGCCGACGACCGGCTCGAGCTTGAGAGGCAGGGTGATGCCGTTTGGGAGGACCATGTTGGGATCAAGGTTGAGGTTGATCTTGCCGTAGCCGTAGAAGGGGACCGCGGTGGCGCCGGCCGCGAGCTGGGCGGAAGTGGGGTTCTGGGTGGGACCGAGGTCGGCCAGACCATCGCCATCCAGGTCCCAGCCGACGATCTTGATGCCGCCGACGGTCGGGAGTGTGGAGGGATCGAGCGATTCGGAGTCGCCGTCGGCGGGGCCGAAGTAGCCAAGGCTGGCGTTGAAGTTCGAGGGGTTGCCCACGGGATTGCCCAGCGCGTCACGGAGGGGGCCCTGGCCCTTGGTGGGGGCGAAGGTCAGGAGCAGGACGCCGTCGATGCTCGTATTCCCGCGAACGTCGAGCACGCCGGCGATGATGGCGCCCTTGAGCTGGACGTTCTGGTTGGTGGGGGAGTTGAAGGTGCCGATGTCGACGGAGTAGTTGGGGAGCATCATGGAGCTCTTGGCGATCTCGGGGAGATCGGCGGCTTCCGGATTGAGGGAGGAGTTGGTGGGGTAGGTCGGGTGTTTGTCGGTGAAGCGGGTGGAGCCCGTGAACTGGAGCTTGTTGCGGACCTGGGTGTAGGTGCCGGGCTTGTCGCTCACGATGGAGCCGACGAAGAGGCAGTCGTGGAAGCGGATGTTGTTGGAGATCGCCTTGGTGTCGATGATGCGCTTGCCGCTGACGATGAGGGGATCGGGGAGGTTGGAGTAGCCCTGCGTCGTGGAGACCTGGTTGGCGGGGATGTCCGCCTTGTCCATCGGCGTGGTCGCCATCAGGATGTACGCGGTGGGCGGGACCGCGGTGGAGGGCAGCATCGTGGGATAGCTGGTCTCTCCCGAGTTGTCGCCGTAGATCGTGCGGCCGATCAGGGGCTCGGGCTTGTTGTCGGAGGTGCTGAGCTTGAGGCGGCCGTATTCCGAGAAGAGCACATGGCTGTTACCCGAGGAGGTCTCGATGTAGGTGACGCCCACGAAGGTGCAGTTCTTGAACAGGGCGTTGGTGCCCATGGGGATCTTCACGTCCTTGAAGACCATGTTCTCGTAGACCGGGCGGTAGTACCAGTCGGAGAAGTTGGGCGAGTTGAAGGGCATCTTCTCGAAGTACGCGGTCGCGTAGTTGTCGGGGCGGCCGTCGAGGTTGGCGTCGGGATCGACGCGGAAGAACCGCTTGGTTCCGGCGGCCTTGCTCTCGACGTAGGTCGCCAGTGCGGACTGCGCGACGCCCAGATTGGAGGCGACCTGAGCGGCGAACGTGCCGCCGTTGGCGGCGGTGCGCAGGGCCGCTTCGGAGTCCACGAAGTTGTCGCTGGTGATGTTGGGAAGCTGGTCGTCGCCCGCGGCGAAGGTCCGCGGCGCCTTGCCTGCGGAGGGGCGGATCGGCCCGCGGAGCTTGGCGCTGTAATCACCCTGCGCGGTGCGCCAGGCCGAGTCGGTGGTCTTGAAGACCAGGCGGCCGCGGACCTTGGCGTACTGGTCCTTCTTGTCGAGGTATCCGTCGCGCCAGCCCAGAACCTGATCGCGGTTCGAGGTCGCGACAGTGTCGTAGTCGTTCATGGCCTCGCCGGCGTCCCAGCGGCCGTTGCCGTTGGTGTCGGTCCAGCCGTAGATCCCGTTCTTGTTGCGGTCGGGCACCGCCGAGTCGATGAGCAGGGCCAGATCGTCGTCGATCGTGAACTCGGCGGTCTTGCCCTGGGCGGGCGTGCCGTTGGTCAGGGCTGTGGAAAGCGTGACGCGGCCGTCCTTGTTGGTGTCGAAGTGGTTGATGAAGACGTCGAACTCGTCGACATAGCCGTCGCCGGTGACGTCGGCGAACGCGTTGTCGCCGCTGCCGTCGCCGTTGTAATCCTTGGTGGCGGCGGGGATGCCCGCGGCTTCGGTGGGGTTGTTGATGCGGAGGCGATTGTCGCCGTCAACGTCGGCGGTCTTGAGGGCGTTGAAGAGGTCGGTGAGCTTCTTGTCGAGGGTGGAGTCGAGGCCGAAGAAGTCGGAGCGGATGACGAGGGGATCGCCATTGTTCTCGGAGACCTGCGTGTAGCGGGCGCCGAGGTCGCCTGTGATGAGGACGTTCTTGCCGATGAGGACGCGGCTCGGGCTCACGATGGCGCTGTCGACGCGCTTGGTGATCCGGAAGTCCTGCATGATCGTGCGGGTGATGGGCGTGCCGTTGCGGGTGTCGTCGAAGTCATAGCCCGTGACGATGGCGCGGACATCGGTGCCATTGCGGAGGGGCGCGTAGCGGATGGAGTATCCGAGGGTGGCGCCGTAGCGACCCGAGCTGGTCTCGAGCTTGACCGCGGGGGTGTAGACCCAGCCATCGGAGGAGTAGACGGTGGCGTCGGCGTCGGACGGGGCGCGGCTGATCGTGGGGGCGTCGACGGTGACGCTGCGGATGGTGTTCTGGTCTGCTGCGTGGTGATTGGCCAGGGCCTGGGCGATGCCCGAGGGGTTGCTGGATTCCGAGTAGCCCGAAGGGGGCGCGATGACGGTGACGGTGCCGTAGCCGCCGGTGTCGCCCGTCCACATCTTGCTGGCGAAGTTCGAGTCGAGCTGGGAATAGGAGACGACGAAGCGAGAGGCGGCTTCGGCCATGCGGGCGCGGGCGACCGCCAGGCCGGTCTCCGCGGCGCTCATCGCGCGGGAGACGTGCAGGTGCGTCGCGGCGGTCTTGATATTGCCCTTGCTGGCGATCGCCATCGCGGCGGCCAGCGACCCGAAGAGAATCAGGAACATCATCGCCAGCACCGAGGCGACGCCCCGACGTTCGGGCGTGCGCGTCCAGCGCCGGATGAGCAAGGTCAGCTTCGAGATGGGAGCGAGCAAGGCAGGCCTCCAAGACCCCCGTCAAGGGCGGCGGTGATTCGGTTCAGTTCGGGACGACCCAGACCAGCCTGGTGATCTCGGTCGGGCGAGGATCGAGCGGACTCTGGTACAGGACCGTGACCGTCACGCGCAGCGGGAACTTGTCGACCTTGCGGCCGGGGAAGCTTCCGTTGGCGGGCTGCTCGTACCCGTTGGCGCGGACCAGGGTCCAGTCGAAGGGATCGACCTTCTCGACGCGGACGCTCTGGGTCCAGCCCTGGAGCGGGACGATGTTGTTCTGCTCGTCGCGGACGATCTGACCGTTCAGGTCGATGGCGGGGACGATCTCGCCGAAGGCGTTGACCGGACCGTCCATGTCGCCGGTCGCGCCGAAGACGCGGCCGTCAAAGTCGTCCAGATCGTCGAAGCTGTCGGCGGTGGTTTCGCCCGCCTCGGGGCCCCAGCCTCGGACGACCGGGGAGCCGCCCGAGCTGTCGATCCAGATGCTCGTGACCGGGTCGTGGCGCGTGCAGTGCCGGGTGAGTTCGCGGACCTCATTGGCCAGAAGCGTCGCGGTCGCGGCCTGGCTCGACCAGTTGTTGTTGCGGGTGAAGGCCTGCTGGGCGTCGACGAAGGCGAGCACGCCCACGCCGATGATGATCAGCGCCAGCGAGGTTTCGATGAGGGTGAAGGCGCGGACTCCCGAGCGCGACGCGTTGCGGCGCTTGGCTCCGACGGGTCCGACCTTGGGCGCACTGAGCACAACTCACCTCCGCGGGACCGATAGCCGGTCGATCGGGCCCATGCCCGCCCCCCGGTCCGACCGACCCCCGGAGGGAACGATCGGCTACTTGACGATCTGACTCATCTTGAAGATGGGCAGGATGATGGCCATGGCGATGAAGCCGACGACTGTGCCCATCAAGAGGATCATGATGGGCTCGATCATTCCGGTAACCGCCTTGATGTTCTCGCGGAGCTGCTTGGAGTAGAACGTGGAGATCTCGTCCAGCACCTCGCCGAGCTTACCGGACTCCTCGCCGGCGCCCATCATCTGCACGACGGCGCGGGGAAGGAGCGGGTCCTTGGTGAGCGGGGTGACGATCTTCTTGCCCTGCTTCACGCTGGCGTAGACCTTGCGCCACATCGACTTGAAGAGCTGATTGCCCGAGATGTCCCCGGTGATCGCCAGGGTGTCGAGCATGGGCACGCCCGCGTTGATGAGCTGCCCCATGGTCTGGAGCGAACGCGAGATGTAGAGCGAGCGGAACATCGTCTTGATGATCGGCACCGTGAGCTTGAGCTTGTCGACCCAGAAGGAGCCGACCTCGGTGCGGGTGAAGGCGTAGATGGCGCCCGCGACGACCGCGACGCCCGCGATGATGTAGGGCCAGTTGGCGACCATGCCCGCCGACAAGGCCAGCAGGAACTTGGTCGCCCAGGGGAGCACGTCTTCCTTGCCCTGGAAGACGCTCTGGAACTTGGGGAGCACGAAGGTGAGCAGGAAGACCGTGACGCCGACCGCGAGGCAGCCGATGATCGACGGGTAAATCGCGGCGCCGACGACCATCTTGCGGGTCTCGAGCTGCTGGGCGATGTACCCCGCGATGCGGTCGAGCATCTTGGAGAACGAGCCCGACATTTCCGAGGCCCGGACCATGTTCACGTAGAGGGGCCCGAAGAGCTTCTCGTGCTTGGCGATCGCCTCGGAGAAGGGCTTACCGCCTTCGACGTCGTTCTTGAGACCCACGATGATCTTGCGGAACTGCGGGTGCTGGGTCTGCTCGCCGATGCCTTCAAGGGCGGCGCGGAGGTTGATGCCCGCGCGCATCATGACGGCCAGCTGGCTCGTGAAGTCCAGGACGTGCCTCTGGTTGGGCTTGCCGCCGTTGAGTTCCTTGAACTTGGCCAGGAATCCGGCGCCGGTCTCGGCGGAGCTCGCCGTGGAGAGCGCCAGGACGTGCATGCCCTGGTTGCGAAGCAGCGTGGCGGCAGCGGTGGCGTTCTCGGCGGCGATGACGCCCGCGAGGACCTGCCCGCTGGTGTTCCTGACCTGGTAGCGATAGTTGGCCATGGTTCACGAACGCGAGGGACGAGCGCGGCCTTGCACCGCTCTTTGCCCCTGACTCCTTCCTCGCGTCCACCTCCCCTTTCTCGTGACGTGACTCTTGTCGCTTGCGTGGTTCTGGAACCAGATCAGGCGGCCAGCTGACGCTCGAGCTTGTCGGGGTACGCGGCCTGGGCGATCGCGTCCTCGCGGCTGATCATGCCGTTGAAGTAGAGCTCGGCGATGGACGTGTCCAGGCTGCTCATGCCGATCGCGCGGCTGGTCTCGATCACGTTCGGGATTTCGAACGTGCGGGCCTCGCGGATCAGGTTGCGCACCGCGGGCGTGCACAGGAGCGTCTCGACCGCGGGCACCATGCCCGGGCGATCGATGCGGCTGAACAGGGTCTGCGAGACCACCGCCTGAAGCGTGTTGGAGAGCATCGAGCGGATCTGGTTCTGCTGACCCGCGGGGTACATGTCGATGATTCGTTCCACGGTCTGCGACGCGTTCACGGTGTGCAGCGTGGAGAGCACCAGGTGGCCCGTCTCGGCGGCCGAGATCGCCAGCGCCGTGGTCTCCAGGTCGCGCATTTCGCCGACCAGGATGATGTCCGGGTCCTGACGCAGGGCGTGCTTGAGGCCCGAGGCGAAGGTCGGCATGTCCTGCCCGAGCTCGCGCTGCTCGATCAGGCACTTGGCGCTGTTGAACGTGTATTCGACGGGGTCCTCGAGCGTGATGATGTGCTTGCGGTAGCGCTCGTTCATCGCCTGGATCATGGCGGCCAGGGTCGTGGACTTACCCGAGCCCGTGTCGCCTGTCACCAGGACCAGGCCGCGGGGGAGGTAGGTCAGTCGCGCGATGACCTCGGGCAGGTTCAACGCCGCAAGGGGCGGAACCTTGGTCTTGATCATGCGCATCGCCATACCGATGGCGCCCTTCTGCATGTGGGCGTTCACGCGGTAGCGGGCCAGGCCTTCGATGAAGTAGGAGAAGTCGACGTCCTTGTTCTTGTCGAACATCCCGATGGATTCTTTGGACGCCATCTCCTCGAAGAACCGCCGCGCGTCCTCCTTGGTGATCACGGGCATGTCCATCACCGTGATCACCTGGTGCACGCGCATCACCGGCGGCTGGCCGGCGACCAGGTGCACGTCGGAGGCGTCGGCTTCATAGGCGGTCTTGAGGATCGTCCTGAGTTCCACGCGTCGGCTCCCGGCCCTTGAAGGGCGCAAAGTCCGGGCGCGTACCGCCCGGCTCTGGAGAACATCGACACGCTGGGAACCTGGGTTGACCCTGACGTTCCGGCATGGTCCGGATCACACGGTCCACCGGGCGGTTATGCGCCGGGTGGACCGGATAACCGCGCGTTGTGGGGCTCAGCCGCCGCGCACGATCGCCTCGCGGGCCGCGACCGCGAGCTGATCGCAGCGCTCGTTCTCGGGGTGCTCGTTGTGCCCGCGGATCCAGTGGAAGTGGATCACGTGCTTCTCGCGGAGGGCGTCGAGCTCTTGCCAGAGGTCCTGATTCTTGACGGGCTTCTTGTCCGCGGTCCGCCAGCCTTTGGCCTTCCAGCCCTTGATCCAGTCCTTGAGACCATTGAGCACGTACTGGGAGTCCGAATAAAGGTCGATCTCCGAGTGCCTCGACAGCGCCCGGAGGCCTTCGATGACCGCCATGAGCTCCATGCGGTTGTTGGTGGTTTCCATCTCCGCGCCCGACGCCTCGCGGGCTTTGCCCGAAGCGGGATGCTTGAGGATGTACGCCCAGCCCCCCGGCCCGGGATTGCCCGAGCAGGCGCCGTCGGTGTAAAGCTCAACGTGAGGCACGCTCATGAGCGGCAAGCCTAGCCGCCTCCGCGCGACTTGTCGGCGATCAGTGCGTCAGTCCCAGACGCGACTCGGGATCGTCCTTGGGCTCGAGTTTGGACAAGAGCCAGGCCAGCACGATCCCCCCGCCGACCAGCGCCAGGGAATACAGCGACTGCACCAGCGTCGGCACATAAAAGCGCAGCGGCCAGTCCTTGGACCGCTCGGGGCTGCGCAGTTCCGCCGCGTTCTCCGTGGTCACCTGCACGCCCCGCACCATGTCCCCGATTTCCGGCGCCACCGCTTCGCGGAAGGGATAAAGCCCGATGAACGCGCCGCCCACGATCCCGAGCAAGACGCCGAGGGTGGACTTGGGATAGACCCGGAAGAGCCACTTGAGGAGCAGGCTCACGCCCGCGATCCCCAGACCCACACCCAGCGCCGTCGGCGCCAGAATCTCAAGCTCGGTGAGCATGCCGCTCACATCGCCCGCTTGCAGCGCGGCGCGGAACCGGCCGATCGCGGTCAGGATCGGCAGGTACTGGCCCATGAGCAGAAGGAAGTAGCTCCCGTCCATTCCCGGGAGCAACGTGGCGCTGGCGCCCACGAGCCCCGCGGTGAATCCGAGCAGGGGAGAGGTCTCGCCCGATCCGGTTCCGCCCGGCCTGTACTGGAGCAGCGCCAGCGCCGAGGTGACCAGAAGCCCGATGAGCACGCCGGTCCATGCCGAGCGGTCCAGGGGGCGGGCCAGGCGGTACACGATCGGGATCGCGCCGAGCCTGAGCCCGGTGAAGATGCTGTAGGTCTCCACCGGGTGCGCGGTGACCAGATGGGCGATCAGATCCGCGGAGAGCAGGATCGTGAGCATGGCGGCCAGCCCGATGGAGCCGACCGTGATGAGGCTCGGGAGCCTGAACTTCAGGGCCGAGAGTTCCGCGACCGATCCGATGAACTTTCGGTAGATGCCCACGATCAGGAGCATCGCGCCGCCGCTGATTCCCGGCACGACGTTGGCCAGCCCCATCAGGCCGCCGCCCAGCAGACATCTCCAGGCCAGCGAAGTGGGCGCAAGGCGCGGACCTGAATCGGGGCGATGGGTCGGCGGGGCGTCAGCGGGGGAGTTCATGGGGGACAGGCAGATCGTCCGGGGAGGGGCAATTGTTCGGAGAAATGGGACAATTTTGTTGGGGGTCCAGAGGGTGGCAATCGGAAAGTCTGCTTCCGACATCCGGAGGGCGAGGACCGGTATCATCCCTTTCCCCGGGCGCGATCTCCGAGGCCTTCGGACGCGTACGGGGGACGCCGCGATCAGGGCACGCGGCGAGTTCAGGGGCATGTGGAGTCTGCAATGAACGTTCTGGTGACGGGCGGCGCGGGTTACATCGGTTCGCACGCGGTGCAACGGCTTTTGAAGGATGGCCACACGGTGGTGGCGCTCGACAATCTGATGCGAGGCCACGCGGCGCCATTGGAGAGGCTCGCCAAGACCGCCGGCGGGAGGCTTCACTTCGCCAGGCACGACATCGGCGATCGGGCCGCGGTCGAGGGCCTGCTCAAGTCGCACAAGATCGAGTGCATCATGCACTTTGCGGCGCTGGCCGCGGTGGGAGAGTCGGTGGAGCAGCCCCTGCTGTACTACCGCAACAACGTCGCGGGCGCGATCACGCTGCTGGAGGCCGCGGATGCTGCGGGGGTGCAGAATTTCGTCTTCTCCTCATCCTGCGCGACCTACGGCGTGCCCCCGGAGAACATGGTCCCGATCCCCGAGGACTGCCCCCAGAATCCGATCTCGCCCTACGGCTGGTCGAAGCTCCACTTCGAGCACATCCTGCGCGATTACGCCGACGCGTGCGAGCGGGCCAAGAAGCCCTTCGCGTACGCCGCGCTGCGGTATTTCAACGTGGCGGGCTCGGATCGCACCGGCGTCATCGGTGAAGACCATGATCCGGAGACGCACATCATCCCGGTGGTGCTGCACAACGCCCAGGGCCGTCGCCCCGACGTGAAGCTCTTCGGCACGGACTATCCGACCCCCGACGGCACGTGCATCCGCGACTATGTGCATGTCGAGGACCTGATCGGCGCGCACGTGAAGGTGATGCACGCGTTGAAGGCCGGCGACCGCCGTGCGTACAACGTGGGAATCGGTAAGGGATACTCGGTCCGCGAGATCATCGACGCGTGCCGTCGTGTCACGGGGAAGCCGATCAATGTGATCGAGCAGCCCAGAAGGCCTGGGGACCCGCCCAAGCTCTACAACAACCCGCGCAAGATCAACACCGAGCTCGGCTGGCACGCGGAGATCACCAAGCTCGAGGACATCATCGAGTCGGCCTGGAAGTGGTTCAAGGACCATCCCAAGGGCTACAAGAGCTGAGAAACCGGTGGGCGGATCGTGTCAGCGCACCTGGTGGTGCAGCGCCATATCGAGCCATGCCTCGGCCTTGAATGTCTCCGAGCGGAGCATCGCCGAGTGCTTGCCCGAGATGATCTGCGTGACGCGCCAGAGCCAGCGTGAAGGCAGCACCCGGCCCGAGGCCAGCGACGCACGGCCGAGCCTGGTAAGCCAGGCGGGAGCGCTGCGGCGGATCAGATCGTCGTCATACGCGACAAACGCCTGGGCAAGGCCCGGATCGCCCTGACGTCCGGCGCGCCCGAAGAGCTGGCGATCGACGCGCGACTCGGCGTGACGCTCGGTCGCGATGACCGCCAGGCCTCCCGCACCACGCGATTGTTCGTCGAGCCTGATGTCGGTGCCGCGACCGGCCATGTTGGTCGCGACGGTGATCGCGCCCGCCTGGCCCGCCTTTTCGATGATCGCCGCTTCCTCGGCCTCGCGGGTTGCGTTGAGGACGGCGCAGTTCAGGCCACGCTCGCTCAGGAGCGCACCGAGCCTCTCGGAGTCCGCGACCGAGCGTGTACCCACCAGGATCGGTTGACCCTTGGCGTGAAGCTGAGCGACCCGGTCCGCGACCGCCCGGAACTTGGCATCCGCGTCCGTGAAGATCCGATCGGGCTCGTGTACGCGGATGACGGGCCTGTGGGTCGGGACGCGCACGACCGGAAGCTTGTAGTAACGGAAGAGCTCGTGGCGCACTTCCCAGCCTGTGCCGGTCATTCCTGAGAGCCTTGCGTATCGACGGAAAAAGTTCTGATAGCTCGATCGCGTGCTGGTGCGCCGCTCCGGCGTGAGCTTGACGTTCTCCTTGGCCTCGATCGCCTGATGCAGGCCCATTTGCCATTGACGACCATCGAGCACGCGTCCCGTCGAGCGATCCACGATCGCGACCTTGTCGTCCGCGACGATGTAGTCGTCCCCGTTGGTGTACAGATGTTCCGCGGTGAGGGCCTGGTTGAGGAGTTCCTCCCGCTTGCGAACCGAGCGGAACGCTTCGGGAAGGGTCGGGTCGCGGGCGATCTCCGCGAGCCGGTCCTTGCCCGCGGGCGTGATGCGGATCTGCCTCATGCGGAAGTCCGCGTGGAAGTGCTTCTCGGGTTCGAGCGAGCGTGCGACGTCGCGGGCGCGGGCGTAGACCTCCGGCGTGTTGGCTTCCGCGGCGTTCTCCGAGGTCTGACTGATGATCGCGGGCGTGACCGCTTCGTCGATGAGCACGCTGTCGGCTTCGTCCACGATCGCGGAGTAGTGCCCCCGCTGGACGATCATCGAGGGCCAGTCGGGTGACGCCGTGTCCGGGCCCGCGGGCTTCTTGGTCGGGGCCAGCGCGTCCATGATGAGGCGCGACGTCCGCGGATTCACCGGCGCGAACAGGCGATCGCGGAGGTGATCGAAGATGAGCTGCTTGTCCGCGGCGTACGTCAGATCGCATGCGTACGCGGCGCGGCGTTCCGGCGGCGTGGACGCGTCGACGACGAAGCCCACGCGCAGGCCAAGCAGGGCATACGCCGGCGCGGTGATGCCCGCGTCGCGCTGGGCCAGATAGTCGTTGACGGTGATGACGTGGACGCCCTTGCCCATCCACGCGTCCACCGCTGCGGGGAGGATCGCGGTGATGGTCTTGCCTTCGCCCGTCGCAAGCTCGGCGCACGCGCCCTGGGACATGACCAGCCCCGCGAGGACCTGCACCGGGTGCAGGGAGAATCCCAGCGTCCGCCTGATCGCTTCAAACCCCGCCGCAAAGGCCTGATCGATCGCGTCCACGGAACGTCGCTCGAGCACCACCCGGGTCCGCGTCTCCTCCACGTGCTGCTCAAACGCCCCCGCGCTGTGATTGGCCAGAGCCTTGGCGGCGCTGACGATGCGTTCGGCGCGGGCGTGGTCGAGTTTGGAGAGGCGACGCCTGATGATCGCGCCACGGAGGCGATGCCCCAGCGCATCGATGTCCTTGGGAGGCGCCTGCCGCAAGGCGGGCCTTGCCAAGGCGGGCCAAAGCTCGCGATGGACGTCGGCGCCTGAGCCCGCCGCCGCGGCAGCCTGGCCGAAGTCCGGGCGTTGGGAGCTGATGGCACTCACGTGGCCCACCGCGCCGCGAGGTACTGACGGCCGCGACGCCACCACTGGCTGACCAGGGGCTCGGACGGCGCCGAGAGGCGCACCCGCGCGAACTGCCCGGGCCTGAGGGCTGCCGGACGCGTCCCTTCCACCTCGGGCACGACTTCCACAACGAACTGAGGCACCAGCGTGCGCGACTGATCCTTATCGGTCGGGTCGAGCTGAACGTCACCACCGACCTGTGCCGCGGCGGGACGCACCGAAAGTCTCGTGCTCGCCGCGGGATTCACACGGAGCACCTTTGCCGGAATGGTGCGGCCCGGATCGCCGCGAAGCCTGGCGCTGGCGGGGACGCTTGACCACGTCTCGGGCGGCCCGCGGAAGACGTACGCCTGCTCACGATCGGAGAGCAACGCCTTGATGACCAGGCGATCGGGCGAGAGGACCTCCGCGAAGAGCTCGCCGCGCCGCACATACCGACCGACCGAGTGATCCAGGCCGATCTGTCCGCCTTCGGCGTGCAAGATGCCAGAAATCGGCGCTCGGACCGTCAGACGTTCCAGTGCCTTGGACGCCTGTTCCAGATCGCGCGTCGCTTGTTCGACCTTGAGCCTGGCGATCTCTCGCTTGGCGGGAGTCGTCGTGCTCACGGCGTCGAGCTCGGCCTGGGCCGCCTCGAGCTTGGCCTTGGCGACCGCGACGTCGGCCTCGATCTCGGTGCTGTGCATGACGATCAGGGGCTGGTCCTTCTCCACTTGATCGCCGACCTTGACCAGGATCTTGTCGAAGAAGCCCGACTCCAGCGCCCGCACCGGCTCGCGGGCCGCGGCTTCCACCATGCCCGCCGCGATGCCGCTGGCCGGGAATGGGATCACCGCCAGCAGAAGAACCAGGACCGCCAGCACAGCGCCAACAACCCCGAACGCCCGGCCGCGCCGTCCGAGCAGACGCGGCGACGTCAACAGGTAATGCACGCCCTTGATCAGGGGCCAGACGAACCACATCGTGAAGAGCACGCCGGCGATCGCCAGGCCGAGCGACAGATAGCGTCCTCCAATCAACGCGACCATCGAAAACGTGATGAAGAGGCGATAAGGCCAGGAGAGCAGCCCATAGACGAGCAGAATGATCGCTTCGTTTGTCGAGGCGAGGGTGGGGGGCTTGGGCGCGCGGACCCGAAAGGCGAACTTCTCGATGATGAACCGCCAGAGCTCGGTGGAACGCGTCTGCAGGTTCGGAGAGCCCAGGATGTCCGAGAGGATGTAGTACCCGTCGTAGCGCAGCAGCGGGTTGAGATTGAAGACCAGCGTCGTGATGCCGCTGATCACGATCGTGTTGAACGCCAGGGTCTTGACGAGCCCGGGCTCGGTGATGGACCACAGGACCGCCGCCACCGCTGCGGAGGCAAGCTCGAAGAGCACACCTCCCGCCGCGACGACGACCCGGCGGTAGACCTCGGGAAAGCGCCAGGCGCTGGTCGCGTCGCAATACGGGAACGGCAGCGTGTACGCGACCAGCATGATGCCGATCTCGGTGCACCGCCCACCCATGGCTTTGCACGCACAGGCGTGCCCGAACTCGTGCCAGGCGCGGATCACGACCAGGAGCACCGCGAGCCAGGCGAGGTTTCCGGGGTCCAGAAGCTGGTTGAACTGACTCCCGAGTTCACGACGCCCGGCAAACAGGCATCCGATCCCGATCAGGATCAGCACGCTCCACAGCGCCAGGCCAACGCGTGAGAAGATCGCGCGAAGTGCGGGGCTGATCGCTTCCAGGAACCGCTCGGGATTCAGGAGCGGGATGAGGAAGGCCATGCCCTTGCCTGTACGCCGCTGCAAATCCTGCTTGCGGGCCAAGAGCTGGCGTTCGGCGATCATCTCCGCGGACAAAGGCAGATCGCCGACGAGCAGGCCAAAGAGCTGGAGCTTGCCGAGCAGGTCCACGCACTCGCGCTGGGTGGGGGCCATGTCCCCGAGCTGCACGCTGGCCGCTTCCCAGGCCTCGTCCACAGTGGTCCGACCATCAAGCAGACCCAGGAAGTGGTACGCGGATTCGGAGAGCCGGTAGAAGTGGCCCGCTGCGGGATCCTCGACGATGTAGACGACGCGATTGCCGAAGGACTGCCGGATGACCTGCGCGTGCGGCGCAAGCCTGGGCCGCGCGTGCGAGACCTTGTGCCAGAGCTCCGAAAGCGAGGGCTCGTGCTCGCCCATGAGCAGCGATTCAAAGCGCCCCGCGGGCATGCCTCCCGGCAGGGGCGTGTCTTCACGCGAAGTCTGGTCGAGAACGTTGGCCATGGGTGGTTCAGAACCAGTAACGCAGGCGGAACTCGTCGGTGAGCGGGCGGAGCAGCGCAAAGAGCCCGGTGGTCCAGCCGTCACGGAGCTTGGCGGTGCCGGTCATGCCCACGCGCAGGATCTCGGCGTCTTCGGGCCTGACGAGCTCCGCCTCGGCCAGATACACGTTGGCGTCGCGCACGACTTCGGCAGCAGGGTTGATCCGCACCACGCGGATCGGGATCTTGCGGTCAGGCAGCGCCCGGCTCGCGAACCAGCCTTCCTGCCCGACTTTGGCGCGATCGATGTCCCGCTCGGGGATCTGGAGCGTGATCGTCCGCTCTCGGGTCGTCACTTCGAGCAGCGACTGCGTGGGCTCGATCTTGGCGCCGATGAACGGGTCCAGATCACCACGGCTCACGACGCCGTCGATCGGAGAGCGAACTTCCGCGCGGGACAGATGGTCCTTGATGAGCTGGAGCTTGGCCTGCGCTTCATCGGCCTGCGCGTTGAAGTTACGGACCTTGGTCAGATCGCCCTGGGCCTGGGCATCGTCGCGCTGCACCAGCAGCGAGTCACGCTCGGACTGCGACTGCGCCGCCTGGAGCTCCAGGTCGCGTGTGTCCATGAGCGCCAAGAGGTCGCCCGCCTTGACGATGTCGCCCGGCTTGGCCGCGACCTTGGACAGGTATCCAGAGAAAGGCGGGCCGATCGTGCGTGATGTCGCCGCCTTGGCTTCCGCCGCGGCGGAAACCCGGCTCGGGATCGGGATCACCGTCAAACCCACGAGCACCGCGAGGATCGTCGCGCCGATGAGCTTCAACCCCGTGTGTCGGGGTCCAACCAGGCTCACGCCGATCTCGAGCGTGCGATCGCGCACAACGCGCAGGATTCCTCGATCGGCCAGGCGGCGGGTGAGCAGCGCCGGCCCGATGAACTCCGCGACAAGCCTGAGCAAGCCGATCGATCCCGCGGGGAAGGGCTCTTCCGCGGAGCGTTCGAGCAGCACCACGCCCGCCAGATCGCCCTCCACCCGCAGAGGCAGGCTGAGCATCGCCGAGGGCCCGAAGCGGGCGCTGAGCTGTTCGTGCGCTCGCGTGATCCGCTTGGCGCCCGGATCGATCAACGCCTCCGGCGGCGGGGGGAGCTGAATCTCGGTGTCCTGGGCGGCGCATTCCTCGAACGCGCCCTCGATCGCTTCCGCTGCGGGACCCTTCTGATCGATCTTGTCCGACCCGCTGAGCGCGTGCAGGCGCACACGTCCCTGGTCGATCAACCCGATCGCGACACGCGAGCAACCGAACCGGCGGTGCAGTTCATGGCAGAGCACCGAGGCCATGGAGCCCGCGTCGGGGGCTTGCAAGGCCGCGTCGAGCAGCTCGAGCGTCTCGCGCATCTGGGCCTTCTGGTGCCCTTCGAGCATGCTCTGCTGCCGCCAGAGATAGGTTTCAAAGCGCGCGTTGAGCAGCGCGACCTTGGTGAGCGCTTCGGCGGGATTGCCTTGCCAGCGGTCGCTCAGGACGACGAGGCTGACGCCTTCGATCCGCCCCTCGGCCGCCAGCGGCACCGCGAGCACCCGCAGCGTGAAGTCGGGTTCGTAGAGCCCGCTCTGCTTGGGGAGCGTGATGGACTGGATGCTGGCGGCTGGCGGAGAAGCCCGAAGCGCCTCCTGCGCGATCCTCTCCAGCTTCTCGAGCACCGGGCCGAGCAGCGCCACCGGCCCGCGCGAGCTGGGCGCTTCCTGGTTCACGTGCTGGACCGCAAAGCCTCCCTGACGCGCGGGGGTCGGGAGGAGCCAGATGACCGAGGCAGAACCTCCGACGAGCGAGCACTGCGCCGCGATCAGCGACGTCAGGAACGAGCGAAGCTCGGAAGGCAAGGGTGGGGGCGCCGGCGCAGCCTGCGTCCCGGGAACCGGCGCTCCGGATTGCAGAGGTTCGGATTGTCCGGGGCTCTGGGCCGTCGTCATGTGGATTGCCTCACCGGCCTCCGGCGGGCATGATACCTCGGATCCGGGTCCGGCCCGGTCAAAAGAAAACCGCAACGGAAGCGGAGACCGCGCCCGGTGCGGGGTGTGACAAAGAGCGATCGCCCGAGCCTCGGGCGAAGGCCGAGACTTACTCGCTCAGACGCGGATTGGGACGAGCGCCCTGGAGCTGGATCTCGCCGTTGCGCTCCTCGTACTGACGGATCACCTGCGAGAGGCTGATCGCCAGACGCTTGGCGCCGGGCCAGTTCATGATCACGCGGCTGCCGACGGAGAACAGCAGGGCCGCCTGGTTGTTCTCGACCTGCATCGGAAGGTTCATGCCGAAGTCCAGGACCACCTCGTCCTGCGTGGTGGAGGTCCGGATCGTGTTCGCGTAGGTCGAAGTCATCTTCGACTCGTCGATGCGGAGCTGGATCTGTTGCTGCTGCTGCTCGGACATTGCTGAATACTCCGGTCAAAGGATCCTCTCCAAGGACGGCCGCCGGCCGGCGTTTGGGGGAGGGGAGGGACAGTTTAGGGGTTCTGCTTGTCCGATCCAGCCTTGGGGGCGGTTTGGCCACCCCCCTGGGCGGGCGCAGGGCCGAAGCTCACCACCCCATGGAGCCCCGAGGGGACCGCCTTGGGATTGGGGACTTCCACGCGGACCTGGATCTGACGCGCGCCGCCATGGCCGTAGGGAGAGATGAAGATCACCTTCCCGACGAGCGCTTCGGACTGATCGAGGTCTTCCCAGCGGACCGAG
The DNA here is from genome assembly GCA_964531675.1 of uncultured Phycisphaeraceae bacterium. Classification (GTDB taxonomy): domain Bacteria; phylum Planctomycetota; class Phycisphaerae; order Phycisphaerales; family UBA1924; genus CAZHFW01. The sequence goes on along the minus strand of CAZHFW010000014.1, from coordinate 42,896 downwards.
GCGCTCTGGCCAACCTTGAGCTTGCTGGCATCGCGGGTGGGGATGTTCACGTCGAGCCAGAGCGGGTCGATGTTCACCAGGGTCAGGACCTGGGTGTTCTCTTCCACGATCTCGCCCGGGCGCTTCTTCACCTCGAGGATCGTTCCTTCGAAGGGCGCGGTCATGGACATCTGCGCCAGATTGGCCTGCTCGCGCTTGAGCATCTGCTGATTCACCGCGTGCTGCTGCTGGGCCTGGGCCAGCTCGATCTCAGCGCTGTCCCGGCGGAACTGCGATTCGCGCAGGTCATTGGCGCCGGCGCCGCCGCGATCAAGGGAGTCCTTGGTGATGCGGAGATCGTCCTCGCGGAACTTGAGCGCGACCTCGGCCTGCTTGATCTTGGAAAGGTCCTTGGCCTCGAGCTCGTACATCGCGACGACTTCGCGCTGCACCGCGTCATCCAGACGCATGAGCGTGTCGCCCGCCTTCACCTTGTCGCCCGGCTTGACGAGCTGCTCACCGATGCGCCCGCGGACCGCAAAGCCGAGTTCGCGGAGATCCGAAGGGCGCGAGACGCTCGGGTAGCCCTCGGAAGGTTGTCCGGGGCCCGCGCCAAGGAGCAGCGCAGCCGAGGCCGCCAGTGCTGCGCCCGCAAGGAGAAGGCCACGCGAGCGAACGCCAGCCTGATTGCCGGTGTCGGGCCGATGAGTGCCAGCGTCGGGCCGATGTGAGTTGGAGGAATGCAGTGGTGCCATCATCCGGAGATGCTTGAGGGGCACCGGGACTTTCGCAACCGCCGCAGCGAGGTTCCTTGCGGGTCAGAGATGACGCGACAAAGCCCGCTCGGGCCTGCAAGGGCTCGGCGTTGGCCGCTGGTCGTTCGCGATGGAAGGGTTGGAATCGGAGGGGATGACCCGACCAGATTCCGAATGGGCACTCCCGGACTTGAACCGGGAACACCAGCATTTTCAATGCTGTGCTCTACCAATTGAGCTAAGTGCCCGCCCGGCTTTTCAGCCGTACGCCATCGGTCCGATCGGGCCGGCTCTTGACCGTCCGTTCGGGGATGGACTGGAAGGGTACCGGGTGAGGCCCGAAGGTCAAGGCGGGCAAGTTCCCGACCCGCTTGGGCGCTGGAAAGCCATCGCGGGGAATCCCTCGGGCCGGTACCATCCGCCCGATGCCAGCCGCTGTTGCCGAGCCTCAGACCAGTTCGTCGTCGTCCCCCTCCACGCCGCTCTTGGAGGTCCAGGACCTGCGCGTGCACTTCCCGGTCCGGACCGGTGTGCTCCAGCGGGTCACGGGCGCCGTCAAGGCGGTAGACGGCGTGAGCTTCTCGGTGGCCAAGGGCGAGACCCTCGGCCTGGTGGGAGAGTCCGGTTGCGGCAAGACCACCGTGGGCCGGGCGATCCTTCAGCTCATCCCGCACTCAGGCGGCGCGGTCCGCTTCGAGGGCAAGGACGTCTTCCAGGCTTCCGGCGCGGACCTCAAGCGCCTGCGGAGCCAGATGCAGATCGTCTTCCAGGATCCGGGCGGCTCGCTCAATCCGCGGATGCGCATTGTCAACATCCTGGGCGAACCCCTGCTCGTGCACGGGCTGGTGACCGACAAGGACCAGCTCCGCGGCCGCGTCGAGGAACTCCTGGTCCGCTGCGGCATGCCCAAGGCGGCGGCGGATCGCTACCCGCACGAGTTCTCAGGCGGGCAGCGTCAGCGCATCGGCATCGCCCGCGCCTTGGCCCTGAATCCGCGTTTCATCGTGTGCGACGAGCCGACCAGCGCGCTGGACGTCTCGATCCAGGCCCAGATCATCAACCTGCTCATGGACCTGCAGTCCGAGTTCGGGCTCTCGTACCTCTTCATCTCGCACGATATGTCCGTCATCCAGCACGTATGCAAGCGGATCGCGGTGATGTACAAGGGCAAGATCGTGGAGGAAGGCGCGCGGGACGCGATCCTCTTCTCGCCCCAGCACAAGTACACCCAGAGCCTTCTCAGCGCGGTGCCGGTGCCCGATCCCGCCCGCAAGCGTCAGCGCGTGGTTTTCGAAGGCGGCGCGATGTAGGTCAGGGGAGCAGGGACGTGGGCGGCCTGGGCTGCGCGAACCTGACCTGCTCGGCCTCGCGCCAGAATCGCACGTAATGCCCCGGATGCCCGCCGTTCTCCGGATCGGTGAGCCAGAGGATCGCTCGGAGGCACAGCGCCCGGCCGATCTCGTTGTTGCGATCTCGCGACAACTCCACCGACGCGTTCTCCAGATCAGTGCGGAGCGCCAGGTAGGCCCGGGGATCCGCGCGGAGCTGTTCGGCGGGGATCGAACACGCGATCGCCGCATCGCGGAGCGTGCGGACATACTTGAGCCAGGGGTCGGAGGGATTCAAGATCGTGGAATAGCCATCCAGCGCACCCTGCAGATTGCGCAAGGCGTCGGTCGTCAGTCCGCTCTGGAGGCACCACACGCCCTTGAGCGTGCGGTACTGAAGGTACTCGATCGACTCCACACCTCCCCGGGCCGCGGTGGTCTCCAGCATCTGGTCAACCACGCGCAGGCGCCGATTCCAGACCAGATCTTCGGTGTCATTGTCCTGGAATGCCGCGCCCGAGAGCTGCTCGACGACCGCGACCAGTGGAAGCCAGCCCTCGCTGTAGTTCACATCTTCGTTGAAGAACTTCTGCTTGACTTCACCGATCGCATTGGTGATCTCGCGGCGTTTGGAGGCCTCGATGTTCGCGATCGTCTCGGCTTCACGCGCCCGCGCCTGCTGCCTGGCGGTCTCCAGGTCGGCTTCGAGTTTGACCACCCGGCTCTGGTTGATCGACCATGTGATCGCGCTGACCGACACGATCCCCGCCATCAAGGCGACCAATGCAGCCAGAAGCTTGAGGGGTTCACGCCGCGCGAACAGCCCGAGGCGATGCCCCAACGCCGGACGCGTCCACTCCAGCGGCCGAAGGTGCAGGAATGCCTGAAGATCCTCCGCCATGTTCGCGGCGGACGGATAGCGGGCCGCGGGATCTGAGCGCAGCGCACGGGCGCAGATGGCTCTCAGGTCGGCCGGCGCGGCAGCTCCGGAAAAGTCCAGTTCAGGATCCCCGGCTTCGGTCGGTGCGCTCAACCTCGCCCGCGCCTGCTCGGCGGTCGCGCCGTTGGGCGTGCGGCCCGTGAGGAGCCAGTACAGCAGCCCACCGAGCGCGTAGATGTCCGCGGGCGGCGCCAGGCACCCGGGCGTGCGGCGGAACTGCTCCGGCGCGACGAACGCGAGCGTGCCGTATCCGTGACTGGCTTCCTGCACCGGGTCGGCGGTCTCGGCCCGGTCCGGGCTGATCAGGTACTGGGCCAGCCCGAAGTCCGCGATGCGGGCGGTGTTGCGGGTGTCGATCAGCACATTGGTGGGCTTGAGATCGCAATGGATCAGGCCGGCCGAGTGGATCGCCTGCAGGCCCATGGCGATCTCGCGCACGATCTCCGCGGCCTGCCGGGGCGTCGCTCTGGCGGCGCCCTGGAACTCATCGAGGCGTCGCCCCTCGACCAGCTCGAACACCGCGTAAGAGGTCTCGTCCCAGACCCCGCGATCGATCGCGCGGACCACGTTGGGATGGTTCACACGCCGGGCCCGGATGGCCTCGTCGTGCCGGGCCAGGCGGCGGTGCGAGCCCGCGCTCCGCTCCGCCAGCATCTTCACCGCGACGTACGCGGGCCGTGCCGGGTCGGACATCTGCCGGTCCACCGCCCGATAGACCGCGCCTTCGCTGCCCCGACCGAGAAGTTCCAGGAGCTGATATCGGGGCACGCCATCGGTCATGGGCGGGCCGAAGTCGCTCGGAAGCGGGAGCGGACCGACGAACTCCGAGATGACACGAAAGAGCGTCGTGGAGTTCATCGCGGCCGAAAGCTCCGCCGCGATGCGGATGCGGTCGGCCAGCTCGGGATGGCGGCGGCTCAGGATGGCTGCACAGGCGGAGAGGTCTCCGAGGTTCTGCTGCACCATCGACTGGAGCGTCATCTCGATCGCGGTGTCCAACGCGACCCGATGTTCGGGCAACGTCGCGCACGCGTTGAGGTATCGGGAGAGCTCGACCGGGCGGCGTTCGCGGAGCAGGGTCTGGGCATCCTCGGCGATCAGATCCGAGAGCGCGTCGTCGTCAATCGGATCAAGAAAGCGCAGCCTGGGTGTCGGGGGTGGAGCGTCGAAGGCGTAGCGAGAGTCGGTGACCATCGGTTACGCCTCGGCAAGTTCGGTCACCAGTCCCTGAAGAACCGGCAGGAGCCTGTACCAGCGCTTCTTCACGGTGTCGCCGGACAGCCCCATGCTCGCGCCGATCTCGTCGAAGGTGCGGCTGTCGAGCCACAGCAGGAGCAGGTCCACGTCCTCCTGATCGGGGATGCGCCGGATCAGTGAGTCAAGCTCGAACGGCGCTTCGGACCCTCCCTGAGCACCGGCGCGGAGCTTGGAGCGCAGCGCATCGGCAAAGTGTGAGTCGGGTCCTTCGACCCGTTCGAGCCTGGAGAGCACGCGGGCCTTGTCGACACAGGAAGCTCGGGCGATGTCGAACACCAGCCCGAAGAGCTGTCCGGGTGAATCGCAGGCGACGTCGTGCCTGGCGATGTACTGGTCCAGCCGGCGGGCGACCGTGGAGACCAGATCAAGCGAGTCGAAGTAGCCCCGCATCTTCGGATGCAGCCGGTTCCGGAAGCGACCCCTGATCAGGGGGCCATAGGCGAGCACGAACTCACTGGCGGCGGCGCGGTCGCCCTGCTTCATCCGCTGGATGAGTGCCGTGATCGACGGATCAGAGGGCCTGCTCGGAGGATGGGTCCCCACCTGGGTGGCCATGTTCGGTCAACTTTCTCACAAATCCGCTCAAACCGGGTCCCGATTTGTTTCCGGGCTGCGATCCCTCAACCGGAGCACCGCACTTCCCGTTGCTTTCGGCTGGCCGATGCCAGCGCGACGGAAGACGGTGTCCCCTTGGGGGGACGTTACATGCGATTGGCACGTCACCGCGTGTTGGCAGGCCTTGCTGTTTGGGGCATTGTCGGTATTTGTGGTTCCGACGTCAAGGCCTCGACCGTCACATTCCCCGGAACACTTCAAAACGATCCGAACCCTCCTCCCCCTCCGCCTCCTCCCCCTCCGCCGACCCCGGAAGACCTGATCTGGGAGTGGCTCCGTCAGTTGATGAACATGGCGTCCTGCCTGCCCCTGTCCTCCTCCTGGTCGGGTGGCTCGGGAACTCCGTCAGAACAGGCTTTGTCCTTCGTGGCGGCCTACTCGAGCGGCGGACTCCGCAGCGGCCTGACGGAAGCGGAGCGGGAGGCGGCCTGTGCGGTCGCCGAGGGGTGTCTGGCCAACCTGAACGCGCACTGGAATGACTTCACACCCGAGGCTCGCAGCTCGTTTGCCGCGGCGCTTCAGGACATTCTTTCGAAGCTTCAGTAGCGATGGAGCAATTGATGAGGAACGAACAACGGACGTCCACCGAGGGAGGGCTTGCGCCGAAACATGCGGCGTGCAGTCCCGAGGCGGTCGCGGCCCGCATGCTCTCGGTGGTGGGTGACTCCACCCTCCGAGACGTGGCGGCTGACTGCGGCATCCATCGGGAGACCGCCCGGCGGTACCTGCATGGGCAGACCCCCCCGAGCCTGGTCTTCGTCGCGGTCTTTGCCGACCGCTACGGGATCTCGCTCGAGTGGCTCATGTGCGGCCGCGGACCCATGTACCGCAGCATGCTGCGCCAGCACCACCTCGCCGAAGCCAGTATCCAGGACGTCTGCATGGCCCTGGGCGCTGGTGTCGAGCGGGCGCTGAGGCAGGGTGGAGCAGCGGCCGTGGAGGACGCGCAGGCCCGCAGCCGCTGGCGAGGCAATGGTCAGCTCGATGCGGCCGGTGCCGGGCCGAAGCTGGTCATCGATCGTTCCAAACAGGTCGAGCTGGGCTAAACGCTTCGGAAGCGTGCCCCGGCTTGGACTGTTTGGAGTGCAACTTGGTTCTCTCGCCCCGCCCCGGTTTGAGGCGGATGCTGTCGTTTTTGGACGGACCGCTGCGGCGGTCAACCGTGTCCAGGTCCCCGCGTCGTCAGTTCCCCGCACCGGCCGGGGTTGCCGGGGTTGCAGGGGTTGCCGGGGTGGTGGACGCGGGCTCGGTGGGGGTGGCGGGCTTGGTATCGGTCTGTGCGGCCGGGTCGGTGGGGCCTGAGCTGGGATCCCAACCGCCGCCGAGGGCTTTGTAGACCGCGACGAGGTTGGTCGCGACGTTGGTCTGGCTCTGGGCGAGGGCCGCTTCGGTGTTGAAGAGGGCGCGCTGGGCGGTGAGAACGTCCAGGAAGGTCGTGCGCCCGCCGCTGTAGAGCTCGAGGGAGAGCGTGACGGCGTCACGGTTGGCGGCAAGCGCCTGGGTCAGGGCCACGCGACGCTGCTGTTCGCGGGTGAAGTTGACCAGCGCGGTCTCGACGTCCTGCAGCGCGACCAGCACCGAGGAGCGGTATGAGAGCAGGGCTTCGTCGGCGACCGCCTTGGCCTGTTCGACAGCGGCGGCGTTCCGACCCGCGGTGAAGACCGGCACGGAGACCGAGGGGCCGATGGACCAGAAGCGGTCGGCCATCGTGGACAAGGATTCGATTCGGGAGCCCGAGAGCCCCAAGCCTCCATTGAGGAAGAACTTGGGGTACTGATCCGCGACCGCGACGCCAACACGCGCCGTGGCGGCGTGAAGGTTTGACTCGGCGCGGCGGATGTCCGGGCGACGCTGGAGCAGTTCCGAAGGCAGGCCGACGGGGATCTGGCCCGGGGCGTTCGGAACCGGCGCGTCGGGCAGGAGTTCCGTCAGCAGAGATTCGGGGGTCTGACCGAGCAGGACGCCCAGCGCGTAGATCGAGGAGCGGATCTGGGCCTCATAGCCCGGGATCTGCGAGGCGGTCTGCGTGACGTTGGACTTGGCCTGGGCCACGTCGAGGGCGGAGACGAAACCCGCTTCGAGGCGCTGCTGGGTGATGTCGAGCGTTTCCTGCTGGGCCGCGAGGTTCTGCCTGGCGATCGTCAGCTGCTGCTGCGCGCCGCGGAGTTGGAGATAGGTGGTCGCGACTTCGCCCGCGAGGGAGACCAGGACCGACTCGCGGTCGAACTGGGCGGCGCGGAGTTGGGCGTCGGCGGCTTCGATACCCCGGCGGACGCCTCCGAAGATGTCGATCTCCCACGTGGCGTCGAAGCCTTCGCGGAAGAGGTTGCGGGTGGAGGAGAAGTGCTCGCCCGACTCGTTGGTGGAGCCCGAGCGGCTGCGGGTCGCAGAGGCGGAGGCATCGACGCTGGGGAACAGGCCGCTGGTGGCGATGGTGACCGCGGCGCGGGCCTGACGGATGCGGGCCTCGGCCTGTGCGAGGGTGATGTTGGTCTTGGACGCGCGGGTGATAAGACTGGTCAGGCTCTGGTCGTCGAACTGCGACCACCAGGCGATGACGTCGGTCTTCCCAGCGACCGGCGTGCTCGCCAGGCCCGCGGGTGCGCTGGCGGGATCGATTTCCGCAAACCCCTCGGGCGTAGTCTCCTTGGGCGACTTGAAGTCGGGCCCGACGGTGCATCCCGGCGTCAGTGCCAGGAAGGCGGGCGCGAGCCAGAGAAGCTTCGGCGCAGCGGCCAAGCGGCGGGAGGAGCGAGGGCGGGAGATTGGCATGGGGCGGGTGCTCACACGCGGGCGTGGGTTACTCGTAGCGGAGGGCTTCGATGGGATCGAGCCTGGAGGCTTTCCAGGCGGGATAGAAGCCGAAGACGATGCCGACAAAGGCGGAGACGAAGACGGAGGCGATGATCGCTTCGACGGACTGCTCAACGGGCCATTTCAGGAACTTCTGAACCAGCAGAGCGCTGCCTCGGCCCAGGCACAGTCCGACGATGCCTCCGACGAGGCAGAGGACGATGGCCTCGGTGAGGAACTGCCTGAGGATGTCGCGGGCACGGGCGCCGACCGCCATGCGCAGGCCGATCTCGCGGGTGCGCTCGGTGACCGAGACGAGCATGATGTTCATGATGCCCACGCCTCCGACGACCAGCGAGATGAGCGCCACCGCGAGCAGCAGGTTGGTCATCATGTTGGTGGTTGAGGCCAGGGCGTTGGCGGACTCGGTCATGTCGCGGAGCGTGAAGTCGTCGGGCTCCCCGGGGCGGATGCGGTGGCGTTCGCGGAGCAGCGTCGTGATCTGCTGCATCGCGGTCTTGATCTCCGGGCCTGAGGCGGCGGAGGCCATGAGCTGATCGACGTTCGCGAAGCGCACCGGCATGGGGCGTTCGGCGGCGTTGGCGTCGGGCTGGGGCGGGAAGACGTTGGTCGTGCCCGGGAAGATCGAGTTGGAGGTCGCGGTCGCGGCGGCGTTTCCGCCGGCGGATGCGCCCGAAGATCCGCCCGAGACGACGCGGTACTTGATGGTGGTCCAGGGCGCGATGATGATGTCGTCCTGATCCATGCCGAAGGCGTTGGCTCCCTTGGGGGTGAGGACGCCGATGACCTTGAAGGTCACGCTTTGGATACGGAGTTCCTCGCCGATCGGGTTGCGGCCATCGAAGAGCTGCTTGATGATGGTCTGGCCGACGAGGCAGACGCGGGACGCGTTGCGGACTTCGGCGTCACCGAACATGTTGCCGTCGGCGAGCTGTTTCCAGTCGCGGACGTCGAGATAGGCGGGGGTGGTGCCGTAGATGAACTGCGGGACCCAGTTGCGGTCCTCGAAGATGACCTGGGTGCGGGCGCGGACGATGGGGGCGGCGAACTTCACCGCGGGGCAATCGCGGAGGATGGCCTCGCAGTCCTCGGCGGTGAGCGTGAGCACGCTTCCGGCGCCGAAGGAGACGCCTCCCGATGCGGCGGTTCCGGGCATGATGAGCAGGTTGTTGGCGCCCATGCTCGAGATGGTCTTGGCAATCGAGGCCGAGGAGCCTTTGCCGATCTCCATCATGGCGATGACGGCGGCGATCCCGATGACGATGCCGAGCACCGTGAGGGCGGAACGCGTGATGTTGCGGCGCAGGGCACGGAGCGCGGTCTGGAGGGTCTTGGCGAAGGTCATGCGCCGGCTCCGATGGGCTGGGGAGGCTTGGCGAGCACCTGGTCCACAGCGGTGTCAGACTCGATGAGCCCGTCCTTGAGGCGGATGTTGCGGCGGGTGTGCGAAGCGACGACCGGGTCGTGGGTCACGATGATGATCGTGATTCCCTCGTCGCGGTTGAGGGACTGGAGCATGGCCAGAACCTCCATCGTGGTGCGGGAGTCGAGGTTTCCCGTGGGTTCGTCGGCGAACAGGACGGGAGGATGGTTGACCAGGGCGCGGGCGATGGCGATGCGCTGCTGCTGACCGCCCGAGAGCTGGCTTGGCGTGTGGTCCATGCGCTGGCCGAGGCCGACCTTGGTGAGCAGGTCCTTGGCGCGCTGGCGGGCTTCGCGCTCGGAGAGTCCGGTGTTGGTGTAGGCCAGAGGCATGATGACCTGCTCGATCGCGGAGGTGCGGGGGAGCAGGTTGAAGCTCTGGAAGACGAATCCGATCTTGCGATTGCGGATCATCGCGCGGCCATCGGCGGAGAGCTTGGAGACTTCATCGCCGTCGAGCCAGTAGTTGCCTGACGTGGGGCGGTCGAGGCATCCCAGCGTGTTCATGAGGGTCGTCTTGCCCGAGCCTGAGGCTCCGGTCAGGGCGACCATTTCGCCGCGCTCGATGGTGAGCGAGATGCCCTTGAGCACGGGGACGTCCAGGTCGCCCACATGAAAGGTGCGGCGGATGTCCTCGAGTTGGATGAGAGGTCTGGTCACGTCGTTCTCGCGGGTTTAGCGGCCTCGGCCTCGGCCGCCGCCCATCATCTGGGGCGCGAAGGGATTGGTGCCAGCGGGGGCAGCGGAGGCGGACGCGACGACCTCACCGACGATGAGCTGGTCGCCTTCCTTGAGCTGGTCTGAGGTGATTTCGGTCATCGTGCCGTCGGTGATGCCGGTGGTCACCGTGATGGCGACGGGCTTGCTGTCGCGCAGGACGTACACGCGGGAGGCTTCCTTGCGCGGGCCGCCTGAGCCTCCGCCGTTGCCACGCCCGCGGCTGCGGCCTGAGGGGGCAGCGCCAGCTTCCGGCGTTCCGGAGGCCACGGTCTTCTCGCCTGCCGGGCGTTCGGACGCGGGCTTGTCCGAGGAGGACTTTTCGCTGGCGGGCTTCTCGGAGGAAGCGCCCGAAGAAGCGGTCTGGGTCGGGGCGGCGCCCTTGGCGGTGGTGGGGGCAGCGGGTTCGGGAGGCGGGCTCCAACGCAGCGCGGCGTTGGGGACCGTCAGGACGTCCTTGCGTTCATCGAGGATGAAGCGCACGTTGGCGGTCAGGTAAGGCAGCAGCTTGAGGTTGGAGTTGTCGGTGACGATTTCGACGGTGTACGTCACGACGTTCTGCGTCATCGTGGCGTTGAGGCGGACCTTGCGGACCTCGCCTGTGAACGTGTCGCCCGGGAAGGCGTCGACCGTGAAGCGGACGGGAGAGCCAGGGTTCACGTGGCCGATGTCGGCCTCGTTGACCTGCACGAGGACCTGCATGCGGGAGAGGTCGCGGGCGATGAGGAAGAGGCTGGGGGCGTTGAGGCTTGAGACGACGGTCTGTCCGATCTCGACGCGGCGGTCGATGATGACGCCGTTGACGGGGGACTTGATGGTGCAATAGAAGAGGTTGCGGCGGGCGCGCTGGACGGAGGCCTCGGCGATGGCGATCTGGGCCTGCGACTGGCCGATCTGGGCGTCGGCGAGCGCGAGGCTGGCCTCGGCCTGATCGAAGGAAGAACGGGCCGCGTCGTAATCGGCCTGGGAGAGCGCCTTGGACTCGCCAAGCTTCTGGGCGCGAAGCCAGTCGCGCTGGGCCTGGTCGAGGCGGGCCTTGGCCTGCGCGCGGTTGGCCTCGGCGACCTTCACCGCGGCGTGCGCCTGGGCGAGCTGGGCTTCGGCGGAGGAGACGTCGGCGGCGTAGAGCGTGTCATCGATGCGGGCCAGGACGTCGTTCTCTTTCACGACGGACCGGTAGTCCACGGGTTTGCCCGAGGTGTCGGCGCCGAAGGAGGCGACCTGCCCGTTGACCTGCGCGCCGATGTCCACGACGTCCTCGGGGACGACGGTGCCGGTCGCTGAAATGGTGGAGACCAGGTCGGAGCGCTTCACCTCTCCGAAGCGGTAGGCGGCGTCGCCCGCGGGGGCCTGGCCCTTGTACTCGCGCCAGCCGAAGTACCCGCCCGCGCCGAGGGCCGCGAGGATCACAAGCCAGAGAACAAAGCGCTTCATTCGTCGCTCCGAGAGGGACGGCGGGCGGCACGCTTGGGGGCGTCCGCGTCGTCGTCGGCCAGGCGTTTCATGTGGTCGTTGAGCTTGGACAGGATTCGTTCGAGCGTCTTGAGCTGGGCGGGAGAGACACCACCCATCAGGGTCCGGATCCAAAGGTTATGCGAAGACTGGGCGTCGGTCAGGAGTCTGCGCCCGGCGGGTGCGAGGCCGACTCTTCGTGTGCGGTGGTCGTCTGGATCCGCGCGGCGGGTGATCAATCCGTCGCGACGCATGCGCTCCAGGGTGGCGCTGAGACTCGGGGGATGCACCAGGAGGGCCTCGGCCAGCTCGTACATGCGGGGTTCGTCGAGGCCCGCTTCGTCGAGCCGTTCCAGGGCGCGGAGCACGCCCCATTGGGCGGGGCTGAGGCCGTACCGCGCAAAGTGCGACTCGGAGTGACGCCTGAGGTGGCCTCCGGCGCGGAGCAAGGCGCGGAGCGCGGCGTGATCCGGCCCGATCAGATCGGAGTGCTGGTCAGGCTTGGACGGATGGCGGCGACGCGGCGGCATAATCGTTCGTTGGCGAACAATAGGCCGCCGGGCTGCTTCTGGTTCGCGCGAATCCTCGGAGGAGATCCGCATCCGGATGGGTGGAAAGCAAACCCCAAAGCAAAACCGCCCGGCATGCTGCGCAGCAAGCCCGGGCGGCGATGAGAACGCGGGATGTCGATCGCGGTTTAGCGGCGGCGGCGTGCGCCGAGCAGCCCGGCAAAGCCGATGGCCAAGGCGGAGCCTGGTGCGGGGACAGCGGTGAGCGAGATGTCATCCACGCTGAGCCAGCCCGCGGTATCCCAGCCGCTGAGCGTGAAGCGGTCGTTGGAGCCCGAGTTGTCGGCGGTGAAGTCGAACGAGACGAGGTTCCAGGCTTCGAGGGAGAAGTCGGTGGGGGAGAGGTCGTAGGCGACCTGATCGTCGATGACGATCTTCATGCCATCGTCGCCCACCCCGGCGTTGTACACCCAGAGTTCGAGGTGGTACTGACCGCCGCTCACGAGGGAGACCGCCTGCATGATGTCGTTGGGAATCGCGGCGGTGCCGCCGGTCAGCGTGAGGCTGAAGCTTCCCGAGCGGGGGAAGGCGGTGACGCCCGATCCCGGATAGAACGTGGTGCTGTAGCTTGAGGCGTCCCCGGTTTCGAATCCGCCGTTGGTGATGAGTTCGGCAGCGGCGGACCCCGTCGTCGAGAGTGCGATCAGCGAAATCAGAGCGTGACGCGTGTGCATGGTTCTCCTTCCGCACGTCGGGGTTGGCGGCCGTTCCCTGTGAACATGGGGGAAACGGCGGCGGCCGCGTGCCTTTCTCCGGGGAGGAGAGTGCCTGCGGAAGGCGGGTGTGACCGGAAACGGGAAAAAACTCACTTGGGCGGGATGGGCTTGAGCGAGGTTCGGACTTTGGTGGCCTCCGCGGTTGCCCCGAGGCGTTCCAGGACGCGGGCGTAGAGGTTCGCGGCGTCATGCGTGACCGCGTGAGACGGGCCGCGATGCTTGAGCGCCAGGTCGTAAGCGGTCTGAAATGCGGCCTTGGCCCCGTCGTCGTTCTTGAGGAACTCTTCGATCCGTCCCGAGGCGATGAATGCGCGGATCGGGATCGGGCTGGCGGGCGAGAGCGTGGGTGCTGCGGCGAGGATGGGTTCGAGGACTTTGCGGGCGTCGGCGGGATCGTCGGTGAGCTCAGACATCGCCAGCTCGATTCCAACGTGCATGGACATGGGATGTGACGGGCCGACGGTGGAGAGGTAGCGATCGAGGCAGGCTCGGTACACCTCCGCGGCTTGTCTGTTCTGTCCCGCGAGGCGGTGGATCCAGCCCAGCGCCTGCCGCGCGTTCAGCGTGGAGATGTCGTCGGCGCCGAGATTGGCGGAGTTCAGGTCGACGATGCGCTGCTGGGTCGCCAGGGCCTTGTCGAACTCCTGGGTCGCGTTGAAGAAGAGCACCAGCAAGTTCAGTGCGGCCTGATGATCCGCGCCGACCTTGTAGTTCAGGCGCGTGTAGCCCCGATCGGCCCGCTCGGCCATGCGGATGCCTTCGGGGCGATCGCCGCGCTTGGCGGTTGCGCCGGCGAGAAAGACCAGAGCGCGGAGCGTGTCGGGAGACTCCGAGCCTTCGGGTTCGTGGAGGCCTTCGAGTACGCGGCGGAAGAGCGACTCGGCCTGCTCGCGCTGGCTCAGAACCTCGCAGAGATCGGCCTGGACTCGGACAACCGCAAGGGTCTCGGGGTGATCGGGACCGAAGAGCTCCGTGCGGAGCGTCAGGGCGCGGTCGAGCTGGTCCCGGGCGAGATCGAACCCGCCCGCGCCGAGGGCGGCCTGGCCAAGGAAGAGGCGGACGGACGCTTCCACCGCCGGCCGATCCGCAAAGGTTCGCCCGACGCGCTGGCCGGCCAGTTCCAGAACCTTGACGGCGGTGAAGTTCGGATCGCTTTCCTGTCCTCGTGCGGAGTTGAACGCGCGGGCGATGAACTGGTTGGTCGTCAGCATGGTGTCGCGGACTTCCAGAGCGGCGTCGCGTTGGAGATCGGCGTCGTGCTGGGCGGCCAGGGCTCGGTCACGTTCGAGGGCGAGACGCTGGATGAACGCCGCGGTGAGGCCTGTGATGAGGATCGCGAGCGCGAGGGTGATGGACGCGCCCAGTCGATTGCGACGGAGCCAGAGCGATCCTCGCGCGAGCGGGCCGGCGGGAAGCGCCTTGGTCGGGCGGTGGGAGAGGAAAGCGTCCAGATCGGCGGCAAGGCTGTCGGCGGAGGGGTAGCGATCGCGTGGGTTGTGGGCTGTGGCCCGATCGCAGATCGCCGCCAGCGCTCGGGGGAGATCGCCTCGCTGGCTCGTGATCGAGGGCAAAGGTTCGTGGCGGAGTCGCGTGACGACCTGTTCGATGGGGTCGATCGTCGAGCTTTTGTCGGGTTCGATGGGATGACGGCCCAGCAGGAGCGCCCGGAGCGTCGCGCCGAGCGCGTAGATGTCCGACAAGGGCGTCGCGGGCTGGCCTTTGGCCAGTTCGGGCGCGAGGTATGCGGGGGTGCCGGTGATCCGGCGCGCGGGACGCTGGTCTGGTCCGTTTGCGAGGGTGGACGTCGAGATGGAGAGCCCGAAGTCCGCGACCATGGGCTTGTTGTCTTCCGAGATCAGGATGTTGGAGGGCTTCAGATCTCGGTGGGTGATGCCGCGGGCATGGGCGTGGGCGACCGCGCGGGAGGCCTGCGCGATGAGCCGGGCTGCGCGGAGGGGCGACATCGGTCCGCGTGCGAGCGCGTCGTCGAGCGTTCGGCACAGGCGGGTGGGGTCGGGGGCCTGGCCCTTCTCGAGGGGCGGGCCGATGAGCTGTGCATCGAGGAAGTACTCGCCGGTGATGGGAAGCCGACCGGCTTCGTGGATGCGGACGATCGACTCGTGGTCGAGGGCCGCGGCGGCGCGGGCCTCCTGGAGAAACGCACGGCTGCCTCGTTCGCCCGCGAGGTGGGCAGCGTGGAGGATCTTGAGCGCCACGAAGCGCTGCAAGAGGTTGTCCCACGCCTGCCAGGTCTCGCCGAATGAGCCTTCGCCAAGCTTGGCGTGGAGGAGGTACTTGCCGACGACGTCGCCCGGAGCGCGAGGCGGGGGAGCGTTGTCGACCGCATCCTGGAACGCGCGGGCGAGCTCCACCACGGCGCTGATCGCGCCGGCGTGATCCGGGAGCCGGGCCAGGAGTTCGCGACTGACGAGGTCGATGCCCTCTCCGGCGCGGGAGACCAGTTCGGCCATGAGCACCGCCCGGCACGCGGCGGCGCAGTGGGTGATCTCGGGTCGTTCGGACAGATACGTGTCCAGTCCCGAGGGAAGATCGCGCAGGCGGCGTTCGCTTGCATCAGCCGCGATGACCTCGGCCAGGACGTGCTCGTCGGCCAGCGTCTCCGGCGCGATGGACTCGCGGATGGTGGGGGGAGGGTTGGAGAGCCAACGGGCGCGCAGCGTCGCGACCGCGATCGCGGCGGCGGCGCGGGAGGCGTCATGGGAGGGATCGGGAGACATCGCGCTCGCGTGAAAGGCCTTGGCGCAGGCTGCGCCATCCTTATTCTACAAGTGCCTCCGGATCGCTCGTGTGACCGATTCGGGAGATTCTCGCGCGATCGGGTTGGGGGAGCATGGCCGATCAACTCCACGAACTGCTGGCCAGAGCCTCTTCGGGGGATGGCGTCGCCCGCGAACGGGCCTTTGAGGAGCTTCTGAGGCTCCTGATGATCTTCGTGCGTTCGTCGATGGGCCGGGCCATCCGGGATCATCGCGAGTCGGACGACGTGTGCCAGTCGATCGCACGTTCGTTCGTGGAGGATCACGCGCTGGGAAAGGTCGGTTTCGGGTCGGAGGCGGAGGTCATCGGCTACCTCAAGACGGTCGTCCGAAGCAAGATGGCGGAACTGGCCAGGCATGATCGGGCCGGGAAGCGGGGTGGTGAGGCCGGTCCGTTTCCGCTGCACGAGGCGATTGACCAGGATCTTCCGCCTGACGCGGACGAGGCGATGGACTCCCGCACGCGGGAACTGATCCTCAGGACGGTCGAGACGCTCCCTGATGATGATCGGGAGCTGGTGCGGATGAGACTGGCGGGGCTGGCCTGGGAGCAGATCGCCTCGGTGAGAGGCGGCGATCCCGCTGCACTGCGCAAGCGATGGAGCAGACTGCTCGTGGAACTGCGAGCCCGGTTTGAAGCGAACTAGAACAGGGCGCGATCAGGGTCCGACGGACCATTCCAGCACGCCGCCGGAGAATCCATCGGCGAGCTGAATGCTCAGTCGCACCGCGCTGGTCGTGATCGGCGCAAATCGCGCCGCGTTGTTCACGTTGCCCTTGGTTGGGATGGACTCGGCGCCGGGCACCGGGAGCCAGGCGTCGCCTGACTTGTACTGGAGCGACGCGCCCTTGGGAAGGCGGCAGCCGCCTTTGCCCGTGTCGTCGAACCAGTAGGCCGAGGTCTGGCTGATCGTGCGAGGCTTGGAGAAGTCGTATTGCACCCACTCGGTCGTGCCCTTGTGGGGCCAGAAGGTCAGGCGAGCGATCGACTCATCGGCGGAGCCCTTGGGGCCGTCGGGAACGATCCCGTCCAGGAGCGCGTCGGCGGACTCGCCGCTGTAGGCATGAGAAGCGGTCGCCTTGATGCCCGGGTGGGGTGGCCGCTGGATCATCTGGGGCGATTCGGGAAGCCAGACCCGCATGGAGGCGTCGCCCCGGTTGGCCCACATGAAGTAGGGGCGAAGCGTGATGCTGGCGGGCGTCATCTCGGGGGCACGGCTGAAGAGCCCGCCGGTCGACTCGACAGGCGCGACCAGCACGCTCGCGGTGAGCTCGGGGAGGCCGCTGACGGCGCGGGACATGATGGACGCGTCCGCGGGCAGGATCACGCGGCTCAGATCAATGCCCTTGTTGTCCACCGACTCCACGGCGTACACGAGCGGGCCCCGCAGAATCGCGGCGTGTCCGAGCGTGGCCTTCACGCGCGGATCGGAGTACACGCGGGTCGGCGTCATGTCCGCCTTGAAGGTCTTGGACACGCTCTTGCCAGGCTCGATCATGACGCGGATGTAGCCGTCCGCGTCCGGGTGGAGGCTCTCCATCCCCGGGAGGGCACGCACCGCGAGGGTCACCGGGCTTGCGCCCTTCGAAGTCGCGCTGATTGAGATCGTGCCATCGCCCCAGGGGTACTCGGATTCGACCTTGAGCTCGACGGGTAAGCCCGAAACGTCGATGGTGGCTCTGCTGTCCGCGAAGAGGTTGACGAAGAGCGTGTTGGACTTCACCGCATAGAGGTATTGGCCAAGCCCCGCGAAGAAGCGGAGGACATTGGGCGGGCAGCACGCGCAGTCGAACCAGTCCTTGCGGAGATGTCCGCCATCGGAAGCGAGCGGGTTCACGTAGAAAAACTGAGCGCCATTGAGCGACACACCCGCGAGCGCAGCGTTGTAGAGCGTGCGTTCGAACTGGGCCATGTACTCGGGATCCCCTTCGAGCAGGTACATCCGATGGGCCCAGAGGCACAGCGCGATGGAGGCGCAGGTCTCCTGGTACGCGGACTTGGTGGGGATGTCGTAGGGGACTGTGAAGCCTTCGTTGTGCCCGCTGGGGCCGATGCCGCCGGTCACGAAGATGCGGCGCTGCGTGATGTCGGTCCAGAGGCTTTCCAGAGCCGGGATGTACTCGCGGTGGCCGAGGATCGCCAGGTCGGTCATTGCGGAATAGAGGTATCCGGCGCGGACCGCGTGGCCGGCGGCCTCGAACTGTTCGGCGGCGGGGAGGTGGTCCTGGCAATAGTCGCCCCACGGGCCGTAGGTCGTGCCGTCGAGCTTTCGGTGCGGGTGTCCACGGTACTGGACGAGTTCCTGGGCGAAGTCGGCGTACTTGCTCTGCCCCGTCACGCGTGCGAGTTCGATCAGGGCGATCTCGAGTTCCTGGTGGCCGGGCGGCGCGGAGAACTTGTCCGGGCCGTAGAGCTCGCGCAGGAAGTCGGCGGCTTTGATCGCGATCGCGAGGAAGTTCTGCTTGCCTGTGACGCGGGCATGCACCGCGGCGGCCTCGATCAGATGCCCCATGCAATACGTTTCGTGGTCCCACTCCTCACGCGTGAAGCGCTTGGCGATTCCCGCCTTCAGCGTGTAGTAGGTGTCGATGTACCCGTCGGGGTGCTGGGCGGCGGCGACGCGTGCGATCAGCGCGTCGAGATCCGCATCGAGGGCGGCCTTGCGCGTGGGGTCGGGCTCGGTCGCGATGACTTCCGCCCACCCTTGCATCATCTTGTAGACGTCCGAGTCGTTGAAGAGCAGACCTTGGAACGCGCCGGGGTCGGGCTTGCCTTGCAAGAGGGCGGCGGCGCGGTCGAAGTTCGCGTAGCGCCCGGTCTTCTCGCACTGGACCCGGTTGGCCTCGAGCGTCGCGGTGCGGATGGCCTGCAGGCGCGGCGTCCAGAAGCTGCCTCCGATCGACACGCTCGTAAACGGGACCGCGATGCGGGGCGAGTCCGACGCCTGCTGAAGGGCGGGCGAAGCTGATGAGGACGCCGCGGGCTGGGGTGCAGCCAGGCCGGCGGAAAGCACGATCGCGAGCGCGGGAAGGAGCATGGCTTTCTCCGCAAGAGGAGCGATGGACGGCGCGGTATGCTACCGCGCTCCCGGATGTCCCGGGTGCACCGGGTTTCAGGAGACCTCTCGATGTTCATGCTCTCGCGCCGGCGTCTGATGGGTGTTGCCGCTCTCATGCTGGCGGTGGGGGGGATCGGGTGCGAGAAGCGGTCGGAGTCCCCTGCGGCGGGTCCTGCGCCGGCGAAGAAGGAAGAGGCTCCCGCGAAGAAGCTCCGGGTGGGGTTCTCGCAGATCGGCGCCGAGAGCGACTGGAGAAGAGCGAATACCGAGTCCATCAAAGCGGAAGCCGAGAAGCGGGGTATCGAGCTCGTCTTCGCGGACGCCCAGCAGAAGCAGGAGAACCAGATCAAGGCGATCCGGAGCTTCATCTCCCAGGGCGTTGACGTGATCGCGGTGTCGCCGGTCGTCGAGACGGGCTGGGAGCCTGTGCTCAAGGAAGCCAAGGCGGCCAAGATTCCGGTGGTGCTGACCGATCGCAAGGTCGAGGTGTCGAGCCCGGACCTGTTCGCGACGTTCATCGGCGCGGACTTCGTCGAAGAGGGTCGCCGCGCCGCCCAGTGGCTCGAGAAGGCGACGGGAGGCAACGCGGTGATCGTGGAACTCGAAGGAACGCCCGGAGCGGCGCCCGCGATCGATCGCAAGAAGGGCTTTGACGAGGAAGTCGCCAAGCACGCGGGGATGAAGATCCTCAAGAGCCAGTCGGGCGAGTTCACCCGCGCCAAGGGACGTCAGGTGATGGAGGCGATCCTCAAGAGCCCGGAAGGAAAGACCGTCACGGCGCTGTACGCGCACAACGACGACATGGCGCTGGGTGCGATCCAGGCCATCGAAGAGTCGGGCCGGAAGCCGGGCGTGGACATCAAGATCGTGTCGATCGACGGCGTGAAGGCGGCCTTCGAGGCCATGGTCGCGGGCAAGCTCAACTGCACCGTCGAGTGCAATCCCCTGCTTGGACCGACGCTGTTCGATGCGGTGCAGGCGCTCGCGTCTGGCAAGACCATCGACCGCCGGATCGTGACCGAAGTGAGGGTGTTCGAGCAGTCCAAGGCGGCCGAGGACATCAAGACCCGCAAGTACTGATCGCCTGTGGCGGATCCTGAACCGACAAGCTCGTCCGGCTCGATGCTCCTTCAGACCAGAGGGCTCGGCGTTCGCTATGGCGCGTTTCGAGCGCTGGAGGGCGTGGACTTTGACCTCCGCGCGGGCGAGGTTCACGCGTTGATGGGCGAGAACGGCGCGGGGAAGAGCACGCTCATCAAATGCCTGACCGGGGTTGTGCAAGCCTCCGAAGGTCAGGTGCTTCTGGAAGGCCGACGAGCGGCGTTCGCCTCGCCCCGCGCGGCGGAGGCCGCGGGGATTGCGACGGTCTTCCAGGAAGTCGGGCTCATCGGAGCGCTGTCCGTTGCGGAGAACATCTGCCTGGGACGTGAGCCGGTGCGCGGGATCTGGCCTCATGCGATCCGCGGATCGGAAGTCCGCCGCGTCGCGAAACGCGCGTTGTCCCGATTGGGGCATGGGGACCTGGACCTGGAGAGGCCGCTTGGCAGGTTACCCGTCGCGGTGCAACAACTCGTCGCCATTGCGCGCGCGCTGGCGGCGGATCCGAAGGTGCTCATTCTTGATGAGCCCACGTCGAGCCTTGATCGGGCGGAGAGTCTCCGACTTCTGGGCGTGATCGCTGAGCTGCGCGCCCAGGGCCTGGGGATCGTGCTGATCACGCATTTTCTCGAACAGGCGGAGAAGGTCGCAGATCGCGTGACGGTGCTCCGGGATGGACGACTGATCGCGACCCATCCGATGAAGGGGCTGAGCCGGACCAGATTGGTCGCGGACATGGTCGGGCGGGAAGTCGCATCGATCGGAGGACGACGCGGCGGGGAGAGCGGTGGTTCGCGTGCGCCGGTTGTCGAAGCCCGAGGCCTTGGAAGGGCGGGCATGCTCGAGTCGGTGGATCTCTCGATCAGGCCCGGTGAGGTGGTCGGCCTGGCGGGTCTGCTGGGATCGGGCCGGACGGAAGTGGCGAGACTGCTGTTCGGCGCGGAGGCTGCCGAATACGGCGAGGTGTCGATCGGAGGCGTGGCCGGTGCGCCGGCGAATCCGCGTCAGGCGATCGCCCGCGGCGCGGCGCTTTGTCCGGAGGATCGCAAAGCGCAGGGTGTGATCGCGGGGCTCTCGGTCCGCGAGAACATGGCGATTGCGCTGCTGGCCCGGGGAACGCGTCGATGGCTCAAGGACGCGGAAGGGCTCATGCAGAGGCTTCGGATCAAGGCGGCCGGATTGGATGCTACGATCACGTCGCTCTCGGGCGGGAATCAGCAGAAGGTGCTGCTGGCGCGCTGGCTCGCGGTGGGCCCGAGGATCCTGATGCTCGACGAACCGACGCGCGGGATCGACATCGCGGCCAAGGCGGACGTCCTTGCGGAGGTCGAACGTCTGGCGGGCGAGGGCATGGCGGTGCTCATCATCAGTTCGGAGCTCGAGGAGCTGGTGCGGGTGTGTGATCGCGTCGTTGTGCTTCGCGACCGCCGGTCCGTGGCGGAGGTCGCTCGTGGTGAGCTCACGGAGGATGCGCTCGTGAGCGCGGTCGCGGGGCGTGATGGCTGAGCAAAGACGCTCCAACACGATCGGGGGGCTGGGCTGGGCGCTGCTCGCCTGGGCGGTGCTGCTCTTGTTCAACGCGGTCGCGACCCCCGGCTTCTTCGATCTCGCGTGGAAGGACGGACGGCTCTACGGGACGCTCGCGGACATCCTGAATCACGGATCGCGCGTCGCGATCGTCGCGCTGGGGATGACGCTGGTGATCGCGACGCGGGGCGTCGATCTCTCGGTGGGCGCGATCGCGGCGATGTCCGGCGCGACCGCGGCGGTGGCGCTGCAGAACGGCGCCAACGTTTGGGTTGCGATGGGGGCGGCGCTGCTCGTGGGGCTCGCCTCCGGCGCGTGGAACGGGACGCTGGTTGCGTTCGGAAAACCCCAGCCGATCGTCGCGACGCTCGTGCTCATGGTCGCGGGCCGGGGTGTGGCGCAGCTCATCAGCTCTGGGATGATCGTGACGTTCGAGGACCCGACGCTGGCCAGACTCGCCAACGGCAGTCTGCTCGGCTTGCCCTTGACCGCCTGGATGCTGGCGGCGTGCGGCATCGGGCTCACGATCATGGTCAGGCGGACGCCCGCGGGGCTCTTCGTGACTGCGATCGGCGCCAACGCGGAGGCGAGCCGCCTTGCCGGCGTGCCGGTTGCGCGGGTGCGCCTGCTTGTCTACATCACCTGCGGCGTGCTGGCGGCGGTCGCGGGGCTCATCGAGTGCTCCTACATCAAGGCTGCGGACTCGAACAACGCGGGGAACCTGCTGGAGCTGGACGCGATCATCGCGGTGGTGCTCGGGGGAACGTCGCTGGCTGGGGGGCGCTTCAGCCTGATCGGGAGCGTGGTCGGCGCGATGATGATGCAGACGCTCACGCAGACGCTGTACATGCTTGATGTGCACGCGGAGGTCGCGCCCGCGCCGAAGGCGGCTCTGGTGATCGTCGTGGCGCTGCTCCAGAGCGGGAAGCTGACCAGACGCGGGGGTGAGCCATGACGCGAGGTCTGGCCGAGCGTCATCTGCCGTTTCTCGCGTCGTGGCTTCTGCTGGTCGCGATGTTCATCGCGGGAAGCGTCGCCTATCCGCATTTCGCGTCGATCGGGGTCGTGCGCGCCTTGTGCGTGGACAACGCCTTCTTGCTCGCGGCGGCGGTGGGAGCGACCCTGGTCATCATCGCGGGGGGGATCGATCTTTCCGTCAGCGGCATGATGGCGCTGTCGGGAGTCCTGGCTGCGTGGCTCATGCAGGTGAAGCAGGTTCATCCATTGATCGCGTTCGCGATGGTGGTAGCGGTGACCGGTCTGGGCGGGTGGATTCAGGGGATCCTCATCGGGCGACGAGGCTTACCCGCGTTCCTGGTTACGCTTGCGGGGATGTTCCTGGCGCGTGGATTGGCGTTCTGGATCTCGGACAAGTCGATCGCGATCAAGCACCCGTTCGTCGCGGAAACGTTGGCTGATGATCTGGTGGTGCGTCTCGGGGGCGTTGAGCTTCCGGTCACGATCTGGATTGCTTTGAGCATGACAATGGTCGCGTGGTTCGTGTTGACCCGGACGCCGTTCGGCCGTCGTGTGCACGCGATCGGCGATGATCCCGAGATGGCGACGCTGATGGGTCTGGACGTCGCGCGCACGCGGGTTCTGGTGTACACGCTCTCGGGAGTCTGCTCGGGACTCGCGGGCGTCCTGTTCTGCCTTTATCAGCAGTCGGGCGATCCCGCGTCATGCAAGGGGCTTGAGCTCGACGTGATCGCGTCGGTGATCATCGGCGGCACGCTCCTCCGCGGGGGCGTCGGATCGGTGGTCGGAACGATCGCGGGCGTGGGCGTGCTCGGGCTCATCCAGACGATCATCACGTTCCAGGGAAACCTGAGCTCGTGGTGGACGCGCATCGCGGCGGGGACGCTCGTGCTCGGGTTCCTGCTGCTGCACCGGGTGCTCTCAGGCGAGCGAAGCAGAGCGGATGCTTGAGTTCACCGACGTGCCGCGGACATGAGCGCCCAGCCGAACGAGTTGGCGTGCGGCCTGGTCCGCGTGGCGTTGAGGTAGTCGCGGGCGACGCGGGGGAGCCCGGACTCGTCTCGGCTCGGGGGAGACGTGACATTCGAGCTGCCGGTGGGTTGGCTCGGTGCAGGGCGGCCCGGATTGCCGACGAGATACCCCGCGAGGAAGGCCAGAAGAAGCGATGCCGCGATCGCCAGGCGACCGAACATCCGCCCGGATGACCGCCGAAGATTCGGCGACGTGAGTCCCGCGGTCGCGTGGCGGGCGTGCTCGGGCTTGCCCGCGGAGGATTGCACCAGATCCCGTGCTGATCGGAGGCCCGAAACCTTGGCGGCGCAGCCTGCGCAGCCTACGACATGGGCCTCGAACTGCTCGTGCAAGTCCATCGAGAGCTCACCGCCAAGATAATCGGCCAGGTGTTCATCGATGAGCGAGCAATCGTTGCGTGTGGGATTCATGCGATGCTCCCTGCCCTGGGGGTGATCGAGGGCGGTGGATTGAGCTTGGTGCGTAGTGATTCCAGTGCGCGGAGATAGTGGGTCTTGGCTGTCGGGATCGCGATCCCGAGGTCGGCGGCGATCTGCGCGAAGGTCTGCTCATCGACGCACTTGGCGAGCAGGACTTCGCGCTGCATCGGGCTGAGTTCGGGGAGCACCGCTGCCAGCGCCCGGGCATCGTCCCGCACATCGAGCGGATGGCGGATGAATGACCCTGGCTCGCACGCGGATGAGAGCGATGTCGGGCGCGGGCGGCGGAGCGCATCCACACAGGCGTTGGACGCGACGCGGCGGAGCCAGGCGACCTGGGCAGCGGCGTGCGGAAAGCTCGGAGCGCTGGCCACGAGACGCGCGAACGTCTCCTGCACGATGTCGAGCCTCTGGTGGTGTTCGAGGCCGTGGACCGCGGCCCATCGATAGACGCGCCCGCGATGGGCCTCAAAGCAGGCGTCCGGCCCGAGTGGGGGCCGGAACGCCAGAGGGTTGGATTCGGCTTGGCCTGGCACGCGTTCCTCTTACTTGGGCGCCTTGGCCTTGGGTACACGACTGGTCGCGAGCAGGACCTTGTCGGTGTCCTGGAACGCCAGCGCCTGGAACTCCCAGACCAGAACGCCGTCGTCGAGGTGGTCGGCGTTGGCGCCCACGATTTCGCCCGGCAGCGAGAGCCTGAGCTCAAAGAGGTGCGAGTTGAGCGCCTCGGTCACGTCGCGGCGTCGCTTCTCGGTGTCGTAGCTCTTCTGAAACCGATCGAGCTGATCGGAAGACAGCCCAGCCGACGCGACCGTCTTTCGTGCGGCCTCGGCGATCGAGGCCAGGTAGCGATCCGCGAGCGTCTGAATCTCCTTGTCGCGTGCTTCGCTCTTGGGTGCGCCGAGCAGCGCAACCGCGGGCGCGAGATCGAAGGCGTCGCTGGCGCGGACGACTTCGGCACGGATGCGAAGCGGAACGTCCTGCGGGAGCTCCTTGAGCGGGGCAAACGCCCGGTCCAGGATCACAAGCTGCTTCTCGAGCTCGATCGAGCGAAGGTCCTGCGCGAGGCAAAGACGCTCCTGGTCGTTGACAGCGGCGTCTGGCTCTTCCAGCAACGCCCGGTGCCTGCCGTCCATCATCAGCGAGCGGCGGGTGGTGGTGAAAGCTGCGTCATCGCGGCGGCGGTACGCACGCTTGAAGTGGTAGTACGTGCCGTCGGGCCGCTCCTCGATGGTCAGGCTTGTGGGGAAGCTCAGCGCGGTTTCTGCGTCCTGCGCGTTGGTCGCGTACGTGCCAGGCAACGGCGATCCGGGAGCGAAGGATTGCTTGGCGACGCGGAGAAGCTGAGGCACGCCGTCCGAGTTGGTGGACGCTTCGTCCTGGATCGCCCACTTGCCTTCGGGCTGGGGCACCGGGTCGGGCCCCTTGAACTCGGAGGCGTCGCCCTGGTAGGTGCACTCGATGGACACCGCGCCGTCGGGGGCAACGGTCAGCGACTCTTTGCGTTCAAGACAGCCGGCGCAGCTCAACAGGGTAAGGATCGCCGCAGCGGTGATGGTCTTTCGTGGAAGCATGGGTCGTCTCCTGAATGGATGCTCGGACCCAGAGAGAACGGCGTGGGGGCGTCCTCGGATGACAGGCTTGTCCGACGATTGTCGCGAATCACGTCCAGCGGAGGACTGCAAAACCGATCCAAAGGGCCAGATGGAGCGCCACCACCGACCAGAACACGAGTCGGAAGCGGAAGTCCCGAGTCTTGTGCCGGAAGACTTGTTGGGCCAGCAAAGCGCCGGGCCATCCTCCCGCGAGTTCAAGGAGATGCAGCGTGCGTTCGCGGATGCGCCAGGCGCCGCGCGAGGCGGCCCGCTTGTCCAGCCCGTACGCGATGAACGTGACGATGCTCGCAATGACGTAGATGCCGAGGATGATCAGTGGCCAGCGCATGGCGGATGAGGATTAATCCGCTGAGGGCCCGGATCGCTTCTTGGACTTGCGGGTGGCGCGCACGCCCGGCATCCCCGCCTTCGGCTTGGCTTTCCCCGCGGTCCCCTTCTCCACGTCGGAGCGCTTGATGCGGGCCTTCCCGCCGGTTGCTTCCAGCTCGCCCTTGAGCTTCTTGAGCTTGTTCACCTGATCTCGCAGGCTTGCGGCCTTCTCGAACTCGAGCGACTGGGCGGCTTGCAGCATCTCCTCCGACATCTGATTGATCAGTTCCTCGATCTCGAAGTCCTTCTCGCTGACCGAGACCGCCTCGCGGGCGGTGCGCCTGGCCTTGAGCTCGACATCCAGCCCCTGGCGGATCGCCTTGCGGATCGTCTGCGGCGTGATGCCGTGCTCTTTGTTGTACGCGATCTGCTTGGCGCGGCGGCGTTCGGTCTCCTCGATGGCGGCCTTCATCGCGGGCGTCATCTGGTCGGCGTACATGATGACGAGCGACTCGGCGTTGCGGGCGGCGCGTCCCATCTGCTGGATGAGCGAAGTGGGGGAGCGCAGGAAGCCTTCCTTGTCCGCGTCGAGGATCGCGACCAGAGACACTTCGGGCAGGTCCAGGCCTTCGCGGAGCAGGTTGACGCCCACGAGCACGTCGAACTCGCCGGTGCGCAGGTCCGTGAGGATCCGCACGCGTTCGAGCGTCTCGATCTCCGAGTGGAGATAACGCACGCGCAGGCCCTTCTTGTCGAGGTACGCCGCGAGGTCCTCGCAGAGCCTTTTGGTCAGCGCCGTCACGAGCACACGTCCGCCCTTCTCGACGGTCTGGACGCAGCGCTCCAGAAGGTCGGGCACCTGGCCCTGGGCGGGCTTGACCTCCACGATCGGGTCGAGCAGACCGGTGGGGCGGATGACCTGCTCGGCGATGTCGCCCTGCACCTTCTCGAGTTCGTACGGTCCGGGCGTGGCGCTCACGAAGAGCATCTGCGGCACGATCGCCTCGAACTCTTCGAACGTCAGGGGGCGGTTGTCCAAGGCGGCGGGAAGTCGGAATCCGTGTTCGACGAGCACCTGCTTGCGCTGGCGATCGCCATTGAACATCGCGCGGATCTGCGGGAGCGTGACGTGCGACTCGTCGATGATCAGGAGCCAGTCGCGGTAGTTGGGCCGCGAGTCGGGCCTGGCCAGCGTTGGGCGTTCGACCCACTCGGTCGCGTTCAGGTTCTCGAGCGCTTCGACGATGCCCGAGCGCGAGGCGTCAAGCCCGGGCATCCAGCCTCTCTCGTCGGCGTCGCGGGGCGGCGCGTAATCGAAGTAGTCCAGGAGCGTGTAGGGGCGTTCGCCAGGCATGCGCCCGTCGAAGTATCGCGAGTAGTTCTCCACGCCGTTGCAATAGCCGACCTCCTCGATCATCTCGAGGTCGTACTTGGTCCGGGCCAGCAGGCGCTGGGCTTCCAGCAGGAGGCCCTTGGAGCGGAGCTCAAGCACGCGGGCGTCCAGATCCGTGCGGATCTGCTGCACGATGCCGCCGAGCTGCGTGTCGGGCATGACGTAGTGCACCGCGGGGAAGAGGAAGAACTGCTTTTCCTCGGCGAGCAGCTCGCCGCTGGTGGGGTTGACCAGTTCGATGCGTTCGACGTCATCGCCGAAGAGTTCGATGCGGACGGAGAACTTCTCATAGGCGGGCCAGACCTCGACCGCGTCCCCGCGCACGCGGAACTGCCCGCGCTTGAAGTCGATCTCGGAGCGCTGGTATTGCATCGCGGCCAGCGCGAGCAGGAACTCGCGGCGGTTGATGCGCGAGCCCTTGGTGAGCGTCAGCACGCGCCGGCCGTACGCCTCGGGTGAGCCCAGGCCGAAGATGCACGAGACCGAGGCGACCACCACGCTGTCGCGGCGGGAAAGGATGTTCGAGGTGGCGGCCAGGCGGAGCTGGTCGAGCTCGTCGTTGCGGGCCGAGTCCTTCTCGATGTAGATGTCCCGCTGGGGGATGTACGCCTCGGGCTGGTAGTAGTCGTAGTAGCTCACGAAGTAGTTGACCGAGTTGTTGGGGAAGAACTCGCGGAGCTCCTCGAAGAGCTGGGCCGCGAGCGTCTTGTTGTGGCTGATGATGATCGTGGGCTTCTGGAGCCTCGCGATCACGTGCGCCATCGTGAAGGTCTTGCCGGTGCCCGTCGCGCCAAGGAGGCACGCCGCGGGGCTTCCCGCCTGAAGATCGCGTGTGAGCTTTTCGATCGCCTGGGGCTGATCACCCATGGGCGTGAAGGGAGCGACGACCTGGAAGGGGCGCGAGGGCATGCGGGTGGATGATACGCAGACGCGGCTTGTTTGTTCGGGAAAAGATCGGATCCGGGTGATCTCGGACTGGGCCGAATGGCGGGGCAGGACGTGGATTCTTGGTCTCCCGGGGAATCACGTGGCACATTCCGTACGCAGGACCGGTGCGCGCCGGCCCTTGTCTCTTGCTGTTGTGTGCGCTGATGCACAAAGGGGTTCCCATGCGTTGCGTTCCCGCGATCCTCGTGACGGTGTTGGCGGCGGGCGCCGCTTCGGCCCAGGTGTACGACATCCAGACCGACTGGGGCGATGTGAACACCCCGGGAGGCGTCTGGAGCGTGCGCGAAGGCAGCAACATGCTTCCCGCCGTGCAGTCTTGGCAGCGCAATCTGGGCGGGTGGTCCACCGCGCAGCCCGGCTTTGCCCGCTCGGAGGATGGCTCCGATCGTCTGCCGTTCTGGTTCCAGAGCAACGGCACGGAGCAGTTCCAGCGCGACTTCGAGAAGGGCGACATCGTCGTCCATACGACCGACCCGTTCAACGGCGTCGGCCAGGGCAAGGCGAACGTCGCGTTCACCAGCCCGGGCGATGCGATTCTGAACGTCACCGGCGGCGTGTGGATGGGCCGCGACATCGGCCGTGCCAACAACTGGTTCCTGTACCTGAACGACACGCTGCTGACCAGCGGCGCGATCAGCTCGGGCGATGTGTATTCCCGCGCCAATCCGTACGACCTTGCGGATGGCTCGGGCGATTCGGGTGCGGTGACCGACATCGCGGTGCGCACGGGTGACGTCCTCCGCCTTGAGTTTGAGCGCGTGGGCGATCCGGGCGACTTCGTGGGCGTCAACATGCGTGTGGACTACCAAGCGGTTCCCGCGCCGGGCGCCGTGGTCTTCGCGGGCGCGGGCCTGATGACGCTCTCGCGCCGCCGCCGGGCCTGAACCGGACAGATTGAAGTCAGAATGCTGAAGGCCCGAGTCTGAGGGGCCTGAGTCTGAGAGGAAAGAGGACCGCCCGCAGCGATGCGGGCGGTTTTCATTCAGCCTCGGGCGTCTGGGCTTGGGCCGCGCCGGCGGTGTGCCGTTGCGTGGGCCTGGAGAGTCGACGCCAAGCTGATCCGCAGACTGGACATTCGACACGACCATCGGACGCCAGGGGCACGTCGCGGCAATCCTCCAGGCAAGTCGGGCAACGCTGTTCGCAAAGCACCAGAAACGCAATGCTCCGTGGACTCGCGCCCAGATCGGAGCGCATGATGACTCCGACCGCCAGCGTCAAGATGGCAGCCAACACGATGAGCACCAGAGCCATCTGCCAGTTCAACTCGTCGAAGGGCCGGGAAAGGACGCCCAGCACGGCGAACATTCCGGGGACGCAGATCACGACGCTGGTCAGCAGGCGAATCCCGGCGCCGACGAAGCTGAGCTTCTCCGCCAGAGGCTCAATCGCCTCGCCGAGCGACGCTTTGCGCTCGGCGGAAACGCACCGAAGCCTGCGATCAACGATGGGGACGAGTCGGTTGCGATCATCCGTAGAGAGGCGTCCTGAGAGGCCCCTGCGTTTCGCATCCTCGATGGATGTGCCGGGGCGATTTGCCAGGTCGTCGGCGGTCACGCCCAGTCGTGAAGCGCGCCAGTGCGCCTGGCACTCCGGGCAGGTGATGAGTCCTCGCTCATCCGGCCGCAGCGCGATCACCGCATAGCCGCACGCTCCGCAGACACCTTCGGCGACCAATGCTCGGGAGACGGGCCACGCGGGTTGATCGCTTCCGAGGAGTCGGAGCAAGAAGCCAGCCAAACCGACGACGCAAGCCCAGCAAACAGTCGCGACGAGGATCGCCGCCGTCTGACCTGCCTGAGGCAGCGCCCACAATCCCCCGAGCAGGAGCATGACCGACGCCAACACGATCGCGATCAAGCCCGGTCTCAGGAGGCCGCCGCGCACCCTGGTCACTCGGAGAACGCGGGCGTACGCGTCGCGCGATAGATAGCCTTCGGTCCCCGCACGACGGCGCAGCGCTCGGGTGGACGCGAGTCGGATCGGCTTGCCGAGATCGTCAACAAGGTTGAACATGGTGCGCGGGCCGTCGTCACGAAATGAAGCTGTCGCAGCGCCGAGTCAGGCTTCGGATTGCGGTCGGATCTCCGTTGCAGGCGAAGGCGTCGCGCCGACGATTCCGCTCGATGTTGACCGGGGCCCCGGCGGCCCGATCCTCCAGGCCGCGCTGCACACCGGGCATTGAGTGAGCCCATCGGGGCCGGGTGCGACCGGGGTGAGATCTTCGGCGCAGGATGGACAGGCGGCACGCGCCCGGAAGGCGCTGGTCAGATTGCGCGGACTGGTGCCGAGCTCAGAACGCCAGACGAGAATCCCGAGAAACACGATGAAGCCCGCGATCGTCAGAGGGACGAAGAGTTCCGACGTGAGACGACTTCTCGGAGTGCCATCCGTCATCGACATGATGGCCACCGCGGCAAACGGGCTGGCGACCACCAGAAGGGCCAGGAGACCCACCAGACGCTGCCAGCGCGCCGTACGGCGCGTAGCACGCACGAGCGATGCCACACGCGTCGGCCCAAGCACATCCCGGCGCGGGCGCGTGAGCGTTCGGAGCCTGGTGTCAAGGATCGGAACAAGCCGCCCACGATCGTCCGGCCCGACGACGGGCCGACGGCGTCCGATCCAGCGGCGATGAATCGGCATGCTCGGCGTCGTGTCCGCCGCAGTCCCCGCAGATGCGATCATGCGGGACTTTCGCCAGCCTGCGCCGCATTCCGGGCAGGTCACAATCCCCTGAGGGTCCGCTGCAAGTGTCCCGAGGCCATACGCGCAGCCGCCGCAGAAGGACTCCGCGACCAGCGTGGCCGCGATGTGGGGCGCGATGCGGCGGCGGATGACGCGGCGTGTGATGGAGGTGGTTGTGACAATGACAAGGACCAACCAGCCGATGCGGGTCAGCCCTTGCACCGAGAGATTGCCCGCCAGCTGGCCCGGAAACAACGCGATCGCCAAACCGATGAATGAGGATCCAATGAACCACGTGAGGCATCCGCCCGCCACCACCAGGCCGGGCAGCGTGAACGTGCTCGAACTCCGGCGGATGCTCTCGACCGCCCATTGGATGCGGTCGGCCGAGTCCCGGCTCGGATAGCCCGGCGCGCCGGCTTTGCGTCTCAAGTCCAGCGCCGACACGCGATCGATCGGTCGGCCTACGTCATCGACCAGTGGTGGCATGAGCCGAGCATACCTCTGCGACAAGCGTCGGCATCGGAGGCAAAAACGCTGCAGGCCCGGTCATGCCGGGCCTGCTGAGAAGATCGTTGATCGCTCGGCTCAGTTCCGCCGACGACGACCGGCCAGGCCCAGGAGGCCGAAGGCCGCCAGACCGCCCGGCGCGGGGATGCCGCGAACGGTGACGCGGAGGTTGTCCATGGCCCAGGATTCGTCGCCGGCGCCCTGCCAGCCGCCGCCGGTGGCGTAGAAGTCGATCGTGACCGAGGAGCTGGAGTGCGCGATGGTGAGGCTGGGGTCGAAGCCCAAGTCGAGGGCGATCTCTGCCCAGCCACCGAAGCCCAGGTTGGTGCCGCCGGAGAGGAGCACGCCGGCCGGGGGCGCGTAGTCACCCGAACCGCTGGCAATGGCGAAGACGTGGCTGAAGACGGTGTTGCCGTCAACCGCGATGACGAAGGTGTCGGGGCCGGGGTTGCCGCCGATGCCGTCCCACGAGTCGATGATCGCCAGGAGCAGATCGATGCGGAGCGAGTCGTGGGCGGGGAGATCGGTGAGCGTGAGCGAGGTCTTGGTCTGGGGGTTTCCGCCCGCGTCGTTCCGCCACATGTCGCCGCCGAAGGTGTTCGAGCCGTTGCCAAGGCCTGAGAAGCCCTGCACGCTCTCCGTGCCGCCGGCACCGGAGATGCCCGCGGGGGTGCCGGAGTTAAAGTCGCTGAAGAACACTTCCTGAGCCGAAGCGCCGGAAGCAAAACCGGCAGCCAGAACGACAGTGGCAAACGCACGCTTCATGTCTGAATCCTCCACGGGGCGGATGCCGCGCGCACCACACGCGCTGGGCGTCCACGCAGACAAGGTGCCACAGGCCGGAGGCTTTGCCAGCAAAAGCGGAATAAGTCCTACAGCTGCAAATACTTGCCGGCGAGAAGTGGTTCGCGGACCCGCGGTCTGGCGGAGCCTTCCCCGCCTGTCAAGGATCGGTTCGGTGCCTACACTGGTTCGCATGTCCCAGGAAGGCTCCAACAGCGTCCCATCCTCGTCCCTTGAGCACCCGACCTTCGCCAAAGTGAAGGCTCGCTTTGCCGGGAAGAAGCTCCGCGGCACCGAGTTCCGGGGGCAGTCCACGCTCATTCTCGAGCCCGCCGACCTTCACGAGGTCATGGCGTTCCTCAAGAACGACTGCGGGTACAACTTCCTCTCAGACGTGGTGGGGATCGACTACCTGGGCTACCCGACCAAGACCATCGGCCGCTTCGCGGTCGTGTACAACGTCTGCAACTACTCGACCGACGAGCGCTTCTTCGTCAAGACCTTCCTGGACCCCTCGCTTCCGACCGACGGCATCGTCGAGGACCCCGCGCTCTACGTCGACAGCGTCTGCGATCTCTGGCCCGGCGCCGAGTGGACCGAGCGCGAAGTGTTCGACATGTTCGGGATCCGCTTCCGCAACCACCCGGACCTGCGCCGCATCCTGACCTGGGAGGACTACCCCGCCCACCCGCTCCGCAAGGACTATCCGGTCCGCGGACGGGGCGAGCGCGAGTCTTACCGCGTGGTCGACCGCACGAGCGCCTGAGCATCATTCGCGATCAAAACCAAAACGCACGGCATCTTCATGCCGTGCGTTTTTCATTTCAGGGTTGCTCGTGAGCGCGTTCGATTCGCTCACTTCTGTTCGCGGAGGGCGAGCAGGCGCGAGGCTTCGTCGACGTCCTTGTCGCCGCGTCCCGAGCAGCAGATCACCAGGTTCTGATCCTTGCCCATCGTGGAGGCGAGCCTGAGGCCTTCCGCGATCGCGTGCGAGGTCTCCAGGGCCGGGATGATGCCCTCGGTGCGGGAGAGCATGAGCAGCGCATCCAGCGCCTGATCGTCCGTGACCGCGGTGTAGTTCACGCGGCCCGAATCCTTCCAGTACGCGTGCTCGGGGCCCACGCCCGGATAGTCCAGACCCGCCGAGCACGAATGCACCGGCGCGGTCTGACCGAACTGGTCCTGCAGCACATAGCTCAATGAGCCGTGGAGGATGCCGGGCTGTCCGAGGCTCAATGTCGCCGCGTGTTCGCCGGGCTTGGGGGAGTGTCCGCCCGCTTCAACGCCGACGAGCTTGACGCTGGTCTCGTCCACGAAGGGGTAGAAGATGCCCGCGGCGTTCGATCCGCCTCCGACGCACGCGACGATCGCATCCGGGAGCTTGGTGAACAGGCGGAGCGACTGGGCCTTGGTTTCGAGCCCGATGATGGACTGGAAGTCGCGGACGATCATCGGGAACGGGTGGGGGCCAACGACCGAGCCGATGATGTAGTGCGTGTGCTCAACCGAGCCCATCCAGTCGCGCATCGCCTCGTTGGTCGCGTCCTTCAGCGTGCGCGAGCCAGACTCCACCTCGATCACGCGAGCGCCCATCATGCGCATGCGCGTGACGTTGAGCTTCTGACGCCGCACGTCTTCGGCGCCCATGTACACATCGCACTGGAGGCCGAAGTGAGCCGCAGCGGTCGCGGAGGCGACGCCGTGCTGGCCCGCGCCGGTCTCGGCGATGATCCGCTTCTTGCCCATCTTGCGGGTCAGGAGGCACTGGCCGAGCGTGTTGTTGATCTTGTGCGCGCCGGTGTGGGCCAGGTCTTCGCGCTTGAGCCAGATGTTGGCCGCCTCATTGCGCCCCGAGCGGCGGGCCAGCTCCAGCGCATGGGCGCTGAGCCGCTGCGCGTGATAGAGCGGCGTCTGCCGTCCGACGAAGCTCTTGAGCAGGTCCTGAAGCTCGTTCCAGAAACGCTCGTCGCGCTGCACCGAGGCGTAGACCTCCGCGAGCTGTTCGAGCGCGTTGACGAGGGTCTCCGGGACGTACGCGCCGCCGAACTTGCCGAAACGTCCCTCGGGAGAGGGGACCTCGGAAATCCTGGGCGCGACCGGACGCTGGGGCGAGATCGTGGACATGCCCGGAATATAGGAAACCGGCCGCGCTCGCGGAAGCCCTTTTCTCGCGTGTTTCCGCCGGAGAGCCCCGGCCGGTTACGGGACGCGCGTCGGGGCCAGTTCGGTGTCGCGGTCGAGGTACCTGGCGCCGGCAATCCACGCGATCCCGCCGGCGACGATGAATCCGGTGAGGATGTGGAACGCGAAGTTCATGTTCCCATCCGGATACGCGCTCGAACGCGTCAGGTCATTGGCCAAGCCCACCAGAGGCGGGCTGATGGCGTCGCCCAGGGCGTGGATCGTGAAGATCGACAGCGCGTATCCCGACGCCCGCACCGCGGGGTGCGTGACGTTCGCCAGGATCGTGTTCACCGGCCCCGTGCTCAGGAAAAGGCAGAACATTGACGCGAACATGAACGCGTAGGCGGTCGGGAAAGGCGTGTGCATCGACGCCAGGAAGAGCGGCGCCGCGAGCAGCGACCCGACACCCGCGACCATGAAGTACGAGCCCTTGACCCGGCGGCGGAGCCGATCGGCCAGGAATCCGCCGGTGAGTGTGCCGCCGAGTCCCGCGAGCACCGTGATCAGACCGAACGTTGACGCGACTTTGTCCAGCGTTCCCGCCTGCCGGAACTCCGACAGATAGCGCGGCGCCCAGAACGCGATCGCGCCGATCGCGAACGTGAAGAGCGTCAAGCCCGCGACCGCCAGCACGTACGAAGGCGTCTGCAGCAGCGTCTTGTAGTCCTTGAGTCCCGCGGTCTTCTTCCCTGCGACCTTGTCGGCGCTCCCGCGCGGCGGCTCCTTCCGCCTGAAGCAGAGAATGCTCAGCAGAATGCCCGGCGGGAGCGTGATGAGAAACGCCCAGTGCCACGACGAGTGCTTGGCGACCAGCCCGCCCAGCACGTATCCCAGCGCGGTGCCGATCGGCTGGGCCATGTAGAAGCACGCGAGCACGAACCCGCGGCGTGAGACCGGGAAGATGTCGGAGATGAGGGTCGGGGCCGCCGGGCCGTAGGCCGCTTCGCCGATCCCGACGAAGATGCGCATGAGCAGCATGACCCAGTAGGCCATCGCCAGTCCCGAACCGCCCGAGGCGAGCGACCACACCATCACGCCGATGCCGATGAGCACCCAGCGTGGTCTGCGGTCGGCAAGCCAGCCGAAGATCGGTGCGGCACACATGTACGAGACCATGAACGCGGTCGCGAGCAGGCCGATGAGCGTGGAGGACCGCTGGTCGCCTTCCGCGAAGAATTCCTTGCGGATCAAGGGCTCCACCGCCGCGAGCACGTACCGGTCGATGTAGTTGAACAGGTTGATCCCAAGAAGCAGCGCCAGCGCCGAATACGCGTCGGGCGCGAGCTTCTCTCCAGAACCGTTGCTCGAAGGACTCGTGGACGCGTCGGCTGGGATCATCGGGCCAAAGCCTATCGCCAAATGTTGCATCCTGCCCAATGGAGCAACCGCTCACGCCATCGCGTCCTGTCATTCCTGGAGAGGCGTGGGGGCAAGCCAGCGCGTGAGGAACGCGAGCTGCCCGGTCTTCGCCTCGGGGCTCACCCGGCCAAAGCCGATGTGCTCCTCCGGTGCGCCGGTCTGCTCCCAGCTCTGAAGCTCGACCAGTCGATCATCAACGCCCCGCGCCCGGTATCGGGCCTTGAGCATGTCGATGAAGTGGGCCTGCACGACATACGGCACGATGCGGTCGGCCCGCGAGTGCTGCGCCAGAAGTGGGATGGGCCTGAAGCTCTCGATGCTCGAAAGCGTGTCGAGCCTCGCGACCTTCTCGGGCGAGTGGTCCGCGCTCCATGTGTGCTTGCCCGCGCCCGGGCCGAGCACCGCTTCCACGCGATCCGGAAAGTAGAGCCCTTCAAGCCAGCCCGCGGTCGCTTCGACCGAAGCGCACCGGAACGGATGCGGATCGCAGAGTCTCCGCAGGGTGACCATCCCGCCCGCGGACATGCCGCCGATCGCCAGACGCGAGGTGTCGAGGATGCCCCGATACTCCGGCGCCCGCAACGCATCGACGATCGAGTCGATCTCGCCGATGGCTTGCTCGAGGACGCCGAGGGTTTCGGCGGGCTCTTGCCTGCCGGGTTCGGTGCGTTCGCCATGCCCGGGCAGGTCGATGGCGCACGCCGCGATCCCGCCCCGGACCCAGCGCAGGTAGCGTCCCGAGTCGAGCTCCTTGTACGCCGTGCGGCCATGGAACCAGAGCACGACCGGCGCGGGCGTCTTCCAGTCCGGGTGGGCCAGGAGCGCCGGGATGTCATCGGCGAGCCTGGCAAGCCTGGAACGGCTCACCAGCGCACTGGGAAACTGCGCAACGCGGGAGCGGGCGATCTGTGCATGGTCCGTCACGCGTGAATCCTAGAGCCCGACGTCGCCTGATGCGGATTAGAGCAGAGTCTTGGCGCCGCGCTCGATGCGGATCTTGCTCGCAAGGGGCTTGAGATCCTCGGGCGCAAGCGCGGTCAGCGGCGAAAGCTCAATGACGCAATCGGGCTCGCCCGAAGCGGAGCGAGGGATCGGGACGCCCGCTGCGGCAAGCCAGCGTGCGGCCCGCTCGGTCTGGAGCTTCTTGGAGCTCTCGACGCTGTCCACGCCCCTGGCGTTCTTGATGGGCGCGAACTCCTCGACGCGGTCGGTCTCGTAGACCAGCGACTTGTCGGCGCGGTTGAGGGCGTCGAAGACGAACTTCTCGAGCTTTACGCCGTTGTTGGCGCTCGGGTTGATCGCCTCTCCCGAGACCGGGTCGATGCAAGGCACCTTCTTCTCGGCGCGGTGGTAGGGGAGCTCGAAGCTCGCGTTGCTCGTGAGCTTGTCGATGAACTTCACCGCCAGGATGTGGATCGCGGGATTGCCCGCGATGAAGCGGATCGACCCGTCGGCGTTGGTCGCGTTCGCCAGCGCCGGAGGCAGGTCGGAGTACTCGATCATGTCGAGCTTTCCGTCCACGAGGCAGAAGACGCCGACCTTTTCCGACACGCTGACCTTCGCGAGCATCTTGCTCGACATCTCGCCCGACGAGTCGGGCGCCGTCGCGTGCAGGCCCAGGAAGATCGGGTCGCAGATCTTCACGTGCGGGTTGTCGACCTGGAAGTACGAGAGGTGCTCAACGCCGCGGCGCTTCATGTCCGCCAGCGCGCCGGATTTGTGCAGCGCGGTGATCGAGCCGCCGTGACCGTCGGGGTTGGTCGCCAGCTCGAACCTGGAGGTCATCAGAAGCTTGCCGCTCTTGATGTCAACCGAAGGCATGACGCCCTGCTGGAAGAACATGACGTTCGAGGGCGAGAGTCCGAAGAACTTGTGGTCGCGGAAGAAGGCCTCGGTCGCCGCGTGGTTGAGCGGGCTGGTCATGACGTACCACGGCACCGGACGCCCGTACTTCCGTTCGGCGGCCAGAAGCTGCTCGGCGAAGATCTGGAAGAGTGGCTTACCGGTGACCGCGCCGGCGGGGAAGCAGCCCTTGGGCCCTTCGAATCCAAGACGCGAGCCCTGACCTCCCGCGACGACGAACGCCGCGACCTTCCCGGCGCGGAGCAGTGCTTCGCCCGCTGCCGCGAACTTTGCCCGGTCCCAAGGCCGCTTGGCGTTGGCGGGATCGTGCGGATAGAACGGCGCGGGCTCGATGTTGGAGCTGATGGAGGCCGCGACGGGCTTGAGCACGTACTTCTCGATCAGCGCCGGGAGCTTGTCCAGATCAAGGGCCGCAAGCTGACCCGCGAGGGTGGCCTGCTGGTCAGCGGTCAGCTGTGCCGCGAAGTTCAGGACGTGCTGCTGACCGATCTGCGTGAGTTTGGCGCGGAAGCTCTCGAGGTTGGGCATGGTGGGCCTTTGCTGAGCCGGAAGAACGGATGAATCTGGGGAGCCGATCGTACACCGGGCCGGCCTGAAGACTGTGCAGCCGGGTTCGCGGGCTTACAGTCTGCCGATGCCCTTCAAGCTTTCGTCCCCACCCCGGCTCCCGATGGTCCTGCCCTCGATCCTGGCGGCGGACTTTGCCCGCATGGCCGAGGACGCGGGCCAGTCACTCCGGGCCGGGGGCGATGCGCTGCATCTGGACGTCATGGATGGGCACTTTGTCCCCAACCTGACCATGGGCCCGGACATGTGCCGCTGGCTCCGCAAGGCGCTCCCCGACGCGTACCTCGATGTCCATTTGATGGTGACCCACCCCGAGTCGTACCTGGACGCCTTCGCCAAGGCGGGGGCGGACCACTTCACGTTCCACATCGAGGTCGCGGCCCCGGACGCTGCGATGGCGCTGATGGACAAGATCCGGGCCAAGGGGATGACCGCGGGGATCGCGATCAACCCGCCGACGCCTGTGGAAAAGGTGTTGCCTGTCGTCCACCACGCGGACATGGTGCTGGTGATGTCGGTGAACCCGGGCTTCGGCGGGCAGGCGTTCATCGCCGATGTCCTCGACAAGGTCCGGACCATTCGCGCCAAGCTCAGGCCCGAGCAGAGGCTGGAGATGGATGGCGGCATCGGGCCTCAGACCGCCCAAGCCTGCCGGGACGCGGGCTGCGACATGCTCGTCGCGGGGTCCTCGGTTTTCGGACTCGCCCCCGGAGAGCGTTCCAAGGCAATTGCAGCCATCGGGGGCCGGGCGTTGTCCACCGCCGTTGCACCAGTGGGGGCCTGAAGGTCCTGTAAGTAAGCGTGCACTAAGGACTTGCTGGTACTGAGGCGTGGTTCTGGCTAAACTTGGCCTCGATCGGTTCGGGGGGACGTCTCATTGGCGAACTTCCGGGCTGGGGTGCTCGTTCGTGCGGGACGGCTCCAAGCGAGTCCCGCCGGTCGCCGGAGTTCTGGGCGACCGCTCGCGGGCAGGATGCTCGCAGGGAAGGCAGGCGGAGCCGATCGCTGGAAGGCGGCCCCTCCCGAAAGGACGACGGGTGAATCGCGTGGAGGCAAGGCGGAACATGTCGAAGGTCGCCAGCAAGACGTGGGGTGACGTGCGCCCCGCACGCAAGGCCGCGATTCCCGAGGGGCTCTGGCTTCGTTGCCCCTCCTGCGAGAAGATGGTCTACCGGCGTGCCATGGAGGCCAACCTCCACGTGTGCCCGGAGTGCCAGCATCACTTCCGGATCGGGGCGGTGGAGCGGATCAACCAGCTCGCCGACCAGGATTCGTTCGTTGAGCTCTTCAACAACCTGGTGCCGACCGACCCGCTCAAGTTCAAGGACCTGAAGGGGTACAAGGAGCGTCTGCTGGCCGAGCAGGTCAAGACGGGCCGCACCGACGCGATCCGCGCGGGCCGCTGCTTCATCAAGGGTCGTGAAGCCTTGGTCGTTGCGCTGGATCCCTCCTTCATGATGGGCTCCATGGGCAGCGTCATGGGCGAGGTCATCACCCTCACCATCGAGGAAGCGACCCGCACGGGTCTTCCCCTCATCATCGTGAGCTGCTCGGGCGGCGCCCGCATGCAGGAGTCGGGCCTCTCGCTCATGCAGATGGCCAAGACCAGCGCCGCGCTGGCCAGGCTTGATCAGGTCGGCGGGCTCTTCATCAGCGTGCTCACCGATCCGACCACCGGCGGCGTGACCGCCAGCTTCGCCATGCTTGGCGACGTCATCATCGCCGAGCCCAAGGCCCTCATCGGCTTTGCCGGCCCGCGCGTGATCCAGCAGACCATCCGCCAAGAACTCCCCGAAGGCTTCCAGCGTTCGGAGTTCCTCCTCAAGGCGGGTCTGGTTGACCGTGTCGTCGCTCGCTCCCAGCTGCGCAGCGAGATCGCCAGGATCATCGACTACTCCGGCAAGTAACCGGGGAAGCCCGACCAGGATTGCGACTTTCCCGCCCCCGAACACTCGGGGGCGTTTTCGTTTTGAGGCGAGCGTGGACCGTACATCGGCCGCGCAGCGGTTGCTATCGTTCGCACCGTGACCGCAACCACGACTCCGAAGTCTCCATCGCTTGCTGATCGCCCCCGCGCCGCGTCCATGCTCGCGGGTCTGGCGTTCTCCCTCGCGATGACGCTCGCGTTCGAGCCCTTCTCGCTCTGGCCCATGGCGCTGTTGGCGGTCGTGCCTTTGGCACTGGTCGCGATGCATCCGAAGATCGGCCGCGCCCGTCCGTTCCGAACCGCGTTCTTCGCGTGGATCGGGATGCTCCCGTTCTGGGGGTTCGTGGGGCACTGGGTCATCAACATCTCGAACATCGGATATCTGCCGCTGGTCTGGTACACGGCGCTGACGACCGCGATCGGTGTCTGGCTGATCGCGGCGGGGAGCAGGCTCATGCCCAGACTGCCCGCGGCGGTGCTGACACCAGTCCTGTGGACCGGCGCGGAAGTGCTACGCGGCGCGGTGGTGTGGGATGGGTATCCCTGGTTCCAGATCGGGCATCCGCTCATCGACGCGCCCGCGCTGGCGTCGCCCGCGCGGCTGCTCGGCGCGTACTTCGTGAGCTTCCTGGTCGCGATGCTCTCGGGCGCTCTTGCGGACGTCATCATGGGAAGCCGCGGCCGCTGGATCGGCGTGGTCGCGACGCTGCTCGCGTGGGGCGCATCCGTGGGCGTTGCGTCCCTGGAGGCTCCTCGGGCTTCACCGACGCGGGTGCGCATCGGGGTGCTGCAGACAAATCTGCCCCAGTCGGTCAAGGGCGAATGGGATCTGCGTCATCGCTATGACGATCACCAGCGCTGGCTCGAAACCTCGGCCAAGCTCGCGACCAAGCAGCCCGACGTCATCGTGTGGCCTGAGACGATGTACCCGGGATTCGTGCTCGATCCCGCAGCCTGGAAGGTCGTCGAGGACGCGAAGACCAAGTACCCGGGCTTGTATGAGAACCTCAACGCCTTCCGGGCCGACCTGCTCGCGGTGCAGTCCCGGATCACGGTGCCGATCCTGACCGGCTCCTCGGGCTATCTGAACTTCAAGGTCGTGGAGGCGGGGTCGGATGGCACGCTCGACTTCAAGCCTGAACGGCGTTTCAACAGCGCGATCCTGGTGCGCCACGGCGCGGCGGAGGCGGGGCGCTACGACAAGATGCAGCTCACGCCTTTCGGCGAGGTGATGCCGTACATCTCCGCGTGGCCCTGGCTCGAACGTCAGTTCCTCACGATCGGTGTGGGCGCGAGCGGGATGAACTTTGATCTGTCCGCGGGGACCGATCCCTTCGTGTTCACGATCGCCAACGCCAACGCCAGGCCGGTGCGGATCGTGACGCCGATCTGCTTTGAGGCGACGATCCCGTCGGTGTGCCGGAAGCTCGTGTTCGCGGGAGGCGCCCGGCGCGCGGACGTCATCGTGCAACTCACCAACGACGGCTGGTTCGGGACCTTCGACAGCGGGCGCTGGCATCACGCGTTGTGCGCGCGATGGAGGGCGGTCGAGCTCGCGACGCCGCTGGTGCGGGTGGCCAACACCGGAATCTCGTGCGTGGTCGACCAGACCGGACGGGTCGTTCAGACGATCCGGGGCGCCGACGGCAAGGCCGGCCAGACCGAGGCTTCCGAAGTCGTCGAGGTGGCGCTGGGCGAGGGGACGACGCTTTACGCATCGATCGGGGATCTGTTCGGGCATGCAACCTTGGCCATCTCGGGGCTCGTAGGGCTGATCGCGACGGTGCGCCGTCCGGGGACCTCCGAATCCGAAGAACTGGCCGGGGTCGGACCGAGTAAGACAGAGCATCGTTCACACGGAAGGACCAAGGAATGAGCCTCTTCGGAATGCTGGGTCGGCGGATCGGGACCGGGTTGGTGGTGTTGGCGATCGCCGGGCACCCCGCCAGCGCCCAGCAGGCCCGGGGGAAGGACCCCACGGCTCCGAAGGAGCCCCCGGTGACGGTGGTGGAGGCCTCCGGGTTCCGCGAGGCGGCCCTCAACAAGATCGAGGAACTGGCCAAGAGCAACGAGGCCCAGATCCGCGCCAACTGCGTGGAGGCCGCGGGCCAGTCGCCCAAGAGGCTGGGCGCGATCATTGATTCGGGGATCAGCGATCCGAATCTGGGCGTGCGCACCGTCGCGTGCGTGGTGGTGGGGAAGCTCAAGCTCGCGACCTATTCGGATCGCGTCTCGGCGCTGCTTTCGGACAACTCCGAGTACGTGCGGGCTGCGGCTCTGTTTGCGCTCAAGCGTTGCGGGCAGAACCCCGACATCACGCCGCTGTCGAGCTATCTGCTCGACAATCCCAACGCCAAGATCCGGGCCCACGTGGCGCTGCTCCTGGGCGAACTCGGGGACAAGTCGGCGGTGCCGATGCTGAGGCAGGCGGCGGCGAGCAATGTTCCGCGGGCCAGCGACATCGAAGTCAGGCTCATGCACCTGCAGGCCGCCGAGGCCCTGGTGAAGCTCGGAGACGAGGCCGCGATGGAGAGCATCCGGGCGGCGCTGCTCACGTCCCGCCCGGAGGAGTACGAGGCCAGCGTGCTGGCGGCCCAGATCCTCGGGACCCTGAAGGACAAGTCGAGCACCAAGCTCCTGGGCAACATCGTGGACTTCGTGGACCCGCGTGACGGCAAGTCCAAGCAGCCCGCCGAGCTCAGGCTGGCCGCGGTCGCGACCCTGGCCCAGCTCGGCTACCCCGACGGGGACTACGTGGCCGAGGAGTACATGACCGACCCCAACCCCGCGATCCGCGCCCAGGCGGCGTACGCGTTCGGGGAGATCGCCACCCCCCTGGCCATCCGCAAGCTCAACACGATGCTGGCCGATCCGGTGCCCCAGGTCCAGCTTTCCGCAGCGGCGGGGATCCTCAAAGCGGTCGGCAAGTGACCCCCTCGGGGTGGGGGGAGCCCCCGGCCCACCCGGCGAAATGGGGACCCGGCGAAATGGGGAAACAGGGGGCCAAATCGCCCTCGGTTTGACAGGTGGGCGGTGGATGCGTCAAGATGTGCCCCCTCTGGGGTGAAGGCGGCGACCTCGTCGCCCGCTGGCAGTCTTGTCCGGACCTGAGATGGGGACCGGTTTGGGCTGTTGGGGGCGGCTATTGTTCCGCCCCTCGGAGGTAGGCCGGGCCTAGAAGGGCTCGGGCTGCGCCGGGCAGGCTCGTCAGAGGTTCGGGGTGTTGAGCGGGGCGGGAAGGCCTCGGCCTCGGGCTTTGCGGGATCGGATTCCGCGACGGGTTGTTCGGGATTTC
>CAZHFW010000013.1:0-91834 GCA_964531675.1 uncultured Phycisphaeraceae bacterium | reverse complement strand
GGCGACCCGCGCGGCGCCGAGGACGACTTCAAAGTCGCCGTCGAAGAACTCGCCCTGAGCAAGCTCCCAGGGCTGGCCCGGATTGGGCTGGAACTTGGTGAAGAACTCGGGCGTGGTCGCGAGCAGAGGCTGCCCGGCGTAGCTATCGCCCTGCTGCGTGGGGATCGCGTACGCCCAGGGCGCAAAGCGCGGATTGGCGACCTGCTGGTACTTCGCGTAGGGGATGGCCCGCTGCGGCGGGTTGGCGTAGAAGATCCCGTTGAGCACCGAGCTGAGCGGGTTGGCGTCGGAGCTGATGAGCAGGTGCATGTCGCCCGAGCCCCGCTCGAAGGCCTTTCGGCCCGCGTCGCGCATCGTGAGCAGAACGAGCATGAGCCCGACCGCCACCGCGACGGTGATCACAGTGGTCGTCGTTGAGAAGAGCCTCCCCAGGAGGCTGCGCCGGATGATGGTCGCGTCGGTGAGTGCCATGGGCGTGTCCGTTGGTTGAGTCGTCAGGCGCCCGCAAGCTCGGAGAGCTTGATCCGGCGTTCAAACTTGGAGGCCATCGCGGGGTCGTGGCTCACGCACACCAGTGCGGCGCCGCTCTCCCGGCACGCGGCCTGGATGAGATCGATCGCGGCGCCCGCGTTCTCCGGATCGAGGCTGGCGGTCGGTTCGTCGGCGAGCACCAGTTCGGGCCGGGCAGCGACCGCCCGCGCGACCGCCACGCGCTGCTGTTGTCCAACGCTTAAACGATCGGGATCGGCGTCGTGCCGGTCGATCCCGAGGTGCGTCAGGAGTGAGGCGGCCTTCTGGCGGTGCTCCCGCGCCGGGATCGCGGAGAACTTGAGCGACGCCATGACGTTCTCCAGCGCGGAAAACCCGTGCAGCAGATTGAAGGTCTGGAAGATGAAGCCGATGTGACGCCCACGGAACGTGTCGCGGGCAGCACCTCGGAGCGCGTGGATGTTGCGTCCCGCGACCTCGATCGTGCCCGAGGTGGGTTCGAGCAGGCCCGCGATGAGCTGGAGCAACGTGGACTTGCCCGCGCCGGAACCGCCGGTGAGCAGCACCTGCTCGCCCGGCGCGACGAGGAGCGACGAGACCTTGGCCAAGGCCGGTCCCGAGGGCTCGTACCTGAACTCGA
Organism: uncultured Phycisphaeraceae bacterium; assembly: GCA_964531675.1. GTDB lineage: Bacteria > Planctomycetota > Phycisphaerae > Phycisphaerales > UBA1924 > CAZHFW01. The sequence goes on along the minus strand of CAZHFW010000013.1, from coordinate 90,705 downwards.
GGCCCGAGATCTTCAGGGCCGCCTGGCCCGGAGGCGAAGCGGGGGACGAGGCCCCGTCTGGAAGCACCGCAGCATTCTGGGTCACGTGCACATCCTCACCCCGGCACGGCCGGTGGCCCAGATGATACTTGATTCTCAGTAAGCGGGTTCGCGGCTTGCTTCCAGAAAATGCGGGGGGAAGCATGCCGGTCGGTGGTGGTGGGGCGGATCAACAAAGCACCCCCGGGGGGAAGCCCTCGGGGGTGGTGGGTGGGTCGCTTGATGTTGGGGCGGATCAGCCGTCGTACCGGCCGACGATCAGGGTCACGTTGTGGCCGCCGAAGCCGAAGGTGTTGTTCATCGCGTAGCGCACGCGGCGTTCGCGGGCGTGGTTGGGGACCAGGTCGATGTCGAAGTCCGGATCGGGCCTCTCGAGGTTGATGGTGGGGGCGATGATCCCGTCGTGGACCGCGTGGATGCAGGCGACCAGTTCCACCGCGCCCGAGGCGCCCAGGCAGTGCCCGTGCATGCTCTTGGTGGAGCTCATCAGGAGCTTGCCGCCCGAGGACTTGCGGGCGTGGTCTCCGAAGACCTTGAGGACCGCGGCGACCTCGGCCTTGTCGCCCAAGGGCGTCGAGGTGCCGTGGGCGTTGACGTATTCGATCTGGTCCGGGTTGAGATGGGCGTCCCGGAGCGCCATCTGCATGGAACGGCTGGCGCCGCCGCCATTCTCGTCCGGAGCGGTGATGTGGGTCGCGTCGCAGGAGTTGCCGCAACCGACGAGCTCGGCGTAGATCTTGGCGCCGCGCTTCTTGGCGTGCTCCTCGGACTCGAGGATGCACATCGCGGCGCCCTCGGCCAGGACGAAGCCATCGCGGTCCAGGTCGAACGGACGGCTGGCGCGGGTGGGCTCGTCGTTGCGGGTCGAAAGGGCCCGCATGACCATGAACGCGCCGATGCACAGCGGGGCGACCGCGGCTTCGGAGCCGCCGGCGACCATGACGTCCGCGTGGCCGCGCTGGATCTGGTTCACCGCGTCGGCGATCGCATGACCCGAGGAGGCGCAGGCGGTGGCGTGCGCGCCGGAGGGTCCGCGGAGGCCGAAGCGGATGGAGACGTTGCCCGTGGTCGCGTTGACCATGAGGCGCGGGACGGTGAAGGGGCTGAGGCGATCAGGCCCACGCTCCTTCATGAGGACGACGCCGTGCTCGATGGTGTTGATGCCACCGATGCCCGAGCCGACGACGACGCCGCAGCGATCGCGGTCGCAGGCGTCAAAGTCGACCCCGGAGTGCTTGACCGCTTCGGCCGCGGCCGCGAGGCCGAGGATGGCGACGCGGTCGATGCGCTTGACCTCGCGCTGCTCGATGATGGAGGTGGGCTGGAAGTCCTTGATCTGCCCGGCGATGCGGGCGTCCCAGCGGTCGTGCCACTGCTCGAACTCTTCACCCTCGAGGCGGCTGATGCCGCTCTTGCCCTCGCGCATGGAGGCCCAGGTGGCCCCGGCGTTGAGACCGAGATTGGTGACAGCGCCTAAGCCGGTGATGACGACTCGGCGGGATCCGGGCGCAGTGGTAGCCATGAGGTTCTTGCCCAGCCAGGAACGAAGTTACTCGTTCCCGCGGTTCTTGACGATGAAGTCGATCGCTTCACCGACGGTCTTGATCTTCTCGGCCTGCTCGTCCGGGATGGAGGTCTCGAACTCGTCCTCGAGCTCCATGACCAGCTCGACGGTGTCGAGGCTGTCGGCGTTCAGGTCTTCGACGAAGCTCGTGCTCCGCGAGATCTTGCCCTTGTCGGCGCCCATCTGCTCGGCCACGATCTCGATCACCTTCGCTTCGATTTCCTGTTCGGTCACGCTTGGTCTCCCGCGATCATGCAAGAAGATGGTTGAACCCGGCCGGTCGAGCCAGACCCGAACGTTCGGGCGGCCCCACGATGGCCCTCGCCCCCGGGTGAGGGAGATTATACGCCCTTCACACCCGACGCCAACGGCAGGGTTTCGTTCGCCCCGGACCCGCAAAGGGGCCTTCTGAGGCGTCCCTGAGGGCTCCGGGGGGAGGGGTCCACGATAGGCCCGATCCCGCCAGAGGGCGAGCCTGAGAGGAATACGCCAAGGGGTCTGTCAAGGCCCCATCCGCGTTCTTGCGCAACTTTGGCGCGAGCCATAACGCGTGCGCCGCCCGCGCAGGCGTTCCCAACGGCGCCGCTGCGCAGCATCTTCGACTTTGCCAGAACACACCGCGCCGGTGGCTCGGATCGAACACCGATGACCCAGACGCGGGCCGCCCCCAAACGGCCGCCGCGTGCGCATGAGTGGTGCGCCCGAGGCGGGTCCGGGAATGGCGGCCGACAACGGCCGCTGCGTTTGCGCCGTCGCAAGTCGATCGTTCCTGGGGAGTGCGGGTCATGTCGAGCCTTCCACGAGAGCCCGAAGCCTTCGCCGAGTTCGTCGCCACGCTCCTCAAGAAGCTCCAGCCTTCCTACGAGATCAATCTCGTCGGGCCCCGCGAGCTCCTGGTGAACGGCCGTCGCCTCGACCTCGAGAACCTCTTCCGCATGGTCAACCACGAGCCCGACCGCGGGTCGGAGATCGTGGAGCACTACCTCGACCAGCTCTTCTCGGGCGAGGCGATGCAGTTCATGTCCATGTCCCTGGATTTCGCCAGGCCCCGGATCATGCCCCGCATTCAGCCCGAGACGATCTTCGAGCATCTCAACCGCGAGCAGGTCGCGCACGTGCCTTTCGTGAACGACACGGTCGTGGTCTTCGTCACCGATCTGCCGCAGATGACCGTCAGCATCACCACCGAGCAGGTGGTCCGCTGGGGCCTGTGCGTGGAAGAGGTCGAGCAGATCGCCCGCGAGAACCTGGACCACTACAGCCCCGAGCTTGAGATCCAGCTCGTCGAGAGCAAGGAAGGCGGCAAGGCCGCGATCGTCTCACAGCACGATGGTTACGACGCGGCCCGCCTGCTGCTGTCCGGCCTGTACCACCGCCTGGCGCCGCAGCTCGGGGGCGACTTCTACGTCGCGACCCCCGCCCGTGACATGTTCCTGGCGATGTCTGCCGGTCCCAACGTCTTCCTGAAGCGTCTGGCCAGCCGGGTCGAGACGGACTTCAAGCGTCTGCCGTATCCCATCTGCCCCCATCTGTTCTACGTGACCCGTGACGGCGTCGCGGGAACCAAGGGCGAGATGCGGAGCAGCGAGGCGGCCTGAACGTCGCGCGTCGGCGGTTCTATCGTCGAAGATCGCGGCCGCTGAGGCCGTGACGCGTCGAGAGGATCGTGCGTCCCCAGGCGCCGTAGGGCCTTTCCACCACCAGCTCGCGCGGATACACGTCGAGCGGCGACGCCCAGTGCGATGAACCGATGCTGCTGTCGGCAAACGCCACGGGGCTGTCGATGGCGGGCGTTGGCCGATTGCCCGATCGATTGGCGAGCGACGTCGTGAAGATGTCGAGCAGGATGCCCTTCTCCGAGGGATACGAAACCTCGCTCAGCCGGCAGGGAACGAACCAGCCAAGTCCTTCCGGGGCCTCGTCGGCGTCCCAATACGGCGACTTCGCGAAGGCGTTGTGGGTCAGCAGGTACTTGCTGCGGATCGTTTCGGCGGGATACCCGTCCTCGAGGTTTGATTGCTCCACCGCGGGCAGTGAGATCGCGATCCGGGCCAAATCATCGATCTCAGAGCCGATGAGCAGGTTGGGCCAGTAGGTCGAGCCTCCCATGAAATAGCTGCGGTCTGAGCCGAGGGTGACACGCGGAAGTCGGAGCGGTGCGGTCGGATCGCCCGCGGTTTGTGCGTACGGAAAGAAGTCCTGATTGGCGTTGGCGTAGAGCTGGAGCGACGACATGAGGTCGTGCATGACGGCGCCTGACTTGGTCTGCTGCGCACGCAAGCGAGAGACCCGCCCGGCCGGGAGAGCCAGTCCGACCAGGGCTGCGGTGACCGCGATGACGACCATCATTTCGATGAGCGTGAAGGCGCGCGCGCCGTCGGCGTGCAAACTCGCGGTGGCCGCCTGCTTTGGGAGGACTGGTTGCGTTGGGAGTGCTGCTTGCGTCGGGAGCGACGGCCTTTCGGGCAACACCAGCAGCGCCGCGAGAATCAGCAGCACATTGCGAAGCACGAGACCTTCAAACGACGTCATCCAGCTGGCGGCTCCCGGCGGCAGGCGCATGCAGCCGCAGGTCGTCGATCCGGAGATCAGGAGCACCACACCCGCAATCGTGAAGAAGCCCAGCACGCCCGCGACCAGTGGCGGGAGCCAGCGACGCCTCAGATCGATCAAGAGCGAGGTCGCCAAAAACGTCTCAAGCATCACGACAACCCGAGCGGCCCAGGTCGCCGGTTCTCCGACCAGCGGCACGGAGAAGAGCGTGGACGCACGCGCGACGACCGAAACGAACGCGGGGAAATCCTGGAGCTTGGAAACGACCGCGGCCAGGAACACGCCGCCGAGCCCGATTCTGGCCGCGAGGATGGAAGTGTTCCCCATGCGATTCACTCCAGAACCAGAACGCCAGGCACGCGGAACGATCCGGGTGCGGGTGGGCGTCAGAAATCAAGGCTCGAAAGCCCCAATCCGAGCGGGAAGTTGCACGTGGTCCAAACGTCGATGAACCAGCGGCTCGCGCTCCTCGAGAAGAGCCAACGGCTCTGGGTCGGGAAGCGTCGGCCATCGGCGTACTCGATGATGAGCCCGACTTCCGCGACGCTGTCGGGCTTGGGCTTCTGGTCGCGGGTGGAAAGAGAAACCGGGGGCGTCCACCAGCTCGTCGCGTTGGCGGCGCTCATGCCTCGCCAGAGATCGGAGGGGATGCTTCCCGCGACCGGCGGGCGTTCCGGATCGCCGTCGGCTGGGAGCGGGCGGAAGAGCATCGCAAGGCCGCCCTTTCCGATCGCGATCCGCGCCGGCCGGTTGAGTCCGTTGCTGTAGTCCAGCGCCGGGCGGAAGATCGCATCAAACGACGCCTCGAAGCTCGGGTTGTCACCCAAGGGGCGACCGACCATGGTGGAGAAAGACTCCGGCATCGCGTGGCGATTGCGCGTCAGTTCCGTCATGGTTCGTGGGATGTAACCGTTTGCCCCACGCCACGCGCGGTATCTCTCGGGCGAGTCCTGAACGAATCGTTGAAACAGGAAATCGCTGAAGGCGACGAGCAGGGGTCCGGCGTCAGCGGATGATCCCGCGCGTGTGTCGATCTCCGCCACGGCGGGCGTGAGTATTGCCGCCAGCGACGCGGCGGATTGATTCTTGAGCGAAGTGAAGGGCAGTTCGGAGAATCGCCGCGAACCTTCTTCAACGCACCAGCGCGGGTAGTCCACTTCGCGCAGGGCCTTCTTGCGCCAGGGGCTCCAGAGGTACACGCCGACTCCCGCAGCGGCGGACATCGCGATGAAGGATCGTCGGTCCATCGTGGCCCTCGCAGCGGCGGTTACTGGCTTGAGGACTCATCGCAGTGATTGCCCGCGCCGGGATGAAGACACGAATCGGAGGAGCGGCAGGCGCAGACGTACACCGCCGAGGGCGCGATCTTGCAACAGCATGGCGACTCGCCGCTCGGGCAGACGCCCCCGGGCACCGGCGTGCCGGCGCAGCTTCCCGATGCGGTGCACTTTTGCTGGGGCCATTGCGTGCCGCCGTCGCCCGGCGTTCCCGGATTGCCGAGCTGCGCCACGCCGGTCAGCGCGTACCCCGCGATCACGACGCACCACAGTGCAAGAAAGGAGCGGATGCGATTGTGCGGCTGTGTGGTGGACATAGGTTGAGACTAAATATGTGATGCTTGCATGTCAACACACAAGCTATCGGCTCGCAACCTGTGTCGGTGGAGAAGCTGTGCAACGAATCGCCGCGCGGAACAGCGCGACGCTGCAAAGCTCAGATTCGTGCCATTTTGCTTCGAATCGCCGCAATTCTGTGCGTTGCGTTCGTAGGCTGACCGGGCGTGGTGGGGGGATGGGGTACTTCCTGCGCATCGGAGTGTTTTCTCGACTCATGATGTGAGAAAGCAGCAGGCGCGGATCGGAAGCCGCTCAGATTCAGCGCTTGAAGTTCACAAACTGCAAGGGGACCGCGATCTGGCCGGGGAGGACTTTCATAATGGTCTGCAGGTCGTCGATTTGCTTGCCCGAGACGCGGACTTCTTCGCCTTGGATGGACGCGGTGACCTTGAGCTTGCTGTCCTTGATGAGCTTGACGATCTGCTTGGCGGTGTCCTGATCCAGGCCCGACTTGATCTCGATGGTGCGCTTCAGGTTGCCCGCCAGGCCGGGTTCGGTCTCGCCCCAGACCATGGCTTTGGCGTCGATGCCGCGGCGCATGGCGGCCTTGAGGAACTCTTCCTGGATGCCGCGGTGCTTGGTGCCGTCCTCCGCGACGATCTTGATCTTCTTCTCTTTCTTGTCGACCTCGATGGTCCACTGGCTCCCCTTGAAGTCGAAGCGGGTGCTCATGGCCTTCTTGAGGTTGTTGACGGCGTTATCGAGTTCGGCGAAGTCGACGCGGCTCACGATGTCGAGGCTGGGGGTGGACATGGTGCCCAAGGATATGTTCGGGGCTTTGCCGGGAGCTGGAGGGGTTCGGAGTGCCGGATAATTCAAGACCCCCCTCCCTTCGTCCGATAGCGAGCGCATGCCCGCGACGGTCAAACTCACGCTGGAGCAACGTCCGCTCGGGGGCGTCCCGGCGCCGTTGACCGAACCGGCGCCGTTGACCGAAGAGGACCGGTGGTACCAGGAGCACCTCGTGCTGCCTTTGTATTCCTCGCGGTACCTCGACTATCCGATGCAGGTCGGGATCGAGTCGCTGGCGTTGTGCAACGCCTCGTGCAATTTCTGTCCGTATCCGACGATGGCGCGCAAGGGCGAGCGGATGAGCGACGAGCTCATCGACAAGGTGCTCGGCGATCTGCGTGACATCCCGTCGGATCTGCCCTTTGACTTCTACGCGGTGCGCGTCAACGAGCCATTCCTGGACAAGCGGATCTTCCCGATCCTGGAGCGGGTCAACCGCGAGCTGCCCAACGCCAGGCCTTGCATCTTCACGAACGCTTCGGCGCTGACCGATGCGAATCTGGACCGCCTCTGCGGGATCCGGAACCTGCGCTACTTCAACATCTCGTTCAACGATCACCGCGAGGCGGAGTATCAGCGGGTCATGAAGCTGGACTACCAGCGCGCCGTCGCGGCGATCGATCGCGTGCACGCCAGGCTCGAGTCGGGAAAGCTCCAGTGCAGCCCGTCGATCAGCCGGGTGTGCGACGGCACCTCGGCGGATCAGGAGTTCCGCGCGTGGGTGTCGGCTCGCTGGCCGAAGTTCGAGGTTTGGCTCGGGCGGCGCATGGACTGGATGCAGGCGGTTGATACCCCAGTGACGATCGCGACCCCCGCGACGGGTTGCCGTCAGTGGTTCGGGATCCACTTCCTGGCCAACGGGAAGGATGCCTTCTGCTGTACTGATCACGACGCGGCGCTGGGCTTCGGTCAGGTCGCCGACACCCACGTGCTCGAGCTGTATAACCGTCCCGAGCGGCGGCGTCTGCGTGAGCGGGTGCTGACCCGCCCCGAGGTGCCCCAGTGTCTGGGCTGCCCGCTGCAGGCCTGAGCCTGCGCCCTCCTACGCTTGGCGTCGTGATTCTGCTGATCGACAACTACGACTCGTTCACCTGGAACTTGGTCCAGCGCTTCGGCGAGCTTGATCCCTCGCTTGATCCGGACAAGGAGCTCCTGGTCGTGCGCAACGACAAGATCACCCCCGAGGCGGTGGAGGCGATCGATCAGGGGCGGGGGCCTTCGCACATCGTGATCTCCCCGGGCCCGTGCACGCCCAAGGAGGCGGGGGTCTCCAGCGCGGTGATGGCCCGCTTTGCCGGCCGCGTGCCCATCCTGGGTGTGTGCCTGGGTCACCAGTGCATGGCGGACTCCAACGGGATGACCGTCGCCAGGCACCGGATCCAGATGCACGGCAAGACCTCGCCGATTTACCACGACAACCGCGGCCTGTTCGCGGGCCTGTCGGATCCCTTTGAGGCGACCAGGTACCACTCGCTGGCGATCGTGCCCGCGACGATGCCAGCGGCCCCCAAGCCGGGCGAGGATGGATGGATCGCGTCGGCCTGGGCCTGGGATCCGGACATCGCCGAGTCCGCCCGGACGCAAGAGAACCGCGTGATCATGGGCCTGCGCCGGGTGTGGGCGGACCGCTCCAAGCAGCCTTGGGAGGGCGTGCAGTTCCATCCCGAGAGCTTTCTGACGCTTGAGGGCCCCAGGCTTCTGGCCAACTTCCTGGCGATGGGCGTCAGGCCCCGCAAGGCCCCCGGGCTCGAGAAGCTCATGGCGCACATGCGGGCGGCGATCGCCTGAGAAAGACTGCCTGAAGGCTGTGCCGGGCCCTGTGCCGGGTGGGGTTCAACTTGCCTACCTTCTAGGCATGATCACCCCTTCGCCGACCACGAAGATCGATCCGACGCTGGCCCGAGGCGTGCTTGAAGAGATCGTCGCGCCCACCGCGACCAAGCCCGGGTACATCGTGCTTGGCGTGCCCAACACGAACTACAAGATGCATCTGCGCTGCGCTGAAGAGCTCGACGCGGCCCGCGTGGGCAAGCGGTTCATCGGGAAGATCACCGCGGAGGCGCGACGCATCGACGTCGTGCAGACCGGCGGGCGGTTCGTGGAGCCTGTCTTCGGGCGCCCGCGGCGCGTGCAGGGCTCGGTGGTCACGACCGACTCCGCCAGCAACACCATCACGGTGAATGCGGGCGTGCCAATCACGGTCTCGATCAGCGATCGTCGTCAGAAGGCCGAGCAGTTTGAGGTTGGACAGGTTGTCAGCTTCGACGTGCTGGATGGCGCGACGATCGCGACGGGCGCTGCGGCACCCGAGGCGCCCGCGGGGGCGTGAACTCCCACTTTCGGGAGACAAGTGCTATCGGAACTTGATTTCGGGCCCCCGAGGCGAGAATCGGGGGCGTGCTTGTTTTCAGATTGCCCAACTTCGCGCAATCCGCCGGGTGGGGTATTGTCCAGGCGAATCCCCTGATTTAGGCTGAGACCTCTCGCTGCGGGGTCTGCTCAGACCAGGCCCCGGCACAGCGGGGATACCTGGAGAAGAGCAGTGAATCGCAAGCCCCTCATCGATCGCCGCGCCCGTTCCCTGTCCTCGCTCGCCGGGCACACCGGCATGGAGCCTCTGGAAGGTCGTGCGCTGCTTGCAGCGGTGAGCTGGACGGGCAACGCGGGTGACAACCTCTGGAACACGCCGGGGAACTGGTCGACCAACGTTGTGCCGGGGTCGGCCGATGACGTCACGATCGACGTCGCTGCCAACCCGACGATTCGGTTCACGAACGTGGACCGGACGATCAACTCGCTCCTGACGCGTGAGGCGCTGCAGTTTGAGAATCATGTGCTCACGATCAACACGACCGCGGTCGCCGATGGCGTCGCGGTGACGATGCAGGGCGGGACGCTCCAGGGGGGGAGCTGGTCGTACCTGAACGGCGGATCGCTGGCGTTCACGAGCTCCGGCGGCCTTCTGAAGGACGTCGCGACCAATACGGACCTGCAGTTGAACGGGGCAAGCAAGTACATCGTGGTGGACGGGACCACGTCGTTCACGTCGGCGCGCCTGACCGCGAGCGCTTCGGCGTTTTACATGGCGCCGGGGTACACGCTCAACTCGCTCGTGTCGGTCGAGGGCGCCGCGACAGGCACCCGCTCGATCTACATGGCTTACGGCGGCGTGGGGACCGCGACGATCGGCGCGACGGGCATCATCCGCCTGGCCGCGGGCTCGGGTGGCGGGCTCAACATCAACAACAGTTCCGCAGCGACCCTGAACAACAACGGGCTGATCAGCGCGGAGGCGTCGGGTCAGACCCTCACGATGAACGTCACGACGTTCAACAACAACAAGACGCTGTCCGCGGCTGCGGGCACCCTGAACGTGTCGACCACGACGATGACCGGCGGCGCCGCGTCGGCCACGAATGTCGAGACCGGCGCCACCCTCACCCTGGGCGCGACCAACTGGACCAACGCGGGCACGCTGGCGGTCAATGGCGGCACCCTGAATCTGGACGGGACATTCCCCACGACCGGTTTCAACTTCGCGGGATTCTCCCGCTCGGGGGGCACGGTCAACCTGAAGGGAACGCTCACGAACACGGGCGCGACGCTGGCGTTGAACGCCGCGACCGGGTCGTGGGTCATGCTCGGCGGCGCGATCACCAACGGCTCGGTGAGCTTCGCGGGCGGTTCGACGCTCACCCCGACAGCTTCGGGCGGGACGCTGAACAGTGTCGCGGTCGGAGGCGAACTGCTGGTCAACGTTTCGTCCGCGTACTTCATCCTGTCGGGCACGACGACGTTCACCGCCATGCGGCTCTCGGCGAGCAACTCGGCGGCCTACATGGCGCCCGGGTACACGCTCAACTCGCTTGTGACAGCCGAGGGGGCCGCGGCGGGCACGCGCACGATCTACATGGCCTACGGCGGGGTCGGCACCGTGACGATCGGCGCCACGGGCATCATCCGTCTGGCCTCTGGTTCTGGCGGAGCGCTCAACGTCAACAACAGCTCGACCGCGACGCTCGTGAACAACGGGCTGATCAGCGCCGAAGCCACGGGCCTGACCCTCACGCTGAATGTCACGAACTTCACGCACAACAAGGACGCGGGGGCGATCGCGGGCACGTTGAACGTCAATACGACGACGATGACCGGGGCGGTGGGCAGCACCTTCTCGGCCGCATCGGGCGCGACCTTGCGACTGGGCGCAAACAACTGGACCAATGCGGGCACGATTTCGATCACCAGCGCGACCCTGAACCTCGACGGTACGTTCACCACGGCCGGGTTCAACTTCGCGGGCTTCTCGCGGACCGGCGGAACGGTGAACCTGGTCGGTACCCTGACGAATACCGCGGCCACGCTCGCGCTGAATGCTGCGACGGGCTCCTGGGTGATGCTCGGCGGCGTGATCAACGGCGGCTCGGTCACGCAGACCGGTGGATCCACGTTGCTGACCTCGACGTCCGGCGGAACGCTGACCAACGTCGCGGTTTCCGGGGATCTGATCGTCAGCGGTTCCAGTGCGTACTTCGTGGTCGGTGGGACCACGACGTTCGGCGTGGCCAGGCTTCAGGCGAACGCATCGGGTCTCTACATGACGCCCGGTTACACCCTCACCAACTCGGTGATCGCTGAGGGCGCCGCGACTGGCACGCGGAGCATCTACATGGCCTACGGCGGGGTCGGCACCGTGACCATCGCTTCGACCGGCGTGGTCCAGCTTGCCGCGGGCGCCGGTGGCGGGCTCACGCTTCAGAACAGCTCCACCTCCACCCTGATCAACAACGGGCTGATCTCCGCCGAGGCGGCCGGGCAGACCCTCACGATCAACAACACGACCTTCACCAACAACGCGACGGGCACCGTCCAGGCCCTGGCCGGCACGCTCCGGATCAACGCGACCAGCTACACCAACGCGGGCACCTTCAAGGTGGCCACCGGCGCGACGCTGAACCTCGACGGGACGTTCAACGCCACGGGCGGCGTCGGCACGCTGGTCAACACCGGTACCGGGTCGATCGATGTCACCGGCACGATCACCAACACCGGCAACACGATCGCCCTCACCGCCGCGACCGGCTCCTTGAACCTGCGGGGCGGAGTCATCAACAACGGCTCGATCACGTTTGCCGGCGGGACGTTCCTGCTCGGGACCAGCTCCGGCGGCACGCTGAACAGCGTGGCGCTGGGCGGCGAGATGATCCTCAACACGACCTCGGCGTACGTGATTCTCGGCGGCACGACCACGTTCACCACCGCCAGGTTGCAGGCCAACAACGCCGGGCTCTATTTGACTCCGGGCTACACGATGAACAACACCATCGTGGTGGAAGGCGCGACAACGGGAGCTCGGTTCGTCACGCTGGCCTACGGCGGAGTGGGCACGGTCACGTTCGGTCCCAGCGCGAGCGTGCGGGTGCTGGCGGGTGCGGGTGCGGGGCTGAACATCCAGAACAGCTCGGTCGCGACGCTGATCAACAATGGCCTGATCTCCAATGAGGAGCCGGCCGCGACGCTGGGGTTGAATAACTCGACCTTCACCAACAACGGCACGGTCCAGGCTCTGGCGGGCACCGTCTCGGTGAACAACACGACCTACACGAACACCGGGACGTTCAAGGTCGCGACGGGCGCGACGCTCGGCCTCGACGGCGGATTTAACGCCACCGGCGGCATCGGCACCTTTTTCAACACGGGCACGGGTGTGACCCGCGTGGGCGGCAACGGGACCATCACCAACACGGGCAACACGATCACGCTCAACGCCACGACCGGCTCCTGGACCATGTCGAGCGGAACGATCCTGAACGGATCGGTGAACCTGACTGCCGGGACCCAGCTTCTCACGACCAGCAGCGGCGGCACGCTGGACAACGTGGCGGTCACGGGCGAGATCATCCTGAGCACGACGTCGGCCTACGTCATCATGGCGGGCGCCACGACGTTTACGGCGGCGCGGCTGCAGGCCAACAACACGACGATCTACATGGCCCCGGGCTCGACGCTCAACTCGCTGGTCAGCGCCGAAGGGGCCGCGGCGGGCACCCGGAACATCACGCTGGCCTACGGCGGAGCGGGCACGGTGACGTTCGGTCCCAGCGCGATCGTGCGCTTGGCCTCGGGCGCTGGCGCCGGCCTGAGCATCCAGAACAGCTCGACCGCGACGCTGATCAACAACGGCATGATCACCGCCGAGGCGGCCGGTCAGACGCTGACGATCAACAACTCGACGCTCAACAACGGCGCCGGCACGATCCAGGCACTGGCCGGGACACTGTCGGTGAACAACACGAGCTACACGAACACCGGGACGTTCAAGGTCGCGACGGGTGCGACACTCGGCCTCGATGGTGGGTTCAACGCCACCGGCGGCATCGGCACATTCATCAATACTGGCACGGGTGTGACCCGCGTGGGTGGCAACGGGACGATCACCAACACCGGCAACACGATCACGCTCAACGCCACGACCGGCTCGTGGACCATGTCGAGCGGAACGATCCTGAACGGATCGGTGAACCTGACGGCCGGGACCCAGCTTCTCACGACCTCGAGCGGCGGCACGCTGAACAACGTGGCGGTCACGGGCGAGGTCATCCTCAACACGACGTCGTCGTACATCATCCTGGCGGGCGCGACGACGTTCACCGCGGCGCGGCTGCAGGCCAACAACACTTCGATCTACATGGCTCCGGGCTCGACGCTCAACTCGCTGGTCAGCGCTGAAGGCGCTGCCGCGGGCACTCGAAACCTCGTCCTTGCCTACGGCGGGGCGGGCACGGTCACGTTCGGCCCCAGCGCCATCGTGCGACTGGCTTCGGGCGCTGGCGCCGGCCTGAACATCCAGAACAGCTCGGTCGCGACGCTGGTCAACAACGGCCTGATCACCGCCGAGGCGGCCGGTCAGACGCTGACGATCAGCAACTCGACACTCAACAACGGCACCGGCACGATCCAGGCCCTTGCCGGGACGTTGTCGGTGAACAACACGACCTACACGAACACCGGGACGTTTAAGGTCGCGACGGGCGCGACGCTGGGCCTCGACGGCGGATTCAACGCCACCGGCGGCATCGGCACATTCATCAACACGGGCACGGGTGTGACCCGCGTGGGCGGCGGCGGGACGATCACCAACACGGGCAACACGATCACGCTCAACGCCACGACCGGTTCGTGGACCATGGCCAACGGCACGATCTCCGGAGGCTCGCTCATTCTCACGGGCGGGACCTCGCTCCTGAGCACTTCCAGCGGTGGCACCCTCTCCAACCTCGCGGTCACGGGCGACCTGGTCGCCAACGTCACCTCGGCGTACTTCATCCTGACCGGCACCACAAGCTTCACGACCGCGAGGCTCCAAGCCAACAACACAGGCTTGTACCTGCCCCCCGGTTACACGCTCAATGACACGGTCATCGTCGAGGGTGCGCCGGCGGGCGCGCGGTTCATCACCGCGGCCTACGGCGGCGTCGGCACGCTCACCCTCGGCAACACCGCGGTCGTCCGGATCGCGGCCGGTGCGGGCGCCGGGCTGAACATTCAGAACAGCTCAGTGGCCACCCTGATCAACAACGGGCTGATCCAGGGGCAGGCGGTCGGCCAGGGGCTGAACATCAACACAACGACCTTCACCAACAACGGAACCATTGACGCCGCGGGCTCGAACATCACGCTCTCCTCGACGACGCTCACCAACTTCGCGGGCAATGCACTCAATGGCGGCGTCTGGAAGGCCAGCAACGGAGGCTCCCTCACCGGTGGCGCGTCCGCCAACGTCAAGGTCATCAACGTCAACGTCGTCCTGGACGGCGCGAACAAGGGCTGGGATGCGCTGAACAAACTGGAGACCATCCCGGCGGGTGTGACCTTCCAGCTCACGGGCGGGACGGATCAGACGGTCGTCCCGGCCTCGGGCCTCTTCACCAACAGCGGCACCCTGATCCTCGGACTGGGAAGCCGCCTCTTGATCACGGGCAACTTCCGCCAGGTCGCCGGCGCAACCCTCGAGGCACATATCGCCGGAGGCAATCCCCTCACGAACTACGGCAGCGTCATCGCGACCGGTACAGGCCAGCTCGACGGCACCCTCAACATCATCGCCGACAACGGGTACATCCCCAGCCGCCCTGACGCCCAGGACGTCGTGAAGACCACCGGGTCCACCACCGGCACCTTCGCCAACGTGACCTACCCCGTCACCAACAACCCCGAGTGGGCCACCTACTTCATCTACACCGGCAACGGCGTCCAGCTCCTCACCACCAGCATCATCGACTTCAACATCGATGGTCAGGTCGACCTCGAGGACTTCTTCATCTTCTTCAACAAGTGGGACACCTTTGATCCCACCCTCGACCTGAACAACGACGGCGGCGTCGACCTCGGCGACTTCTTCCTCTTCTTCAACCTCTGGGACCAGGGCTAAAGCCGAGCTTCCCAATCAGTGAACAATCCGGCCGTCGGGAGTTCTTGCGAGCTCCCGACGGCCGTTGCGTTTGGGCCAGTCGCGACGAGGGGACGCTGCTGGCTCCAGCGGGGTTGTCCGACCCGACCGCTGCTCTGAACGCGCAGGGCGTCGTCCATCGCGACCCCACCGCGAAGGTGTTGTTCCGCGACTGCGCTGCGGTGGACGGAAGCCGTCGGCGCGGGGGACGCCGTTCGCCGCAGCCGAGCGATCGACAGGCTCAAAGGGGGGCAGCTAATCCAGGACTTCCGGGTCTCTCCTGTGAAAACAAGCCGGGCGGCCCGATGATCAGGCCGCCCGGCGGGAGTGCGCTCAGTTTGTGCCTCGGGTGCTTCAGCAGCCCGTATCGAACGCGTTGAAGAAGGTGAAGAAGTCGCCCAGGTCCACGCCTTCGACGCCGTCAACATCGGCGCAGGGTTGGCTTTGATCGAAGCAGTTGAAGAAGGCGAAGAAGTCGGAGAGATCGATCTCGCCGTTGCCGTCGATGTCCGCGGGATTGCAGGGCGTCGGGTTGGTGCCGGTGATCTTCACGTTGTCGAAGCCCACTTCCCAGAAGTTGGCGCCGTAGAAGTAGCCGGGCTGCATCGTCGTGAAGTAGATCTGGTCGACGCTCGCCAGCACGCTGGTGAAGGTCCGGCCCGGCGGCAGGATCGGGTGATAGTCCACCGGATCTTCGGCGCCCGTGCCGCCCCAGCCCGCGGGGAGCTCGGTCGCGGAGGTGTCGTCGATCGTCCAGGTGAACGTGGCCCAGCCGTCCAGGATCTGCGGCAAGCCATCGCTCACGAAGTACACGCTCGCGTCGTCGTTCCAGTCCTCCGGATCGCCGATATCGATGAGCTGGAGCGTGAAGGGGAACCACGCGGGGTTCATGTCCTCATCGAAGAAGTTGCGGAGCTGGAAGACGCGCACATCGATGGAGAGCGTGACCGAGTGGTACTGGGTCAGATCGCCCGCGCCGATCGAGGGAGCGTCGTCGTGGCGCAGATGGACGCCCCAGAAGTCCATGTAGGGGACGCCCATGTACTTGCCCGGGTTGCCCTCATCAAAGTCGAAGATCGTGGGGACGCCATTGGCGAGCCACCCGCCGCCTTCGCCGACTTCAAAGTCCTCCTGGTTGATCACAACCTGGCCCGAGGCGACGGGCGCCAGGCCCGCGAGCGCGGCGAGCATGAACAGTGCGCGATGCTGAATCATGGGGAACTCCTGTGCTTGGAAACGTGCGTGATCGGTCCCACCCCCGCCAATCCGCGGGCCGAAGGCGATTATGCCAGCCCATCGGACGGTTGCCAAGAAGTTTCCTAGAAACTTCCAAGGTTTTGTTTCCGCACCTCTTCAGAGCACGATAAACTGAGCAAAGAGCGAGTCTTCCGCGTGTCGCCTTTGGGCAAGGCGGACCCGGTTTTGGGGTGTTCAGCTCGTTGGGGAATCTGATGCGTCACGACACGGAGCAGGACGGCAAAGGTGAACCCGCCATGGCGCAAGTCCATGGGGGGCAGTCGCTTGCTGCCGATCGGGCGGGTTCGGAGTCGCAGCTCGAGCTGGATATCTCCCGCGTGGGGGGCAGCCTGGCCGCCTCGATCCGCGAGGTGCTGGAAGCAGTCCCGCGTGTCAAGCCCGGTCCTCAGGAGCTGGCCCGCTCACTCGGGGTGGACAAGGTGCTGGCCAGCCGTGTGCTCAAGGCGGTCCGCCAGCACGATCCGCTCAGCGCCACCCACGACATGCCCGGCCCGGATCCGCTCCGCCGGCTGGTGCGGGCCGCGGGCAAGAAGGGCGCGGACGCCGAGTCGGTCCGCAAGGCCGAGCGGGCGATCAGCGACTTTGACGTCCTGATCCGCGAGCGCGTCGGCGACCGCACGCTGCTGGACACGATCCTGAGCGCGTGGATCCCGGAGGCCAGGCGTGAGTTCGAGCTCCGGCGCAAGCAGTCGGCCTTCAAGGCGATGAGCCAGCTCAAAGGCGTGCAGGCCCGCGCGATCACCGCGACCGCGGTGCTGCATCCGTCCGCGGGTGGCGACAAGCTCGACATCGTGTGGCTCAACGGGCTGGTGGGTGTGCACCGCATCCGTCCCGGCGCAACGGTGCGCCTGACCTCCCGGCGCATGCACGCGCCGGAGAAGGGGCGTCGACCCATGACGCTCTCGGGAAAGGAGCTGAGCACGCCCGACGATCTGGTGCTCAAGGCGTTCTGCTCTGAACCCACGCCGACCGTGAACGCCGAGGTGCTTGGCGAAACCGTCTCGTACACGCTCGCGGGCGAGCAGTTCGGCGCCACGACTTCCGTGGACGTGATGTTCGCCGAGATGAACCACAACGAGATCGATCGCTTTGTCCCCGCGGGCTCGGGAAGGCTCGGCTACTTCTTCGCGGAAGTCGTCCCGCCGGGCGAGCTTCTGCAGTTCGACGTGCTGGTGCATCGCGACGTGTATCCGGGGCAGGACCCCAGGCTCTTCATCTACGACACATGTTTCGAAGGCGTCGCCAGCCCGAACAATCGCGCCCGCGACAACGATCGCCTGGACATGCTCGAGAGCGTGGAGAGTCTGGGCGAAGGGCTCGCCCGCGTCCGCTCGGGGGATGTGCCGCGCTACGCCGAAATGGTCAGGCACGTCTTCGCCAGCGTCGGCTGGGACGCCCAGGAGTTCCGTGGCTATCGCGTCCGCGTGGACTATCCGATCTACGGCTCGCAGGTCATGCTCGCCTTCAAGGCGCCGGAGCGGTGAGGCTGCTGGCGAATCGGGCGCTCAGTCAATCCGCGGATCAACCCAGCGGTACAGCACGTCCACCGCCAGATTGAAGAGGATCAGCATCGTCGCGTAGATCATCACGACGCCGATGATCAGGAACAGGTCCTTGTTCTGGACCGCGTTCACGAAGTGCTGGCCCATTCCGGGGACCGTGAAGACGCGCTCGACGATGAACGAGCCGGTCATCGCCAAGGCTGCTGCGGGACCGAGATAGGAGAGCACCGGGAGGAACGCGTTTTTGAGCGCGTGCTTGAGCAGGATCCCGGTCTGGCTCACGCCCTTGGCCCGGGCGGTGCGGATGAAGTCCGCGTGCAGGTTGTCGATCATCCCCATGCGCGTCAGTCTCGCGATGTACGCTGCAAAGGGCAGGCTGAGCGTGAACGCCGGGAGGATCATCGACCGCACCGTCCCCCATTCGCCGACCTTGCCGACGCCGAGCAATACCGGGAAGATCAAGAGCAGCACCGTCCCGATGACAAAGCTCGGCAGGCTGATCCCCACCAGCGCGACAACCAGGGTGCCCAGATCGGCCAGTGAGTTGGGTTTCACCGCGCCGATGATCCCGGCGCCGAGCCCGATGACCAGCGCGATCAGAATCGCTGCGGCGCCCACCGTGATCGAGACAGGCAGCGCCGAGATGATGATCTCGTTCACGCGGCGGTCGCGATACTGAAGCGAGGGCCCAAGATCAAAGACCAGGCGTTGCGGCGGCGCCAGTCCCGCCTCCTGCGCGAGCTTGGCCCGGCGCGTCGCCTCCCCGTTGAGCGACTCGCGGACGTACTTGGCCCCCGAGGCGTTGTCGATGTACGAGAAGAAGAACTTCCCGAAGTTGTCCAGGTTGTACTGCGCCTGCATGGCGGCAACCACTTCGGGCGGCGGACGGCGTCCTTCGGGATTCTCCAGCGGGTTCCCGGGGATCTTCCACGCCAGGAAAAGCGTGAGCGCGTAGATCACCGCCAGGATGAGCGGGAGCTGAAGCAGGCGGCGGAGGATGAGGCCGATCATGGTGGGGGAATCGTCCGGAGGTCGTCGCGGGCCAGCAGATTAGCGGGTCGGCATCGAGCGTGAGTTCACGCCCGGCAGCCGAGGGGGCAGCGCCCGGGGGAGGTCCGTTCCCTTTCCGTCGCCGAAGATGTCCACCTCGAACATCTGCTGCTCCTGCCGCG
This sequence comes from uncultured Phycisphaeraceae bacterium, assembly GCA_964531675.1. Classification (GTDB taxonomy): domain Bacteria; phylum Planctomycetota; class Phycisphaerae; order Phycisphaerales; family UBA1924; genus CAZHFW01. The sequence continues at coordinate 71,764 of CAZHFW010000013.1, read as the reverse complement.
GGTGGGAGGAAATCCCCGTGATCTTGTTGGCGTCGAAGAGGTAGATCTGCACGTAGTGGAAGATGGGCAGGACCGGGCACTCCTCGTCGATGATGAAACGCTCGGCTTCCTCGAGAATGCGCAGACGCTTCTCGGGGTCGGCCTGATTGGCGGCCCGCTCGAGGATCTCGTCGTAGCGCAGGTTGGAATAGCCGCGGTCGTTGTTGCCGTCGCCGGTCTTGGAGAGGTCGAGGAAGGTGGTCGGGTCGCCGTAGTCGCCGTACCACGAGCCGCGCGAGGTGATGTAGTTCTTGTTCTTGAGCTGGTCGCGGAACGTCTTCACTTCCTTGAGCGCCAGGGTGACGGAGACGCCGAGGTATTCCTGCCAGTTCTTGGCGATGGCCTGCGCGATCAGATCGTGCCCGCCGTCTTTGGTGAACAGGAGCTCGACGTTGATGAAGCCCTTGCCGTCGGGATAACCCGCTTCCGCGAGCAGCTTGCGGGCTGCGACCGGATCGAAGGGCACGCCCTTGGGAGGCGTGTAGCTCCCGATCGAGCCGGGCGGGATCAGCGACTGCGCGACCGGCTCGCCGCAACGCCGCACCTCGTTGGCGATGGCGGCTTTGTCGACCGCCATGGAAAACGCACGGCGGACGCGCGGGTCGTGGAATGGATTGTCGCGTCCGTCGGGGAGCTTGGGAAGACAGTTGAAGTTCCAGAAATACGTGCCGAACGCGGGGAACGCGTGGATGTTCTTGCGCGAGTCGGGCGGGAGCCTGCGGTCGATCTCAACCGGGTCGAGCCCCTGCGCGACCAGCGCGTCGTACTCGGCCTGATGCTCCTTGTAGAACTGCGCCTTGTCCACGAGCATCTCGGCGCGATAGGGAACGACCACGTCGCTCACCCAGTCCACCGCCCCGGTACGGAACGACATCACCGCCGCGTTCGGGTCTTCGATCGTGGGGATGCTGAGCGTGTCCACGTCGATCGCGTCGCGGTTCCAGTAGTGGGGGTTCTTGGCAAAGTGCATGTCGCGCTTGAATCGCCACACGTCCAGCACGAACGGCCCGTTGAACACCGCCAGCGGAGGCTTCGTCCAGCTCTGGTCGTACTTCACGCGGCCCGTCTCGGGGTCCACGAACTCGTAGGCCCGCACGAGCTTCTCGTACAGCGGGTAATACGTGACGAACCCGCACAGGTCCAGGAAGTAAGGCGTCGGGCGCTCGAGCTCGATGACGATGGTGCGATCGTCGACCGCCTTGGCCTTGAAGATCTCCGCGAACTTCTGATGGGTTTCCTTCCAGAGGGCGTCAGCGCCTTCGCGATCGGAGCTCTTGCCGCTCTCGGCGAGCTTGCGGGTGAAGTCCGCCAGTGCCTGGCTGCGCCAGTCGAAGAACTCCTTGCCTCCCTTGATGAACATCACGAACCCGCTGTAGTCGGCTGCGGTGTCGGGGAGGATGGCGCGGAACCAGGAGAACAGGAAGTCCGAAGCCTTGACGGGCTCGCCGTTGCTCCACTTGGCGTCGGCCCGCAGGTGGAAGGTGTACGTCCGCTGGTCGTCGCTGATCTCCCAGCGCTCCGCCGCGGCGGGGACGATCCTGAAGTCCCGGCTGAAGACGTCATTGCGCACCAGCCCCTCGTAGCAGAGCTTGCACGCGCGGATGTCCTGCATCCACGACATCTGCGAAACGTCGAGCGTCGTGACGTCGCCCCGGTTGATGAACGTGAAGTCCGCGCGCGGCATCGGCCGGTCCGAAAGGACCGTCGCGGCGATCAGCCCAGCCAGCAGCAGGAACGGGAGCAAGAGCTTCCACATGCAGCCAGAGTCTACACCGGGCCTCCAAGCCTCCGGGCGGCCTCGCCCCTTACCATCATCCATGACCTCATCCGCGGCCAACCAGCCTTCCCAGACCGGGCGCAAGCCCGCGCTGGCGGTCTCCATGGGCGATCCGGGCGGCATCGGGCCCGAGGTCGTCATCAAGGCGCTGGCCGATCGCGAACTCCGCAAGGCAGCCCGCTGGCGGATCTTCGGCCTCGACCAGTCTCTCCAGAAAGCCGCCGCGGAGTCGGGCATCGACCCCTTCTGGTGGCGCGTGGAGCACGATTCGCCCGTCCTGGATGCGATGCAGGTGCACGACGTCGTGGTGTACGACTACGCCAAGCACGCTGGCGACGCGGGCTTTGCGCCCGCGGTCGGCAAGCTCGCGGGGGAACTCTCCTTCCGGTTCGTCGATGACGCGATCACCGCCTGCCGCCGGCCGGAGGGGGATCCGCTCAGGCTCGATGGCGTCGTCACCGCGCCCATCAACAAGGCCGCGTGGTCCCTCGCGGGGCACGGCAGGTATCCGGGCCATACCGAGTTGTTCGCTGAGCGTTTCCGAGCCAAACGCAGCGCGATGATGTTCCACGCCCCGGGCCTGAACGTCATCCTCGTGACCACGCACCTGCCCCTGATGGACATCCGCAATGTGCTGACCATCGGACGCGTCTTCGACGCCATCGATCTGGGCCATCAGACCTGCAGGGAACTGGGAATCGCCAAGCCCCGCATCGCGGTCTGCGGCCTCAATCCGCACGCGGGCGAAGATGGCCTCCTCGGTGATGAGGAAGAACGCATCATCAAGCCCGCGATCCGCCTCGCGCGTGATCAGCACATCGACGCCAAGGGCCCCTTCCCGGGCGACACCATCTTCAACGCGGCGGTCCGCGGCGACTTCGATCTCGTGGTCGCCATGTACCACGATCAGGGGCTCATCCCCGTCAAGCTCCTGGCCCGCGATCTGGCGGTGAACGTGACGGTCGGGCTCTCGAGCGTCCGCACCAGTCCCGACCACGGCACCGCCTTCGATATCGCGGGCAAGAACAAGGCCGACCCCGGGAGCATGGCCAGCGCGATGCGCCTGGCGGTGCGACTGGCCACGCATCACAGCTGAACGCGCGAGCTCGCACCGAAGCGCACCGAGATTCTGATTGCAGACTCCGTGATCCGCTGAAACTCTGCGGGCGGTCTGATCGCTGGAATCGCGAGCGGTACTCCCCCAACAATCCCGCACCGAGCGACAGCCAGGAAACCGAGCTGCTGCTCATGGGGTGAACAAGGGTTTCTGCTGGACACTGATCGAACGCCTAACATCCCGGAACCTCGCCCGACAGGGGCGAACCCCACAATGTCACAAGAGACGCTTTCAACCCCGCCCGGCGAGGCTGCCGGGACCGCTGCTGTGGCTGTCGCGCCGTCCGAGCCGACGCACATGACGCCCGATCCCCATCCGCTCCGCGAGATGGCCCGCATCGCGGTGCCCACGATCGCGACCATGGCGTCGTACACGACCATGACCTTCGCGGACAAGTGGCTCGTGTCGCGCCTCGGCGCCGAGTACGTCGGCGCGCAAGGCAACGGCGGCCTGGCCGGTTGGGTCCCCATCTCGCTGGCGATGGGCACGGTCCAGATCATCAACAGCTACGTCTCCCAGAACATGGGCGCGGGCAAGCCCGAGCGCGGTGCGGCGTACGCGTGGAACGGCATCTGGCTCGTCGCCATCTGGGCGGTCATCCTGCTGCCCTACGGCTGGGCCCTCCCCTCCATCTTCACGCTCGCGAAGATGGATCCCCAGCAGGTCGAGTGGGCGACGCAATACGGCCAGATCCTGGTCTACGGCTCGTTCCTCACCATGGCGACGCGGGCCCTCTCCCAGTTCTTCTACGGCATGCACCGTGCCGGTGTCGTCACCTTCGCGGGTGTCGCGGCCAACATCGTCAACCTCTTCCTCTCCGCGGTGCTCGTCTTCGGCAATCAGACGCCTCCCGCGGGGCTCGGCGCCTTCGGAGACATCGTCCACCAGACCGCGACGTTCTTTGGCATCAAGCCCATGGGCATCGCGGGTTCGGCCTACGGCACCGTCATCGCGACGGGCGTGGAGCTCGCCATCCCCCTTGCGTTCTTCCTCTCGCCGAGCTTCAACGCCAAGTACCACACACGCCGGGCGTGGAGATGGTCGCGCGAACACGTCCGCGACATCATCAAGGTCGGCTGGCCTGGCGGCGCCATGTTCGGCAACGAGATGGTCTGCTGGGGCTTCTTCATGGTGTACCTGGTGAGCCACTTCGGCCCGGTGCACGCCAGCGCCGGCTGGATCGCCCACCAGTACATGTCGCTCTCGTTCATGCCCTCGGTGGGCATCTCCGTCGCGGTCAGCGCCCTGGTGGGCAAGTACATGGGGATGCGCCGCCCCGACCTGGCAGCGGCCCGCGCCTGGCTCGGCCTGCGCATCGCCATGGTCTACATGGGCGTCTGCGGCGTGCTGTTCGTCGTCTTCCGCCACCAGCTCGTGGACCTGTTCATCGAGCAGGGCACCAGCGATGCCGACCACGCGCAGATCGTGGCCCTGGGGGCCCAGTTCCTGATCGCTGCGGCGGCGTTCCAGCTCTTTGACGCGGTCGCCATGACCATGTCCGGCGCGCTCCGCGGCGCGGGCGACACCGTCTGGATCGGAGTCCTCACCGTCGCCCTGGCCTGGGTGGTCATCGTCGGCGGAGGCCTGGCGATGATCCACTGGGTCCCCTCGTTCAGCTCCGTCGGCCCCTGGATGGCGGCGGCGGCATACATCATGGCCTTGGCCGCGGTCTCCCTCGGTCGGTTCCTGTCGGGGAAGTGGCGGACGCGCAGCCTCGTCAAGGGAGCCCCCACCGGGGCCCACTAGGGACGTGTGCGGGGGGGAGCCTGCGGGGCCACAAGTGCCCTCCTAGACTCCCCTCCAATCCACTCGGAGTACGGAATGTCCAACGATCCGCTTGATATCGTCATCGGCGTCGACCAGTCGTCCAAGCGCGACACGCAGGCCTACGCCCGCCATGTCGCCGACGCCCGCAAGGCCGAGACCGGGGGCGACCGCGCCACCGCGATCGCCGAGTTCCGCAAGGCTGTCCATGCCGATCCGACCAACCCCGAGGCGCTCTTCAAGCTCGGGTACCACCTCGACCTGGTCGGCGAGGAGGACGAGGCGCTGGTCATGTACGAGCGCGCCGTCGAGCATCCCCCGGCGAACATCAACGCCCTGATCAACCTCGCGGTCATGTACGAGGATCGCGAAGAGTTCGTCCGCGCCGAGCGCACGCTCCGCCAGATCATCGACACCAACCCGAATCATCCCCGCGCCCGCATGTACATGAAGGACGTGCAGGCCAGCAAGGAGATGATCATCGAGGAGGACGCCGACCGCGACGTCTTCAAGCGCAAGGCCCTGCTCGACACGCCGGTCACCGACTTCGAGCTCTCCGTGCGGGCCCGCACCTGCCTCAAAAAGATGAACATCCGCACGCTCGGCGATCTGCTCAAGATCACCGAGGCGGAGCTCATGAGCTACAAGAACTTCGGCGAGTCCAGCCTCGTCGAGATCAAGAAGATGCTCGCCGCCAAGGGCCTCAAGCTCGGCATGGGCCTCGAAGACGCCCACCGCCAGGCCCGCAAGGCCCTCATCGACCAGTACAAGGGCACCGCGCAGGAAGCGGTCCTTGGCAAGCCCGTCTCCGAGCTCCAGCTCTCGGTGCGTGCCCGCAAGGCGCTCCAGCTGCTCAACATCCAGACCCTCGGCGATCTGGCCTCGCACACCGAGGCCGAACTCATGGGCGTCAAGAACTTCGGCGCCACCTCCCTCAAGGAGATCCACGAGCGCCTCGCGGAGTTCGGTCTGGCCCTCCGCACGCTCGAAGCCTGAGCCTCACCGATCCAGTCCGTGTCCCATCAAGCCCCGCGTCGCGGGGCTTTTTCTTTCTCGATCATCCCGCCTTGTAGGACACCACAGGCCTCAGTCTGCGCGTGATGCGGACGAGCTCGCGCTGCGCCTCCAGCACGATCCGCAGATCCCGGTACACGCCCGGCGCTTCCTCGACGAGTGAATCAATCGTCCGCTCATCAAAGACCACGCCCTCGAGCTGGCGTGCGAGCTTCGACTTGGAAATCGAACGCCTGGCCTCTCCCCGGCTCAGAAGCCTTCCCGCGCCGTGACTGCTCGAGCACAGCGCGGGCTCATGCCCGCGCCCTTCGACGTGCACGCTGAACGTTCCCGCCGAGCCCGGGATGATGCCCTTCTGGCCCGCCAGCGCGGGCGCTGCTCCCTTGCGGTGGATGAGCAAGTGCACGCCCTCGTGGGTCTCCCGCCGCACGAAGTTGTGCGGCAGATCGATCAGCGTCTCCCACTCGGGCTTGAGCCCCAGCGTTCTCCGCATGGATCTGGCCGCTGCCCCGAGCATCTCGAGGCGATTGGCCCGCGCGTATCCGACCGCCCAGGCCTGATCGGCCAGACAGTCCACGCCCAGCGGCGTGTCCGCACCGACGCCCATGATCCGGCCCATCCGCCGGACGCCGGTCTCATCACGGAGGACGCGGGCGTAGTGCCCCGCGATGAGCTGCCCCATCGCGCGGGAGCCGCTGTGCACCATGATCCAGACCGCGCGCGCTCCGGCCTCGGTGTGCTCCTCGATCTGCACCTCCAGGAAGTGATTGCCTCGCCCGAGCGTGCCGAGCTGCAAGAGCCCGTCACGCCCCGCAGCTTTGACCAATCCCTTCTGACGCAGAAGCTCTGGCGCCGGCGCTTCCGCGGGCCACGCCAGATCGCGCCCGTTCCACGCCATGATGGGCACCTCCTTGGAGATCCCTTCAAGCACCTTGCGTCCCGCCGCAGCCTGCGCCAGCGTCTCGGCGTCGCCGCTGAGACGGACGGCGCTCATGCCGCAACCGATGTCGCCTCCGATGACCCCGGGGTAGAGGATCTCGGAGGTCGCGACAACGGTGCCGACGCACACGTCGGCCGCGGGGTGAACGTCGGGCATGATCGCCAGCCGTTGGAGATCGGGAAGCTTGAGCAAGCCCGAGATCGCCAGCGTCGTTTGAGAATCCGGCTTCTCGCACAGCCAGGATCGCACCCGGCTGTCGGTGTGAAATGTCTCGTATTCATGACTCATCACTCGGTCTCCTGCATCCGCCCGAACGCGGGAGTGCCCGTGGAGGGGCCTCCCGCGATCAGGCGCACCGACAGCGCCCGCTTCCGGCGGACCATCGTCGCGATCTCGGCGCGGATCGCGTTCGCGTGCGCATCAAGCCAGCGCTGCACGACGCCGTAGAGCTCGGGCCGCGTCCAGGCGATCTGCACGCGCGCCGCCGTCCCACGAGCCTCCACGCGCACGTCCTGCACGCACAGCGTCCACGCGAGCTCGTCCGGGCACGAGCTCAGGTACTGCTCCACCGCGCGCCTGACCAGCGTCGCGAGCTGATCGTCTTTCCATGCCGGCTGCGTGCTGCCACGCGCCGCGCTGCGGCGGTCCTCGCGTGGATTCACTCCATCGTCCTCGCGGATGTCGGCGCAGAGATCGCGCCGCCCGCGTCTGCGGTCGTTGTTCATCGTTCTTCCATTCCAGCCCGCGCCGGCGCGTGATGCGCAGCTCACGTCCAACCAGCGCGATCGAACCGATCGCGCCGTGGGGAGGCTGCATCACACGTGCCGCGTGCGCGGGCGATGTGATCGCGTGGGTCTCGCATGTGCCGTGCTCAGCGCACGACACCGCCGCGAGGACCTGAAATCGCCTGTTTTGAGGGGAAATCCCGCCTGCTTCGCCCACGCGGGGGCGAGGGCGCTGACCCGATTACCGGGTCGACTGGTGCGGGAAGCTATCGCGGTTCATCTTCACAGACATCGGAGCTTCCTTTCTGCGCAGAATCCCTGCGCTGGGGGCGAGTATATCGGCAATGTCGCGCCGATCAATCACAATCTCTCAAAAGAACCCGCGGGCTGATTGCCTGATCCCCACGCGGTCTGAACGCGCCTCATGCGCCGTCCACCACATCCGGATCGCGCTCGCTGGTTTCCTTGTACTTCAGACGCGAACTCGCGTACTGCTCGGGAGACACACGCAGATCGGGCGTTTCCCCCGCAGCGTGCTGCTTGTGCAGGTGCTTCAAGAACGGCACACACCACATGCAACCCGTCCCCGCGCCCAGACACTCCGAAATCAACGACGCCACCGGCGGATTCTCGCGCGCCATGTACGCGAGGATCTTCCGCAAGGTCACGTGGAAGCAGAGACAGACTTCATCGTCGGGGGACATGGGTGGGGGAGCGGGAAAGCGAGGAAGCGAAAGAGCGAGAGAGCGAGAGAGCGAGAGAGCGACAGAGGGAAAGGCGGTTCAGGCCTTGGTGGTGAGCCAGTCGAGGATTTCGAGCACGCCTTCGATTTCACGGCCCTTGGCCACGTAGTCCGCGACGCTGCGAACTTCCGGCGCCGCGTTGGCGGGAGCAGCGAACACGCGCACGTGATCGCGCATCACCAGGTCCGAGGCCGAATCGCCGACGCCCGCCAGGCGGTCGCGCGTGAGCCCGGTCTTCTGGATGAACCGCTTCAGGCCGGTCGACTTGCTGATGTGCTGCAGATCGCAGTTGATCCACGAGACAGTCATCGAGACCCGGAAGGGCCACTTGTTCCCCGCAAAGACCTTTTCGAGCAGGGGCATCTGCCCGCGCAGGAAGGGCGTGTCCGGATGCCAGAGCGAGATCGACGCGCTCTTGCCTGGCTGGATGACCACGCCCTGGGGGATCAGCTCGCGCTCGATCCACTCGCTGGCCTCGTGCACCGCGTGCATGTGCTCGGGCGCGATCGCGGGATCGCGGAGATACGCGTTGGCGGCGGGATCAAAGAGCCACACGCCGTTCTCGCACACCGCGGGAAGGCTCGTGTTCCGCACCATCCGGCACACCGCTTCCGCGAAAGGCAAAGGCCGTCCCGAGCAGACCGTGATCCCGGGGGCCGATCCGGGCTTGGCCCGGGCCCGGTCGTTGTACGACGCGACCCGCTCCAAGGCGCCAAGGTCCAGAGGCTCATTGGACTCCGGACCCAGGCATCCATCGATGTCGCAGATCACCGCGTCAAATCGGGAGGTCATCACCCGGGACTGTAGTGGGGGGGCTCCCCCTCGGCTGGCGGACCCTCTTGCGGTATCCTCTCCGCCGTGCTGATTCTCTTCGCATTGGCCATCTTCACGTCCGCAGCCTTGCTGTTCCTCATCCAGCCCATGGCGGCCAAAATGGCCCTCCCGATCTTCGGGGGAAGCCCCGCGGTGTGGAACACGTCCATGCTCTTCTTCCAGGCAGCCCTGCTGCTTGGCTATCTCTACGCGCACCTGGTGAGCACCAGGCTCAAGCCCCTGGCCCAGGTCATCACCCACGCGATCTTCGCGGGCGTGACGATCCTCATGCTGCCGATCGTCATGCCCTCGGGCGATCTGGCCTCCTGGGCCCAGTCGCCGGTCTCCTCGCTGCTCCGCTTCCTGGCGGTGACCGTCGGCATGCCGTTCCTGTTCACGTCCACCGCGGGCCCGCTGCTCCAGAAGTGGTTCAGCCGAACCGGACATCCGCAGGCCTCCGATCCGTACTTCCTCTACTCCGCGAGCAATGCCGGAAGCCTGATCGGACTCCTGGCCTATCCGTTCCTCATCGAGCCCGCCATCAAGCTCGGCGCGCAGGGAAGGCTCTGGAGCTATGGCTTTGGCGTGATGGTCGTCCTGGCGCTGCTCTGCGGCCTGGTCTCTTGGCGTGCCGGACGCTTCGCTGCTCCCCTGCCCGCTGCTCCCACACCCGCGTCGGCCAAGCCGATCGACCGCAAGCGCCGCCTCAAGTGGATCCTGCTCGCGTTTGTGCCCTCGAGCCTCATGATCGGCGTGACCCAGCACATCTCCACGGATGTCGCCGCGGTCCCCCTGCTCTGGGTCATTCCGCTGACGCTCTACCTGCTCACGTTCATCGTCGCGTTCTCCGAGACCGTGCGGACGCCTTCGAGCGTCTACGCCAAGTGGGCGCCCTTCGCGGCAGTCCCGCTGATGATGTCGGTGATGACGCTGGCCCGCGAGCCCGTCCTGGTGCTGGCGGGCATCCAGCTGCTGTTCTTCCTCCTGCTCGCGCTCATGTGCCACAAGCGACTGGCGGAAGACCGCCCCGATCCCGCGCATCTGACCGAGTTCTTCCTCCTGATCTCCGTCGGAGGCGTGCTCGGCGGCGTGTTCAACAGCCTCGTCGCCCCCGTCATCTTCAACCGCATCTACGAATACCCCCTGGTCCTGACGCTCGCCCTCTTGCTGCGCGAGACCGACGGGTTCATGAAGGGCCGCACGAGCGCCAACGTGGTGCTCCGCTGGGCCGCAGCGCCCTTCGCGGTGCTCATCGCCCTTATCGTCGGCGTCGTGCTCGTCCTGTCGCTCGAAAAGATCAACGTGGGGCTCGATCGCAACTTCGGCTTCAAGCTCGAGAACAAGCTCGCCCGGGGCATCTTCGTCGCGGGCATCCCCACGCTGATCTGCTTCTGCTTCCACCGCTGGGCGGTCTCCTACGCCCTGGGCTTCGGCGTGGGTCTCATCGCGGTCATGTCGGGCATCGATCGCGGAAAGGAAACCTCCCTCCACACCGAACGCACCTTCTTCGGCGTCTACGACGTCATCCTCTCGTCCAACAAGGCCGCCCACATGCTCGACCACGGCACCACGCGCCACGGCATGCAGGCCCTCGACAAGCCCGGTGACAAGGAACGCCTGAGTTTCAAGCCGCTGACGTACTACTACCCCTCCGGGCCCATCGGCGACGTCATGGACTTCGTCGCGGGAAATCCCAAGGTCAAGAACTACGCGTTCATCGGACTGGGCGTCGGCACCCTCGCCGCCTACGGCCAGGGGGGCGAGACCTTCGACTTCTATGAGATCGACCCCGCGATGGAACGCATCGCACGCAACCCCGATTACTTCACCTACCTCCGCGACTCCGACGCCAAGGTGAACGTCATCATCGGTGACGCACGCCTCAAGATCGCACAGGCCCCCGACAATCACTACGGCCTCATCGTCGTCGACGCCTTCAGCTCCGACGCCATCCCCACGCACCTGCTCACCGTCGAAGCCCTCGAGCTCTACAAACGCAAGCTCATCGAAGACGGCATCATCGCCTTCCACGTCTCCAACCGCTTCTTCGACCTCATCCCGCTCATCGGAGGACTCGCCGATCGCACCGGGATGCGTGCTGCATACCGCCAGGACCACCTGCTCCCCGATCCGGAAAAGCTCGACGGCAAGTACATGTCCGACTGGATCATCGTGAGCCGGAAGGAGCGGTACATCCATCCACTGGTCGAAAAGGCCGACTGGAGCTTCTGGCCCATCGGAAAGTCCAAGACCGTCTGGACCGATGATTACTCCTCGCTCAGGGGCGTGTTGCGCTGATCGCCCCGCATCGCATACCCTCCGCCCATGCCACGACTCGAAGCCCAAACCGCCGGCGAATCCCACGGCCCCGCGCTGGTCATCACCATCACCGGCCTCCCCGCGGGCTTGGCGCTCGACGTCGATTTCATCAACCATGAGCTCGCGCGCCGCCAAGGCGGATACGGCCGTGGCGGTCGCCAGAACATCGAGACCGACACCGTCGAGTTCCTCACCGGCGTCCGTCGCGGCAGGTCGATCGCCGCGCCCCTGACGATGGTCATCCGCAACCGCGACTCGCGCCTGGACGACCTCGCCAAGACCCCGCCCATCTACCGCCCCCGCCCCGGACACGCCGATCTGGCGGGAAGCATCAAGTGGCTCACGACGGATTGCCGCGAAACGCTGGAACGCGCCAGCGCCCGCGAGACCGCCAGCCGCGTCGCGGCGGGCGCCGTGGCCCGTTGCCTGCTCCGCGAGCTCGGGATCGAGACCTTCGGCTTCGTACGCTCCATCCTCGACGCGCAGACCAGCGTTGAAGTGACCTCGTCCAACTGGAAGTCGCTGGTCGCCCTGCGCGATCAGAGCGACACGTATTGCCCGGACGCCGCGGTCACCGAGCGTCAGCGCGAAATCATCCGCCAGGCCAAGATCGACAAGGACACCGTCGGCGGCATCGTCGAGACGCACGTGTTCGGATGCCCGCCGGGCATCGGCTCGTGCATGGACTGGCGCGACAAGCTCGATGCCCGTATCGCCTACGCCGTCATGGGCATCCAGGCGTTCAAGGCGGTCGAGATCGGTCTGGGCCGCGAGTGCGCCGCCCGCGTGGGAAGCAAGGTCCATGATCCCATCCGCTACGACCCCGCGCAGGCCGACACCAACAACCTCGGCTTTGTCCGCGATTCCAACAACGCGGGAGGATCCGAGGGCGGCATGACCAACGGCCAGCCCGTGGTCGTCAAGGGGACCATGAAGCCCATCTCCACGCTCTTGCGCGGCATGCCTTCGGTCGACCTCAACACCAAGGCCGAGCAGCAGAGCCAGTACGAGCGCTCGGATGTCTGCGCCGTCTCCGCTGCGGGCGTCGTGATGGAAAACGTCGTCGCCTTCGAGATCGCCAGACTCGCCCTCGACAAGTTCGGAGGCGACTCGATCACCGAGCTCCGCCAGAACTACGAGAACTTCCTGAGGCTCGCCAGGCTCCTGCCTCTGGAGCCCCCGACGCACACCATCGCCTAAGGCCCGGCGCTCCCGCCGCTCCACGAAACCGGATGCATGAGAAGCTCCCCCCAGGCCCCTGATCGGGCCCGGAAAGTGGCCTCGCGAAAAATCTGATCAAGCGGTGCAAGGTTCTGCCGGACGCAACGCAGTCAGAGTGCCTCATCAAACAAATCGACGTCTTCCAGCGGGTCATAGGCCGTTGGAAAAGACGCCTCACGCACACTCGGGTCAAACCCGGAAAGAGAGCCCAGACATGAACCGCAGCCTCGCCATCCTCGCTGTCGCCTTCGCCCCGTGCACCGCCTCCGCCGTCAACCTCGTCACCGATCCTGGCTTTGAGTTCAACCCGGTCACCACCGCGGTCAACTCGCTGGGGAACTTCCCCGGGTTCCAGGGCGTGTGGGGTCAGGAGAACTCGACCATCGTCAATGTCGACGGCGGCTCCACGCCGTACGCGGGGCACAACCAGCTCCGCATGGACGTCACCGGCGGCGTCACCACCCAGGCCTTCCAGAGCATCGACGTCTCCTCCTACGCGGGTCTCATCGACTCCAACAACGCCGTCCTGTCCGCCAGCGCGTGGTTCAACTCCAACTCCAACGGCGCGCTCGGCGGCATCTACATCAGCTACTTCACGGGCAACAACTACGGCACCCTCTTCGGGCCGCTCGACACGGCCGTCTCAACCTTCGACAACAGCGTCAGCACCTGGCAGCAGAACTCGTTGACCGTTCCGGTTCCTGCCGGCACCCGTTGGATCGTCTTCCAGCTCGCGTTCGCCGAGTCAACGCTCTACAACGCCGCTGGCACGATCGGTTCCGGTTATGTCGATGAGGCCTTCGCCGAGATCAATCCCGTGCCCGCGCCGTCCGGTGCGGTGGTTCTGGGCATCGCCGCGATGGCGGTCGGTCGCCGCCGCCGCTGATCAGCCAGGTCTGCTCCTCACGATGCCCGTCATCTGAACCTCCCGCGACAGCCCCGGACTCTCCGGGGTTGTCGCGCGTCACGATGCTCTCGCCAGCAACCCCGCCTTCACGCCAGCCCACTCGCTTTGCAAGATGCTGTACATCGCGGTGTCCCGCACCACGCCGTCCTGCTTGATCATGTGCTGGCGCAGCACGCCCTCGAAGCTCGCCCCGAGCTTCAGGATCGCCGCCCGGCTATGCGCGTTGAGCGCATCGCACTTGATCTGGAGCCTGATGCATCCCAGCGTCTCGAACGCGTGCGTCATCATCAGGAGCTTGCACTCCGGGTTCACCCGCGTCCCACGATGCGACGGCGCGTACCACGTAAATCCGATCTCCACCCCCCGATGCGGCGGCCGGATGTCGCAGAACGACGTGCTCCCGACCGCTCTGTTGCTCGCCTGTTCAATGACCGCGTAATGCAGCCTCGATGGTTCGGCGATCACCCGATCCATGTGCGACCCGAAGCCCGCACGCGACCAGTCCTGGGGCCAGCTGAGAAAGTACTGGAACGTGTCCCGAGGCGTGATCGCGTGCAGGTCGTCGTAGTGCTCGGGCCCCAAGGGCTCGAGCCGCACGACGCGTCCCACAAGCTTCGAACTTCCGACCCATTCGCGAGGCGTCACGTCCGCGTCTCCTCACCGATCCGGCAGCTGATCGAGCCAGTTCTTCGGATCCGATCCCAGTTCCTCTCCAAGATCCGCCAGGGACTCCATCGTCTCCTTGACGAACACGCCCTCCACCGGGGCACGCCAGGTCTCCGGGATCGCGATGTACCGGAACTCGCACTCGAACTTGTCCACCTCGCGGATCAGCTCGCTTTGGGCCGCCAGATTCCGAAGCGACGCGATCGTGCTGAATCGGATCGCGGTGGAAAGCGAGTTCCCGACGATCGAGGGCCACTTGGGCTGAACCTGCGTCGGCGCCACGCCGAGCTGATTGTTCACGATCACCCAGAAACGGATCCGCGCCGTCTGCCGCCCCGGATACTTGTCCTTCCAGGCCCCGATGATCGCCTCGCGCGAGCGCAGGTTCGAGCCGAACAGGATGTTCGACGTCGTCCCGCCGTCCACGTAGAGCTCATCATCGATCACGACCGGCGGGAACGCGCCGGGGATCGCCGCCGAGGCCATGAGGATGTCGTACACGCGCGTGTAGTCCCCGGTGTACGCCGCCTGCTCCGCCTCCTCGCCCAGCGCAAAGCCCCGCGTGACGCCCATGTCCAGGTTCGTCGTCCCGATGCGCAGCACGCGGTTGTCGCGCGATTCGTCCGCGATCCGCTGGATGAGCTTGGGCGGAAGCTCACGCTGCAGATCACGCCGCAGCCCCTTGGTGTCCGCGAACGACTCTTGCCAGGGAAGAAAGAAGAGCAAGCCCCGCAGCGCCACCCAATCCTTCTTGGGCTCGCGGTACAGCTTCACGATCTGGTCGTACGCCTCGTCATCGCCAATGAACGCGAACGGCGCAATCAGCGCCCCGGTGCTCACGCCCGTCACGACGTCAAAGCGGGGCCTCGTCAGCGGACCGTTCACCTTGCCCCAGCCCTTGAGCACGCCCGCGCCAAACGCGCCATAGTCGCCGCCGCCCGAGAGGATCAGCACATCGAAGGTGGGGGCGTCGGCGGACTTCCCCGCCGCGACCGCGTCCGCATGCTCCGCGAGCTCGTGGTCCATCCGATCGACGAGCTTCTGCGTTACGACGCGATAGTCCCGGACCATCTCCTCACGCGTCCGTGCCGCCCGCTTCTCGAGTTCTTCCTTCTTGAGCGCCGGCCGATTCACCGCGCATCCGCCCGCAATCAGCACGAGCGTCAGGAGCCCCGCCCTGAACGCCTTGCCAACGTTCAGGCTGCTCTGACGACAAGCCGCCTCTGTGTTCCGCCCACGAGATGTCCACATGCAACGAATGTAACCACCCACGCCGGTGATCGCCACGCGGATGCCGTTGGAGTTGCCAAAGGCGTTAGTGCAGCACGCGGTAAACCTCGGCCTCATCGGTCAGGCCGAGCTGGACTTTCTCGCGGGCGTCATCCCGCATCGTCCGGAAGCCGCCCGCGCGGGCCGCATCCAGGAGTTGCATCGCGTCCGCCCGCTCGCCGGTCAGCCGGCGCAGCTCGTCGGTCATCGTCATGATCTCGTACACCGCGACGCGGCCCTTGTACCCCGACCCAAAGCACACATCGCACCGCCCCGCCGACCCCGAGGCGCTGCCTGAGCCCGCGCACGCAGCGCACGTCCGTCGCAGCAGCCGCTGGGCGAGCACCGCCAGAAGCGAGCTCGTCACCAGATAAGGCTCAACGCCGATGTCCACCAGACGCGTGATCGCGCTGGGCGCGTCGTTGGTGTGCAAGGTCGCCAGCACCAGGTGGCCCGTCAGCGAGGCCTGGATCGCAAGTTCCGCGGTCTCCGCGTCGCGCACTTCGCCCACCAGGATCACGTCCGGATCCTGACGCAAGAGCGCCCGCAAGCCCGTGGCGAACGTCACGCCGCGCTTGGGGTTCACCTGCATCTGGCTGATGCCGTCCAGGTGGTATTCCACCGGATCCTCGATCGTCATCACGTTCCGGCTCAGGCGGTCGATCCGCGCCAGCGACGCGTAAAGCGAGGTCGTCTTGCCCGAACCGGTCGGCCCCGTCACCAGGATGATCCCGGTCGGCCGCTCGATCAGGTCGAGCAGCTCGGCCTGCATCTTCTTGGTCATGCCCACCGCGTCGAGCGAGAGCTGGGTCTGCGACTGGTCGAGCAGACGCAGCACAAGCCGCTCGCCGTAGACCGTCGGGATGCAAGAGAATCGGATGTCAATCTTCCGGCTGCCGATCCGCACGCTCGTCTGGCCGTCCTGGGGCGAGTGCCGATTGGCGATGTCCAGCTCGGTCATGACCTTCAGACGCGAGCTGATCGCCGGCGCCAGGGACAAAGGCGGGCTGAACGCGTCGATGAGCATCCCGTCCACGCGGAAGCGGATGACGAGTTTGTTCTCCATCGGGTGGATGTGCACGTCCGACGCGCGCCGCCGGAGCGCTTCGAACAGGATCATGTTCACCAGACGGATCACCGGCGTCTGCCGCGCCAGGCTGAGCAGGTCGTTGGACTGACCCACCGACCCCGCTGCCGACTCGATCGCCCGCTCATCGAGGGGCATCTCCTCGATGATCTCCGTCACCAGATCCTGACGCTGCTCATACCCACGATTGATGAGGTTGACGACCGCGGCGCGGGGCGAGAGCACCAGCCGCAGCGGCATCCCCACCCGCTCTTCGATCATCGCAAAGACCGGCGCGTGCAGAGGCTGCGCCGTCGAGACCGTCATCACGACCCCGTCGCTCTCCAGACCCGCGATCATGTACTGACGCGCCGCATCCGCTGGCACCGTCTCGTAGAACTTCGCCGCCGACTCCTGAAGCTTGGGTTCGGGAACGAACCGAAGCCCGGTCCGGGCCGCGAGCGTCTCCAGCGCGTGGTGCTCGTCGATCGCCAGCACCGACAGCATCACGTCCCAGGGTTCCGCGTCCGAGCCTTCCATCGCGCGGAACCGTCTGAGCTGATCGGGCGTCGCGTTGAGCGGCCCCAGAAGCTGCGCGATCCGCCCCCAGTCCTGCGAAGGCCGCGCAGGCTCCACCGCGCCCTGCTCTCGGCGCATGGGCAGCCTCTCGAGCAGCGTCGGACGCTGCGATCCGGATCCTCTCGGGTTGTCCCTCGGCGAACTGGCCATGCCCTGCGTCACTCCCGCTCGTGCCCGTCTCTCAATCCCGCTCGATCACTGATCCCGCCGCGCCGGTGCCGGCGCCGCGTCCTTGGGCTCCTCGCCCGGCGGGAGCTGAGGCAGCGCGGGCACCGTCTCCAAAGGCACCGAAGGCATGACCGTGGGCTGCATCGTCGGAATGTCGTCGGCCACCTTGGACCGCATCTGCGGGCCCTTGGTCAAAAGCCGCAGATCCGCGAAGTTCTGATCACGCAGAATGCGGGGCGTCAGGAAGATGTACAAGGTCGTCTTGCGATCGTCCTTGTTGTCGTCCTTGAAGAGCTGCCCGACGATCGGGATGTCGCCAAGCAGAGGCACCTTCACCACGGTCTTCCGGCGGGTGTCGAGCGTCAGCCCGCCCACGACCACCGTCATGTCCGAAGGCACCGTCACGCTCTCGCTGTTGACCGTGTTCTCCTGCTTGGGAGGCGGGATGCCGTTGGATCCCGTCCCGGTGAAGCTCGAGAGCTTCGCCTCATACTTGAGCCTCAGGTACCCGCCCTCGGAAATCTGAGGCTTGACCGTCAACTCCGTACCCGCGCTCTCGTACCCGTTGAAGCTCGTCGACGTCGTGCTCGTGCTCTGGTTGCTCGTCGTCGTGGGCTGCTGATCCACCGACGCGATCTTGGCCTCCTCGTTGTCGTCCACGAGCAGCGTTGGTGATGAGAGGATCTGCGTGTCCGACTGGTTCTGCAGCGCCGTGATGATCAAGGGCACGTTGTTGCTCTTGATGATCGCCGCGGTCAGGCCCGTCAGGGTCGTCGACGGGTTCTTGCGAGAGTCGAGCGACGAGCCGGTCGGGAACGTCGAGAGCCCGAAGTTGGTGTTCAGCACCGCGTCCCCGCCCGCCTGCAGAAGCTGGGTTTCGAACGCGAGCCTGAACGTATCCGTCGCATTCACCGCGACGATCTTGCACTCGATGTACACCTGAGGCCGGCGCAGGTCGATCCCTTCGATGAGCTTGGCGAACTGCTCCTGCTGCTTCTCCGCCGCCTTGATCAGGACCTGGTTGTTGGCCTTGTCCGCGATCGCGAAGGCCTCGCCTTCAGGGATCGAGAGCGCATCGCCCGAGCCCTGGCTCTGAGCCGAATCGCCGAAAAGCGCCTCGGCGTTTGCGGGCCTGGCGGGCTGGGTTCGACGGCGGCTGTTCGAGTTGTTCCCCGCAAAGCCGGTGCTGTTGCCCCCGGTCAGGGAAGACTCGCCCGCGGGCGTTTGATTGGTGATCAGCCCGTTGATGAGCTCCGCGACCTTCTCCGCGTCGTTGTGCTTGAGCTTGTAGATCTTGAGAACGACCTGATCGCTCTGGGTGTCCAGCGCCTCGGCCAGCCTCTTCATCTCGAGCTGCTGGGAAGGCGTGCCGTAGTAGATGATCACGCCCCGCGCTTCGTCGACGACCATGACCGAACCGCCCGCGATGGGCTGGTTGGAACCGCTTCCCCCTTGGCCCTGCATGAACTGGGCGGGGAAGTTGAACTCGCCGTAGGGGCTCTGGCGATTGGACGAGGTGTCCGAGATCGTGATGACCTCGCCAAGGCCGGTCTGCCTGGCGAAGTCCGCGATCTGCTTGGCGGCGCTCCCCGCGTAATAGCGCACTGGCTGGAGCGACGTCGGACGATCGATGACCTTGACGAGCTCCTTGACCTGCGTCGCCTCGTCGGGCGTGCCGCGGAAGATCAGGCCGTTGCCCACCGGATCAACGATCAGGCGATCGCCGAGGTTCTCAAACTGCCCCGATCCGCCGCCGCCGGGTCCGCCGACCACGCCGTTGTTGTTCACGATCTGCTGATTCTCGCCCTGCCCGATCGTCCGCAGCGTGTTCTGGCTCGCCTGCCCGACCAGCTCCAGCGCCCGCTGCCTGGCGACCTGCGCGCCGACGTTCTCCAGCGGGATCGCGGTGAACGCGAGCGTGGACCGCTTCTTGAGCAGCGCGTTGACCAGATCCTCCAGCGCCTCGAGCTTCCGCGGCGTATCGGTCGCGACGATCACGCCCAGCTCATCCACATACGCGTACGCCTTGCCCGACTGCCCCGCCGCGCCGAACTGCGATTCGATCGCGGTCTTCAGCGCCGAAGGCTTCACGTTGGGGGTGGAAATGATCCGCGTCGTGCCCGTCTCGCCCGTGACGTTCACCGCCACGTCCTGGATCGGATGCACCGTGTAGAAGCCCGAGCGGTCCAGCGTGATCGTGAAGTTCTGCTGTCCCAGGAGCGCGTCAAGCAGCGGGATCAGCCGGTCCTTCTTGACGATCACGCCCCGGTTGAACACCACCGTCCCCGCCAGCCCGGACTTGAGCGCCACGTTGATGTTGAGCGTCTTGGCGACGTAATCCACCAGCGCCGTGAGTTCGACAGGCTCAGAGAACGCCGCCAGCGAGACCTCATCAGGGCCAGGCTGCGCGTCGAGCGTCACCACGCCCCCGGTCCGCGGCCCTTCCGACGCGGGAGCCGTGCTGGGAGCCGCA
Organism: uncultured Phycisphaeraceae bacterium; assembly: GCA_964531675.1. Lineage (GTDB taxonomy): Bacteria > Planctomycetota > Phycisphaerae > Phycisphaerales > UBA1924 > CAZHFW01. The sequence continues at coordinate 52,164 of CAZHFW010000013.1, read as the reverse complement.
GCGGGAACCGTTCCGTCCGCCGGCGGCGGCGTGACCTGCACCGGCGCCGCAGGCTGCCCCGCTGCGGGCTGCGCGTCACCTTGCCGTGCGGCCTGCTCGCGCTGCGCCTGATCCATCGCGCGCCGCGCCGCTTCCATCGCTTCGCGTTCCTTGGCGATCGCCTCGGGAGGCAGCGGCGGGACCTTGGGCTGGGCAGCTGGCGCCGTCGCGGGCTGCACCGCCGGCGATGACGGCTGCGCCTCGGGACGGCCGCCTTCCTGCCACGCTGTCGCGCTCCCCGCGACCAGCACCAGCATCATCAGCGGAACCCTCGCCCGATTGCCGATCCTGCCAAACGCGTCCATGCTGCTCCTGTCCGATCCGTGATCGCGTTCCACGCTGCTCGCTCCCACGCCCATGAGGCGTCTGGATCCCGCCCGGCTCACGCCGTCGGGAACGGTATGGTTATACCCGTTCTCCGGCCCCCTTGTTTGGCCCTTTTCCGGGTCTTTCTCCACCACCCCCGGACATGCCGCCACTGGCTCTTCAACCCCCGCCGAGCCCCAACCCATGCGCGTCGTCAGCCTGCTCCCATCCGCGACCGAAATCCTCTGTCAGATCGGCGGCGAGCACCTCCTCGTCGGGCGGTCGCACGAATGCGACCACCCCCGCACCATCCTCGACCGCCCCGTCCTCACAGGACAGCGTGCCCCGGGCGTCTCCGATCCCGCCGAAATCGACCGCCAAGTCCGCGATCAGCTCTCGACCGGTCAGTCCTTGTACACCCTCGACGTCCAGAAGTTGAGGGATCTCAAACCCGACGTGATCCTCACCCAGGACCTCTGTGCCGTCTGCTCCATCGACCTGAACACCGTCCGCGGCATCGCCTCCACCCTCGATCCGGTCCCCGCCATCGTCAGCCTCAACCCCCACACCGTGGAGGCGGTCCTCGACGACCACATGACCGTGGGACGTGCCGTGGGACTCGAACCTCAGGCCCTCGCCGCGGTCTCCGCGCTGCGGGAACGCATGTTCCAGGCCATCGAGCACGTCAACGCCTTCATCGATGGCCCATCGGTCGCCTTCCTGGAATGGACCGACCCGCTGTTCATCGGAGGCCACTGGACGCCCCAGCTCATCGAACGCGCCGGCGGCGTCCATCCGCTCAATCCGCCCACCCCCGACCCCGAAGCCGGCACCGCCGAAGGCATGCAACAGGCCTACCGCAAGGCCGGCAAGTCCGTCCGCGTTCCGCCCGAAGTCCTGGTCGCGTCCCAGCCGCAAGTCCTCGTGATCTGCCCCTGCGGCGTCGACCTTCCCCGCACCCGTGAGATGGCCCGCGCACTTTTCACGCAGCCCTGGTGGAACTCGCTCCCCGCGGTCCGGAATCGGCGCGTGTATTTGGTCGATGGCAACCAGTACTTCAATCGCCCCGGCCCGCGCCTCGCCGAAGGACTGGAGTTCCTGGTCGGGATTCTCAACAACCGCGAGGATCTGATCCCTCCGGGGTTCGCCTGGGCTCGCTTCTGATCGAATCGCGCGCACGAACTTGCCGCGGGCTTTGAGAACCGCCGCGTGCGTGCGCACAATGCGGGCATGACCCGACCCGTGATCATCGTGGGCGCCGGATTGGCCGGCCTCTGCTGCGCCAAGCACCTCAGCGCCCAAGGCGTCCCGGTCCTCGTCCTGGAAGGACAGGACGCGGTCGGCGGGCGCGTGCGCACGGACATGGTCGATGGCTTCGCCCTGGATCGCGGGTTCCAGGTGCTCCTCACCGCCTATCCCGAGGCCCAGGCGGTGCTCAACATGGACGCGCTCAAGCTCGGCACGTTCTACCCCGGCGCGCTGATCCGCTTCCAGGGAAAGTTCCACCGCGTCGCCGATCCGTGGAAGAAGCCCATCGACGCGGCCGCCGCGTTCCTTTCACCTGTTTCCACGCCCACCGACAAGCTCAAGCTCGGCGTGCTCCGCCAGCGCATCCTCGCGGGATCCCTCGATGATCTCTGGAGACGCCCCGAGTCATCCACGATCGATCGTCTCCGGCACGAGGGGTTCTCCGAGGCCTCCATCGACCGATTCTTCCGCCCGTTCTTTGGCGGCGTCTTCTTCGATCGCTCGCTGCAGACCTCCAGCCGGATGTTCGAGTTCACGTTCCGCATGTTCAACTCGGGAACGACCGCCCTCCCCGCAGGCGGCATGCAGCGCATCCCCGAGCAGCTCGCCGCCGGACTTCCCGATGGCTCGCTCAGGCTCAACACCCGCGTCGCCAAGGTTGAGCCTGGCATGGTGACGCTCGACTCGGGTCAGACGCTCGACGCCGCCGCGGTGGTGGTCGCGACCGAGAGCCATGCCGCCGCGGCCCTCACCGGCACGCGTGCTCGTGACCTCAACACCCTCTGGGTTTCTTCTACGACGCTCTACTTCGCCGCCGAGCGCGCCCCGGTGGATGAACCGATCCTCGTCCTCGATGGTGATGGCGCCGGCCCGATCAATCACGTCGCGGTCCACTCGCTGGTCGCGCCGGGCTACGCCCCCCAGGGCAAGCACCTCATCTCCCTCTCCACCGCCGGCGCGGTCGCGGACCTGGACGCGGCTCGACTCCAGAACGCCGCGATCGCGCAGATGCGGGGCTGGTTCGGCGATCAGGTGGACGCCTGGAAGCACCTGCGCACCTACGAGATCCCGCACGCGCTTCCCCAGCAGCTCCCCGGCGCGCTGGCCAATCCGTACAGGCCCGCCCGGATCGAGCCCAGGCTCTTCGTCGCCGGGGACCACCGCGAGAACGCCAGCCTGAACGGGGCCATGGTCTCGGGAAGGCGTGCGGCGGACGCCGTCCTGAGCGACCTGATCGAAGACCGCCGCTGAATCAGCGTCCGATAACTCAAAATGATCGCCAGTCGCTTCCCTCGGAATCCCGGGCGACCCCCATCCGCGGGGCTCTGCCGACCGATACTCAGGGGTCGATGCCCGAGTACTCGCGTACCAGCGTGATGCCGGTCGTGCCGGCGGTCCTGCAGGCGTATCACAGCGCCCCGGGAATCACCGCGCGCCTGACGCCTCCGTGGGAGCAGATCAAGATCGTCCACGAGGAACGCGTCGGGACACCCGAAGGCAGCGTGTCCCTCGACATCCATGGCTCGCGCTACGAGGCCCGCTTCGCGCCCACCACCGAGGGCTTCGACGAGTTCCAGACCCGCGGCCCGTTCGCGAGCTGGACGCACGAACACCGCTTCCTGAAGGACCGCCGCACCGGCGCTCGCTTCAACCCGACCATCGGGCTGCTGCAGGACAACCTCCGCTACGAGATGCCCACCGCGGTCCTTGGGCGCAGCGGCACCGCCAAGGCGATCGTCCGCGATCTGGACCGCACGTTCATCTACCGCCATGCGCGCACGAGATTGGACCTGGTCCGCCAGCAGGCCTTCGCGTCGGCCCCGCGCCAGCGCATCGTCGTCAGCGGCGCATCGGGGCTCATCGGCAGGCAGCTCTGCGCGTTCCTCACGACCGCGGGACATCGCGTCGACGCGCTGGTCCGCCGCGAACCCCGTCATCGCGAGGGCGGCGTGGAGATCCGCTGGGATCCCGCTTCAGGCCAGGTCGATGCTGCGGCCCTGGAAGGCGCGGACACGATCATCCACCTCGCGGGCGCGACGCTGAATCAGTCGTGGAGCCGCAAGACCAAGGAAGAGATCCGCAACAGCCGAATCGAAAGCACCGCGCTGCTGGCCCGCACCATCGCCTCCCTTGGCGCCAAGCCCCGCACGTTCATCTCCGCCTCTGCCATCGGGTACTACGGCGATCGCGGCGTCGAGCCCCTCACCGAAGATTCCCGCCCGGGCGAGGGCTTCCTCGCGGATCTGTGCGTCGAGTGGGAGCGTGCGGCCCAGCCTGTCGAAGAGCTCGGCGTGAGGCTCGTGCTGCCGCGCATCGGTATCGTGCTCTCTTCCGAAGGCGGCGCTCTGGCGGAGCTCGAATCCAAGTTCAAGCTCGGCCTGGGCGGGCGTCTGGGCGATGGCTTCCAGTACTGGCCCTGGATCAGCATCGACGACACCATCGGCGCGCTGCACTTTGCCCTGATGAACGAGCACGTCGCCGGTCCGGTGAACCTGGCCGCCCCCGGCGCGGTGCGTCAGTTCGAGTTCGCCGAGACCCTCGCGAGGCTCCTCAAGGTCATGAGGCTCGGCAACATTCCCGAGTGGCTCCTCAAAGCCGCCTTCGGCGAGATGGGCCGTGAAGTCCTGCTCCGCGGGACCAACGTGGTGCCCGAAGCTCTGGAGGGCGCGGGGTTCACGTTCCTCACCCCCAGCCTCGAGCAATGTCTGCGCTGGGAGCTCGGCCTGCTGATTCCCGAGCTGGCCCGCAAGTAAACACCGAACCAAACCCGGATCGGCCGGGCGTCGAGGGTCGAGAGCTCCTACGCTCAGCCCCTTGTGAGCCCCTTCTGGCAGCTGGCCCGTCGCATGCTCCGCTACCGCGTGACCGTGGTGGGCGCGGTGTTCTTCGCGATCATGTCTGCGGGAAGCATGGGCGCGGGCATCGTCGCGGTCAGGCCTCTGCTCGAGCGCGTCCTCGACGAAGATCCGACCAGCCTGCGCGAACTGGCCGCCGAGGGCTCCATGGCCCTGGCGGTCCGCACGGGCGTCGCGGTCCCGAGCTCCGTCCTCAATCTCCTCCCGGGCGGGCACGACAAGAGCGCGCAGTTCGACGCGATCCTCTGGAGCGTCTGCGGCCTGGCGGTCCTGACGGTCTTCGGGGCCACCGCAAACTTCCTGCACGCCTACCTCTCGCTCACGGTGGTCAACCGGAGCATCACCGCGATCCGCCGCGAGTGCTTCCACCGCACGCTCAGGCTTCCGCTGAAGACCATCGTCGCCTCCGGCCCGATGGACTCGATCAGCCGGATCATCAACGACACGTCGAGCCTGGGCACCGGGTTCAACACGCTGCTCTCCAAGGCCCTGGCCCAGGTCACCAAGGGCGTCTCGGCCCTGACCGCAGCGTTCCTCATCGAGCCCCGCCTGGCGTTCATCGCGATCGGCGTGGGGCTGGTGCTGGGCACGATCATCCGCAAGCTCGGCAAGAAGATCCGCCGGGCCAGCCGCTCGGCCTTGCACTCGCAGGCGGACCTGTACCGCGCGACCACCGAGGCCTTGCAAGGCCTCCGCGTCGTGAAGGTGCACACCACCGAGCGTTACGAAGCGGGTCGCTTCCACCGCCTGAACAAGCAGGTGATGCGCGAGCTCAACCGCGTCCGCACCGCCCGCGCCATCGCCAGCCCGCTGGTCGAGACGCTCGCGATCTTCGTCCTGGGCGGTCTGGTCCTGGTCGCGGCCAAGGCGATCATCGACCGCGCCCTGAACCCCGCCGACTTCTTCATGACCCTCGTCGCGCTCGGCGCCGCGGGCGCTTCGCTCAAGCCCCTGACGGGCCTGCTCAACGACATCCAGGCCTCCAGCGCGGGCGCCGACCGCGTGCTCGAACTGCTCAAGGAAACGCCCGAGCCCGGCCATGGCGTCAAGCTCCCCAAGCTCCCCAGGCACGCCTCCTCCATCGCCTTCGACGACGTCACCTTCACGTATCCCACCGCCCGCGAGCCTTCGCTCCGCAACGTGTCGCTCTCGGTCCGCCATGGCGAGACCGTCGCGGTCGTCGGACCCAACGGCTCAGGCAAAACGACCCTTCTCGCGCTGGTGCCCCGCCTCTTTGATCCCCAGTCGGGCAAAGTGACCGTCGACAGCAGGGATATCCGCGAAGTCGGCGTGCGGAGCCTCCGCTCGCAGATCGGCGTGGTCACCCAGGAGACCGTGCTCTTCCAGGGCACCATCCGCGCCAACATCGCCTACGGCGCCGGCGTCGCGACCCAGGAACAGATCGTCAACGCGGCCAAGCAGGCCCGCGCCCACGAGTTCATCGAGAAGCTCCCGCAAGGCTACGACACGCCGGTCGCCGAGCAGGGGCTCTCGCTCTCCGGCGGCCAGCGCCAGCGCATCGCGATCGCGCGGGCCATCCTCCGCAACCCCGCGATCCTCATCCTCGACGAGGCGACGAGCATGATCGACGCCGACTCGGAGGCCAAGATCGCCGAGGCCATCGGCGAGTTCTCCCACGGCAGGACGTGCCTCATCGTGGCCCACCGCCTGAGCACCGTCCTCAACGCCGACCGCATCGTCGTCATGGATCAGGGCCGCGTGGTGGACATCGGGACCCACCGCGAACTCCTGACCCGCTGCGAGATCTACGCGAACCTGGCCCGCAACCAGCTCCTGAGCTGAACCATGCACGACGAGAACGCCCAGGGCAATGACTTCTTCAAGTGCGACTTCTGCCGCCGCTCGTGGGCGGAGGACCGCCCGATGGTGGAGGGGCATCGCGGCAGCCTGATCTGCTCGTCGTGCCTCACGGTCGCGTACACCGAGGTCGTGCTCCAGCAGGTCGGGTCGGCGCTCCCCCCGGACGCGACGTGCCGGCTCTGCCTGGAGCACCGCGAAGGCCTCCACTGGACCAGCCCGATCCACTCGACCGAGCACGCGTGCCTGCGCTGCATCAAGCAGTCCGCGGGCGTCCTCGGAAAAGACAAGGAATCGGGCTGGAAGAAGCCCGGCTGAGGCGCTGAGTCTGAAGTTCAGGAAACCCCGAAGCAGCGGGTGCATCCAACCACCCGCGTCGAGCAACCACGGAGCCACGCATGTCGAGCACGGTTCTTGTCACCGGCGCCAACCGAGGTCTGGGCCTCGAGTTCGTCAAGCACTACGCGCAGCGCGGCGATCACGTCATCGCCGCGGTCCGCAGTCAGCAGAAGCTCCCGCTCGATCTGATCAGCCTCGCCAAGGAAATCGTGCCGCTTGAGGTCTCAGACCCGCACAGCATCCAGGCGCTGGCCCACAAGCTCAAGGGCCGCAGCATCGACATCCTGGTGAACAACGCGGGCGTGACCGAGCAGGATCCCTCCTTCGAATCCATCTCCGTCGAGGCCTTCGAGCGCGTCTTTCGGATCAACACCTTCGCGCCCGCGCTGCTCACCCGGGCGCTGGCCTCCAATCTCCGCGCGGGACACCAGAAGAAGGTCCTGAACATCTCCAGCACGCTCGGCTCGATCACCTACGGCAGGCAGGGGTTCAGCTACGCCTACTGCGCGAGCAAGGCGGCCCTCAACATGATCTCGGCGCGCATGGCCAAGGATCTCATCCCCGACGGCATCATCGTCGTGAGCTTCTGCCCGGGCTGGAACAAGACCGACATGGGCGGACCCGACGCACCCCTCGACCCCGCCGAGAGCATCCGCTCGCTCATCGCGGTCGCCGATCGCCTCAAGCTCTCGGACTCGGGCAAGTTCCTCAACTACGAGGGGCAGCCCATCCCGTTCTGAACACGCATTCCCGGAGGGAACCATGAACCGCTCTGTCATCGACCAGTTCGAAGCCCTCGCCGATGTGCCCGCACGCGCGATCCAGGGACTTTCAGCCCCGGATCTTCACGCGTTCCCGATCCCGGGCACCTGGAGCATCCAGCAGATCGTCGTCCACCTGCTCGAGAGCGATCTGGCCGCCACGCATCGCATGCGCCGCATCGCCGCCGAGGACAAGCCGCTCATCATCGCCTACGACGAGACCGCGATGGCCAGCAAGCTTGAGTATCACCGGGCCGATCTCAAGCTCGTCACCGACATCTTCGCGCTCAACCGCAAGTTCAACGCGCAGTGGCTCCGCACCCTCCCCGACGAGGCCTTCGCCAGGCAGGGCGTCCACAATCAGAACGGCCTGATGACCCTCGGAGGCATGGTCGAGCTCTACGTCTGGCACGTGAACCACCACATGGAGCACCTCCGCAAGAAGCGGCAGCTGCTCGGCAAGCCCCTGGGCTGGTGATGCTCAACGCGTGCCGTCGTTGGCGGTGGGGCCCGTCCCGGCCCGGAAGATCACGCTGGGCCTGGCGTTCTTCAGCGCCTTGTGGCGCTGGACGAAGAAGTGCGGGTCCTTGCGATACTCGTTGATCATCGAGACGTTGAAGAAGCGTCCGCACTCGGGACACTGGCCGCGCTCGCCGAGCCCGTGCACCGAATAGCCGCAGTGGATGCAGAACATGTCCTTGCGGCCGGCGACCGCGTGGCGGATTCCCCACGCCACGATCGTGATGATCACGCCCCACGAAAAGACGATGAGCTTGAACGACGCCGCTGCCATGGGCATGAACGCACGGTCCATGATTAGCTCGTAAGGCCCGCCGATCCCGATCGCCAGCGCTGGAAGCAGAATCACCCAGCGCCATGCAATGACCCGCGCCACGTGCTGCCAGCCCGGCCTCCACCAAGGGCCTTCGGACTCGAAGGGAAGCCTGTCCTCCGGGATCAGCGCATCCGGCGGCGCGGGAAGCAGGTCCGCGGGTGACCCGTGCACCGGTTCGGGCACCAAAGGTCCCATGGCCGTCCGTTCCTGGGATTGTCTGGCCTGCTCATCCAAAGGGCGTGCAACCTGATAACGTGGACGCTCCTTTGAGGAGCCACGACATGATTCCCGTCACCACGACGTTCACCATCGAAGGATACAGGATCAAGGAGTATCGCGGCGTCGTGCGCGGGCTGATCGTCCGCGCGCCCACCATCTCCCAAGGCATCCTCGGCGGCCTCAAGACCATCGTTGGCGGCCGGATCGGCGCCTACACCGAGATGTGCGAGCAGGCCCGCCAGCAGGCCTACGAACTGCTCATCGACCACGCCCGAGCCGTCGGCGCCAACGCCATCGTCGGCCTCTGCTTCGACGCCTCCGAGATCGGCGGCGGCGGGCGGGCCACCGAAGTGCTGTGCTACGGCACCGCGGTCGTCATCGAGCCGAGCTGAGCCCGGCCAGACTCAATCGAGCCTGAGCACGCCGCTCGAGAACGAGCGGGGCATCGCCTTGAGCCCCTTGTCATTCGGCCCGAGCGGGATGTTCCAATCGATCGTGTCGTACACCTGGTCGAGCACGTCGTAGCCGATGTCCTTCTTGTCGTCGGGCAGCGCGTGCCGAACCGTCGAAAGGCCGACGTTGGCCGCCGAGAGCTGCGCCCGCAGCGAGGTCAGGTGATCGAGCTTGCTCGCCCGCGCGGGATCGGAAGCCTCCAGCGCCAGGACCTTCTTCTGCTCTTTCTTGAGGTCCGATTCCACCCGCCCCGCCTTGGACAGGAGCTGGTCGTACCGGCTCGTGGCGCAACCCGCGAGGGCGACGACGAGGCTGCAGGCAAAGGCGACCTTGGCGTGCTTCATGGCCAAAGCGTACCCGAGGCGGGCCTGAGCCGCCCCGATGTCGGCTTCCGCCCACCATCGTCCCCGCTATCCTCCGGTCATGGGACGCCAGACCGCCAAAAACGGCCTCACGTACGCCGCTGCCGGCGTGGACATCGACGCCAAGGACTCCTTCGCCGAAGGCCTCGAGTCCGTCATGCGCCGGACCTTCGGGCCGCGCGTCATCCCGAACCCGGGCGGATTCGCGGGCCTGTTCCGCCTCGACTTCAACGAACGACTCTTCAAACGCAACTACAAGGATCCGGTGCTGGTCGCCTGCTGTGACGGCGTGGGCACCAAGATCAAGCTCGCGGCCGACATGGGCGTCTTCAACACCGTGGGCATCGATCTGGTCGCGATGAACGTCAACGACCTCATTGTTCAGGGCGCCGAACCCCTGTTCTTCCTGGACTACATCGCGGTCCCGAAGATCGACAAGCCGATGCTCGCAGCCCTCGTCGAAGGCGTCGCGGAAGGCTGCCGGCAGGCCGGCTGCGCGCTCTTGGGAGGCGAAACCGCCAACATGCCCGACCTCTACGCGCCGGGCGATTTCGACATCGCGGGCTTCTGCGTGGGCGTCGTCGAACTCAAACGCGCCATGAAGCCCGAACGCGTCAGGCCGGGCGACGTCATCCTCGGCCTCGCGTCCAGCGGCATCCACTCCAACGGCTACTCCCTCGTCCGCAAGGTCGTAAAGCACGCGGGCCTCGACCTCTCCAAGATCTACCCCGACGCAGTCAGTCAGAGCCTCTCGCGCAAGCGAGAGGACTCCGCGTCCTCCCCTCTCTCCTCTTCCCCCTCTACCAAACGCCCAACCCCCAAACGCCCCCGCCGCACAACTCAGGAGGCCCCGCTTCCGAACCTGGGCCAGGTCCTCCTCACGCCCACGCGCATCTACGCCGAATCCATCGTGCGCCTCCAGCGCACGTACAAGGTGAAGAACGTCGTCACAGGCATGGCGAACATCACCGGGTCGGGCCTCGCGGAAAACCTCGTCCGTTCCATCCCGCCCGATTGCGACGCGATCATCGACCGCAAGTCCTGGCCCGTGCTCCCCGTCTTCTCGTTCCTCCAGAACCAAGGCGATATCGACGACGCGGAAATGAAGCGCGTCTTCAACCTGGGCATCGGCTACTGCGTCATCGTCAAGCCCGCCTTCGCCGACTCCGTGAAGGAACAGCTCGAAAAGCTCGGCGAAACCGTCTACGTCATCGGCGAGGTCGTGAAGGGCAAGGGGAAGGTCAAGGACTGATCAGGTCCAGCAGCGTGCCACCGACCGCGGCCGCCGCGGTCGGTGCACCCCGCCCGCAAGCAGCACACGCAACGCATTGCCCACTCGCACACACACGCCCGGTTTGAGCGCTTCGCTCAAGCCGGGATCAGCGCACCCATCGCGATCACATCGCTTCGTGGCGTCATCCTGGATTGGACGAAGCGTCCAATCCAGGCGTGTGCGTGAATCCGAGGTGGCACGTCTCGCACCCGCCTCTTACCGCGTGTGGAACTCGTGCGTCTTGGCGCAGCGGTCGCAGTCCGCGTCGTTCACGAAGCTTGGCATCCGCAGGCTCGCGAGCGCCAGCTCGTGGTCCTTCTGGTTGAAGGGCCTTCCAGGCGGGAACGCCGCGTGCACCTTGCTCAGGAATTTTGCCTTGAAATCCGCTTCATACAGCGAGAACTTCGGGTTGTTCTGGGTGTACGCGTAGTCCTTCTCGAGCAGGATCGTGATGCGCTTGATGCGGGTTTCGGGGTAGGGGTGGGTCGCGAAGAACTCGCCGCCCGGGCCACCTTCGGCCTTGGAGGCCTTCTGAAGGATCTCCATGACCTGCCGCTGCGCGATGGGGTTGTAGCCCACCTTGGTCATGTAGCGCATGCCCAGCGCATCGGCCTCGCTCTCCTGATCCCGGGAGTACTTCAGGAGCACCGCGTTGCCGCCGACATTGATGACGACGGGCGCCGCCTGCGCGACGGCTCCTCCCGCTTCACCCGCGACGGCGCCGACGACCTGCGCGAAGATGTTGGCGCCGGTCTCGCGCGCGATCTGATCGTTGATGTGCCGTGCGGTCACATGCCCGATCTCGTGTCCGAGCACGCCCGCGAGCTGGGCCTCGTTGGTCATGCGTTCCGCCAGCCCGCGCGAGATGAACACCTTGCCGCCGGGGAGCGCGAAGGCGTTGATCACGTCCGAGTCCAGCAGCGTGAACTCCCAGGGAAGCGACGGCGCGTCGCCCTCGGTCTGGGCCGCCATCTTCTTGCCGATCGAGCTCACATAGTCCTGCAGGTCCTGCTGCGCGACCTTCCCGCCGTATTCCTTGAGCATGCTCGGCATCGCCTGCACGCCCATCGCGATCTCGTCCGAGCGGGAGAGCGCGTTGAACTGGCTCCGCCCCGTGGTCGGATTGGTCGTGCACCCGACCAGCATCAGGAGCCCCAGGCTCGCCAGCACCACCCATCCCATGCGCAGCTGATTCACCACAGCGTTCCTCCCAGGGGCCGGGGAACCGGCCCAACTTTCCTCGCGCCCAGCGTCCACGCCGGCCCCCGAGGCGAAATACGCTTCGGACCGCCGGGTGCGTGGGCTTCAAAGCCTAAACGCCCGGGCCAACACCTGGCCAGCCTGCCGCGGGTTGGCGGGGCCAAAGCCTTGGTCCGAGAATAACGCCTTCGCGGGCCTGATTTGTGATCCTCAATCTTTCACGCCGACGCCTGTGACCACCACGACCCCCAACCCCGCCTCCGGAGCTTCGCCCCAGGTCGCCTGGTCCGACCCCGAGCTCTCCAATCCGCACGCCCATCAGGACAAGCCTTCCAAGGTGCGCTCGATGTTCGGCGCTATCGCGGGAAGCTACGACCTCAACAACCGCCTGCACTCGTTCGGACTGGACCAGCGCTGGAGGGTCCGCACGGTGCGCATCGCGCAGGTGAAGCCCGGCGATCACGTCCTGGACATGGCCTGCGGCACGGGCGATCTCACCGAGGCCTTCGCGCGCACGCCCGCGTCCAAAGTCACCGGCGGTGACTTCACGCCCGAAATGCTCGAACTGGCCCGCAAAAAGCAGGCAAAACTGACGCCCGAGCAGGCTTCCAAGATCACCTACGTTGGCGCCGACGCGATGAACCTGCAGTTCCCCGACGCCAGCTTCGACGTGCTGTCGATCGCGTTCGGGATCCGCAACGTCTCCGATCCCAGAAAGGCGCTGGCCGAGTTCGCCCGCGTGCTCAAGCCCGGGGGCAGGCTCGTCGTGCTCGAGTTCGACAAGCCCCGCAACCCCCTGATCCGATTTGGCAACGACATCTGGTGCGAGCGCATCATGCCCATGACCGCGACCTGGGTCTCGGGCGACAAGAGCGGGGCGTACAAGTACCTCCCGCGCTCGGTCTCCACCTTCATGAGCCGCGAAGAAATGCAGGCCGCGATGGCTGCGGTGGGCTTCAAGGATGTGGCGGCCAACCCCCTGACATTCGGGGTTTGCGTGTGTTATCGGGGCATCCGCGCTGGCTGATCCTGCGCGTCTGTGTCCGATAACTTTCTGTCGGTTGGGCCTTCTTGGCCACCAGGCAACGTTCTTATCGGGCCATGCTTCTCGGGCGCAGCTTTGGAGCGCACGCTTTTCGTCATTCACGCTCGTCGCGGGGGGGGATCGATAGACCAAACCCGCGACGCATGGTCGCGTGGCCCCGGGGATGCCGGGGGCTGAGGAGATGTTCGAAGGCCTGACGCGGTGGAGCCGCTCCGGTCGGTGACTTCAACGGAGCTGTTTCCATCATGAGCCAGGAGCTTCTCGTCGAGAGACTTTTCGAAACCCTGATCAACGGCGATCGCCACGCCGCCCGCACCATCGTGCAGGACGCGCTCGCCAAGGCGGGTGCGACCAAAGTCATCACTGGCCTGTTCTGGCCCGCGTATGAGCTGATCGAGAAGCTGCACCGCTCCGATCAGATGACCAGCCTCAGCTACCACTTCGCGACGCGTCTTCTCCGCCAGCTCATCGATCAGGCCGCGTCCTCCCTCGAGCGTTCGGGCACCACCCGCTTCCGCGTGTTCACCACCTGCGGCCCGAGCGAGTCCGAAGAACTCGGCGCCCAGATGGCCGTCGATCTGCTCGAAACCGCTGGATATGAAGTAACTTTCGCCGGCGGCGGCGTCCCTGCCGACGAGATCCTGGCGCAGACCCAGGCCACCAAGCCCGACGTGCTCCTCATGTTCGCGTCGGCCGCCTCGGATCTCCCGGGCATCCGCAGCATCATCGATCAGATCCGCGAGATCGGCGCGTGCAACGACACCCGCATCTGCGTTGGCGCCGGCGTCTTCAATCGCGCCGAGGGCCTCGCGGAAGAGATCGGCGCCGACCTGTTCGCGCCGCACCCCCTGGACCTCATCCACGTCCTCGACGAGGCCATGGAGGAGCGTGCCCAGGGCGTCAAGCTCCGCAACCTCCGCACCATCGAGGCCGAGCGCATCAAGCAGGCCCAGGCCAACCGCCGTCGTGCTGCGGCCTGAACCTCTCCCATCTCCCCACGGATGGGCCAGAACAATCTGCGAACACATGGCCAGGGGCCCCGGGAGCGAATCCGGGGCCCCTGCCCATTTTGAAGCCCGCAGCATTCGATTGCCGCTTGGTCTTTTGGTGAAACCACCGGCCGGGCCGTCGGTACATTTAGACGTGGGATTGCGTGCTGACGCACAAGTGGCGGCGTCGGCCAAAGGGGCGTTGATGGACCGCGAGTCCGAGTTCAACCTCATTCGAAGAGCCGCACGGGGCGAACGCGCCGCCGCTGGCGAGCTCATCCGCGCCCACCAGTCGCAGCTCTACGGCTACATCCTGCGACTCTCCGGCCGTGTCGATGTCGCCGAAGACGTCGTGCAGGACGCCTTTGTGCGCGCACTGGCGAACCTCGACCGCTTCGACCCACGCTTCCGCTTCTCGACCTGGCTCTTCACGATCGCGCGGCGCGTGTACTTCAACTCCTGCGCCAAGCTCCGTCCCGCGTCGGACTCCGATGCGGTCGAGGGCATGTCCCGGCCCGCCGAATCACCCACGCTCCGCCTGGCGGCCCGCGAGACGCACCTCCGCGATGCGCTGCAGCGCGCCCTGATGACCTTGCCCGACGAGCAGCGCGAGATCGTGGTGCTCTTCCACCAGCACGATTGGCCCATCAAGCTCATCTGCGAGCAGATGAACCTGCCCGAGGGAACCGTCAAGAGCCATCTGCACCGCGGCCGGCGTCGCCTCCGCGAGTGCATGGATCAGATTCCCGAGCTGGCCCGCGTGGTCCAGGAGGCTTGGCTGTGAGCCAACCTTCGAACCATCACTCCAAGGTCCGCAGGCCCGAGCCTGCGCCGGGCCTCACCGATCATGCCTTCGAGCGTCTGCTCGACGCCCACGCCGACGGCGCGCTCACCGACGCCGCCCGCCGTGCGCTCGAGCAGGAGCTCGCCCGTTCCCCCGAGCGTCAGGCGGCTTTCGAGCGCGCCGAGCGCCTGCACCTGGCGATGCGTCAGCCGATTGAAGCTCCGGATCTGACCGCGTCGATCCTCGGTCAGCTCGAAGATCGCGGCATCATTCTGCCGAGCCGCAAGCGCCGAGTGCTCTACTGGTCGCGCATCGCTGCGGGCGTCGCGCTGGCCGCGGGCGTCGTGGGGCTGGTGCTCCAGGAGCGTCACGCCCCGGGCTCGACTCCGATCGCTTCCGAATCTCCTGCCCCCGTGAGTTCCATGGTCGAGGCGAGCCGTTCTGCGGTGGACACCGGCGCGTCGCAGGTCCGCCAGGCGGTCGCGACGCTCCAGACCGGGCTCTTGCCCGCGGCTCAGCCCTCGGAACCCAAGCCCAGGGCCCTGGGACTCAAGCTTGGCTCGAGCTCTTCGGGCGAAGCCCCGCGCCGCTGGACGCTCGGATCTGAGCCCGCGTCCAGTCAGGCCTTGGCCAGCAAGCAGGATCTGGCCCCGGCGGCGATTCTCTCCGAGCGTGCTGCCCAACCCTTCTGGGTCGGCATGGATATGCCTCTGGAGAACTTCTGGCCCAGCCTCTCCACCAAGCTTCCCGCCAAGCCTCTGGATCTGGCGCCGGTGAATGCATCAGCCACCCCGGCCAAGCGTTAATCTGAAGAGCGTGTACCCATCCGGCATTCCACGGCGTGCGTGGTGGATGCGTTCGCACACGCACCGGCGCAGCTTGTGAACATCCGACCACCCAAGCTCCTCTCGAATCCCAGCCCGAAGCGTCGCGTGCGCTGGGGATCGGGTGCTCTCGCGCTGACGCTCGCCCTGGTCTGCGGCCATGCCAGCGCCCAGGAGGCCGAGCGCGCAAGGCCTGTCGCCGAGGGCGCCGTCGTCATCACCGACGGCGCCGCGATCCGGCGTCAGCCCGCGACCAGCGCGCTCATCGGGCTCCTGCACGATGCGCGCCTGCTCACCTCCCTCGAACGTGCCTGGCAAGACCTCTCGTCGACGATGAACCTTGAGCAATCCGTCGCGTTCGACCGCTTGCTCGGTCGCCGCGTCGCGATCTTCCTCCAGCAGGACCACGCGGGCGACACCGACTGGGCCGTCGCGAGCCAGGTGGACCCGGAGACCGAGGCGCTCGTGCGCGAAAGGCTCAAGCCCGCGCCGCGAGGGTTCGTGGGCGGCGCGCCGGTCCTCGCGCTGGAGAACGGCGCGTTCGAACTCGCGGTTCCCCGTGATTCAGGTGGAGGGTTGCCAACGCTCGTGCTCGGTCCGCGCCAGGGCGATCTCTTTGACCGGCTGGTCCCCAAGGGCGCGACGCCTCCCGCGCCGCCCGCGCGTGACGCCGAGGGCCAAACCCGAGGCGATGTCTTCGCGGTCTTCCGCAAGCCCGTCCCCGGAGGCGTCGCAGAGTTCGCCTCCGCAACCGCCTGGGCGCAGGGCCTCCGCTGGAAGGTCAGCTACTCCGGTACACGAAGCCTGCTGCTGGGCGATGCGGGCGACGAACGCTCGCCCGCGGCCCCGCTGGTCGATGAACACGCGTGGGAGATGCTCTCGCGCGGCGCAGCCCTCGCGTTCGCGGGTCAGTCCATGCCCGAGGTTGCAGGTGTCGGCGCGCTGGGTGCAGCCTGGCGTCAGCTCATCGGCGTGCAGGATCTTCCGACCAGCGACGGCAGCGCCGTCCTCGCGGTGCTCCACGAGCCCGATGCCGACGCGGGCTGGAGATTGGCCTTCGCGCTCCCGATCGCCATCGATCACAAGCTCGAAGATGGCGGGCTCGGCGATCAGGCGTTCCGCGGCGATGAAGCGATCGCGCGAGGCTTGGCGGCGGTGGGCCCCGCGGGCGCCCTTCCGACGAAGTTCGACCGCCGGGATCCGGGCGCGATCCGCGCATCCACCGCCTTGGGAAGCGACGCCAAGCCCGGATCCACCGGCTCGCTCCTCTCAGGCACGCACTGGGCGTGGACCTACGCCAGCGCCGGGGATCGCGCCTGGTGGATCGTCTCCATCGTCGGTCGAGGCAAGGCGGCATCGGCGGGCGAGGCCCGGGCGGCCGAGGGCGTGAAGCTGCTGCGTGATGCGATCCTCGCGCCCACGACCGGCCAGGCCAGGCCCGACCTGTTCAGACTCTTTGCCAGGCCCGAAGCGCTGGTGGGGGGGCTGGTGAGCGCCGGGATGCCCGAGGTGGGGCTGGTCTCGGCCCTGCGCCGTGCCGAGAGCCTTTCCTGGCGCTGCGTGCCCGGGGCTCCGGGGCTGGCCGAAGGCGAGATCACGCTGGATCTGCGCTCCCCCGCGCAGCCTTGACGCCGACGGCGCTGAATCGGCGCACGCTGCTGGTCGATGATTCCTGGCGCGGGTCCGGACATGCTCCGGCACACCGCTTGCGACCATCCCCGCGACTCGGTGCGCTCATGAACAACGCCAAGCGAATCCCCGGCTCGTCGGGGGCGTCCTCCGGTGCGACGCTCCAATCCATCCTCAAGCTCGAGGTGCCGATCGTCGTGCAGCTCGGTGAGCGGCGCATGGGCCTGCGCGAGGTGCTTTCGCTCTCCCCCGGCGCCATCATCGAGATCCCTCGAAACGCCGAAGCCGAACTCGAGCTTCGCGTGCACAACAAGACCATCGGTTGCGGCAACGCGGTGAAGGTGGGGGAGAACTTCGGCCTCCAGATCACCTACATCGGCGATGTTCGCGACCGCATCAGCGCCCTGGGACCCGCCACGCCCGACGCGACGCCTCAGGACGAAGGCGACAATGCCGCGATCGAGGCCTCCATCCAGGCCATCCTCGGCGGGCGATGATTCCGCTCCACAACTGGTTGTTCAGTCGGGCTTGATCTGCCGCTTGAGCTGCACGACGCCCTTGCTCGTGTCTGGCTCGGCGGGTTCGGTCTCCACCGGCGCGGGCTGGCTCGCCTCGGCCTGGTTCATCTCACGCACCTGCGCCGCAGCGGCTTCCTGAAGGTCCTGAGGCACAGGCTCGGGCCCGCTCGAGGAGAGCCACACCGCCGCTGCAGCTCCGCCGATCAGGACGAGCGCCAGCACCATCGCGAGCTTTTTCTGTTGGGGCTTCATGGGATGTCCGCTCAGCCCGGCAGGTCACGGCCCTGCACGCCGTCGCGTGTGGCCCAGAAGAACGCGGGGTATTCGCCGCCGCCGTTGCCGGTGTTGCCGCACTCGCTCTCGGGCTTACCGATCTCGATGCCGAAGTTGATGTACCCGTAGTTGCCCGCGTCGAGCGTCCCGATGTTGCGGTACGCGAGATAGCGGAACGTTCCCGAGGGCGTGAACTGGCGGCGTTCATCCGCGTTGGGGTTGGAGCTCAGTCCCTTCTCGGTGATGACGCGCATGTTCGGACGCGTCACGCTCCCATCCGCGGTTGCGGCCCCCGCGCGAGCGCCGGGATTGTTGAACTGAGGCGAGCGATTGTTCTTGATCGTGGCCCGGTTGGGATAGGTCTCGATCCGTGAGGACTGGGAGAAATCGAGCCGCTCGACCAGCGCGACCTTCAGGGATGGGAACGTCACGTCGTCGATGCGGGCGCCCTTGAAGAAGCCCTCGCCGATCTTGGTGGGCGTCAGGTTCGCACGGCTGGAATCAACGTACCGCGAAGGCTTGAACCAGAACGTCGGGGGCATGTAGTACGAGCCTCCCCAGAGCACTTCGTCGGCGCCGTACTGAGGGATGAGCTCGCTCACCCGCTTGAACAGGTCGATCGCCGCCCGATCGCCCGGGGAGAACTGCACCGGGTTGGCGTAGTTGTTGTTCCCGTCGAGCCAGCGGGTCGCGAAGCTGAACCAGTGGGCGGCGTACCACTCGGAATAGAAGCTGGTCGCGTCGCCCCCCTGGGCGTCAAAACGCCAGACGTATCCGGAGCGGTCGGGGACCTCGATGTCGAACCAGCGGTAACCGCCGCCGCCGATGCCGCGCATGAAGACCGGGTACGCGCCCTTGTTTTCGCCCTGGTAGAGCACCTGGACCTGGGCCAGCGAGCGGAGGTTGGAGATGCTGACCGCCGAGCGGGCCGCGATGCGGGCCTTGCCCAGCGCGGGAAGCAGGATGCCGATGAGCAGCGCGATGATCGCGATGACCACCAGGAGCTCGATCAGGGTGAAGGCGCGAACACGACGCACTGGTAATCCTCAGGACTCCCCACGAGAAGCACTTCGTAGCACACTCCGCCGGAGATTCTCGATGCGGCGGATAACTCACAACTTCTCCGATTCAGGATAGCGACTCCGGTCAGCAATCGTCGAACTGGCTAGGGGACTAGCTGGCTTCGAGATCCGCGCACGAATCTCAGCGGTACGCGAGAGGCTGACTCCGTTTCATCAATCAGGACAACAGCCATTGAGCCCCAAACTCTTCGGGTAGGGTCAGTTGCCGGGTGTTTCGTGCCTCTGCGAGCTCGTCCGACATCGCTGGTCTGAGTTCGCGAGGTTCCTGGACGGTCCAAAAATCTGCGTCTGCAAAAGTGCTCAAGGCCCGGCAATCCGGGCCTTGAGCCGAGTCGCAACTGGAGGCCTAGCAGCCATTTGCCCAGAAGTCAAGGAAGATAAAGAAATCACCCAGGTCGACGACGCCATCGGCGTTCAGGTCGGCGAGTTCGCGCTCGTTGTCGAAATAGTCAAAGAACAGGAAGTAGTCTGCGAGGTCAAGGACATAGTCAAGATTGACATCTGCGGGACACGGGGCTGATTCACGCGAACAAAGTGTGGCTGCCTCTCCTTCAAAATTGGCGATCTCAACCTCCACAAGCGGAGGATCATCGGGGTCCTGAGCCTCGACGACGTCAAGCGGCGATCCCTGGCAGTTCTCAAAGCACTCGTTGAACACGGGAAACTCGATTGTGTCGCCGCAGCTGCTCCGCAACTTCAAGTCCGTGAGACTGCGATAAATCACAGTGTCGCCGGTCCGATGCGATCGCAATGCGTCCTGCCTTTCATACGCGACTTTGGGGCAGCAGAGTGGCGGTCCCATTGGGTTGTCTGCTCAGGCTCGTTCGTGAGTCAGAAGCGGTGAAGGCTGCCGGCCAAAGGCGAGGTTTCCACCCAAATGAGAACGCCCCGCTAGGAGGCTAGCGGGGCGTTCTTGGGATTGACTCGGAGATGTTGCTCGTTCAGATCAGCCGCCCGACTTGGGCACCCGGTAGCGCACGCCTCCGGCGTGCTCGGGCTTGGGAGCGTTGGCATCCGCCGGCTCTTCGGGTTCGGGCCGGACTTCCGCGGCGGCCTGTTCCTGGGCCTTCTCCATCTCCGCAGCGTCCTTGGCGACCTGCTGCTGCTGCTCCGAACTGAGCTCGAGCTTCGGGCTCGAGGGCATGAAGTTGGAGATGAGCATGACCGCTGCGATGGTGAGTGCGACACCGGCCACGGATCCGAGCACGAGCTTCTTCTTTTTCTCGTCCATGGGATGCTCCGGGACTTTCGGATTAGTTGGTGAAGTCGCGGCCCTTCACGCCGTCCTTGGTCGCCCAGAAGAAGGCGGGGTAGGAGCCGCCGCCCACGCCCGTGGAGTCCTCGGCCTTGCCGGTCTCGATGCCCCAGTTGTAGAGGCCGTAGCCGGAGCGGACATCGCTGAGCCGGAAGTGATCGATGTACTTCCAGACTCCCGAAGGCGAGTACATCCGCTGCTCGTCGGTGTTCGGATTGGTCTTGAGGGCCCGCTCGGTGATCGTGGCCATGTTCGGACGCGTGCACGAGCCGTCGGCCATTGCGACACCCGGGCGTGCGCCGGGGTTGTTCCACTGCGGCGAGCGGTTCTTCTTGATCGTCGAGGTCGGGAGGATCTCGGTTCGGCTGTCCTTCGAGAAGTCCGCACGCTCCATCAGCAGCACCTTGTTGGAGGGCTGGAAGACGTCGTCGACCTTGGCGACCTTGAAGTAGGCCTGGTACTCATCCGGCTTCGGCGGGCTGAGCGCGGCGCGAACGTCACCGGAGTATCGCTCGGGCTTGAACCAGAAGGTCGGGGACATCCAATAGGAGCCGGGCCAGATCCACTCGTCAGCGCCGATGCCCTGAGCGGCGGAAAGCGTGTACAGCTCGCGGTACAGATTCAGCGCCGCCTTGTCGGCCGGGGAAAACTGGACCGGGTTGCCGTAGTTGTTGTTGCCGTCAAGCCAGGCCGCGGTGAAGCTGAACCAGTGGGCCGCGTACCACTCGGAATGCCAAAGGTTGACGTCTTGGCCGGTGCCATCAAACCTCCAGTAGAAGTTCGAGTTCACCGGCTGGGCGTCGTACCACTGGAAAGGTTGGCCGGTCACACGTCGACCAAAAAGCGTGACGGCGAATTGTCCTTTGGCCTCGCCCTGATACGTCGCCTGGATCTGTCCGAGCGAGCGGAGGTTGGCCATGCTCATCGTGACGCGGGCAGCCTGACGGGCCTTGCCCAGCGCCGGGAGCAGGATGCCGATCAGCAGCGCGATGATCGCGATGACCACCAGCAGTTCGATCAGTGTGAACGCGACAACGCGGTGAGGCCGAGACGCCATGGGTCGCACTCCCTTATTCGTTCCCCTCAAAGAGCAACCAGACCGGTCGCCCAGACGAGCCAGAGTTGGCTGAACGGGAGTCTACCACTTCTGCCGGACATCGCAATGGGTTGCCCGGCAATGAGAAAAGCCCGGTACACAGCTCCGGGCTTTGATTCGGTTCGCACAATGGTGGGGGGTTTCACTTGGCCCGCTTGATCCGGTTGCCGCTGCTGGGTGCCATGTCGACCGGACCGTCTGCGTCCTGAACTTCCTTCTGCACCTGTTCCGCGGTGGGCTCGGGCGGGGCCTCGTTCTGGAGGGCCTGGACCGCCTGATTCACCTCGGGGCTGGGTGGGGCCGCTCCGCCGCCACCCATGAACGAGCGGGCGATGAAGACGGTCGCGATCAGCAAGGTGACGCCGGCTACGATGGCCATGGTGCGCTGCTTGGGATCGCGGAGGGTTTCAGCAAGGTTCATGAGAACTCCCTTCGTGGAGCGGACTTAGCGGGGGAGGTCACGACCCTGGACGCCCTTGCGGGTGGCCCAGAAGAAGTTCGGGTAAGGACCGCCGACACCCGAAGCGCCGTTCTCGAGGCGATCGTTCCCGAGGTCATACTTGGAGAGAATGGTCTGGGGGATGTCCCAGACGCCGCAGGGATTGAACTCGTTCTTGATGTCCTGATCGGAGCTGTTGGCCAGCTCGGTGAGCTTGCCCAGATCGGCGCGGGAGACGCTGCCGTCGGCGACGCACACCGCGGTGCGGGCGTAGGGGTTGTTGAAGTTGGGGAAGCCGAGCACGCGACCGGCGCCGCCGCCGGAGCCCTTGCGGACCTGGTTGCGGTACTTCTGGCTGAAGTCAAAGCGCTCGAAGAGCATGACCTTGGCCGAGGGGTTGGTCACATCGTCCACGCGGACGCGTTTCGTGTAGCCCGCCGTGGTTGCCGTCGGCGCCCTCATGTCGGCCCGGACCGGATTAGCGTAGCGGGTCGGATTGGCCCAGAAAGTCGGGGAGTACCAGTACGAGCAGTCCCAGATGATCTCGTTGATGCCGTACTGATTGGTGGCCTTGAGGGCCCGGAAGCGGTTGATCAGGTCCGCATCGCCCGGGGCGAACTGGATGGGGCTGTCGTACGCGCCGTTCTGACCGACCCAGGCGGCGGTGACGGAGTACCAGTGGGCCGCGTAGATCTCGCCGTTCCAGATGAACGGGGCGTCGCGGAACTGGAAGTAGCTCCCCGTCAGTTCCGGCGGATTGATCGAGTTCCAGGCGGTCTGAGTGCCGGTATTGTCGCCATTCTCATTGAAGGGGTTGCAGAACGAGCCCTTGTTCTCGCCCTGGTACACGAACTGGATCTGGCCCATCGAGCGGAGGTTGGCCGAGCTCACCGTCACCTGGGCGGTGCGGCGGGCCTCACCCAGCGCCGGGAGCAGAATGCCGATGAGCAGCGCGATGATCGCGATCACCACCAGCAGTTCGATGAGCGTGAAACCGGAACGACGGAAAGCGTCGCGAAGCATCTTTCAAGCACTCCTGATTGAACGCCGCCAGAGGCGGTGCGCCGGGTCCAGAACGGGCGGCGCGGAGACCATTCCCCAAAGATGAGTCTAGGCGATGATCTTGTCCGAGCCCCAAGCCTTCGCGGTTCCGCCGATGACCCCCAAGAGCACCCAATATTTGGGTTTTGTTTGCAAATTTCCCGGCCCGTCGAGCAAGCTCGCGCCCCGCGAGAGCCGATTCAACACTGCACAGCCTTCCGCGCGCGGGAGTCGGTACGCTCACGCTCGGAACGCTGGTTTGTTTGGTTGAAGTTTGGTTGAGCGGTGGCCCCTCGTGGCTGCCTCTCGGATAGGCGTGCATGGCCCGCGATATTCCAGTCGGCAACGGCGACCTCCTGATCACCTTCGACCGGTTCTACCGCGTCCGGGACATCTACTTCCCGTGGGTGGGGCGGTACAACCACACCGAGGGCCACGTGCAGCGCTTCGGCGTGTGGGCCGACGGGCAGTTCGCCTGGATCGAGGACGGGTCGTGGACGCGCGAGCTGCGCTACCGCGCCGACACGCTCGTCACCGACGTCTTCCTCCGCAACGAAGCGCTGGGGCTCGAGCTCCGCTGCAACGACGCGATCGACTTCCACGAACCCGTGTGGTTCAGGAAGTGCATCGTCAAGGACCTCACGGGCCGCCAGCGCGACGTGCGCCTGTTCTTCCACTTCGACCTGTCCATCCGGGGCTCGCCGGTCGGCGACACCGCCAACTACGACCCCGCGACCAGCGCCGTCGTGTGCTACAAGGACGACATCTACTTCATGTTCAACGCCGCCGACGAGTACAAGGTCGGCATCGATCACTGGGCCATCGGCACCAAGCGCGTCCGCGGCGCCGAAGGAACCTGGCGCGACGCGGAAGACGGCGTCCTGGGCCGCAACGCCATCAGCCAGGGCTCGGTCGACTGCACCGTCGGTTACAACCTCTTCGTTCCCGCGGGAGGCGAGGCCTCGGTCACGACCTGGCTGGCCTGCGGCAACTCCTACGGCGACGTCCGCCGTCGCAACCAGATGATCATCGACAAGGGCCCCGATCGCATGATGGGACGCACCGAGTCGTACTGGAGGCTCTGGGCCCGCAAGGAACCCATCGACGCCTCGCCCCTGCCCGAGAAACTCCGCGATCTGTTCTATCGCTCGCAGCTGGTCATGCGGACGCAGATCGACAACCGCGGCGCGATCATCGCGGCCAACGACTCGGACATCACGCAGTTCGGCGGAGACCACTACTCGTACTGCTGGCCGCGCGACGGCGCGCTGGTCGCGTACGCGCTGATCCTCACCGGACAGAGCGAGCTCTCGCGTAACTACTTCCGCTTCTGCGCCGAAGCGATCGACAAGGGCGGGTACTTCCTCCACAAGTACACCCCCGCGGGCGAGCTGGCCTCGAGCTGGCACCCCTGGATGATCGAGGGACAGCGGATCCTCCCCATCCAGCAGGACGAAACCGCGCTGGTCGTGTGGGCGCTGCGCAAGCACTTCATGACCTTCCGCGACGTGGAGTTCATCAAGCCGCTCTACACCTCGCTGGTCACCAGGCCCGCGGAGTGGATGCTGAGCTATCGCGACAAGAACGGGCTCCCGCTGCTCTCCTGGGACCTCTGGGAAGAGCGGCGCGGGATCCACACGTTCACCGTGGCCGCGGTCATCGGCGCCCTCCAGGCCGCTGCGGCGTTCGCCAACGACTTCGGCGATCACGACCGCTCCAACGCCTTCCGCGAAGGCGCCGAGAGCATGAAGGTCGCGATGCGCAAGTACCTCTGGAACCCGGAGGCGGGGCGTTTCGCCAGGCTCGCGGTCCCCGCGGGGGATGGCTATCGCCTCGACATGACCTGCGACAGCGCCAACTACGCGCTCTTCGCGTTCGGCGCGCTGGACGCGCTGGACCCCAAGGTCGAGGCGGAGATGAAATCCATCCGCGAGCTGCTGTGGGTCAAGACGCCCATCGGCGGCATCGCACGCTACCAGCGCGACTTCTACCACCAGGTGGAGCGCGAGAAGATCGAAGAAGTCCCGGGCAATCCGTGGGTGATCTGCACCCTGTGGTACGCCCAGTGGCTCATCGCCCGCGCCACCACCCTCGAGGAACTCCAGCAGGCCATGCCTCTGCTGGAATGGACCGTCGAGCGGGCCAACCGCTCGGGCGTGCTCGCGGAGCAGTTCCATCCCTACACCGGGGAGGAGATGAGCGTGAGCCCGCTCACGTGGAGCCACGCGACGTACGTGATCGTCGTCCAGCACTACCTCCGCAAGTTCGAGCTCCTGACCTTCTACGGCGACGAACGCCGGGCCGGACGCAACGCCGCCTCCCAGGCCGCGACTCCCGCCCCGACGCCCCCCAAGCCCGATCCCGCCCGGGTCTCCTGAGTCCATCGCCCGACCCCATCGCCAGCCGCAACTGATCGCCCCGAGGCCTGAGCTTCGGGGCGTTTTCTTTGGCGGGGTTGACTCGATGCGGCCAACGAAAAGGCCCTGCCGCGAGTTGCTGCGGCAGGGCCCGGTTGGAAGCGAGGATCCGGCGGGACCATCTCGCTCGGCACTTGGACGGCTCGCGTGCGAGCCTGAGACCTGAACTAGACCTTGAACTTGGCGACCAGCTCCTGGAGCTTCTCGGCCTGGGCCGAGAGGTCCGCGGCAGCCCGGGCCGCCTGGCTTGCGCCTTCGGCGGACTCCTTGGTCACCGCGGTGATCTGCTCAACGCTGCGCGAGATCTGCTCGGAGGCGGAGGACTGTTCCTCGGCCGCTGCGGCGATGGACTGCACCATCCCCGCGAGGCTCTGGGAGCTGGTGACGATGCGGTGGAGCGCCTCGCCCGCCGAGCTGGCCAGCTCGACGCCGGTCTTGACGCGCTTGGAGCCCGCGTCGATGCGCTGGACCGCCGCCTGGGTTTCGGTCTGGATGTCGCGGATGGACCGGGCGACTTCCTCGGTGGCCTGGGTGGTGCGTTCGGCGAGCTTGCGCACCTCGTCGGCGACCACCGCGAATCCGCGGCCGTGCTCGCCGGCCCGGGCCGCTTCGATCGCAGCGTTGAGGGCCAGGAGGTTGGTCTGATCCGCGATGTCGTTGATGACCTCGATGATCGCGCCGATCTGCTCGCCCTTCTTGCCGAGCTCCGCGATCGCCTGCGAGGACTTGTTGACGTCCTCGGCGATGGAGTGCATCTCCTCGACGGTCTGCGCGACGACCTTCCCGCCCGTGCCCGCCTCGTTCTGCGAGTTGCCGGCGTTCTTGGAGGCGTCCTGCGACTTGGAGGCGACCTCGGTGATGGAGGCGGACATTTCCTCGACCGCCGCGGAAACCTGGGCCGCCTGCTGTTCCTGGCGCGTGAGGCCCGCGGCCATCTCCTCGCTCGAGGCCGCGATCTCGGTGGAGGCCGCCGCGACCTGACGGGTGGAGGAGAGGACGTCGGAGATGATCTTGTGGAGCGAGCCCAGGAGCTCGTCGAACCAGTGGGCGATCTGCCCGACCTCGTCGCCGCGCTTGAGGTTCAGGCGACGGGTGAGGTCGTTGGTGGTGATGATCTGATTCATCGTCTCGACCATGGCCGCGACGGGCTTGGAGAGCAGGCCACGCAGGATGAAGATGAAGGTGCCTGCCGCGACGATGAGCAGGGGGACCGTGATCATCAGGCCGTTCTGGAAGAACTCGGCGACCTGGGTGTCAACCGTGGACAGCGGCAGGTGAACCTCGAAAGCGCCGTGCATGTCGCCGGGCTTCCAGGATTCCATGGCGAACCCGAGCGGGTCCTTGCCGTCGAAAGCGCCCTTCTCGTCCTTGGCGTCGTAGACCGCGGGATCGCCATGGCAGAGCATGCAGCTCTCATCGAGCTTGATGGCGCGGAGGTACACGTACTGATTGGTGGCCTGATCGATGCGCCCGATGGAGTCCGACCCGCCCGACTTGACCTGGGCTTCCAGGTCCTTGAGCATCTGCTCCTCAAAGGAGCCGGACTTGGGCGTGTGGTCCTTGTTGCGGGCGTTGAACGCGACGACTTCGAAGTCGATGTGCTCGCGCTTGGCCGCTTCGGCTGCCGCGGTCCATCCCGCGACCACGGGGATCGTCTTGAACATGCGCGTCTTGCGGTAGTCGCCCCCGGCCTTCATCGTCGAGCTCAGCTCGTCGAGCATGGGCTTGAGGTCGAAGTCCTTGTCGGCGTGCAGGCGCGAGGTGTGCGCCTTGGCCTCATCCGCGACCGCGGTGAAGGCCGCGGCCTTCTCGCTCAGGGCCTCGTTGGCGTCGTCTCGGTAGTGCTTGAGGAAGAAGACGTAGTTGGCCGCGACGGTCGCGAGCATCAGGAACAGAACGACGACGATGAGCTTGACGCCAATGCTGACCCGATTGAGAAAAGCCATGAGAGGCCCCCGATCTGAACTTGTCGCGCGCGGCGACGGTTGGTGCGGTTGTGCGCCACCTTGGATCGGTGCCTCTTGGATTCAAATGCAGACAATCAAGGCCTGAATTTCCAGAATTCCGTGATTGGGCGTCCGCATCGTCGCTCTTATCGGACGACGCTGCCATGAACGGGGGTACGGATGAGCCCGTCGGCTGCCCCGATCCGGTGGTTTTTGGGCGCTCAGACCCGCATGGTCGCGAAGAACCGTTGCCAGTTTCCGCGCGCAAAGTCGTCCAGCTCGACCGGTGACCACCCGCGCGTGCGGAGCTCCGCGAGCAGCTTGTCCAGGTCGCTCGGCAGGTTCACGCCCTCGGGCATCATGCGGGCGCTGAACCCGCCGTCCATGTCCGAGCCGAGGCCGAGCACGCGGCGCGTCCCCGCGACCGACGCGATGTGCTCAACGTGATCGGCCCACTCGCCAAGCGAAGCCCGGCGGTCGCGCCTGGCCCCGTTGATGATGAAGGGCGAGAAGAGATTGACGCCGATCATCCCGCCGCGCCGCGCGATCTCGCGGATGGTGTCATCGCGCAGGTGGCGCTGACGCACTTCGGTCCCGCCGCGATCCACGAGCACCCGCGCGTTGGAGTGCGACGCCATCACCGGGCGGTCCGTGCAGCTCAGAAGCTGGTCCAATGCCCGATCGGAGAGATGGGCAAGGTCATGGATGATGCCGTGCGCGTCGATGGCCCTGATCATCGCAAGGCCGAGATCGGTCAGCCCCTTGTCCTGGTCGGCGGGCGTCGCGTTTCCCGCGGCATAGCGCGAGGCTCGCGCCCACGCCAGCCCAATTGCGACCACGCCCCGATCACGCCAAGAACCCAGATCATCGGGCGAGGCGATGGGATCGGCCCCCTCGACCAGAACGCCCAGCGTGAGCGGAGCAGCAGGAGACTCAAGCATCGACGCCAGCGTCCGATCCCTGGTCGGACGGGCGATGAGCCCGTCACGTTCCCACGCCTCGTAGACCGCCAGCTGGGCCAGGCCGACCTTCACCGCAGTCTCCGTGTCGCCTGAGCGGTAGCTGTAGCCCGATGGCTTCCCGTCGGGCTCGATGAAGATGGTGCCCAGGCAGGCGGTGATGTGACCCCGGAGCGAAGGGAGGGTGACGCCTCCGGGCGGGTCCTCGCCCCCCGCGCTGGCGGGGTCGGTCGAGAGCATGTCCCGGCCGGCGATGGCCATGTAGGCCAGATCGAGGTGGGCGTCGAAGAAAGCGGTGGGGGGCATGGCAGATCCTAACGGGGAACACACGCGCCGCCCGGCCGTCGAACAGGCATGGCCCAGAACACTCCGGAAATCCTGTACGCGGGCACCAACAAGACCGTCATCGCGATCGACGCCGCCACCGGGGCGGAGCTCTGGAGGCGAAAGCTCCCCAAGGGGGGCGGGCTGGTGAACATCCTGATCAAGGGTGACATGCTGTACGTGAGCAGCGACGGCTACGTCTATGGACTCGAACGCTACATGGGCGAGATCGTGTGGCGCAACGACATGAAGGGACTCTGGTACAGCCCGGTCATGCTCGCGATGGTGGACGCGACGAGCCAGAACCCGGCGGCGTTCTCGGCGGCCCAGATGCAGGCGCAGGCCCAAGCCGCTGCGGCTGCCGCGGGCTGAAAGGGCGGCTACTCGATCCCGAACTCCGCGTTCACGACCACGCTGACATCCTTCTCGATCGTGGAGGTGTCGTAGCGCCCGCCGCTGGACATCTCGGTGGAGTCGGGCTGGGTGATCTGGAGCGGGCCGACGTTCACGCGCCGAACCTGCGCGAGCTTGCATCCGGCGCTGGTCGCGATCTGCTCGGCCCTGCCGCGGGCGTCGGCGGTCGCGTCCGCGATGACTTTCACCTTGAGATCGGCCGCCTTGGAGAAGGTGAACTCGGGGGGCTGGCTGACCACGGGGACTCCTTCACCGATGAGCTCGGTCACGCGGGCCGCGGTCTGGTCGATCTTGTGCACGTCGGGCGTGGTGATCGTGAAGTACTGGTTGAGCGAATAGGCCACGACCGCTGGGAGGTCGTTGCCTTCCTTGTCCTTGGGATGGTGTTCGAAGGTGGAGATGGCGCTGAGCCTGATCTGTTCGGGCGTGAATCCCGCATCGACCAGGAATGCGCGCACCTGCTGGGCCGCTCGATCAAGAGACTTGAAGGCGCCCGTCAGCGTGGGCGCATCGCCCGAGATCGAGATGCGCCAGACCGCCAGATCGCTCGTGACGCGGACGCGGGCCGAGCCTCGGACGTCAATCTCCTGGGCGGCGCGCTGGTTCTGTCGCGCGTGCTGCTGGATGGCACGGCCGGCGATGGCGGTGGAGGTGATGAGACTGGCCGCGACGCCCAGGGCGATGACGATCGCCGCGGACGTGACGTCCACCTTGACGCGGTGTTCCATGTTGAGCGCTCGATTGCGTGTGCGGGTGCGCCGGGTCGGACACCCGAGGCGGCGCGGGAGAATTCAATCGTGGCGCGCCACGCAACGGAATCACTTTTGCGCGCAAGAAGTGAGCCGGGGCGTCCCGCCCCGGGCTTCGCTCTCTTCAATCACCTCCGGCTGCAACTCCGGCTGCTCCGATCAGCCATCGGTCTCGCGGTCCACCTCTGGCGTCGTCGTCGTCCGCGGACGTTCGACCGGGGCGGGACGCCCCGGCTCACCCTCGCAGCGCTGCGTCCGAACGTACGCCGCAGCCCGATTGACGGACTGCTCGCCCCTGATCGCTCGGGCTGATCCTCCCTCACTCCACCACGAGGTTCCGTCCGGGCGCTTCGGGAGACGCCAGTGCGTGTCCAAAGCCTGGGTGAGCCAGCGTTTGAGAATTGACCGTGCGATCTTCCCGTGGGTCTCGGCGGGCACGCCACAGAGCAGATGGATGTGATTGGTTGCCGCTGAGCACTCGAGGTATGCCCAGCCTCCCCGGGCGCACAGTTCTGGGATCGTCCGCTGTGCGAAGTCCTGTTGTTCGCGGGTGAGGAGAACCGTGAACCCGTTCATGCGAGCGGCATCGCGGGCCATAAGGCTTGCGTCGGGCTTCAGGTAGGGACCGCCAAACTGGTTATGGCTCCGATCGACGGTCAGGCGCTGATCGCCGTGGAGCCGGGAGCCGTAGGTCGCGAAGGTGATGAGCCAGACCGTGGTGGGCAAGCGTCTCCCTCCGCGAGCGGACCGACTCTTCCTTCGTTCACGGCGTGATCGTGCGCTGTTCGATCCGCTTCTGGCTG
The DNA here is from genome assembly GCA_964531675.1 of uncultured Phycisphaeraceae bacterium. GTDB lineage: Bacteria > Planctomycetota > Phycisphaerae > Phycisphaerales > UBA1924 > CAZHFW01. The sequence goes on along the minus strand of CAZHFW010000013.1, from coordinate 21,869 downwards.
GTCGTCTGGATCACGCGCTGGATGTAGCTTCCCGGCGTGTGGATCGTGTCGGCGTCAAGTTCGCCAAGGCCCACGAGCTGGTCGACTTCCGCGATGACGAAGTTGGCAGCGGTCGCCATCATCGGGTTGAAGTTGCGGGCGGTCTTGTTGTAGATGAGGTTGCCGAAGGGGTCCGCCTTGGCCGCCTTGATGAGCGCAAGATCGGCGTAGAGGCCGGTCTCCATGACGTAGGGGCGGGGCTCGCCGGTCTGCGGGGCCGACCCGGGGCGTCCGCTGTAGCCACGCCCCGGGATGGTCGCGCCGCCGATGCCATCGGAGGGGCGGAAGAACTCGCGGGAGTCCTTGCCGTCGGCGACGACGGTGCCCGCGCCGGTCGCGGTGAAGAAGGCGGGGATGCCCGCGCCGCCGGCGCGGATGCGTTCGGCGAGCGTTCCCTGGGGGTTGAACTCGATCTCGAGCTCGCCTCCCAGGAACTGCTTCTCGAAGGTGGCGTTCTCACCGACGTAGCTCGAGATCATCTTCTTGATCTGGCGGGTCTGGAGGAGAAGCCCGAGGCCGAAGTCGTCGACGCCCGCGTTGTTGGAGATGCAGGTGAGCTGCTTCACGCCCGAGTCGCGGAGGGCGATGATGAGGTTTTCGGGGATGCCGCAGAGCCCAAACCCGCCGACCATGACGGTCATCCCGTCCTTGAGCACGCCCATGGACTTGAGGTCAGCAAACGCAGCCGCGACGGTGGGGAAGACTTTCGACGACATGGTCGCTCTCGCAATCGGGGTCAGAACGTTTCAGCAGCACGCATCGGAGGCCTGAGAAGGTAGGAGGGTTCCGTCCGGGTGGGTTCCCCGATTGAGGATGTGCAGCTGGGGACGTGCGGGTTCAGGGCACGCTGGCGCTGACGCGTACACGCACCTTGAACATGCCTCCGGACTGGATGGAGGTCACGCGGTCGGTGCTCAGATCCGCGGGGTCTTTGGCGAGCTTGGTCCGAAGGGCTGCAACCGCCTGATCCAGCGCCAGTTGGCGCGCGCCGACGAAGCTCACGCCCTCGGCTTCGCCGCAGGCGGCCATGCGCCCATCGACAAGCTGGGGAGAGGTAAGCCACCACTCCGGATAGCTCCGGGCCGCCTCGGAAATCCCCGCGGGGGGCGCGTCGGGAAGCGGGATCGGGGCCCCCTTCTGGCGGGCCTTCTCATCCGCAAGGCTCGGGAGCTGGCGGGATCCGGCAGCGGACTGGACCGAGGGCGTGGTGCTCGCGGGCGGGCGAGACTTTTCCTCGGCCAGCGACGGGAGCTCCCGGCGGGGGGCGCTGGGAGCGGGGGCAGCCTCGGTCGTGGGGGCGGGCGCGGGCTTGGCAGCACAGCTGCAGAGCAAGAGGAGGATGAGGAGGTTGGATTTGGGCATGTGGGGTGGGGGATCCTGGTTTGGGCGAAGCGCCCAAACCAGGCGTGGGTGCGGGCGTGTGGGCTCGGTGACGGGTTGGGCCGGGCCTGATGATCTGATCGCTTCTTCGCTTCTTCGCTTCTTCGCTTCTTCGCTTCTGTTCTAAAACAACTTCTGCTGCTCTTTCACATCTTTGACGCGTTTGCCGAGTTCGAGGAGCTGTTCCATGATTTCTTCGCGTTTGGTGAAGCGGTAGTACTCGCTGGCGAAGCGGATGTAGGAGACTTCGTCGACCTCGCGGAGTTTGGCCATGACGCGTTCGCCGATGGAGCGGGAGTCGACTTCGCGGTCAAAGTCGCGGTGGAGTTCCTCTTCGACGATGTCGACGATGCGCTGTTTGACTTCTTCGGCGATGGGGCGTTTGCCGCAGGCGGCTTGCACGCCGCGGAGGATGTTGTCGCGGCTGAACGGGGCGCGGGTGCCGTCGCGTTTGACGACCATGAGGCGGTGGGTCTGCTCGACGCGTTCGTAGGTGGTGAAGCGGCGCTGGCACTCGAGGCACTCGCGTCGGCGGCGGATGACCTTGCCCGCGTCCGAGGCGCGGGAGTCGATCACCTTGTCGTTGTCCTTGTTACAGAAGGGGCATTGCACGGCGGGGATTCCCGAGGGTCAGGGTGCGCAGAAGAGTGGAGATGAGCTCGCGTTCGCGATCACTTTGCCGCAGATCTGAGTCGAAAGACGCGGCTGAGTCTGCATCGTGAGGTTTTCCAGAGAATGCGGGCGTTCTCACGGCGTCACCACCACCCAGCTTTAGACTGATGCTTGCAGTTCCCAGCTCGCGCGAGCTCGGTCGCCGCGCTGATGAAGCGAAGGTCTGGAGGCTCAGGATGGCTTGGGGCAGGTGCATGGGGCTGAGGCTGGGACTCGGGCTGGGTCTGATGGCTTCCCGGGCGGATCTGGCGTGTGCGCAAGCCTATCGGGTTGTGGCGATCGATACCGCTGGGCATGATCCAACCCGGGTCATCCCGGCGCACGTCATGCCTGATGGGACGGTGGTTGGGCTTTACCAGCGGGGCGGGGGCTGGCGCGAGTTTGCATGGCGTTCGGAAGCGGCGGAGTGGATCCCCGCCGGGTTCAACGACCTTGGTCTGGCCCGGTCGTCGGCGGGAACCCTTCGGGGCATCACGCCGACGATCTGGGTTCAGACGCTTCCTCCCGCGGAGTCGGGTGGGCCGGGCGTGCCTGGCGCGGAGATTTCCGCCCAGGTCTGGCGCGTGGATGGAGCGCTGGCCACCTTGCCGCCGTTGAATCCGGGCGGGAGTGCTGGCGCGAAAGCTGCGACCCCGGGCGGGCTGGTGGTCGGCTGGTCGGTGGATGGGCCGATACGCGGGGATGGGGTGTGGAGCGTCCAGGCCACCATGTGGCGCGTGGGGGTTCCACTCGAGCCCAAGGATCCGTTGGAGATCGGTGCGGCGATCCCGCTTGGATCCTTGCCGGACTATGCGTTCAGCGTGGGCCGAGCGGTCAACTCCGCGGGCTCGGTGGTTGGAGTCTCATTCAACGCTTCAGCGTGGGACGGGCCGCCGGTGGATGCGGTCGGCGCCATCTGGTCGGAGCAGAGTGCTTTTCTCATTGCGGGCGGCGCAATGCACGAGATCGATGCGCTCCTTGTGACCCCGGATTGGCACATCACCGACGTGATCTCGATCCTTGACAACGGCGTCATGACCGCGATCGGCGAGGACGCCTTGGGCATGCAGAGGCCCGTGGTACTCGAGCCCGTTTGCACGGACCCGGAGGCTGGCGCTGCTGGCGATCGCGATGAAGCGGTCGCGGATGACGGTTCGGGAAGGGCCGATGGGCCGGTGCCTTCCGAGACTTACATGTGGTACTTCCTCAGCCAGTTGTACACGACGCTGACCCCGCCGCCGACAAGCGACAGCGATGTGTTGCTCAGGATTCGTTTGGGTGCACCGACGCCGACGGGGTTGCGGCACTCCTGGCAGACGCCAGCGCGGGTGTGGAACATGAGCCTGCTCGGGCGTTTCCACGAAGAGTTCAACAGTGCTTGTGCGGGGTGCGCGGGACGGACACCGGGCAATCCCCACACGTATGGTCAGCCGGGATTCGCGGGTGACGATCCGAACAACCCGCTGGCCCCCCACGGCGGGCCGGGCGGAAATGGTGCCAGGGGCTTTCCGGTCGGGGGCGACGGCGGTCCCGGTGGGAACGGCGCAGCCCCCAACGGGGCCGGTGGTCACGGCGGTGATGGTGGACTGGGGAACGGGCGCGGCGGGCGGGGAGGGAACGGCGCGGGAACCGGCCTGGGAGGCGCGGGAGGAGACGGCGGGATCGGAATCGGGGCCGAACCAGTCACGAAGGATGGGGGTGACGGAGGCGAAGGCGGATCGGGCGGGGAGTCCAACGGCTACGGCGGGCCCGGTGGGCGCGGCGGACCGGGATCGGGCAGCGAACAAAGCAACGGCGGCCGGGGTGGTGATGGAGGAAGCGGCGGCGGTGATCGAGGCGCCGCTGGCTCAGGCGGGCCGGGTGGAGATGCAAGGCCCGCGCAGCCGCGCGTGCCGGGGCGCGGCGGAAACGGTGGGGCGGGTGGGAATGGCGGCAAGGGCGGACCCCATGCCTCGGGCGGACACGGGGGCAACGGCGGGGAAGGCAATGACGGTAAGGAGCGGGGAGGCGATGGCGGCAACGGCGGCAAAGGGGGCCGCGGCGGGACGATGGGCCGTGGCGGTGATGGCGGCGATGGCGGCATGCCTGGTGGAGTGCCGGGCGCGGGCGGCATGGGGAGACCGGCGGGCAAAAACGGGCGGGACCTGAGGCTACGCTCCCGCGATGCGCTCCGGTAAAGCTGTCGTTGTTGGTGCCGGGATCGTCGGGGCTTCCACCGCGTATGAACTTGCGCTGCGCGGATGGGAGGTCGATCTGATCGACCGTGCGGGTTTGGGCTCGGGCTCGTCGGCGGGGAACTGCGGGTACATCTGCCCGAGCCATGTCTTCCCGCTGGCCAAGCCCGGCGCGATCGCGGCGACTTTGCCACTGATTCTCCAGCGGAACTCGCCTTTCATGATCAGGCCCAGGCTTGATCTGTCGCTCATCACCTGGTTGGCGCGGTTTGCCAGTTGCTGTCGGGCGGATCTGGTCGAGAAGACCTCGCACGCGCTCAACGACCTGTCGCAATCTTCCAAGGTGTGCTATCAGCGGATCATCGCGGATGAGAAGCTCGATTGCGACTGGGAGGACATCGGCTGCCTGTTCATTTCGCACACGCCCGAGCACATGGACGCGTTCGAGAAGGACAACCAGACCATCCGCAGCCGGTTCGGTTTCGGGGCCGATCGCCTGGACGGGAAGCAACTGGCCGCGATGGAGCCGACGCTGCGCGACGATCTGGGCGGCGCGTGGTACTTCCGGTGCGATGCGCATCTGAGGCCCGACAAGTTCATGGCGGTCTTCCGCACGGCGTTGGAGCGTCGGGGCGTGCGCGTGCATGAGAATCGGGCCGCGACGGGAATCGAGGAGCACGCGGGAAGGATGACGCGGGTGCTCACCGAGCGCGGGCCGATCGACGCCGACGAGGTGATCTTCGCGACCGGGGCGTGGACGCCCAAGTTGTCCAAGGCGATGGGGATGAAGCTCGCGGTCCAGCCCGGCAAGGGGTACAGCATCACGGCCAGGCGGCCGCGGTCGTGCCCGAAGTTTCCGATGATCTTCGAGGAGCACCGCGTCGCGGTGACGCCCTGGGCGTCGGGTTTCCGCGTCGGGAGCATGATGGAGTTTGCGGGGTACGACGAGTCGCTCAGGCCTGAGCGGCTCGAGCACCTGACCAAGAGCTCGAGGCTCTACTTCAAGGAGTGGAGCGATCTGGATGTGGAGCATCGCTGGTACGGCTGGCGGCCGATGACGCCGGACGGGAAGCCCTTTGTCGGGCGCTCGCCCAAGTACCCGAACGTGTGGGTGGCGGCGGGTCACAACATGATCGGGATGAGCACCGGCCCGGCAACCGGTAGGCTGGTGGCGGAGATGGTCGCGGGCGAAGCGCCCCACATCGATCCGAGTCCTTTTGATCCGGCTCGCGAGACCTGGTGAGCCGACGCGCGGGGGAGTCGATGGGAAGCACCGGCAGACGGGCGTTTGTGTTGGCGCCGTTGGCGCTGGTCCTCTGGATCGCGCTGCTCATCCTGGGCGTGGCGCTGTGGATGAAGACGCCCCCGGCGGGGTACGTGCCGGCCAAGGGTGTGGGCCCGGGGCAGATCGGATCGGTGATCCTGGCGTTGCTCTACGGCGGGTTCTGGTTCTTCATGGCGTGTCGGGTCGCGGAGAACAAGTCGCGGGCGGCGGCGAATGTGACCGCGGTGATCACGCTTGGCTTTGGCGCGGTGATGCTCGGGCTGAGCTACGCGGGACTGACCAAGGACCAGCGCGGCTTGGCGGCCCAGCAGCAGGGAACGCCCCCGGTGCCGGTGACGCAAGGTGGGATGTCGACGAATCCCGTCGCGTCGAATGCAGGCGTGTCTGCTGGGCCGTCGCGCGATGGAGCGAGGCCGACCAGTCCGCGGGAAGGTGGAAGCGGTTCGAACGCTGGCCTGAGCGCCAATCCGGGCGCCAACTCGGGCGCCACTCCGCGTACCGCTCCGGCGGCGGGGTCGGGCGCGGAGGCTCCCGCGGCGGCGGCGCCAGCTGCGACACCGGCTCCGAAGCCTGCGCCGGCGGTCGATCGGGATGCGGAGGCTGCAAAGCTGACCGAGGCGGTGGGGGAGCAGTCGCGGAAAATCGAGCAAGAGCTGGAGCTTGAGGCGAGCGCGGTGCTTGCGGCGGCGGAGAAGTTGGTGCCGCCGTTGGTCTCGCCGATCGCGCACGATCTGGTGAAGATCAGGAAGGCGCTCGAAGGGCTCGAGGAGCTTCGGGGGCGGGTCAAGGCTCTGGAGGAGAAGTATCAGGCTGCGGACAAGAGGCTGGAGGCCGGGCTGAAGGAGGCGGGCTTCTCGGTGGGCGATTCGGCGATCTCGTCGTCGCGCTGGGGGAGTTCGTATCGGCTGGCGCAGCGCGGCTTTGGGTGTCAGGCTTTGGGGCGGACGTGCGACAAAGCGATCGAGGAGATCGGGTATCTGAAGGACAACTTCCCGAAGTGGACGCTGACCGCCAAGGGGGAGCTTCGGGTGTTCGAGAAGCCTCTGGAGTCGAAGATCAACTCCAATCGGTTCTTCACCAAGGCGGAGGCGGACCGGTTCCGGAGTGTGCAGAAGCAGATTCAGGACGGGAACTGAGCGAGCGAGCGTGGGCCGAGGCCCGGGTAGAGTGCACACCTGATGGCCTTGCCAGAGCCGCAACATCGCAGGACGAGCGCGCTGGATGAACTTGCCCGCGTGCTGGCGTCATCGACGCCCGGCGCGCGGGTCGAGATCGCAGCGGCACTGCAGGAGCGAGCGCAGACGACCTTGGGGCCCGGGCTTGCGCGTCACTTTGCGCGCAAGCTCGCGGCGATCGGTGCGGATGAAGGGGATGCGGCGGAGCTTTGTCAGCGGACCTGGATCGAGTTCTGGGGTGCGCTGGCGTCGGGGAGGCACGATCCGGCGCGGGCGCGGGTGTCGACGTTCTTGTACGCCGTGGCTCAGATCGTGTGGATGCGCGAGCTGAGGCGAAGGGGTCGGGAGACGGCCCGTGTGCGCACGCTCGAGCCCGGATGGGAAATGCCTTCGGAGGCCGACGGGCCCGATGCGGCTGCGGAGCTTGCGGCTCAGGTTGATGCGGTTCGGCGTGTCATGCAGGGACAAGCGGGTGATTTGAGTGCTGCGGACCGGGCGGTGCTCCGAGCGATCGCGGAGGGCGCGACGGACCGAGAAGTCGCGAGTCGCCTGGAAGTTTCGCCAAGCACCGCCCACGAGCGCAAAAAGGCGGTCCTGGAGCGTCTGGGGAGCGTCCTGCGGGGATTGGTTCCTCGGTTCGGGGAGGATTCGGGGCGAGCGCCGGGGCCCAAGGGTGCGGAGAACAGGGTGAAGGAGTGACGCGGGAGCCCGCCATGGAACAGGACAGGCTGAACGACCTGGTTGAGATGGCCCACGAGGCCGAGCTTTTCGAGCGCGAGCTCGAGACGCCGGTGTTGCAGCATGGGGCGGCGGCGCGAGATCAGGCGGGCGGAGTGCGCTCGCGGCGGCGTGTGCGCCTGGTTGGCGTGCTGGCGCTGCTCGCGGTGATGGCGCTGGGCGTAGGCGTGGTGGTGCTGAGCGCCAAGCTTGGCGGAGCGCCGGCGCGGGGGCCCATGGGGCCCAAGGGCGCCAGCGTGGCCGCACGCAGCGGGCATCAGGACATGCTCATTGCGCTGTACCGCGCTGATGAGCCGAGCGACGCGTCGGGCAAGCCTGAGCAATGCCCCGAGTGCTGGTGCGTGCAGCGGTGGAAGCCCGAGTGGCGCAATGTGTGCGATGCTGCGGTGGTGCGGGGTGAAGAGCTGATCGATGCGTCGATCGAGCGGGCGTGCGTGAACAAGCCTTCGCGCGTCGTGGTGATCGGGCTTTCCGGGCCTGCGGAGGCGCTGCCCAAGTCGGATGAGCAGGCGCGCGAGGTGGCCTTGTGCATTCTCGACGCGCAGGCGGAGTCCGGGCCGGTGTGTGTCGCGTCGGGTGTGGATGTGCGCGTCGAGACGTGGAAGCGTTGAGCTATTGATCGCCATCCCAGATGACGACGGTGTTCTCGTCCGGTGAGCCGTCGGCGTAGTTCGTGTGGCTGACGTAGCCGAAGCGCTTGTCGCCCTTGGGATCGCGGGCGATGATCCGAAAGACCCTTGGGCGGGCCTGGCGCTCGCCGAATCCGGCGCTGAAGAAGAACGGGCCCTTGAAGAGCAGGCATCGTTCCAGATTCAGGATCGAGAGGCTGTGCTTGGAGGCCCAGGCGCGGATCTCCCCGGCGGCGGCGTTGTTCAGACCGATCTCGATGATCGCGAACATGGGCAGGCCGATCCCCGCGATCACGAGCAAGGCGATGGCGACGTTGGAGCAGCCCATGGGGATGCGAGTCTAAGAACGAAGCGACACGAAAAGAAGAACCCCGGAAGCGGTCAGGCCTCCGGGGTCGGATTGAATCAGAATGGGCCGATCAGCACGTGATTGGCGTGCGATCAGCGTGGGTTCAGGCGCGACGGCGGCGGCCGGCGACCAGACCCGCGAGGCCGAGGATGGAGACCGCGCCGGGGGCGGGGATCCAGGTGGCGTCGCTGGCGCGCTGCGTGGCGTCGGCGAGCGCGAAGGTGATGGTGGCTTCGTACTGACCGGTCGCGATGTTGTAGGGGAAGATGTTGACGCGGTTGCTGCCGGGTTCCTGCTCGGTGAGCCAGGCGCGGCCGTTGCCGAGGGTGATGCCGTCGATCTGGGTGTGGCCGACGGGGAAGTTGGCGATCTTGGTCATGGCGCCGTTGCCGAAGACGTTGACGGTGTAGATGGCGCGCTCGTAGGTGCCGCCGGTGCCGGTGGTGTCGGTGCCGTTGACGACCCAGAACTTGTTGTCGAGGGGGTTGTACTCGATGTCACCGAACTGGAGGGTTCCCGAGAGGGTGCCCACGCCGGTGGGGTCGAGCCAGAGGGGGGACATGATGCAGCGGTTGCCCGAGTCGGGGGTGGTGTTGACGGTGTAGATGCCGCGCTTGTAGACGGTGGAGCCGAAGGATGTGGAGGCGTACAGGGTGTTGTTGGCGTAGGCGAGCCCGTCAACGCCGGTGGCGGTGAAGGTGCTGCCGTCGGTGCGGTACATCCCGGCGATGAGGGTGGGGGCGGTGCCGATGGAGCCGAGGGTCCAGACGTTGAGTCGGGCGGCGTCGTTGGCGAACATGCGGTTGCCCGCGACGTCGGCGGCGATGCCGTTGACCTTCTTATTGCTGGCCGAGTTCCACAGGGTTGTGGTGTTCCCGGTGCTCAGGTCGAGGTAGACGGCGGCGGGGTTGGAGGTGGTCGGCGTGGTGGTGCCGAACACGAGCTGGGCGGACGCGCTCGACGCGACCGCGGCCGCCACGAGGGCGGCGGCAACGAAAGTCTTGTGCATGTCTGTCTCTCTTAAAGGTCTCTCTCGGTACGAGGCGTGCGCCTCCTGCGCGCGCCACTGTGCCTCGGGGGCGAGGTCCAGCCAGCGGAGTCTAACAAAAGCACAAGTCTGAGCCAAGCGGAAGTGCTGGCACCAGCAAGGGTTGGACGCAATTTTCTGGTATTCGAGCGGGGAATATGCAGGCCGGATGCGGCGCAGCTGCGCAGCAACTCAGCGCAGCTGCGTTGTGAACATGGGTGGGCTGGTATGCTCGCCGCCGCCGGGGAAGCTTTGAACTGATATTGGATTGCAGCGGGCGCGTGCCTGCTGGAGCTTGGGCGTTCCCGATTCGGGGTCCCAGGCGCGGGCTGGCCCGGCGAAAAGGGGGCGGCGTCATGGAGTTTGTCTCCAAGCTCTGGCTCGTGATCCTGCTGGCGGGGGCGGCGGCGTGGGTCTGGTCGTTCCTCTCGTGGGCGGCGTTGAACCTTCACGGCAAGGACTTCGAGAAGCTCCCGGATGAGGACAAGCTGCGCGGAATCATCCGCGACATGGGGATCCCCTTCGGCGTGTACTTCATGCCGATGATGGATCACAAGAGCCGGAACACGCCCGAGGGGAAGGCCAAGTGCGGCCAGCCTCCCATGGGGATCCTGCATCTGATGAATCCCAAGATGAGCATGCCTCGCAACATGCTCCTGAGCTTCCTGGTGAATCTCGCGGTCGCGTTCCTGATGGCGTATGTCGGGCATCTCACGCTGCCCGCGGGGACGGGGTTTGCGAAGGTGATGCAGGTGATGGGGACGATCGGCGTGCTGTCGTACTCGTTCGCGTTCCTGCCCAACATGATCTGGTTCCAGGCGCGGGGCCGGGTGGCGCTCTTGTGCGTGATTGACGGGATCGTGGCGGGGCTCGCGGTCGGCGCGGTCTTCGCGGGGATGTGGCCCAAGGCCTGAGCGGAGCGGTGTGATGCGGAAGATGCGAGTCGTTGGTGCGTGCCTTGTTCGCGGCGTGGTCGCGGTGCTGGGCGCGGCGGGGGCGTGCGCACAGAACTGGTCGCCCGCGGACGTGAAGTGGCCCGGGAACTCCGCGACCGGGGCGGACTCGGTCCCGATCGGAAACGGACGCGTGGGCGCCAACGTCTGGACCGATGGTCCGACGGGCGATCTGATGCTGCTGCTCTCGAGCACGGACGCGTTCGATGAGAACGCGCGCTTGCTGAAACTCGGGCGCGTGCGGATTTCGTGGGGCGGCGCGACGCCCGGGCCCGGCGATCAGGAACGCCTGGTGGTGCGCGAGGGAAGGCTCGAGTTCACGCTCGGAGAACGCACGCTCGAAGTGTTCGTCGATCCCGATCACGACGTGATTCACGTCCGGGGCGTTCGCGGCGACGCGGCGGATGTGCGGGTCACCGTCGAGTGCTGGCGGAACGAGCGGCGCGAGATCGGGGGCTCGGGGAGCAACTCGGAGCGCAACGCGTCGTGGACCATGCACGACGGCGGCAGCGGGGGCTCGGCGGGTGATGTCCGGATCTTCGAGACGCCCGATCGGTTTGTGGCGCTCGACAAGGGCGATGAGGCGGTCGAGTGGTTCCATCGGAATGAAGAGAGCTGTGTGCCCTTCACGTTGAAGCACCAGTCGGTGGATGGCCTGCCCGGAGCGTTTGACCCGCTCGTGACGCGGACGTTTGGCGGGCGCGTCGAGGGTGCGGGGCTCGTGCGAGATGGCGAACGTGGCTTGCGCTCGCAAGCGCCGGCCAAGGCGCTGGACCTGCGGATCGCGACGTGCGTGGCCCAGACGCCGACGCCCGAGGCGTGGAGTGCGCGGGTGCGGGCTTCGTCGAAGGCCTCGCGCGATGCGACGCGGGCCATGGCGCGGACCGCGGTGTGGTGGGGCGCGTTCTGGGACCGCTCGCACGTCGAGACGGCGGCGGGCGATGCGCCGGACAAGCAGACGCCTGAGAAGCTTGGCACGGCGTACACGCTCCAGCGGTACGTGACCGCGTGTCAGGCGCGCGGCGAAAACCCCATCAAGTTCAACGGCGGGATCTTCACCATCGAGCCCGGGTTCCAGGGCGAGCCCAAGCACAATCCGGATTGGCGACGCTGGGGCGATTGCTACTGGTGGCAGAACACCCGGCACATGTACCACCCGATGTTCGCGACGGGTGATGCGGAGATGACCGACTCGCTCTTCGGGCTCTACGAGCGCTCGCGCGTGCTCTGCGAGTCGCGGTCCAAGGCGTATTACGACGCCCAGGGTGCGTATTTCCCGGAGACGATGACGCTCTTTGGCGCGTACTCGAACGGGGACTACGGCTGGAACCGCGAGGGGCTCGCGCCGGGCGTGGTGCTTTGCCCCTGGTGGGATGACGCGTGGAATCAGGGGCCGGAGCTTGTCGCGCTGATGCTCGACCGATGGGACTACACGCGCGATCGGACGTTCGCGCGCCAGCGGCTGGTCCCCATGGCGAGGTCCGTGCTGACCTACTTCGATACCCGCTTCAAGAAGGACGCTGCGGGGAAGATCGTGATCGATCCGACGCAGGTCGTGGAGACCTACTGGGACGGCGTCGTGAACGACACGCCCACGGTCGCGGGGCTGATCGCGGTGACCGAGCGCCTCACGGCATTGCCTTCGGGGGTGGTGGGATCGTCCGATCGCGCGTTCTTCGAGCGCATGCGGCGCGCGACGCCGTCGCTCCCCACCGAGCTTCAGCCCGAGCGGGAAACGGGCCTCACGCGCACGCGGATCGCGCCCGCGGAACGGTACAACCCGCGGCAGATCTCCAACGTGGAGAACGGCGAGCTCTACGCGGTGTGGCCCTTTGCGCTGGTCAGGCTCGGACGCGAAGAACTCATGCCTGAAGCGCTGTCCGCGTGGCGCAACAAGCGGAATGACCTGAGCGTGGGCTGGGGATATGACGGCAACGTCGCGGCGATGCTCGGGCTGGTCGAGCCTTCGTCGCGCATCATCCGCGCCAAGGTGAACAACTCCAAACGCGGATACCGGTGGCCCGGGACGTGGGGGCCCAACTTCGACTGGCTCCCCGATCAGAACCACGGCGGGAATCTGCTCACGATGACCAACCTCATGCTCGTGCAGGGTGATGCGATCGAGCTTGGAGGCAAGATCCGCGTGCTGCCGGCGTGGCCCAAGGGCTGGGATGTGAACTTCAAGCTGTGGGCGCCGGGGAAGACGGTGGTGGAGTGCAGCGTGAAGGACGGGAAGGTGCAGAGCCTGCGGGTGACGCCGCGGGAGCGGATGAAGGATGTGGTGATGGGGGAGGGGTGGAGGTAGGGAGAGCGAAGAGCAGCAAAGCGAAAAGCAGCAAAGTCGGAGCGGGGATGGTTTCGGGTTGGGCTTGGGTGCCACGACCTCCGGAGGCTTGGCGGAGGAGGTCGTGCGAGCGGAGAGACGGCTGCGCTAGGGGCAATCAATAGGGCTTTCGGGAGCGGGCTTCCGTTTGCACTACCCACTGCGCCGAGCCTTCGTGGGTCGTGGCACCTGGCGGCGTGCCACCGACCGCTTCTGAGCGGTCGGTGGGTGCGGGCTTGGTTGTGACGGGAGTTGGGGTGTTACACCGACCGTGCAGGGCCACGGTCGGTGGCACGGTCAATGGCACGGTCGATGGAGATCGGTGGACTGGCGTTAGTGCTGCCTGCGGGAGGTGCCGAGGCGTTTGGGCGGGTCGAGGGTGATGCCGCGTTGTTCGAGGAGGGTGCGCCAGGCTCGGGCGGCGGGTGCGCCGCGTTCGGTGAAATTGCCTGATTCGGCGCGGAGGATCAGGGCGATGACGTCTTCGTGGGAGAAGACGTGGGCGTGCCCGCCGTGGTTCGGGCCCTTGATGCGGGCGGCCTTGCGGATGGTGTCGAAGGTCTTGGCGGAGAGGTCGCACACGTCCAGGAGCTCTTGTTTGGAGAGTCCCTGGTCGGGCGGGGTTTCGTCGGAGATTGATTGGCCGCGGCGCATGGGGGGTTGAAGAAGGGACGGAGGCACGAAGGCACGGAGGGACGAAGGGAAGGAATGGACGGGGAACGGTAGGCTTGGTGTATGGGCGGACTCTTTGCTGGGACATCTCTTGAGCGGCCGGTGACCTGTGAGCGGTGCGAGAAGCCCCTGGCGGCGTGCGCGTGTCCGCGGGATTCGGCGGGGAAGCTGAAGCTCCCCAAGGACCAGGCGGCGCGGGTGCGTCGGGAGAAACGCCGGGGGAAAGTGGTCACGGTGATCGCGGGGCTGGATCCCAAGGCGTCGGATCTGACCGGGCTGCTCAAGGAGCTCCGGACCAAGTTCGGGACCGGCGGCACCATCGCCGAGGGTGAACTCGAGCTTCAGGGCGATCATCGCGACAAGGTCGTGGCGCTGCTGGTCGAACGCGGGTATCCCGCCAAGCCCGCGGGCGGGTGATCTTGACACAATCGTGACGGAACCGCGGACGCCGGTCGGGCGTCTCAGGCTTCTCCATGATCAAGCACAGGCATGTCGGGATGGGCTCAATCGGTGTCGCGTTGATGCTCGCGGCGGGGCAGGCGATTGTCGTACGCGGGGCGCTGGGATCTGAAGAATCGCTGGCCTCTGAGGAGCCGTTGTCGCAGCGCGAGGCCGCGTCGGCGAGCGTGCAGCCTCAGGAGCAGCAGCCTGCGGCGACGCCCGGGAGCGGCTATGTCTGGCGCAAGCTCAACACCGAGGCCTATCGCGGGAAGCAGGACGACATCTTCTTCGTCGATCCGCAGCGCGGCTGGTATGTCAACGGCATCGGACGGATCTACAAGACCACCGACGGCGGGACCAACTGGTCGTTGGCGCTGGAGAAGAAGGGGACGTATTTCCGGTGCATCGGATTCCTCGATGAGAACCGCGGCTTTGCGGGCAACATCGGACTGGACTACTTCCCGAATGTGACCGATCCGACGCCGCTGTACGGCACCACCGACGGCGGCGCGACGTGGAATCCCGTGACGATCGGCGGCGACAAGGTGACGGGGATGTGCGCGCTGGAGGTTGTGCGCGAGCCCTTCATCAATGCGGGGACGCTCGATTCGAAGATCAAGCTCGTGGGCGTTGGCCGCGTGGGTGGTCCGGCGGTCTTCGTGTGGTCGGACGATCAGGGCGCGACGTGGACCGCCAAGGACATCTCCGAGCATGCGGGGATGGCGATGGACGTGCACTTCTTTGATCGCCAGCACGGGATCATCGCGGCGGCGACGGTGCCGCAGGTCGAGCAGTCGCAGGCGATGATCCTGCGGACCGAAGACGGCGGTCAGACGTGGGTGGAGGCGTATCGGGGCTCGCGCACGTACGAGCTCACGTGGAAGATCTCGTTTCCGACGCGTCAGGTCGGGTATGTCACGGTGCAGTCGTACAACCCGGATCCTGCAGCGTCCAAGCGGTATGTGGCCAAGACGGTCGACGGCGGGAAGACCTGGACGGAGATCCCGCTGGTGGATGACGCGAAGGTGCGCCAGTTCGGCGTGGCGTTCCTGGATGAAAAGACCGGCTGGGTGGGCGCGGTGCCGGGCGGCTTTGAGACCACCGATGGCGGCGCGAGCTGGCGGCGCGTGGAGATGGGCGCCGCGGTGAACAAGATCAGGCTGCTCAAGAGCGGCGAGGATTGGACCGGTTACGCGATCGGCGTGAACGTCTTCAAGCTCGGCAAGCCCTGAGCGGGCGCAACGTGCAAAAAGACACACGCCCCGGACACGAGGTCCGGGGCGTGTGGTGGGTGACCGAAGAGCAGCCGGCTTGCGCGCGAATCAGGTCCCGGTCACGGACTTTACATCGATGATCGGCACCTGGTACGTGCGGTCCGCGACGCGGACGCCGATCGTGGTGGGGTTGCCATTGAGGCGCACGGAGGCGTTCAGGGTGAACGCGGTGGCCTTGAGGTTGGGCGTGGAGGACGGGGGCTCGTTGTGGAGCACCAGCGGGGTGTCGGAGTTGACGTCGTTGACCGTGAGCGAGGTCACGAAGCCTTCGGTGGTGTTGGAGCCATTGACCAGGACCATGATGGTGTCGCCGGTGCGGTAGGCGGAGATGGCCAGTTCAGAGGGGGCCACATCGCGGTAGTAGCGGCTCGGTGCTGCGGGCGCCGGGATGGTCTGCGCGACGACGGGCGTGGACTGCACGACGACCGGCGCGGGTGCGGGCTGCACCACGACCTGCGGCGCAGGCTGCACGATGACCTGCGGCTGGGGCTGTTGGATCACCACCGGCTGGGGCTGGGTGTAGACGACCTGCGGCGGAGGGGAGTACACGACGGGCTGGCTGTAGACGACCGGCTGGGTGTAGACGACCGGTGGCGGGATGTAGACCGGGCGGACCGGTGGGCAGAGGGGCGCCACGTAGACCGGGCGCGGGTAGACCGGAGCGCAGGTGTTCCAGCCGGAGCCGATGGAGATGGAGAAGGACGAGCGGACGCCCGTGTCGCAGCGCCAATCGTCGCGGCCGTAACGCCAACGGTCGCGGCCGTGGTTGTTCCAGTCGCGGTCGGCCATCGCGGGGGCGGCGCCGGCCAGGGCGGCCAAGGCGAACACGCACGTGCGGAGGCTTGTGCTGGAGAGGACGCGGGTGACGGCGGACATGACTCGGACTCCTGTGTGTGCGTGCGGTCCGACAAGGAAGGCACGCGTGTGTGGCTTGTGGGCGCGGCGGAACACCAGGCTTGTTCCGGATTCCGCACGCCCGATTGAGCGTGGTTCGACTTGTGGTGGTGTTCGGCGCGGGCGAACTCGGAGGTTCTGTGCGCCGGTGTGCGGCCTGCTGGCCTAACGATGATTATGACGTTGAATTCGCCGGGCGGTTCGAGAATTCGCGAGACCGCTGCGGCATGCCTCTGGGAGCGCGCCAGGGGCGTTCGGAGAGGGGATCGCCTTCCGAATGAAATACAAACGGGCCGGTTTCCCGGCCCGCGATTGATCTGAGATGGGGGAAAGTCGGCTTACTTCAGCTCGACCAGGCGGATGTTCCGGAACTGGATCTCGGCGCCTTCGGACTGCAGGCAGATGTAGCCCGCGTTCTCTTCCACGCCCGCGGCGCTGTTGAGCAGCTCGCCATTGACGAAGAGGGAGATGTCGCCCTTGTCGACGATGATCTCGTACTCGTTCCACTCGCCGACGGGGCGTTCGGCCGCGTGGGTGTGCTTGGTGTTGCGGCCCTTGGTGCGGGCGGGATCGACGGTCATGGTGTAGTTGTCGATGTTCCAGAAGTCGCCCGCGGAGCCCGACTGAAGCTGGGCCTCGACGGACTTGGGCCAGACCTTGTCGTCGCCGATCATGCGGAGGAGCACGCCCGAGTTGCCCGCCTTCTTGGTGACGGGGTTGAAGCGCCACTCGAGGCGGAGGATGTAGTTGGTGAACTTCTTGTCCGTGCGGATGTAGCCGACGGGGTTGCCTTTGCAGATCAGGATGCCGTTGTCGACCGACCAGACGGACTCGGGCTTGATGTTCTGCTTCTCGGCGTCGGGGACGATCGCGACCCAGCCTGTGAGGTCCTTGCTGTTGTAGAGATCGATCTGGCCATCGAAGCGGGCGGAGAGGTCGCGGATGCGGATGTCGCGGAAGGCGACGGAATCGCCGTGGTCCTGGAGGGCGATGGCCCCCTTGGGGGCCAGGCCGAAGCCTTCGTAGGCCTTGAACTTGCTCTTGGCGATGCGGTCGAGCCAGTCCTGGGTGGGCTTGCCAGTGTCGTCGGCGATGGTGACTTCGGCGACCTTGACGCCGTTGAGCCAGTGCTGGACGACGCCATCGCGGAGGCGGATGCGGGCGTCGTTCCATTCGCCGGCGGGCTTCAGGGGCTTGTCGGCGGGCGCGGGGGCGAGTTCATAGAGCGAGGCGCAGTACTGGCCCGGGTCGAGCTTGTCCGGATAGGTCTTGTCGTCGAGGACCTGGTACTCCGGACCGCTTTGCCAGGTGGCGGGGTGCTTGTCGGTAACGCGCCACATGATGCCCGAGTTGGCTTTGGGCGTGGTCTGGAACTGGCAGGTGAACTCGAAGTCGGCGAACTGGGTGTTCGTGACGATGTCGCCGCCGCCACCCTTTTCGTGCGCGCCGCCGGCGATGGCGAGGGTGTTGTCCTTGATGGTCCAGCCCGACTTGGGGAAGGCGGGCTGCTTGTAGCCATGCCAGAGCGAGGCGGCGTCGGAGCCCGAGTAGAGCTTCCAGCCCGCCGCGGCCTGGGTGGGTGTCAGGGATTGGCCGGAGGCGGCCGAGCAGGCGAGGGCGGCGAGGACGAACGCGGTGCGGTGGATGGTCATGCGCGGAGATTACCACCGTGGGGGTGGATGGTAACGCCCGATAATAACGTTGCCAGAGGCTATTCAGAGCCTTTTTGGACGGGTGCAGGAGGCCCCGACGAGCGGGCGCGGACCGATGATGCCGATCATGCGGCCGGTCTTTCCCTGGTCGCGGCGGTGGGAGAAGAAGAGGTCGGAGCGTTCGACGGTGCAGAGCTTGAGCACGTCGATGTGGCGGACCTGGGCGGCGTCGAGCTGTTCGCGGAGGGCGCCTTGCAGGTCGACGAGCGACTTGCCGGCGTGCGCGGGGTCGGGCGTGACGTGCGGCGTGGATGCGCCGAACGCGGTGTGGAACTCCTGCGCGACTTCGGGGCCGACCTGGAAGTTGCGCGCGCCGATGCACGGTCCGATGACGGCGTGGATGTCGTGAGCGCCGAGCGTGAGCATGGCGTCGATGGCGCTCGGGAGGACGCGGGCGATGACGCCGCGCCAGCCGGCGTGGACCGCGGCGACGACGCGCCCATCGGCGGAGGCCAGGAGCACGGGCGTGCAATCGGCGACGCGGATGGCGATCAGGCGGGAGGGGTCATCGGTGACGAGCGCGTCGGCCTTGGTGTCGGAGGCGGTGGGGTGGGCGGGTGAGCCGGCGCGGACCACGTGCACGAGGCCGGAGTGGATCTGGTGGACCTCAACGATCGCGCGGTCGGGGGCGTGGAGTTGGCGTGCGACCAGGGCGAAGTTGGCGCGGATGTTGGAAGCGGGGTCACGCTGCTCGGGAGGGAGGTCCGAGGGGTTTCCGAAGTTGAGCGAGTTGAACGGGGCGGCGGAAACGCCGCCGACGCGCGTGGAGAAGGCGTGCGGGACGCGCAGCTTTTCAAGGACTGGCGAGGTGAGCAGTGAGGGGGTCACGGCCGAGCGTACGCGCGGGCGTCGCGCGGGGGCGAGGGGCGTGGGCTTCAGCCCTTCTTGTCGGGGCTTGTGCTGGGCTTGGCTGTGTCGCTGGGCTTCGCTGTGGTGCGGGGCGTGCGGACCTGGACGTCGGGGGCCTGGTCGGTTTCGATGAAGAGGCCGCGGAAGGTGACGGCGAAGTCGCTCAAGGGGACGGTGAAGCGGCCGCCCTTGGTGGGGTATCCGTTAGCGAGGCCCGGCGTGCCCTTGGGGCGGAAGGTGTTGCCGTGGGGATTCCACATGGAGAGCGAGTCGGTCTTGGGGTCGTAGGAGAAGATGGCGTAGGCGTGGTTGGGGTTAACGCCCGGGACGCCCGGGTTCTCGTCGGTGCCGGCGCCCATGATGCGCTTGGCTTCGGTGCCGGCGGTGAGTTTGGCGCGGAGCTTGTCGAGGAAGGCGACCTTGTCCTTGGCTTCGGGGTTGCGGTCGGGCTTGAGGGCGATGCGTTCGGCCTTGTGTCCGGTGAGGATCTGGATGGAGTTGCCGATGTTGCCGCCGCGGGCGATGGAGTCGGTGGCGCTCTGGACGCGCTGGTCTTCGGGCTTGGTCTCCATGCGGAGGGAGCCGAAGGCCTTCTCGAGGACGGGGAGCCAGACGCCTTCGTCGCCGGTGGTGGAGACCAGGGCGTACTCGACGTCGGTCAGCGGCTGGATGTTGACGTGCTGCTTGTTTCCGAAGTGGACGTCGTAGGACTTGTCGGGGAGCTGTCCGATCATGTTGCGGACGCTCGAGGGGTCGCGTTCGACCATGGCGCCGACCATGGAGACGAAGAAGCAGTCGCCGATGCGTCCCTGGTGGAACTTGTCGAGATCGGGGGTGGGATCGAGGAAGAGGTCGCGCTTGGCGGATCGGATGGCGCGGGAGGCGCGATCGAAGCGCGACTGGAGGGTGTCGGGCTTCTTGGCGACGCCGTTGGCGGCGGGGAGCTCGTCATCTTCGGGGCGGAGATTGCGGGTGGAGGCGGTCTGGAGGTCGGCGAGCGCCAGCGAGTTGATCGGCTCCTTCTTGGACCGCATGGAGAGCTTCAGGGTGGCGATCGCGGCGGCGTCATCGCCCTTCCACTTGGGGTCGACGGTGAGGCGATCGATCTCGTCGGGCGTGAGGACGCCGTTGCGGTCCGTGTCCCATTCGGGGAAGCGTTTTTCGACGATGGTGGCGAAGGTGTTTCCCAGCGCCGCGGCGTGGGCGGCCAGGGAGAGCAGGAGCGCGAGGGCGGGGACAAGACGCGGGGAGCGTGCGCGGGTGGCCATGTCTACCTCCGGAATCGGCGAGCTTAACGCGAGCGCCCGGAGGTTGTTGCAGGAATCCCCTGATTTCGGGCGAATCCATCCGGTTTGGGGCATCGAAACGGGGCGTGCGGCTGGGAGAGAACGCGGGCTATCCTCGCGTCGACCGGCATTTTTCAAAGGGAGCGGGCATGCCTGCGATGAGCGCGGAAGCGGTGGTGGGTCAGCTTGGTTGGCGCTACGCGACCAAGAAGTTCGACGCGAACCGGAAGATCCCGGAGGCGACCTGGGCGGCGCTGGAGCAGGCGCTGGTGCTCTCGCCTTCGTCATTCGGTCTGCAGCCCTGGCGGTTCGTGGTGGTGAAGGATCCGGCGGTGCGCGCCAGGCTCCGCGAGGCGAGCTGGAATCAGACGCAGATCACCGACGCGTCGCACATGGTCGTGTTTGCGCGCAAGACCAGGACCACGCCCGAGGACGTGGAGCGTTATGTCCAGCGCATCCTCGAGGTGCGCAAGGCTCCCGCGGCGGCGCTGGAGGACTACAAGAAGATGATGCTCGGGTTCGTGACCAATCCGAACCTGAATCTGGACAGCTGGGCGTCCAAGCAGGCGTATATCGCGCTGGGCGTGTTCCTCTCGGCGGCGGCGATGCTGGGCGTCGACGCGTGCCCGATGGAGGGGATCGATCCGGCGGTGTACGACCAGGTGCTTGGGCTTCCGGCGCAGGGATACAGCGCGCTGGTGGTTGCGACCGCGGGGTACCGCGCGTCGGACGACTGGCTGGCGAGCCTGCCCAAGGTGCGTTTCCCGCAGGCGGACGTCGTGAAGCACGTGTAAGAGGGCTTTGCAAAGGAGCACACGATGAAGCTGCTGTATTCGGCGACGGGAACGGCGCGGGGCGGTCGCGCGGGGCACGCGCGGACGGATGACGGAAAGCTCGACGTGGCGCTGGCGGTGCCCGCGAGCATGGGCGGGGCTCCCAAGGAAGGGACCAATCCGGAGCAGCTCTTTGCGTGCGGCTACGCGGCGTGCTTCGGGAGCGCCATCGATCACGTGTCCAACCTTCGCAAGACCCCGCTCAAGGACATCAACGTGAGGGCCAAAGTGGACCTGGGCGTGCGTCCTGACGGGGCGTTCCAGCTCGCGGTCGAGCTGACGGTGTGGCTGCCCGAGGTCGCGCTCGATCAGGCGCGGGCGCTGGTGGAAGAGGCGCACCGCGTGTGTCCTTATTCCAATGCGACGCGGAACAACGTCGAGGTCAAGCTGACGGTGTCGGACTCCAAGATCTGACGCGTTCGGGTCTGGGGGTGCGTCCGAAGCATCGAAGGCGGCGAATCCGGTCGGAACGATCGGAGGTTGCGCCATGGCGAGTGAGCGGACGTGGTTCGTGACGGGCAGTTCGAGCGGCTTTGGAAAGTCGATTGTGGAGGCGGCGCTGGCGCGGGGCGAGCGCGTGTTCGCGACGGCGCGGAATGTGGATGGGCTTGCGCCGCTCGTGAAGCAGCATGAGGGAAGGCTGCGCGTCGCGGTGCTGGACGTGACCAATGCGGCGCAGGCGGAGTTCGCCTCGGCCTCGGCGATGGAGGCGTTCGGCCGTATTGACGTGCTGGTCAACAACGCGGGCTACGGGCTGATCGGCGCGTTCGAGGATTGCTCCGACGTGCAGATCCGGCGCAACTTCGAGGTGAACTTCTTCGGTGCGCTGAACGTCACCCGGGCGCTGTTGCCCTCGATGCGGCAGGCGGGGTCGGGGACGATCGTGAACATGTCCGCGGCGGCGGCGATCTCGAACTACGCGGGATTCTCGATCTACGGGGCGGCCAAGTGCGCGCTGGAAGGCTGGAGCGAAGGCCTCCGGGCGGAGCTTGCGCCGCTTGGCGTGCGCGTGATGATCGTTCAGCCCGGGCCTTTCCGGACGGACTTCATCGCACGCTCGCTCGAGAAGGCGGCGATGACGACGGCGGGCTACGAGCGGACGGTCGGAGGCTTCGCGGGGCTGCTTGTGCGGATGAACGGGAAGCAGCCCGGCGATCCGGCGCGGGCGGCGGGCGCGATCATCGC
>CAZHFW010000012.1:64693-96178 GCA_964531675.1 uncultured Phycisphaeraceae bacterium | reverse complement strand
GCGCCGAGGAGTGCGGCGTCGTGCTCGGCCTGGAGAACCATTGGGGGCTCGGCCTCACGCCCCAGGGCGTCATGCGCGTCGTCAACGCGATCAACAGCCCCTGGCTCGGCACCACCCTGGACACCGGGAACTTCCTCGAAGATCCCTACGACCGCCTCGAAATGATCGCCGACCGCGCGGCCCTGGTTCAAGCCAAGACCTACTACGGCGGCGGCAAGTGGTACACCCTCGAGCTCGACTACCCGCGCGTCGCCCGCCTGCTCCGCAAGCACAACTACCGCGGATGGATCAGCCTCGAGTTCGAAGGCAAGGAAGACTGGCACACCGCCATCCCCAAGAGCCTGGCGCTCCTGCGGCAGTCGTTCGCGGTCTGAGCCTTCCCAATCTCGTGGCACAGGTCTTCAACCTGTGCCGACTCACCCCTCCACCGCCACGCTGGGCGCACACCGCCATCAGCGCTGCTTCACTTCGCCTGCTGGCTTCCCATCATCAAACTTCCACGAGGGGACAAAGTCCCGCCCCGGCGCTTGGCCTGACAGCAGCGCCCGCACCATCTCCACGGGCATGTTGTTCTCGTACATCACCGCGTCGTGGAAGGCCTTGTCGGTCATCTTCCCCGAGCCGACCAGATCCCGGTGCAACGCGCGGAACTGCAGGCCTCCGATCATGTAGCCCACCTGATACAGCGGGCCGTACCCGCCCGCAACGCTGCGGCGAACTTCGCCCTCCGCGTTGGCGCGTTCGTGCCCGACCTTCTCAACCAGATAATCCACCCACTCCTGCGCGGTCATCTGTCCCAGGTGATACTTCAGCGAGCAGATGATGCGGGCGCACCGGTGCGAGCGCCAGAAAAGTGCGCCGACCTTGTCCTCGGGCGTCGCGTGGTACCCGCGATCCCACATGAGCATTTCCCAGTACAGCGCCCACCCTTCGGTCCAGAACGCGGTCCCGAAGACATCGCGGTGCGCGTTGTAGCGGGGCCTCACGAACGCCTGCAGGTTGTGCCCCGGAATGAGTTCGTGGAAGACCGCAGCGTGCGAGAAATGCCGGTTGTTGCCCCGCAGACTCATGAGCTTGTTCTCGTGGGTCATCCCCTGGGTCGGGAACGCCACGAGGATGGAGTCGCCTCCCAGGAAGAAGGGCGCGACGAGCTGACGATCGGCGGACATCATCTCCATCCGCCAGGTCTCCTCCGCGAGCGAGGGGACCGTGATCAGGTCGTTCTGGCGCAGATACGCGATCGCATCGTCCGCGTACGCGCGGATCAGTTTGGGCTGATCCCCGGGCTTGACGTACGCCTCCTTGATCTTCTCGATCGCCTTCATGCGATCGTCGATGCCCATGTCCTTGGCGGCCTTGAGCATCTCCGCTTCGCACCAGGCGAACTCACGCTCGGCGATCGCGATCAGCTCCTCGGGCGTGTACGGGATCATCTCATAGGCGAGCTCGGTCATGATCTCATCGCGACCGATCGGCGTTCCCACGATCACGTTGGGATTGTCGGGCGTGATCCCGACGCCCTTCTCGCGGATGACCTTCGCGTAGGCGTCCAGCGCCTTGTCCGCGGCCCGGTAAGGCTGCTCGCACCACCAGCCGAACTCGGGGTCGTACTCGGCGAAGAAGCCATTCCACGTGCCCAGCGGACGGCGCAGCCCCTCGACGATGTCGAGCAAGCGGCGACACTCCGAGGGCGGGAGCCTCTTCTCTTTGTCCTTCAGCGACTCGCCGAACGCCTTGCTCGCGTCCTCGGCGGCCTTGCGGATGCGATCGAGCGTCGCCGCGGATTGCTGCGCGTCTGTGGGATCGGGCCTGGCGGCGCCCTCGGCCAGCGACGAGACATCGGTCAGAAAAGGCAGATGCGGGTCCAGAGCCTTGCGATGCTCGAGCTCGCTCTGCAGCTGCTTGGCGTCGTGGGCCACCAGGCCGCGCAGGAGCGTGTAGTCGACCTTGGCCTCGAGCGACAACGAGGCGAAGTCCAGGGCGTCGAGCGACGTGAGCCAGCCCTTATAGAACGCGGCCATGCGTTCCTGCCGCGCGGGAGAGCTCTGGACCGGATAGCGACGTTCCAGGCTCCGCTCGTCGGCCTGGAAGCGGCTCACGACGTCGGCCATCTCGCTCCGCCGCATCGCGATGATCGCGGCAAGATCGGGGCGGTTGGGGTCGTCGGGCGTCTGCTGCGCCTGCGCGTCGAAGAATCCAAGCGAGAGCGAAAGCCCCGCGGCCAGCACGAGTCGGATCGGATTGAGCATGGAGCAGAGGCTACCGCAATCGCAAGCGCCTCGCCCGGGGCTGATCAGCCGTTGCCGTTGAGCTTCATGACCAGCAGGATCACGTTCAGCACGGCGCTGATTCCGAGCAGCACGCACAGGATCACGAACAGAGGCTGCTGCATGAGCGGCTTGGTCTCGGACTTGGCGACCGCGATCTCGCCCTGAGCCGAAGCCTCGGCCTGGGCCAGGCTCGCCAGCGCGTTGCTGCCCAGCGTGTCGCGGTGCGCGATCGGGGGCTGCTCGCCCTTGCGCACGGCGCGGAGATCAACCAGCAGATCCTTGCACGACTGGTACCGGTCCTTGGGACCCTTGGCCATCATCATCTCGATGACCTCGGAGATCCCCGCGGAAAGCTTCGGATTCACATGATCCGGCGGCACAAGCTCGGCCTTGAGATGCTTGTGCATCACCGCGGTCGGGTTCTTCCCGTCGAAGGGAACGTTGCCCGTCACCATGTGGTAGAGCGTCGCGCCCAGCGAGTAGATGTCCGCGGGCGGGCCGATCTTGATCTCGCCCCGGATCTGCTCGGGAGAGATGTAGTACGGCGTGCCGAAGGCCTTGCCCTGCTCCGCCTCGGCCATCTCCTTGTCCGAGATCGCCCGCGCCAGACCCATGTCGGCGAGCTTGGCGATCCCCTCCGAGGAGATCATGATGTTCTTGGGCTTCACATCGCGGTGGATCAGCCCGCGCTCGTGCGCGTGCATCAACGCCTCGGCGGTCTGGATCGCGATGTCGATCGCCTCCGCCTCCGCGAAGCGCTTGTGCTTGACGATGTCGTCGAAGACCGTGCGGCCTTCGACGTACTCCATCACGAAGTAGTGGTAATCGCCCGCCTTGCCGACGTCGTACGCCTGCACGATGTTCGGGTGATTCAGCTGGGCCGCCGCCCGGCCTTCGGCGTAGAACCGCTCGATGAACTGCGGATTGGAGCTGAACTTCCGCGGCAGGACCTTGATGGCCACCATGCGGTCCAAGCTCAACTGCTTGGCCTTGAACACCGTCGCCATCGCGCCGGCGCCGAGCTTCCCGAGCACCTTGTAGCCCGGGATCTTCTGGCCCGAGCGCTCCGCATCGACACGCTCGCGCAGACGCGCGACCTGACGCTTGGTGACGTACTGGTTGTCCACCAGCAGCTGAATCAGCGAGCGCTGGCTCGCATCGCCCACCGCGGTCCCGCTCTTGGAGAGCTCGAGGCAGTGCTGGACCTCTTCCTGGGTCGCCAGGCCCTGGTCGATGACCAGACGCCCCACCAGCGTGTCCACATTCGTGCCACTTTTGGCGATCTCCTGAAGCAGCTCTTCGGTCTGCGCGATGGAGGCGACCGGCAGCGGGCTCTCGCCCGGCCGCGACGCCCCGGGCGAGCGCAGCTGAGCAGTGTCTTCGGCCTTCAGCATCGGCGAAGTCTCGGAGAGGTCAGGCTTACGTACGGGATCACTCATGAGGCGCGGCCCGGCGTGGGGGAATGTACCGGATTGCTCAACCAAGCGTCGGCATCTCCCAGACGGCTCTCGCCCCCGACTGGATACGAGGGAACACCGCCTGGCAGTTGCACACTCTCCGGGCTTCGGCAGGAGTATATACGAACGGCGTGCAAACAAAGCCCTCCGAGGCCACGATCTCGGACCTCCTACGACCCCATCGGCACCCTGCGTAGCCTTCTTCGCTCCGGGTGCCGGAGTTGGAGGCAGTCGATGAACAGCGTCGCGATAGTCCTCGGCGGGTGCGGCCGGGGCGACGGGAGCGAGATCCACGAGTCCGTGGCGTGCCTGATCCACCTCAGCCGCCACCGGATTGCCTACCGGTGCTTCGCCCCCAACCAGGACCAGGTCGACGTCATCGACCACGCCTCGGGCAAGCCGATGGCCCAGACCCGGAACCTGATGGTCGAAGCCGCCCGCATCAGCCGGGGCGAGATCTCCCCCATCACCGCCCTGGACATCGATGCCTTCGACGGCGTCGTCTTCCCGGGAGGCTTTGGAGCGGCCAAGAACCTGTGCACCTTCGCCAAAGACGGCGCAAGCTGCACCGTTCATCCGGAAGTGACCCGCGTCATCAAGGGCTTCCACGCCCGCAAGAAGCCCATCGCGGCCTGCTGCATCGCGCCGGTGCTGGCGGCCCGGGTCCTGGGGAAGGCCTCAGGCGGTCCGGGCGTCGAGGTGACCGTCGGCGCTGACGAAGGCGTGGCGGGCGCGATCAAGTCCTGGGGCAGCACCAACATCGTCAAGTCGGTGACCGAGGCGCACGCCGATCGGACCCAGCGCGTCGCGTCCACCCCCGCCTACATGGATAGTCACGCCACACCCTTCCAGATCTTCGAGGGTGTGGGCAAGATGATCGACAGCTTCGTCGGGCTCGCAAACGGATAGTCTGAAGGTTCGGGTTGGTCCGGGATCGGGCGTGGCGCGTGGGCCATGTCCAGCTCACGGGGTCTCCCGGCCCCCACCGACGACGGACGGTCCGTTCCGTACGCCAAGGTCGCACGAACGCTGCGCATCCCATGCTCGTCGCACAAAGCCGCCCGAGAAATCTGAAGTGGTACCACGCGGGCCCCCTGCTCTTCGGGGACTGGGGCACAAGCCGCCTGTACGTGCTTGGCCTGGCCTTCTACTACACGGCCCACGCGTCGGTTCTCTATCTCAGCGTGATGGCGCTCATCATGGCGGCGGTCGCCTGGGCGTACACCATCGTCTGCCGGTGCTTCCCCGAAGGCGGCGGCGTGTATGCCGCCGCCCGCAAGGTCAACCCGACCCTTGCGGTCATCGGCGCCACGCTGCTCCTGTGCGACTACATCGTCACCGCGTCACTCTCGGCGATCGAAGCCTTCCACTACCTGGGCGTGCCTGAGCATCTGGTCGTCTGGCTCTCGATCGGCACGATCTTCCTGGTGGGCGTCATCAACTGGCTCGGCTCGCGCTCGGCGGGCACGTTTGCGCTGTGGATCGCGGTCGCCTCGATCATCGCCTCCGCGACCATCGCGGTGCTGTGCGTCCCGTCGCTTGGCAAGGGCCTCTCCACGATCACGACGGGGCACGAGTCCCTGCAATCCCCCTGGGAGCGCTGGGAGTCCCTGGTGCGCATCGTGCTGGCGCTCTCGGGTCTGGAGGCGGTCGCGAACATGACCGGGCTCATGACCCAGCCTGTCAACCGCACCGCCAAGCGCACGATCTGGCCGGTGCTCATCGAGGTCATCGCGCTCAACCTCATCTTTGGCATCGCCCTCAACGCCCTGCCCTCGGTGCATAGTCAGGTCAAACCCGACTACGTGACCTACGAGCTCGATCAGAAGCTCCAACCCGAGAACGTCCCCGCCGAGGTCAAGGAGTACCGCGACACCGCCCTCAAGGTCGTCGCGGTCCACAACGCCACCGAGGCCCTCGGGCCCGAGGCGGGCAAAGTCTTCGGCCTGGTCACGGGCGTCGTCTTCGGCATGCTCCTGCTCTCGGCGGTCAACACCGCGGTCATGGCCATGGTGTCCGTCAAGTACTCCCTGGCGCAGGACAAGGAGCTCCCGCACAGCCTGACCAAGCTCAACTACTCGGGTGTTCCATGGGTCGGGCTGATCATCGCGTGCATCCTCCCCGCGGCCTTGCTCGCGCTGGAAGCGGATGTGAAGGCCCTGGGTGAGCTTTACGCGATCGGCGTCGTGGGCGCGATCACGATCAACATCCTGACCTGCGCGTACAACCGCGAACTGGACATCAAGAAGTGGGAACGCACGGGCCTCTGGGTCCTGGGCGCGCTCATGTTCACGATCGAAGCGACCATCGTCGTCGCCAAGCCCCACGCCGCGATCTTCGCCGGGGGCATGATCACCGTTGTACTCATCGCCCGCTGGACGCTCAAGCGCCTGGCCCCCAAGCCCGACCATCGCCTGGCCGAGCCTGCCGCGGGATGGATGGCGATGCTCCGTGGCGATCCGGCGGCCGCCGCCGCCACCGGCCCGCGCATCATGCTCGCGGCCCGCGGTCGCGATCAGGCCGAGTTCGCGGTTGAACTGGCCCGCAAACGCCGCGCGACGCTGTTTGCGGTCTACGTCCGCACCCTGCGCCTGCTCGACATCGATCCGGGCCAGATCCCGCGGATCGAAGACGACAAGGACGCCCAGGAGTCCCTCGGCTCCACAGCCCTCCTGGCCCGCCAGAACGGCGTGCCGTTCGTGCCGATCTACGTCTCGAGCCCGGACGTCGCGGCGGAGATCCTGGACTACACCGTCACGTTCGGCTGCGACACGCTGATCATGGGTAAGTCACGCCGCTCGGTCTTCGCCCGAAAGGTCGCGGGCGACGTGATCACCCAGGTCTCCGACTCGCTCCCCGAAGGCGTGGCCCTGATCACCCGCGCCCCGGGCCCCTTTGCGAGCCTTGTGGACAGCTTCTTCGACCGCTCGGAGAAATCCGAGAAGGACGACGAGCCCGGTCCGACCTGAGGGACCGGCTCAACCTCAGAGTCCAATCCGGGCCCGAGGCCTGCCGCGCAGGGACCACGGCGCGGATCATTCCTACGCTTGCCCGCGCGTCTGAACGCGAACGGAGTCGCCTTGCATGTCCACTGGTCCGATGGGTCGCCGCAACTGGGGAAGTCCTCCCGCATCCGGAGGTCAGTCCCCCGCGCGCCCGGTGCGGGTTGAGCCGCCTTCGGATCCGTTCGGTGAGCTCCCCCCGGAGCCCGCCGCGGAAGCGCCCCCTGAAGACCTGCTCGCGGGCCTGACCGATCCCCAGCGGAAGGCGGTGCTGTGCACCGAGGGCCCGCTGCTCGTGCTGGCCGCAGCGGGTTCGGGAAAGACCCGCGTCATCACCCGCCGCATCG
Source organism: uncultured Phycisphaeraceae bacterium (assembly GCA_964531675.1). GTDB lineage: Bacteria > Planctomycetota > Phycisphaerae > Phycisphaerales > UBA1924 > CAZHFW01. Next base: position 89,102 of record CAZHFW010000012.1, on the reverse strand, counting down.
CGCATCTGGTGGGCATGGGCGTTCCCCCCTGGTCGATTCTGGCGTTGACGTTCACCAACAAAGCCGCGGGCGAGATGCGTGAACGCGTCCTGCACCTGCTTGGTGGCGACGCCGACTCGCGGCGCGTCCGCGGGCTGACGGTCACGACGTTCCACTCCCTGTGCGCACGCCTGCTGCGCAAGTACGCCGACCGCGCCGGCCTCAAGCCCGAGTTCACCATCTACGACTCGGGCGACCAGACCGCGCTGTGCAAGAAGACCATCGAAGCGCTGGGGATGTCCACCTCGAACTGGCCCGCACGCAGCGTGCTCTCGACGATCTCGGCGGCCAAGAACGAGTTGCTCGACGCAGCGGCGTACTCCGCCCGGGCCATGGACTTCTACGCCAAGTCGATCGCCAAGATCTACGCCGCGTACGAGAAGGCGCTCCACGCCTCCGGCGCTGTCGACTTCGACGATCTGCTGGTCCTGACCGCCAAGCTCCTCAAGGAAGACAAGGATGTCCGCGCCGAGTGCAACCAGCGCTGGCAATACCTCCTGATCGACGAGTATCAGGACACCAACCACGCCCAGTTCGTCATCGCTTCACTCCTGGCGGGCGACGGTCCCAAGGAAGGCCCCCGCGCCGGAGCCGGTCCCAACATCTGCGTCGTCGGAGATCCCGACCAGGCGATCTACGGCTGGCGCGGCGCCGACATCACCAACATCCTCGAGTTCGAGGAGAACTACCCGCGCTGCTCCGTCATCACCCTGGGTGAGAACTTCCGCTCCACCGCGCCCATCCTCGCGGTCGCCGACACGCTCATCCGCAACAACCAGAAGCGCAAGCACAAGGACCTGTTCACCTCCAGGCAGGGCGGCGACCGCATCGACGTCACGCTTTGCCTCAACGAACAGCACGAATCCAACCTGATCGTCGATTGGTTCAAGCGCCTCCACGAAGCTTCGGGACAAGGCGATTCCACCCGCGCCGGCATTCCCTGGCGCGAGATGGCGGTCTTCTACCGCACCAACTCGCTCTCCCGCGTCGTCGAAGAAGCCTTCCGAACCGCGGGCGTGCCTTACTCCATCGCCCGGGGCACGTCGTTCTACGAACGCGAAGAGATCAAGAACGCCCTCTCGTACCTGCGCGTGGTCGCCAACACCTCCGACGACGTTTCGCTCGAGCGCATCGTCAACACACCCGCCCGAGGCATCGGCGACGCATCCCTGGGCAAGATCGCCCAGTGGGGCGCCGCGCAGGGACTCTCGCTCTTTGAGAGCCTCCGGCGCACCTCGGAAGGGTCCGCGGACGCCATGGGCATCACGAGCCGCGCCCAGAACGCGGTCTCGAAGTTCGTCGCGCTCGTTCAGGAGTGGACCGGCGGCGGGACGTTCATGGGCGCGCAGGTCCCCACGTCGCTGGCGGTGCTCGTCGAACGCGTTGTGAAGGAATCGGGCCTCGAAGCGATGTACACCGCCCAGGCCAAGACCAGCGGCAACGAGTCCGACGCCGAGCGGCTCGACAACCTCTCCGAACTGGTCTCCTCGGCCAGGCAGTTCGAGCTCGAGTTCGACCCTGACTCGGATCCCGCCGAGTTCCCGGGCGAAGCCGCGATCCGCGCCGGCAAGAGCTCGACGCCCCCGCTGCTCTCGATGCTCCGCGCGTACCTCGAGTCGGTGGCCCTGGTCGCCGACGCCGACGCGGTCGACCCCGCGCAGGGCGCGGTCACGCTCATGACGCTGCACGCCGCCAAGGGTCTGGAGTTCACCGCGGCCGCGATCATCGGTTTGGAGGAAGGCCTTCTGCCCCACTCCCGGGCGCAGGAGTCCAACGACCAGCTCGAGGAAGAACGCCGCCTCTGCTTCGTCGGGATCACGCGGGCCATGCGTCACCTGCACGTGACCAGCGCCAAGTACCGAACCATCCGAGGCATCCCCGAGCGCACGATCCCGAGCCGGTTCCTGGATGAGTTCCCGCGTGAGCACATCCGCATGTCGGATCAGGCCGAGACGATCAACCAGGCCGAGGACGCCGACTGGACCGACGGGTCGAACTTCAGCGATTTCGACGACGAAGCCAGGCAGGCCAAACGTCGTGCGGCCGCGGCGGCTGCCGCAGCGCCCGGAAACGCGCTGGCCGCCAAGTTCCCCGTGGGCTGCCGGGTGCGCCACCCGCAGTTCGGGTTGGGCAAGATCAAGTCGGTGTCAGGGGGCCCCCAGGCTCGCGCCACGGTCGAGTTCGCGGGCGTCGGGACCAAGACGCTCGTCCTCGAATATGCACGACTCCAACGCGTGGACTAGGGCGTCAGAACGCCGGATGAAGATGCATCCCAGGTTTGCGATTTGGTACCCACGGGGTTACCCTCTCGCCCACGACAGCCGGGCAGAACGCGACCCTCCGCGGACCCTCTTCCCGGTTCAGTTTCCCAGGAAAGGACACGGTATGGGCGCGCGGCTTGTTTGCATGGTGCTGGCACTCTGGTGCGTGATCACCTCGGCGTGGGCGCAGTCCGCTCCGCGTCCGAACATCGTGCACATCGTCGCCGACGACATGGGCTGGGCCGACGCCGGGTTCAACGGGTGCAAGGACATCAAGACGCCCAACCTCGATGCGCTCGCCGCGGGCGGCGCGAAGCTCGCGCAGTTCTACGCCCAGCCGATGTGCACCCCGACCCGCGCTTGCCTGATGACCGGCCGCTATCCGTGGCGCTACGGGCTTCAGACCATGGTCATCCCGGGCACCGCGTCCTACGGCCTGGACCTCAGCGAGTACCTGCTTCCCCAGTGCCTGAAGGACGCGGGCTACAACACCGCCATCATCGGCAAGTGGCACCTGGGCCACGCCGATCTCAAGTACTGGCCCAAGCAGCGCGGATTTGATTACGCCTACGGCGCCACCATCGGCGAGCTCGACTACTACACCCATGGCGACGTGGGCGTGCTCGACTGGTTCCGCGACAACAAGCCCGTCCATGAAGAGGGCTACACCACCACCCTCCTCGGCGACGACGCGGTCCGCTACATCAACACGCAGGACCCGAGCAAGCCCTTCTACCTTTACCTGGCCTTCAACGCGCCGCACACGCCCTACGTCGCGCCCAAGGAGACGATCGCCAAGTACGCGAGCATCGAAGACCCCACCCGTCGCACCTACGCCGCGATGGTGGACTGCCTTGACGAGAACATCGGAAAGGTCGTCGCGGCTCTGGATCAGAAGGGCATCCGCGGTAACACGCTCATCATCTTCCACAGCGACAACGGCGGCACGCACAACGCCATGTTCGCCGGTCAGATGGCCGACGTCTCCAAGATCAAGATCCCCTGCGACAACCGCCCCTACCGCGACGGCAAGGGCACGATGTACGAAGGTGGATGCCGAGTCGTCGCCTGCGCCAACTGGCCGGGCAAGATCAAGCCCGGAACCGTGGAAGGCATGATGCACGTCGTGGATCTCTTCACCACGTTCACCACGCTGGCCGGCGCATCCACCGACAAGTGCAAGCCCCTGGACGGCATGGATGTCTGGAGCGTCATCGCCGAAAACAAGCCCTCTCCGCGGACCGAACTCGTCTACAACGTCGAGCCCTTCCGGGCCGGGCTGCGTCAGGGCGATTGGAAGCTCATCTGGCGCACGCTGATCCCCACGAGCGTCGAGCTCTACGACCTCTCGAAGGACCCCTTCGAGACCAAGAACCTGGCCTCGGCCCACCCGGACAAGGTCGCGACGATGCAGGCCCGCATCGAAGAGCTCGGCAAGCAGTCGGCCAAGCCATTGGCGCTCCAGTTCATCGCAGCGGTCGGTCTCAAGCACGGCAAGCCCGTGATCGGATCCGAGAGCGGCGAGCAGGCGCTCATCAAGAACGGGCCGGCCATCACCGACGAAGGCTTCGGTGACGAGGACGAGATGCACTGAGAAGTACCGCGATCGCGGCGGGCAGTTGCGTGGGCGTACTCGAGAGCCCGGAGGCCGCCTGGAAGCAGCGGCAGAATCCGGAACAGTCCACGGCATTTTCCGCACCGGCCGACGACCACGACGGCCGGTGTTTTTCTGCGCCAACTCTTGGGTCGCCCCCGGCGCCAGGCTGCCGGAGCATGAAAGCGAACGTCGCGTGGAGGGGGCTGATCGCCCTCAGGCGGGCCTGATCCCGCGGTAGAGCTGCTGCACGCGTTCCGCTTCGGCGCGGCGCACCGTCTCGAGGACGTGCCTGGGGATGCGGTACTTCCGCTCGCCGCTGGTGACCAGGGCGCAGTGCTCGGTCAGGCACCGGTACATGAACTTAAACGCGTCGCGAGGCTGGTGCATCTGGTCGAGCGCGTCGATCACGTCCTGCCTGGAGACGTCTTCGGCGAAGATGTCCAGGAGCGCCAAAGGCTTGCTCGGGTCGCCCTTCCCCGCCGCGACACAGGCGCGGAGCCTCGATTCGCACAGGTCGTAGAGGCTCGACCCGGTCCAGCCGAGGCGCTCGATCAGGTTCTGCTTGTCGAGCCTGGCCTCCTGGAAGAAAGCGTTGGACTCGCGGAACAGCGCGTGCCTGAGCTCGATCGGGAGCAGGAGCTTCACACCAAGCCCATCCTGCTGGAGGAACTTGTTGTTGAGCATGGGCCAGACGATCGCGCGCATGCGGTCCGGATCGCCCGACACGAGCGTCGGCTCGTCGATGCGGTCCACGACCACGATCATCCCCTCGTATCCGAACTGGCGGAGCACCCGCCGCAGACGCTGGAGCATCGCATAGCGTGGCTCATCCGAATCCGTGATGGGAAGCTGCGTCGACTCCCGCCCGCTCTTGTCGAGCTGCCTGAGCGACCTGGAGAATCCGATCTCGGTGCGCCCGCCGACGCGGATCTGCTTGCGCAGCCTGCGCCCCGCGTTGAGCGTCACAAGCCGGTCGAACGCGAAGAACTTGCCCAGCGCCACCAGATACAGACCCACCAGCGCGAAGAAGCCGTAGTTCAGCCACTCCTTCTGGATGTCCGCCGGCGGGAAGAACTGGCTCCACACGACGTACGCGATGATGAGCACAGGACCGATCGAGAGAATCGTGTCCGCCAGCAGCCAGTGCACAGGCCTCCAGAGCCCGAGCTTTTGACGCAATAGCTTCGTGCGCAGATCCGACTGCTCCACGCGGTCGTACACGCATTGCAGCAGGAGCAGATCTCGCTTCAGTGCCTTGGGCATCCGCCGGATCACGCGCCGCGGATCCTCGCCGAGCTCGAGCCCGTCATCGGGCGAACCGATCCCCAGCAGGCCATCCACAAGCCGCGGCACCACCTGCAGCAGGATCGCGTCCAGGTGATCCACGAGCCTGAACTTCTGGAACGACTCCAGGGGCGTCTTGCCGTGCACGCGCTCGTGGAACTTGTCCAGGAACGCGTTGAGATCGTCGTACGTGACCAGCAGCGTCTTGCGCTCGGGATTCTCGCGGTTGTACGCCGTCACGCGCGAGGCGATCTGCAGCCTCATCGCGGTCTTGCCCGAGCCCTTTTCGCCGAAGAGGATCGCGCTGCCAGGCCTGGCCAGGTCGCCAAGCACCTTCGCGAAGTCCGAGTGGAACGTCGCGATCGGTGTGGAAGGTGCATTTCCAGACGCATCCGACGCGGCCATCTCGCGGAGCGACGCCCCCCAAGACTCCCTCAGCATCCGGCGGAACACCCCGTCGTTGCGAGCTTCCTCTCCCTGAAAGGGATTCTCGGCCAGCGACCAGTGTTCGAGAAACTCGGGGATCGTCATGGGAAAGTCTCGAGGACGCCGGGCATCACACGCTGGGCATCAGGGGCTGAACATCGCTGAGAGGCACGCGAGCGCCACCGCCCGCACCGGACATCCGATCAGCACCGGCATGGTCTTCCCCCAGTGCCCAGTGCCCGATGCCGGATGCCCAGTGCCCAGTGCCCAGTGCCTCCTCCTCAATGATCAACCTTCTTGCCAAGCTTGGGAGAGATCTGCGCGATCAGAGCATCCAGGGCCTTCTTGTCCTTGGCCTCGGCGTTGAGCCGCAGCAGGGGCTCGGTGTTGCTCTTGCGGACGTTGAACCACCACCCGTCCTTGGTGAACGCGTCAATGGTCACGCCGTCGAGGTCGTCGATGGTCACGCCGGGGCCCGCGTAGGTCTTGCGGAGGTCCGCCAGAGCGCCGTCCTTGTCCTCGATCTGGAAGTTGATCTCGCCGGACTGCGCGTAGCGCGCGATGGGCGCGATGAGCTGGCTCATGGGCTTCTTGGCCGCCGCCATCATCGTCAGGACCGAGCACATCGCGATCGCGCCCGAGTCGGCGTTGAAGTTGTCGCGGAAGTAGAAGTGCCCCGAGAGCTCGCCTCCGAAGCACCCGCTGTGCTCCGAGAGGGCGGCCTTCATGAACACGTGGCCCACGCGGCCGCGGACAGGCTTGCCGCCCGCCTTGATGATCTCTTCCTCGACCGCCTTGGTGGAACGCAGGTCGTAGGCGACCGCGGTCCCCGGGTACTTGGCCAGGAAGTGCTTGCAAAGCAGGGCCGTCAGATGGTCGCACCCGACCGGCACGCCCCGCTCGTCGATGATCACGCAGCGGTCGGCGTCGCCGTCGTAGCACACGCCCAGATCCGCCTTCTCGCGGATCACCGCCTCGCAGACCTGCTTGAGGTTGGAGGCGACGAGCGGATTGGGCTCGTGCGCGAAGACGCCCTTGGTGTTCTCGTAGTTGATCTCGATGATCGTCAGGCCCGGGATGTCCTTGCCGCCCTTGCCGAAGATCTTGGGCATCATCGTCCCGGCCATGCCGTTGGACGCGTCGACGACGATCTTGAGCTTGGCGCCCGCCAGGTCCAGGAACGAGCGCACATGCCGCGTATACGCGGGCCAGAGGTCGCGCACTTCGATCCGGCCGTGCGCGGGCTGGAGCGTCGCCTTGTCGACCATCGCCGCGTGCTTGCGCACCTCGGCCAGGCCCGTCGACTCACCGACCGGCTTGGCCTTGCGCTTGGAGACCTTGAACCCGTTGTACTGAGGCGGGTTGTGGCTCGCGGTGACCATCACGCCGCCGGCGCAGTCGAGGTGGTTGACCGCGAAGTAGATCATCGAGGTGTCGACCATGCCCACGTCGATCACGTCCCCGCCATGATCGTTGATCCCCTGGATCAGCGCTTTGGTGAGCGAGGGCGAGCTGGTGCGCATGTCGCGCCCGACCACGATGTTCTTCATCATCGGGCTGGTCTCGCCCGCGTGCTTGGCATCGTCGAGCAGGAACCTGGAGACGCCGTAGCCGATCTGCCAAGCCATCTGCTCGTTGAGCAGATCGGGATAGGTGCCGCGAACGTCATACGCCTTGAACACGCGTCCGAGCATGGGAACTCCGTACGCAAAGCCTTGCTGCGGCCAAAGAACGGGGCGCTCCCTCGCGACCGGGGGCTGCGATGGCCCGCCCCACTCCCGACCTGACCGACCCCGCCCAACGCGGGACCCGGAGGTTAGCAAGCCACGCACCCAAAGTCGGGTTTGGAAGCATTTTGTTCGGTATGCATTGCCGCCAATCCCTACTCGTATTCCGCCTCGACCCGCCTCACCCGCACCCCTTCAGGCAACGCATCCAAAAACACCCGCCCGTACCGGGTCGTCACGATCCGCGGGTCCAGCACGACCACCCGACCGTGGTCTTCCTTGGACCGGATCAGCCTGCCGAACCCCTGCTTGAACTTGATCACCGCCCGCGGCAGCGAGTCCTCGGCGAACGGATCGCCCCCCCGGGCGTTGATCCGCTCCAGCCTCGCCTCCGTCAGCGGTCGATCCGGCGGATCGAAAGGCAGCTTGGTGATGATCACGTTCCGAAGCCCGCGACCCTTCACATCCACGCCTTGCCAGAACGATGCCGCCCCGAGCAGCACGCTCTTGGGGTCCTCGCGGAACTTCTCCAGGATCGCGGTCCGGGAGCCGTCCTGCCCCTGCGCCAAGAGCGGCATCCCGCGCTCCTCCAGATCCCGCCGCAGCGCTCGCGCCACCGCATTGAGCGTCGCGAAGCTCGTGAACAACACGAACGCGCCGCCTTCGGTCTTGTCCAGGTGATACAGCACGCGCTCCGCGAGGGCCTCCGCGTACGTCTTGGGCCGGGGCGCGCTGAAGAACGCGTCGTCATCCGAAGGCGCCGGCCGCCCGCCCCCCCGCTCCTTCCGCGAATCGGGCCCGAGCAGGTCCACGTAGAACTCCACCTGCTTCTGGTAATCGAAAGGGCTCCCGAGCTGGAGCGTCCGCGCTCCCTCGCACCCGAGCCTCTCCAGCGTGTGCGCAAAGGCGGTCTCCGACTTTTCCGTGGACTCGCCCTGATGCACCGTCCGCGTTGCGAGCGTGGCGCTGGTTAGCACCACCGAGTGCTCGCCCGAAAAGAGCCTCTCGCGCAGCACCGGCCCGATCTCGATCGGCGCACACGCGAGCGTCACGCGCTGGAAGCGAGACTCCTCGCCGCTGCCCACCTCCGCCCAATACACGCACCCGGAGAGCGACTGACTCACCAGCACATCCGCAGCTTTGGCGACGTCCTCGGCGCGGATCGCCAGCGCGTTGAGCTCGTACCGATCGGGCTCGTTCTTGGTCGCGTCCTTCAGCGCCTTGAGGCGCAGCGCCAGCTCGTTCATCGCGGGCGTGAGCGGGTTGGGCACCGCATCAACCCCATCGATCCGACGTGTCGCGCCCTCGGAAAACGAAGGCCTCGCGGGGGCCGCCCGCGCAGTCCAGCGCCCGCCCCCCTCAGTCGTACCCGTCTCCCGAGGCGTCCGCGCGAGCCTGGCGACATCATCAAAGAACGCCCGGGCCGCCGCGTCCGCCTGCGTCACCAGCGCGATCGCCCGCTCCACAGGCTCCGCATCCCCGAGCAGGAGCTGAAGCTGCGGCAGATATCCCTTGCCCGTCTTCCCCGCGTACAGCGTCGAGAGCAGATGGAACACGCGCCCTTCTGAGATCGACGCCCCGAAGTGCTCGGCCGCAACGTCCTCGATGTTGTGCGCCTCATCCAGGATCACGTGGTCGTACCGAGGCAGGAACCCGACCTCCTGACCACGCAGCGCCAGATCCGAGAAGAACAGCGCATGGTTGCAGATCAGGAGATTGGCCCCCTCCATCTCCCGGCGTGCCTTCTGATAGAAGCACTCCTCGTAGTTCCGGCAGCGCCGCCCCATGCAGTTGCCCGAGTCCGACTGCACCTTGTCCCACACGCCCGCGCGTTCGAGCTGAGGAAGCGTCGAAAGCGTTCCGTCGGTCGTGGTCGAGGCCCACTCCGCGATCACCGAGAGCGAACGCCGCGCCGCCGCGTCCGCCACCAGCTTGTCGCCGCGTTGAAGCGCCAGGTGCATCCTGCGGATGCTCACGTAGTTCCCACGGCCCTTGACGAGCACCGCCTTGAGCTCACGCATGGGCGTCGTCGCCGCAAGCTCGCGGAGCTCGTCACTGGCCAGCTCGCCCTCACCCGCCAGCGCCTCCTCCAGCACCCGCTTGAGCAGAGGCACGTCCTTGTTCACGAGCTGTTCTTGCAACGCGATGGTGTTGGTCGCGACCACCACCGTCTGCCCCGCGAGCATCGCGCGCAGCATCGCGGGGACAAGGTACGCGAAGCTCTTGCCGACGCCGGTCCCCGCCTCCACGAGCAGATGGGACCGATCCTCGAGCGTCTTCCAGACCGCCGAGGCCATCTCGAGCTGCTCGGGTCGTGCTTCGTAGCCATCCCCCAGCGCCCGCGCGACCGGGCCGCTCTGCGCGAGGATGTCACGCACCAGCGCTCCCACGCCTCACTCCTCGGAACGATCGGTTTTCTTCGCCTTGCCAACACCCAGAGGCGAACGCTTGGGCTCGCCATCGCGACGCGGATAGAGCCTGGGCGTCGCGACGCGTTTCTCAAGCACCACCACACGCCCCGTCGGGGTGGGCATCGTCGTGACGTGCACCGCGTTGAGCATGCGCAGCGCTTCGCCTGCTTCCTCGACCTCAATGTCCGCCTGCTCGCCCTTGATGAGCAGCGCCCTCCCGTTGACCTTCACGAACGGGATCACCAGCTCCGAGAGCGTCGCGAGCCTCCCCACCGCCCGCGCCACCGCCGCGTCGTACGCCTCGCGATGCCCGCCCTGACGCCCGGTCCCGGTCTTGGCCCCGCGGTCGTGGGCCGCAACCTCCGCCCGCGCTTCGACGACGCGCACGTTCTTCAGACCCAGATGCGCAACGACCCGCCTCAGGAAATCCACCTTCTTCGCGGTCGCTTCAAGGAGCGTGAACTGGAGCGAAGGCATGCACACCGCCAAAGGCACACCAGGCAAGCCTCCGCCGGTGCCGACATCGATCACCATCGCGCCGTCGGGCAAGTCCGCCAGCGCGCCGACCAGCGTAAGTGAGTCAAGGATGTGCCGCGACCACGCCTCGCCAGCATCGCGGATCGCGGTCAGGTTCATCGCCTCGTTGGCCGCCATGAGATCCGCGAGGTAAAGCCCGAGCCTCTCCACATCACCGGGATCGAACGCGACCCCGAGCTCTTCCGCAGCGGAAATGAACGCCTTGGGCGCCGCCAGAGGCTCCGAGGCCAGCTCGAACGCCACAGGTTCGCGAGCAGGCTTTGCTTGTCGAGCAGCTTTGGGGGCCGGCTCTGGGTTGGAGGTTGCAGGTCCCGGGCCCGCGTTTGGTCCCGGGCCACGACGCGCCCCGCCTCCGGGGCGACCCGGTCCGCCTCTTCCCTTGCCGAAATGTCCGCGCGCCGGCTTAGTCATCGGCGTCAGCGTATTCAAAGGATTCCCGCAGCGGCGGCCGCATCCGCCGGACCGCCACATTGAAGATGATCCCCACCATCAGCCAACCGGTGATCAGGCTCGAACCTCCCGACGAAACAAAGGGCAGGGTGATCCCCACGATGGGCATCAGCCCCACGTTCATCCCCACGTTCACGACCACCTGTGAGACCACAAAGGCGGTCAATCCGACGATCACCAGCCTCCCAAAGGGGTCACGCGTCGACGCCGCCGCCAGCAAGGCCCCGCACACCCAGGCCAGGTAGAGGCCAAGGGTCGCAAGCCCGCCCAGGAGCCCGAAGCGGTTCATGATCACGGAGAAGATCATGTCGTTGTGCCGCTCGGGGAGCTTGTTGAAGTGCAGGAGCACGCGGGCCCGCTCGTCGCCCACGCCGTGGATCCCGCCCGCCGCCGCCAGCGTCTGCGCGGTGTAGGCCTGATAGTTCACGTCCTGCCCCGAGGCCTTGTCGCCCTCGATGGACTTGAACAGCCCGACGATGCGTGCCTTCTGGTGGGGCAGAAGCAGCGGGTACACCGCCGGCGCCGCCGCCATCGCCAGGACGAGAATGAGCACCATGTGCTTGAGCTTGGCCCCAGCCGCGACCAGGATCGCAAACAGCGCGGGCACGAAGAGCGAAGCTGTCCCCAGGTCGGGCTGGAGCGTGATCAACGCGACCGGGATCCCCGTGATCACCGCGAGGGGGAACAGGCCGAGGAACGTCCGGTGCGTGTGGCGATACCGCATGTACCGCGCGATCGCCAGCACCCACACGATCTTGGCGAGCTCGGCGGGCTGGAAGTCCGCGACGCCCAGATTGATCCAGCCTCGCGCGCCGTTCCTGGGCTTCACGATGAACTCGGGCACGCTCGGGATCAGGAGGAACACCAGGAGCCCGATCATCCCGAGCATGAGCAGAGGCGACAGATAGCCGAGCCAGCGATAGGGCGGGAGCGAGATCCCCACCGCCGCCCCGATCCCGATGAGCATGAACACGAGCTGCTTGGACGCGCTCGGACTGAGCGCGCCCTCGGGCCCCGCCTTGAGCGCCTCGGCGATATCGATGGAGTAAATGCCGAGCAGCGTGAGCGCCGCCGCGGCCACGATCGTGATCCACGCGTAGTTGGTGAGCCGAAGCGCGGTCGACACGCGCTCCGTCGGCGTGGGTCTGGCGTAGAGGGAGACCTTGCTCACGAATCACCCCCCGAACCGCCCGCCGGAGCCAACGCCGGCCCATCCGGCAGATACCCCTCGGCGATCAGCCCGTGGATGATCTGGTTGCAGATCGGGCCAGACACCTTCGCGCCCGAGCCCGCGTAGTCCATCACAACCGAGATCGCGTACTTAGGTCGATCGCCCTTGGGTCCGACCAGGATGACGAACCACGAGTGATCGCCCGCGCGCACGACCTCGTTGCCCTTGGGCCCTTCGCCATCGGGGTCGTACTTCTGATCGGGCGCATCCGCGGTGCCGGTCTTTCCCCACACCGACACGCTGGGCGCGTTGAAGATGAGCTCTTCGCGCATCCCGCCGCCCGCGGTGACCGTGATGTGATTGCCCGACCCGTTCTTGTCATTCACCGAGAGCTTCAGGCCCTCGAGGGATTCCGCGATCGCCTCCGGCGCGATCCTGATCTCCCGGCCCTTGGCCCGCTTGGCCCCCGGCGCGGGCTCGAGCGTGAGCTTGGGAGGCACGACCACCCCGCTCCGCGCCAGGGTCGCGTACGCCGACGCGGCGTGCAAAGGCGTCCACACGATCGGCCCTTGCCCGATCCCCATCTGGATCGCGTCCTCGGGACGGACCGTGAGCTTGCCGTCCTTGCCTCGCGCGCCGATCTGACCCGGGAACTCGTCGCCGATCCCCAGACCAAAGGTCTCTCCGACGCCGAAATCGCGGAAGACCTCCGTGATTCCTTCGGGCCCCAGGCGCCGTCCGAGCGTGAAGAAGAAGATGTTGCAGCTCACCATGATCCCCTCGGCGCCGGACAGATCGTGTCCGAGGAACGCCGAGTGCGTGGTGCCGAAACGCTTGTAGATCCAGCACCGGTAGAGGTTGGGCTGGTTGGGCAGCAGATGGCCGGTGCACGCGATCCGCTGATCGATCGAGTAGTTCCCCTTGGTGATCGCTTCCGCGAGCACCAGCGCCTTGACGATCGAGCCAGGCGTGTAGCTCTTGGCGATCGCGCGGTTCAGGAAGGGAACATTCACCTGATCGTCAAAGACGCTCTTGGGATCTTCCCGCATCCGCTGGCGGGAGAAGCTCGGCGTGGACACCATCGCGAGGATCTCTCCGGTGTCCACATCAAGCACCACCGCGGCGCCGTTGAGGATCGTCCCCTCAGGCATGTACGCGCTGTCTTGGTGGTGCCAGGGCTGAACGCGCGCCAGCCCGAGGCTGGGCGTCATCGCGGCCTGGACGCGGGCCTGCAGATTGATGTCGATCGTGAGCCGGACGGGTTTGCCGGGCTCGGCGGGGAGCACGTGCTCGTCGCCCGTATCAAGCCTGGTCTCGCGCAGGCCGCGCAGGCCGCGAAGCTCGGTCTCGAACGACTTCTCGATCCCCACGTGTCCGACGCGATCGATGGCCTGATACTCGCCCCGGTCCTGACCCGAGGGCGTCATGACGCGGGCGCGGAACGCCTCGTCGGACGCGATGGCCGCCCGGCGTTGATCCACGTCTTCCCTCTGCACCTGATCGCGCACCCAGCCCAGGATGTGCGTCGCGACGCCCTCGACCTTGACGTCGACGATGCCGTCCTTCTTCACCGGCCCCGGCAGCGTCGTCCCGTCGAGTTCGACCGTCACGTTCTCGAACGGATAGTCGCGATCGCCCGCGTCGATGACCCGCAGGCCCGGGATCAGGTCGATCTCGTCCAGCCCGTCGAGCGAGAAATCCGCGCCGCCCGAAGCCTCCGCGGTCGCCAGCGGCGCGGTGCGGTCCTCGAGCAGGCGCACGCTGAACGCCACGCTGTCCGCGACCCGCGAGAGCAAGACATGCGGCACGCCCTGCTCGCGGATCGGCTGCGTCGCGCGCCGCTCCAACGCCTCCTGGTCCGCGGTCGTAATCGGCTGGTCCCGCTTGCGGAACGCCTCGATCTCCTCGGCGCGACGGCGCTCCACCACCGTCTGATACATCCGCTCCACCCGCTCCACGATCTCGCGCCGCTTCTGATCAAGCTCCGACCGGCTCACGCCCGCCGACTGCGCCAGCGTGTTCCACGCCCGGTCCATGTGCGCTTCGCAGAGCCCGCGCACGATGTCGATGCGATGCTCGCGCTCCGCGGGGCTCAGATCGCGCCAGTACGAACCCGACGCCCGCCTGGCCAGTCTGGTCGCACGCTCGCGCACCCACTCGCCCGAGAGCACCGCGTAATCGATCGTGATGTCATAGCTCGGGCGATCCTGCGCCAGCACGCGGTCCTTGCGGTCCAGGATCGTGCCGCGGACCGTGGGCGTCCACTGACGCCGGAGGAGCCGGGCCTCCGCTTCATTGCGTGCAGCTTCGGCCCGCACGAGCGAGAGGCGACCCATCTGCCCGATGAGCGGAATGAACGTCGTGCCCGACAGCGCCAGGAGCAGCAGCAGGCGCCGCTTGAACATGGATGGGATCAGATCTTTCAGCACAACGGTCCGTCCATGGACGCTTCCCCGGGCCCCTGCTCCGCGGGCCTCCCGCCACGCGCTCGTCGGAACGGGCTGCAAACACCCAGCCCAAAGCCGCTCGCCCAGCACCCGCTGGCCGGCATCAGCCCGACTTTATGATCGGCTTGCGAGCGTTTGAGGGTCCAACCCCGGACATGCCGTCAGAACGCCCTGAGATTGGGACAACGCCCATCAGACTTTCTTGCGGGCCGTCGACGCCTTGGAGAGCAGCGCATCGCACTTGCCCGCCAGATCGAAGTCCTTCTGCGTGATCCCCCCCGCATCGTGCGTGCTGAGGGTGAGCGTCACCTTGTTGTAGCGGATGAGAATGTCCGGGTGGTGCTGGTCCTTCTCGGCCAGCTCAGCCACCGCCCGCACGAACTTCATCGAGATCACAAAGCTGGCAAACTGGTACGTGCGCTGGATCGTGTCACCCAGATGGGCCCATTCCGGGGCCTTGGCCAGTGCTGCCTCGATCTCCGCCTCGCTCATGCGCTCCATGCCCGATGATCCTCCGGATCGCCGCTCCCGCAGCACAGGCAGTGTACCGTGATCCCCGACCCGGCTCCGAACCTTCCCCCATGCCCCCCGCCACCCCCCAACCCCGCACCCGCCTGGCCCCCTCCCCCACCGGGGCCCTGCACCTGGGAAACGCCCGCACGTTCCTCGTCAACTGGGCCCTGGCCCGCCGGCAGGGCTGGGAGATCATCCTGCGGATCGAGGACCTGGACACCCCGCGGGTGAAGCCCGGGGTGAACGAACTGACCGTCGACCTGCTCCGCTGGCTGGGAATGGACTGGGATGTGGGCCCGATCGTCCAGTCTCATGAGCTGGAGCCCTATCGATCGGCGATGCAAAGCCTTGCCCAAAATGGACTTGCGTATCCGTGCACGATGAGCCGCTCGCAGATCGAGGCAGCCGCCAGCGCCGCCTCCGCCCCTCAGGAAGGGGCCCACGAAACACCCTTCCCGGCCTCGCTCCGACCTGCCTTGATCGGGGCACGGGCGTTTGACCAGCCCGAGCTGAACTGGCGGTTCGTTGTACCGGATCGGGCGGTGGGCTTCACGGACCAGTTTGCGGGCCCCCAGGTCCACCACCCCGCGCGGACCGTGGGCGACTTTCTGGTCTGGACCATGCGGGGCCAGCCGAGCTATCAGCTCGCGGTGGTCGTGGACGACGCCCGCCAGGGCGTGACGCACATCGTGCGGGGAGACGATCTGCTCGACTCCGCAGCCCGCCAGATCCTGCTGTATGAGGCCCTCGGGCTGGGCGAGCCGCCCAGTTATTGCCATCTGCCGCTGGTCCGCGGGACCGATGGCAAGCGCCTGGCCAAGCGTCACGGCGACACACGTCTGGATACCTACCGATCCAAGGGCGTGCCCGCCGAACGCGTGATCGGGCTGGTGGCCAAGTGGTGCGGGCTCACCGCAGCCGACGCGCCGCCTCAGCCGTGCTCCGCGGCCGACTTCGTCCAGGGGCTGAACCTCGATCGCATCCCGCGGTCGTCGATCACCTTCACGGCTGCGGACGCTTCCTGGCTCGAAGCCCGTACCTGAGTTTCAAACTGGGGCCAAACGCCAACTGGGCCCAAACTGGGCCAGGGCATGGCTTGCTAGGATTTGGGCATGTCCACCCGCGCTGCCCTCGCGTCTGAGCGATCTGTTCTTTCCCGTCCCGCGCTGACGCTGGCGATTGCCGGCCTCTGCCTGAGCGCGGGCCTGGCCGCGTGCGACAAGCAGCCTCCCGCGACGCCGGCCTCCACCCAGAGCCAATCTGCTCCCCAGACCAAGACCGGGAGCACGCCCGCCGGGCAGCCCGGAAGTCGGATGACCACGCCCGCGCAGTCGGGCCTCCCGATCGAGGAGGTCAAGATCGGGGGCAAGACCTTCAAGCTCGAGCGGGCCGACACCGACGAGAGCCGCCAGAAGGGGCTTTCCGGACGCACCGAGATCCCCGCCGACGGCGGGATGCTCTTCGCGTTTGCGGAGCCCCGGCGTCTGAACTTCGTCATGCGGGATTGCCCGATCGGCATCGACATCATCTTCCTGGACCCGACGGGCCGGATCGTGGCGATGCACAAGATGAAGCCCGAGGATCCCCAGAAGGCCAGCGAGACCGCCGAGGACTACGAGCGTCGGCTGAGGCTCTACCCGAGCGGGTACGGCGCCCAGTTCGCGATCGAACTGAAGGAAGGCTCGCTGGATCAGCTCAAACTGCGAAACGGCGATCAGATCAAGCTCGATCTGGAGCGCTTGAAGCGCAACGCCAAGTAGGCCGATGACAGTCCCGGGAACCGCTGCGCGACGGATCGCGGGGCGGGTCCGATATCTTCCCGGACTCGTCATGGCGTGGACCAGTCTCGACTTTGTGTGCTCGTCGTCGCGGACCGACGCGGAAGCGCGGATCCTGCGCCCGGTGCTGGACGCGCTGACGCGCGACTTTGGCGTGGGCCAGATCGAGGTCCGCCGGCATGAGCCCATGGAGTGGGCGGGCGTGCCCGCGCGGACGCGCCCCATCCTTGGCGAATCCACGCCCGCGCTGATCGTGCTCGACACCGACATCGATCCGCTGGCCGAACGCGTCGCCGATCACCTGGCCGAGACCCTTGCGCCCGCGCTGGTGCTGCTCTCGGGAGGCGCGCCTGGTCCGAGCTGGCTCGGAGCTTCGGGGATCATCACCGACAAGATCAACGCGCCCGCCGAGCGGGTCGCGGCCATGCTCCACGCGGCGGTCACCAGACAGGGCACCGTCCGCACGCTTTCGGGCGAGCTGGCGATCGCGCATCGCGCCTCGGGCGGCCTGCGCGGCGAGATGGACAGGCTCCATGAAGAACTCAACCTCGCCTCCCTGGTCCAGCGCGAGTTCATGCCCAAGTGCATGCCTCAAGTCGACGGCGTCGACCTGGGCGTGATCTTCAGGCCCGTCGGCTACGTCAGCGGCGACATCTACCAGGTCCGCGTGCTCAACGACCGTCACGTCGCGATCTTCCTCGCCGACGCGGTCGGGCACGGCGTGCCCGCAGCCTTGCTCACGATGATCGTGACCAACAGCCTCTCGCCCCTCGACGAGCAAGGCAACGTGCGCGACGCATGCGAAGTGCTGCGTCGACTCAACCTGCGCCTTTGCGAGTCCCACCAGAGCGCCTCGCGCTTTGCGACCGCGGTGTATTGCGTGCTCGACACGCTCACGCACGAGTTCACCATCGCGGGCGCGGGCCATCCGCCGCCCTTGATCATCGGCAAGGGCAGCTCTCAGAAGATCGAGACCGAGGGACCCTTGCTCGGGGTCTTCGCGGAAGCGGAGTTCAACCAGGTCACGGTGACGCTGAAGCACGGACAGACCGCGCTGCTCTACACCGACGGGTTCGAGATCGCGTGCCCCGGCACCGGGGAAGCGGCCAAGGGCAAGATCCACAAGCCCACCAACAACTACCTCACGCACTTCCAGGAACTCCTGGACGATCAGCCCTTCTCGGCTCATCCCGCAGCGGCCCTGGCCTCCAGGCTCGCGGCTCTGCTCGACGAGCAGGCGGGATCGCTCCATCAGCCCGACGACATCACCGCGCTGGCAATCTGCCCGACGCGCGACGCGGGTGAGGCCGCGGCCGCGATCTCCAAGGCAGCCTGAGACTGCGACACTGGCTGAGACCGCAAAACTCAATCAGGTGAAGAGCTCGCGCTGCGTGACGACGCGATCGAACTCCTCGACGCCGTCCTTCATCCGCACCACGCGCTTGCACCGCCGGCTCACCCCGTCGTCGTGGGTAACGATGACGATGGTCATGCCTTCGTCGTTGAGGCGCTGGAACGTGCGGAGGATGGACAGGCCGGTGGCGCTGTCGAGGTTGCCCGTGGGCTCGTCGGCCATGAGGACGACGGGGCTTGTGACCAGCGCCCGCGCGATCGCGACGCGCTGCTGCTGTCCACCCGAGAGCTCCGAAGGCCTGTGGCCGAGGCGATCGCCCAGGCCGACCAGTTCGAGGGCCTTGATGGCGCGTTCCCGGCGTTCGTGCTTGGCGACCTTCTGATAGAAGAGCGGGACCTCGACGTTTTCTTCGATCTTGAGCTGGGGGATCAGGTTGAAGGCCTGGAAGATGAAGCCGATCTTCTGACCCCGGTAGACCGAGAGCTGCTCGTCGCTCATCTTGGAGACCGGCTGGTTGTCCAGCAGGTACTCGCCTTGCGTCGGGCGATCCAGGCATCCCAGAACGTTCATGAGCGTGGACTTGCCCGAGCCCGAGGCGCCCATGATCGCGACGTACTCGCCCCGGCGGATGAGCAGATCGACGCCCCGCAGGGCCTCGACCATCACCGAGCCATCGGGCTTGTAGTACACCTTGCGGATGCCGCGGAGTTCGCACACCGCGTCAACCGAGGCGTCTGCGCCGGCAGCGGGTTCCGAGGTGGGGTTGGTCGCGAGCGTCGACATGAAGACGGTTTCAGATCCGATCACAGACCGGCGGCCGGTCGGGGTCGCACGCCTCGGAAGGATTGCGCTTCGTCAGGCCGGAGCACTTCGAGGGAGTTGCTCTTCGAGAGAAATGCTCGAGGTTGAAGATGCGCGAGCGTCGCAAAGCCTTCGATCACTTCTTCTTGTTCTCGGATTCTTCGAGCTGGAGGCCCGCCAGCGCGGTCATGGGATCGGGCGCGAAGCGGAAGACCTTGTCCAGACCGGTCACCATCATGACCGACCAGACCTCGTCGGAGACCGAGCAGAGCTTCATGCTGCGTCCGGCTTCCAGCAGCCTCTTGCGGAGGCGCAGGAGCTGGGCGAGGTTGGAGCTGTTGACGTAGGTCACGGCGCCGAAGTTCACGACCAGGTGCGGGACCTTGGCCGCGGGAGCGTTGCTCACGCGATCGATGACCGACGCAAGCTCATCGGAGAGCGCCGGCTCGTCGGAGAGTTCCACCACCACGATGTTGTCGGACCAGTCGGTCGCCATTGGATTGCCTTTCACGCCCCTGACCACGACGCCCGAACCATCGGCGCACACGCCATCGAGGCCCCGCCAGAGGAGTCTGTACCACTCGCCCGGGCCTGAGGTTCGCCCTCGCGGGCCTCCCCTCACCGCCGAGCAGTTTACTCTGCCGGGCTGGGGGCGTCCGGAGAATCCGTGGTTTGGCCCGGGTTCTGGTCCCCAGGCTTGTCCTCGCCTTCGGGGGCGGCGCCCTGGCCCTCACGGACGCGGGCGGTCGCGATGACCGCGTCGCCCTCGTTCAGGGACACGACGCGGACGCCCTGGGTGCCGCGGCCGATCTGGCTGATCGAGCCCGCGGGGATGCGGACCAGCTGGCCCCCCTTGGAGATGACCACCACGTCGTCGCTGTCGACCACCCCGAGGGCGGCGACGGAGCGACCGTTGCGTTCGCTGGTCTTGATGTCGGCGCGGCCCTTGCCGCCGCGGGACTGGCTGCGCGCCTTGCCTGTTTCGGGCTGCACGCGGTACTCGTCCACGAGGGTGCGCTTGCCGTAGCCGTTCTCGGTGATCGTGAGGATCGACATGGCGGGGTCGACGGTGATGGCGTCGCCATCGGCGTCGAGCTTCATGTTCACCGCGATCACACCGATGACCTCATCGCCCTCCTCGAGCTCGATGCCCTTCACGCCCGCGGCGGAGCGGCCCATGAGCCGCGCGTCGTTCTCGCTGAAGCGAATCGCCATGCCTCCCGCGGTGACGAGGATGATGTCGTCGTTGCCATCGGTGAGCGTGACGTCGAGCAGCGCGTCGCCTTCCTTGAGGCCGACCGCGATGATGCCCGCCTTGTTGACGTTGCGATACTCCTTGAGCGCCGTGCGCTTCACGATGCCGTCGCGGGAGACGAAGGTCAGGTACTTGGACCCGGCCTCGAAGTCCTTGACCGCCAGGTAGGCGCAGGTCTTCTCGCCTTCCTTCATGCCCAGCAGGTTGATGAGGGCCCGGCCCTTGCTCGTGCGCGACATCTCGGGGATCTCGAACACCTTGTTCTTGAAGACGCGCCCGGTGTTGGTGAAGCAGAGCAGGTCGTCGTGCGTGGAGGCGACGAAGACGTGCTCGATGAAGTCCTCGTCCTTGGCGTCGGAGGCGCGGATGCCCTTGCCGCCGCGGCCCTGGGCGCGGTAGGTCGACAGCGGCACGCGCTTGGCGTACCCGTGATGGCTGATAGTCAGCGCCACATCCTCGACGGGGATGAGGGCGGCGATCTCGACGTCGACGTCCGAGTCCTCGATGAGCGTGAGACGGGGCGAGCTATAACGGGCTCGCATCTCTTCGCAATCGGCCTTGATCATGGCGCGGACGCGCTCGGGACGGGCCAGAATGTCCTCGTAGTCCTCGATCTGAATGACGAGTTCGTTGTACTCGTTGACCAGACGCTCGATCTCCAGACCCACGAGCTGGATCAGGCGCATTCCGCCGATGGTCTCGGCCTGGATGCGGCTCAGGAGCATCCCGCCTGCTGCGTCGGTCGCCCGAACGCGGTTCATGAGGCGTGCCGGGAGCTTGGGCGCATACTTGTGATCCGGCGGAATCCGGAATCGCTTCTGCATGAGGCGTTCGATCGCCTCGTCCCGCGTCCGGCTCGAACGGATGATCGCGATCACCTCGTCGATGTCGCACACCGCGAAGATCATGCCTTCCAGCACGTGGGCCCGCTTCTTGGCCTCGCGGAGCAGGAAGTTGGTCCGCCGGCGGATCACGTCCGTCCGGTGGTGGATGTAGCAATCGATCATCTCGCGGAGGCTCATCGTCCGCGGCTGGCGGTTCACGATCGCCAGGTTGATGATCGAGAAGGTCTCCTGCAGCGGCGTGAACGAGTAGAGCTGGTTCTCGACCGCCTTGGGATCGGCGCCCTTCTTGAGCTCGATCACGATGCGCGTCTGGGCCTCACGGCCCGACTCGTTGCGCACGTCGGAGACATCGGTGATCCGCTCTTCCTTGACCGCATCCACGATGCGCTCGACCAGATTGTTCTGGACGAGCATGTAGGGGATGCTCTCGATGATGATCTGATCACGCCCGCTCTTGGTGGTCTCGTGACGAACCTCGCCCCGGACCGTCACGCGGCCGCGGCCGGTGGCGTACGCCTCGATGATCCCGCGACGCCCGTGGAGGATGCCTCCCGTCGGGAAGTCCGGGCCCTTGACGCCGTTGCGAACAACCGCGCCGTCCGGGCCGGTCACGTCGGTCATCAGCTCCTGGAGCGTGACCTTGGGATTCTCGAGCGTGCGGATGATCGCGTCGAAGATCTCGGTGGGATTGTGCGGCGGGAGGCTGGTGGCCATGCCGACCGCGATGCCGATGCCGCCGTTGATGAGCAGGTTCGGGAACTTGCCAGGCAGGACCATCGGCTCGAGCAGACGGTCGTCGTAGTTGGGCTGGAAGTCGACGGTGTCGAGCTTCAGGTCCGCGAGCATGTCGACCGCGGCGTAGGTCATGCGGGCTTCGGTGTAACGCATGGCCGCGGGCGGATCGCCTTCGATGGAGCCGAAGTTGCCCTGCGGATCGACGAGCGGAACGCGCATCTTCCACTTCTGGGCCAGGCCGACCATGGTCGGGTAGATGACGCCTTCGCCGTGCGGGTGGTAGTCGCCCGAGGTGTTGCCCGCGATCTTGGCGCACTTGAGGTGCTTGCGGTTGGGGCGCAGGTTCAGGTCGTTCATCGCGACCAGAATGCGGCGCTGGGAGGGCTTGAGCCCGTCGCGCACATCGGGCAGCGCGCGGTCCATGATGGTGGACATCGCGTAGGTGAGGTAGCTGTCCTGAAGCTCGCGCTGGATGTCGAGATCGACAATCTGCTCGGCGACAGGCGTGCCGCCGGCGTTGTCGGTGCTGCCCGGAGGAAGATCGCTTTCAGCCATGAAGTGGAGGCTCCGTCCTCGGGTCACGCCCGGGGTCTGTTAGTATAGGCGATCCGCCGGGTTTTCGCCCGGTTCGACGCTGAATTCCTCGGTCGGCTCAAGGCCGATTTCAGGCTGAAATTAAGGGGCTTTTTTGGAGCTTTGGGGCAGCGCGGTCTGCAGGCTCTCCAGGGTGCGGATGACCGCGATCAGTGACACCGCCGAAGGCTCGGGCCTGACCCTGGGATCCCACACCGACAGCCGCACGCCCCCCTCCACCGACGCGGGGTCCGGATACAGCCAGGCGTTGGATTCGTCGACGCTCAACTGTCGCAGGTAACGCATCACGCTCAGGGACTGGCTCAGCCTGGGGATGACCTGCTCCTTGGGCGTGAGCCTGGGGTTGCCGAGCATCTGCGCCACGAACGCCGCCGGCCGGGCTGCGTGCCAGGTGGGATAAGGCGAGCCCGCAAAGACGTACCCGCCATCCAGATCCGGCGCGCCGGGATCATTCGCCATGCTCGCGACCAGCCGATCACGCATCGCGATGAACGCGTCCGCGTGAGGCAGCGCCGGATCCGCGTCGGGCGTGAACGACCGGCGATTGGCTGCGATCCGAAGTTCGGCCTCGCCCAGGAAAGGCATGAGCGCGACCAAGTCCGGCCCATCCGGCCGCGAGATGGTCGCCTGCACGATCTCCGCTGCGACGTCGGTGCGCTGAGGCGAACGCAGGCCCGCTTCCGCCGCAGCCAGCGCGAGCCAGCCCGCGACCGGCGACGAGGCCAGCGTCGCGGGATCAAGCCTGAACGCGGGGTTCGCGAAGAGCGCATCCACCTTCAGGTTCGCGTCGGTGGGCGGATCGCCGCTGGCGCGGATGAACGCGGCCTTGGCGTTGATGAGCGACGCCGCGGCCAAAGGTGTGTCGATCTTTCCCGTCGCCAGCGCCTCGGTCAGCGCCCGGCTCGCATAACGCATCGCGAGCCGCTTCCCGGGATCGGTCTCGCGGGCCGCCTGCATCGCCAGAGCCCGCGCCACCAGTCCCTTGGTGAACAGGTCCCACGACTTGGCGTCCGGGTGCATCGACGGTGCTTCGGCGACGCTGCGCATCGCGTCGAGCGGGCCCATCGCCTCGCGGACAAGATGCATCGCGAGTGCGGTCGCCATGCGTTCCATCGCGGGCTGGTCGATGCTCGTCATCGGCGTCACGCGCCCGCCGCGGAACAGGAAGATGGGCGCACTGGACGGCGCAGCGGTCGCGATGTGCAGCGTACGGAAGCGGTAGATCACCGCCCCGTGGTCTTTGCGGAGCATCTGAGGCTCGAGCACGCTCAGGGAGGCATCACCTGTGCGCGATGCAGCCAGCCCCACTCCTGCGGAGGGAACAAATCCGTCCGCGAGCATCTCGGCCGGGAAAACCAGGCCCACCCGCTCGCCGACACGCACCGCGACGCCGTCAAGCCCGGGCGAGACC
The DNA here is from genome assembly GCA_964531675.1 of uncultured Phycisphaeraceae bacterium. Classification (GTDB taxonomy): domain Bacteria; phylum Planctomycetota; class Phycisphaerae; order Phycisphaerales; family UBA1924; genus CAZHFW01. The sequence goes on along the minus strand of CAZHFW010000012.1, from coordinate 65,466 downwards.
GTCGCGTCCACCGCAGCATTGGTCCGCAGATCGGTGGGCACGAGCGTGCCGGCCAGTTCGAGGCTGATGATGATCCGCTCAGCGGCGAGTCTGGCGTTCTGCTGGCGCAGCGCATCGGGGGGCACGGGGAGCTTCTGATCGGCGCTGCGCATCGCGTCGTTCATCGCGCGTTCGAACGCATCGGCGCCCTCGGCCGACGCCCGCGCAAGCAGGACGCCATCGAGCCTGAGCTCCACGCACGCCGCCCCCACGCCTTCAAGCGGCGTTGCATCCGAAGGCAAAGGCGCCAGGCGCCATTCCCGGACCCTGGTGTGGAGCAGATCGAAGAGCCCCATGGCCTTGTCGGGCGCGATGGGCGGACGTGTCAGCACCGGATCCGCACGCGTGGGAGGAATTTCGGACGCTGCGCCGGAGGCCTGGGGCGGCGCTGGCTGAGCCGCGGGCTGACCTGCAAACTCTGCGCGTGGTCCGAGAATGCCGGCGTTGGCACGCACCGGCGCGAGTGCGAGCACCAACAGTGTTGTCGCGACGCAACACAGGATGTTGCCCGTGCGCATCATCCGTGCGTGGGCAACGGGCCTGGAAGCGTCTGCAGGGGTCTGGCACGACCCTTGCCACCTGTGGTATGACTCCACACATACGCTCCGGCAGGACGTCGGCAGCGGCTGAAGAAAAGGCTTCCCCAAATGAAGAACCTCCTGACCATCTCGGCGACCCAGCAGCGTATCGCGGTCCTGGCGATCCTGAGCTTCCTGGCTCTCTGCTAAAGCCAA
>CAZHFW010000012.1:0-64593 GCA_964531675.1 uncultured Phycisphaeraceae bacterium | reverse complement strand
GGCCCTCTGCGAAAGCCAAGGCCCTCTGCGAAAGCCAAGGCCCTCTGCGAAAGCCAAGGCCCTCTGCGAAAGCCGAGTCCCTCTGCGAAGGCCGAGTCCCTCTGCGAAGGCCCGAGATCTCCGGATCCAGGCCCGTCGCCAAACCCCCGTCACACCCGGCGGAAAAGCCCCGCCCGGTTCGCCGGGAATCCCCGGCCCGAGAAGTCAATCTTGATGCCCGAACACTCCGAGGCGGGAACCAGAGGCCTTTGGGCAGCGGAGAGTAACCCGACCCTTGGCTTGTGGGCCAAGGGTGTGGAAGCCGCGGGCGAGCGCCTGTGGTGCTGAACAGAATGGTCGAGCGTGGCGGCGCGTGATTTCCTCCCGCCGGAGTGCGCAAGGCCAAAAAAGAACAAGCCCCGGGCTGAACACCCGGGGCTTTGTGTTTTTGGATTCCGTCACGCGGACGCGATCAGCTTACGAGAAGCGGATCTTGTCGGTGCCCATGGCGCCGTGATCGTCCATGCCGCCGCGGGTCGGAGCGGAGCGCTGCTTGCCCTCGGCCTTCTCGGTCTTCTCGGCGGTGCCGCTCGAGTCGCCCCACTGGGCGCGCTTGAGGGACAGACCGATCTTGCGCTCGGCGCGATCGACGCGGAGGATCTTGACGTCGACCTCCTCGCCGGGCTTGACCACGTCCTGCGGGTTCTCGACCTTGTGGTCGGCCAGCTCGGAGATGTGGAGCAGACCCTCGAGGTCGGCCTCGAGCTCGACGAAGACGCCGAAGTTGGTGATCTTCGTGACGGCGCCGCGGACGACCATGCCGGGCTTGTAGTGCTCGGGGATCGCGGTGAGCCACGGATCCTCGGTGAGCTGCTTGACGCCCAGGCTGATGCGCTGCTTCTCGCGATCGACGTCGAGGACGACGCAGCGGACCGTGTCGCCCTTCTTGAGCAGCTCGTTGGGGTGCGTGACCTTCTTGGTCCAGGACATGTCGGAGATGTGGAGCAGGCCGTCGATGCCGGGCTCGATCTCGACGAAGGCGCCGTAGTTGGCCAGGTTGCGGACCTTGCCCTCGATGATGGTGCCCGGGGGGTACTTCTCGCTGACGAGCTCCCACGGGTTGACCTCGGTCTGCTTCATGCCGAGGGAGATTTCCTGCTTGTCCTTGTTGATCTCCAGGACGACGACGTCGACCTCCTGGTTGGGCTGGACCAGCTCGGACGGGTGGTTGACGCGACGCGTCCAGGACATCTCGGAGATGTGGACCAGACCCTCGATGCCGTCCTCAAGCCGCACGAAGGCGCCGTAGGACATGAGGTTGACCACCTGACCGCGGACGCGCGAGCCGACCGGGTACTTCTTCTCGATCTCCTGCCAGGGCGAAGCTTCCTTCTGCTTGAGACCGAGGGCGATCTTCTCCTTCTCGCGGTCGATGTTGAGGACCTTGACCTCGATCTTCTGGCCGAGCTTGAGCAGCTCGCTGGGGTGATTGATGCGGCCCCAGGACATGTCGGTGATGTGGAGCAGGCCGTCGATGCCGCCCAGGTCCACGAACGCGCCGAAGTCGGCGATGTTCTTGACCTCGCCGTTGACGATGTCGCCCTCCTTGAGGGTCTCCATCAGGCGGCGCTTGGCCGCGTCGCGCTCGTTCTCGATGAGCTTGCGGCGGGAGATGACGATGTTCTTCCGCTCCAGGTCGATCTTGATGATCTCGGCGCGGACCTTGCGGCCGATGTAGTCGCCGATCTCGCCCGGACGACGGATGTCGACCTGCGAAGCGGGCAGGAAGACCTGCACGCCGATGTCGACCAGCAGGCCGCCCTTGATCTTCTTGGTGACCATGCCCTCGACGACGTCGCCTTCCTTGGTCGTGTCGACGATGCGCTGCCAGGAGAGCTGGCGGTCGGCCTTGCGCTTGGAGAGCTGGATCAGGCCGCCGTCGCCCTCGATGGACTCGAGCAGCACGTCGATCATCTCGCCGGGCTTGGGCTCGACCTCGAACTCCTCCTTGGAGATGAGGCCTTCAGACTTCAGGCCGACCTCGACAACCACGTCGTCGCCGGCCATGCCGATCACCTTGCCCTTGATCAACTTCCCAGGCACCAGCTCGGCGATCTGCTCACCCAGGAGCGAGTCCATGTACCCGTCGCCCTGAGCCTTGCCGTAGGCCTGCTTGAGAAGAGATTCCGCCTCGGCGTCAGCAAGGCCGAGGGAAGCCAGGAGATTTTCATCGATCATCGAAGAGGTCCTTCCGGCCCGCGCCTGGTCAGCCGGTGCGTGTCGCGCCGGTCTTCAGCTTGCGGGCCAATGCGGAACGTCGCGGGATCGGTGCGCGGGACAAAGAACCCGCCGCGGACATTCCGGCGTCAAGAGCAGCGTGGTGATCACGCCCGCCCTGCCCCCATGGGGCTGCAAACGCCAAACTCAAACGCCTCCGCAAACGCGGAAACCAGCGTCCCCCGCCCGATCCGGCAGGGCCTGAAGGATAGGAACCACCCCCTCCCAAGGCGAGCGCGGCTGGCGGGCGTCACGATGGGCCGATGGCGGGTCTGGGGAGGTCACCAAGCCCCACATTTGCAGACACTTACCAGCGAGAAGCGGGCCAGGTCCGGGCAAAGACCGCACGCGTCTGGGGCCGTGTCAGCACTCGAAGCTGCCAGACCAGAAAACACCACAATGCCAAGCCCGCCACAGGCTCGACCGGGCCGAGGCCGGGAGACGGAAGCCCAAGCAAAGGCCACCAGAACCCGCACGACACTCGATCCGCGAACGTGAGCCCGAACGATGCGATCGGGAACTGGAGCTTCGACCAATGGATCTCCGGCGCCCCGACGAGTGGGGAGAGCACGACGACGGGCGAAGCGCCGATCGCGATGCCCAGCATCAAGACCCCGATAAATCGCCACGTGCGGCTCAGTCCGAAGAGCCCCAATCCAACCAGCACTCCCGGTGCCGTCAACGCGACTTCGAACTTGCCGGCAAGGCCCTCAGAAACAACCCGTGCGCAGCCGATGACGCCGCACAACAGGAAGTAGACCGCGACAATCTTGACCGCGCCGGGAGACTTGGGCCGCGCATCCTGCTTCTCGGTCCGCGACTCCATGTTGGATCCCCCGGAGAACAATCGCATCGATGCCTTACCTCGAACCAAGCGGTTCTCGCCGAGTCTACCGGGTTCCTTGCGCCTTTGGAAAGAAACATCGATCGGCGATCAAAACCCGCGCCGGCATTCATGAGTGTGGTCTCTTTCAACTAAGACCACTGACTATCACGATTCAGTCGATCCGCGAGTTGCTCAACATCATGAACGGCCGCCCGCCGAGTTCCTGGTGCGTGGTGGAACTTCCCCTTCTTGATGCGGACAACTCCATCGAGGAGTCGCAGTGATGCGCCATTCTCAGCCGCTCGGGAACCGGGGCTTTTTTCGTGCCCTCACTTGTTCCGATGGTCATCGCGCTCGGTTTGCCCCGGAGCCGTTCATTGTGGATTTCGGGCTCGATCCGCGAGTTCGCAAAAGCCGGTCCGGCTTCGGGGCACGTCGGGCCGTTCGACCGGGGCGGGACGCCCCGGCTCACGATGGACCCCCTCGCGGCGAAAACACAACCACCCACAGCGCGGGCTGTGGGTGGTTTGATGGGCGGACCGAACGGGCCGAGAGGAGTGGCGGCCCGGAGTCAATCATGATCAGCGCCGACGGCGGGCCAGGGTCAGGCCGCCGATGCCAAACAAGCCGAGCGCGCCGGGGGTCGGGACGGGTGTGTAGATGTCCGACTGGTCCAGACGCATGCTGTAGACCTGGGCGTGCTGCACGCCGGAGAAGGTCACGCTGATGTCCGTGATGGGGCCGGCGATGCTGGAGAGATCCCACTGGAGGAAGTAGGTGTTGATGAAGATGTCCTGGGGACCGCCGGGCATCTGGACCGTGCCGTTGTAGGTGCGGTCGATGATGAGGGCGGTGGGCGCGACGAGGGCCTGCGCGCCGCCGTTGTAGTTCAGGACGGGGAGGACGCGGTTGTAGAAGTCGTACGTCCAGGCCTCGGCGATCTGGACCTGATAGGCGACGGTCTTGAGGTTGGCGACAGGCGTGGAGTCCACGACGCCGACGGTGCCGTCGAAGTTGTTGATGTTGGTGGAGAAGCCACCGAAGTACAGGGCGCTGCCCGTGAGCAGAGCGCCGCCGCTGGGACCGTTGGCGACCTTGATCAGGCCTGCGTCGCCGGGCTCGGCAGCGTTGAAGGTGTTGGCGCTGGTGCGGTTGGAGCCGATCGGCGCGGGCCAGGCGGACATGCCCGGGAACGAGCCGTAGCCCGTGTAGTTGCCGCTGGTCAGGCCGACCCAGCCGTCGTACTGGGTGTTGCCGGCAAAGCCCGGGTTGACGAGCGTGGCGCCGGGGGTGGCGTCGGCGATCGCGGTGGACGCGAGGACAGAGAGGGCCGCGGCGGCTGGGATGAACTTGTTCATGAATCACTCCTCGGAAGAGGTCTGGTTGTCCGGCCGGCGTGGCGTTGGCGGACGACTTCATCCGCTTCAGGCGACCCGAACCTCCGGTATTCCGGAGGACTCGCCCAGTCACGGCCCCGGCCGCGGCTGGATCCGGCGACACAGTTGAGACTGTGTCTCAGTAGCGGGCCAATTTCAAGCTCCGCACGACTGATACCGGTAATTATTGCCCGAACCGGCCGAAGGCAAGCATATTTCGGACAAATGGGGCCAAATATCCGATTATCGGGACATCAGCCTCTCTTGCCCAGTTTCAATTGCCCCGGTTCAGGGGGTCAGCCCCGGCCCGCGAGCTTGAGCAGGATGTCATCGAGATGGTGATCCATCGCCCCGCGGGTCAGCACATCGTCCGCCCCGGCCATGCGGGCCGAGTGGAGCAGGTCGCGGGCGACATGGGGGCCCCAGGCGAGGACTTTGATTCGGGCGATGTCTGGATTGGACGCCGCCTTGGCCGGGTCTTTGACGTGGGCGATCATCGCCAGAGCCTCGTCGGGCTTGTCCAGATCCAAGAGCAGGCCCCGGACCGGGTGTTCCGGCGTGGCTTCCGCCAGTCGGGCGGTGAGCATGTCCATGGTGCGGACAGGCCGGCAGGCGATGCCAAGGGCATCGGCGGTGGCCTTGATCTTGGAGGCCCAGAGGAGATCGGCGGCGAGATAGAGTATCATGCAAACCCGGGACTTTTGGCCTTGTGGACGCGGGGACGCGTCCGGGGATGGAGTCCTGAGGGTAGGGAAGAGGCGGTGTTCCGATTCTGGCGTTGACTGAATTCCTCTCCCAGCGACCGACCGACGCCGACGCTCGTGGGCGCAGGTTCGGCGCGGGCGTGGACGCCCGAGATTGGAACCACGCTGTCAAACAACGCGCCGGAGCCGAACTCCGGGTGGCGTATTTCTGTACCACATGAAGATCGGGCGCACGGGCGCCCGATTTTGTCTTTTGGATCCCCGAGGATCCAGGTCTGTTCAACCCACTTCAGACACCCAAAAACGAGTCCACAAACCCGAGGATTGAAGGTATGACCACGATGTCTGCTCCGCGCCAGTCCACCCGTCCGGTTCCCAAGGAGTACAACTCCCCGATCTTCGAGGAGCTTGGGCTCTCGTCTGATCCGAACAACCTCTACCGCCAGACGGTCGGCTGCATGCTCTATGCCGCCGAGGTGATGGACCTGCCGCGCTACCTCAAGCTGATCCTGGCGCAGCCCAAGAACGAGATCATGGTGCACTTCCCGGTCCGCATGGACAACGGGGACTTCCAGCTCTTCAAGGGCTACCGCGTCCAGCACAACAACGCGATCGGCCCGTACAAGGGCGGCCTGCGTTTCCACCACGACGTGCACCTGGACGACGTCAAGTCGCTGGCCTTCCTGATGACCATGAAGTGCTCCCTGGTCGGCGTGCCCTACGGCGGCGGCAAGGGCGGCATCAAGGTCGATCCGCGCAAGCACTCCAAGGCCGAGATGGAGCGCATCGTCCGCCGGTTCACCGCGGCGATCGCCCACAACGTCGGCCCCGAGTACGACATTCCCGCCCCCGACGTCGGTTCCAACAGCCAGCACATGGCCTGGATCGCCGACACCTATTCGTTCCTCTCCGAAATCGGCGGCAGCAACCCCACCGCGGTGATCACCGGCAAGCCCGTCGAGTACGGCGGATCGCTCGGCCGTGAGAAGGCGACCGGCCAGGGCGTCGTCGACACCCTGGTCGAGATGCTCCCGGAAGTCGGCCTCAAGCCCGCGCAGTGCACCTTCTCGGTGCTGGGCTTCGGCAACGTGGGCTCCTGGTCGGGCAAGATCTTCCAGGACAAGGGCGCCAAGATGATCGCGGTGGGCGATCACACCGGGTTCATCCGCAACGACAAGGGCATCGACGCCCACGACCTGGGCGCCTATGTCGCGCAGAAGGGCGGCGTCGCGGGCTACGCCAAGGCGACCGCGATCAGCAAGGAAGAGTTCTACAAGACCAAGGTCGACGTCTTCATCCCCGCGGCCCTCGAGCAGATGATCCAGGAGACCGAGGCGGGTTGGCTCGACTGCAAGATCGTCGCCGAAGGCGCCAACGCCCCCACCACCCCGGCGGGCGAGCGCGTCCTGCTCTCGCGCGGCATCGAGATCCTCCCGGCGATCCTGTGCAACGCCGGCGGCGTGACGGTGTCCTACTTCGAGTGGGTCCAGAACAAGAACTGCGAGTCCTGGGACCTCGAGGTCGTCGACAAGAAGCTCAACAAGCACATGGTCCAGGCCGCGGGCAAGGTCCGCGACGCCCGCAAGAAGTACAACTGCGATCTCCGCACCGCGGCGTACATCGGGGCGCTGGAGCGTCTGGCCAAGGTCTACGAAGTCCGCGGCATCTTCCCGTAATCGACATCAGCCCGCACATCGAGACAGGAGCCCGCGCCCGGCGCGGGCTCCTTTTTTCTGCGCCCTCACCGATCCCAGCCCGGGATGATCGCGTCCAGGACGTTCATCGTGCCGAAAAAGACCAGCACCGCGCCGGCCAGCAGGATCGCCGGGATATAGGCCAAACGGACCGCCAATCGCACCGGGCCGCTTCGCTGCATGTGCGCGGGAAGAGAAGCAGCCCGGCAGAGGGCACGCCAGCGCCAACGCCAGATAATCCAGCAGAGCATGTTGAATGACAGAACTCCCAACGGGAGTAGCACGCCACCGAACGCCCCGCGCCCGGACAGGCGGAGGAAGTTGGGAACATCGGTACCAACGTAGCGCCAACCAAAGACCCACTCCGGGATGATCGTGAACGCCGGAAGCACGACCATCCAAGGGATCAGGAGCCAGGGGAGGCTGACGAGCCAGATCTGACGCAGAATCCGGCGGTAGAGACCGGCGAACTTTGCGCCAATCGCGGGAGTGACGAACAGGTAAAGGACCAGGAACGCCAGCGTGACGAAGAACGGCGTCAAGAGCGAGGCCAGGCCGCAGACGACGATGGGCCCGATCCATGCCCCGCGGTTGATTTCGAGAAAGACGGAGCGGCGGATCGCCTGGGCCCATTCGTCCGCGGAGCATGCGTAGCCGCACTCGGCGCAGCGTGACGCGCCCAACGCGATGGGATAGTCGCACGCGGGGCACGGGATGGACACGGGCGGCGCATCGGAGAGAGGCGAGGCATGGGCCTGGGCCGCGGGCGTGTCCGGAGTCGCGTTCATGGCATGCAGATTAAGAGAAGACGGGGGATCAAAAGGAATTTTGATTCTGCCGCACTCTCCCCGGGGTTTATCCGAATAATGGGGCATGACTTCGCTGCCCGGCGCGCTTGGAACGATGTTCGACCTGGCCCTGGTGATTCTGGGATTCGGGCTGATCGTGTTCGTGCATGAACTCGGCCACTTCCTGGCGGCCCGCTGGGCGGGGATCCGCGTGCTGGCGTTTGCGATGGGCTTCGGCCCGGCGCTGGTCAGCTTCCGCAAGGGGCTGGGTTGGCGTCGCGGGTCGAGCGAGGCGGAGTACCTGGAGCTGGCGCGGCGGCAGCGGATCGGCGAGCGCGGGTACGTGAAGGGTGCGGACGGACCGGTCGCGCCGACCGAGTACCGCCTCAACGCGCTGCCCTTCGGCGGGTACGTGAAGATGCTCGGGCAGGAGGATCTGAACCCCGACGCGACCAGCGACGCGCCGGACAGCTATCAGAGCACCGCGCCAGTGAAGCGCATGGTCGTCATCTCCGCGGGCGTGATCATGAACCTGATCACCGCTGCGATCCTGTTCGTGGCGGTCTTCATGGTCGGGCTCCAGACCGAGCCTCCGAAGGTCGGCGACGTGGCCGCGGGGAAGCCCGCGAGCAAGGCGGTCGCGAGCAACGCAGCGGAGCTCGGCGTGACCGAAATCGGGCTTAAGCCGGGCGATGAGATCGTGTCGATCAATGGGGTGCCGCCGCGGAGCTTCAACGACCTGATGCTCGCGGTGGCGATGGCCAAGCAGGGCACGGATATCCAGATCAGCGTGAAGCGCGAGGGCGTCGCGTCGCCATTGGCGTTCACGATCAGGCCCGAGCGGAGCAGGACGACGGCCCTGATGGAGATCGGCGTCGAGCCATCCAGATCGACCAACGTCTTCAAAATCAACGCGCCCGCGGAAGCTGCGGAGTTCTCGGAGAGGCTCGCGTCGGTGGGCCTCAAGGGTGTGGAAGAAGGCATGACGCTCGTGAGCGCCGGCGGCAGGCCCGCGCGGAGCGGCGCGGCCCTGACCCGAGCTGCGCGAGAGAGCGGCGGGCAGCCCTTTGAACTGGTGTTCGCCAAGGGCGATCGGAAGGTGACTGTCGCGGTGACGCCTCAGGCCGAGCTGCAGACTGATCTGGTTGGTCCGGAGGGATCCCAGAAGGTGCTGGATCATCTGCTCGGGCTGACGCCGGTGATGACGGTCGCGGACGTGCCCAAGGGCATGGCGTCCAAGCTCAAGCCCGGGGACGTGTTCGCCAGGCTCGGCTCGACGGAATATCCGAGCATCGCCCAAGGCACGGCGGAGATTTCTTCGAGGAAAGGCAAGACGATCGACGCGATCGTGCTGCGGACCAACACCTCGGGCAAGGTCGAGCCCATCACGCTGGTGCTGGACGTTTCGAGCAAGGGGCAGATTGGCATCTACGTCGGAGACACGTCGCGGACGCAGACGCTGCTCGCGTCGCCTCCCGAAAGGCTCACGCGGATCCAGGCGGGGGCCCAGCCTCGCACGCCTCCCGCGGCCAGCGTGATCACCAGGCCCGGGACGCGGGTGACCGCGGTCAACGACAAGCCTGTCGCGAACTTCACGGAGCTGCGCGCGACGCTGATGGCCGCGACCCGCGGAGCGGCGGACAAGCTCGCGGCGGGGCAGACGACGTCGGGCGCGACGGTCAAGCTCAAGCTCGAACTCCCGCTGCGGACCGGCACGCCTCCGACGGAGGTCGTGGACTGGGTGCTGGCGCCGGCGGACATCGCGGAGCTTCACGCGCTGGGATGGGTGAGCCCGGTGTTTGCCGGCGGGCTCTTCGAGCTCGAGGAGTTCGTGCTCAAGGCCAACGGGCCGGTGGACGCGATCAAGACCGGGCTGCACGAGACGCACCGGGTGATGATGACGACCTATCTCACGTTCGCCCGTCTGTTCGACGGCACGGTGAAGGTCGAGCATCTCAAGGGTCCGGTGGGGATCGCGCACCTGGGAACAGTGGTCGCGAGCCGCGGGTTCATCTGGCTGCTGTTCTTCATGGCGCTGATCAGCGTGAACCTGGCGGTGCTGAACTTCCTGCCGATGCCCATCGTGGACGGCGGGCAGTTCGTGTTCCTGCTCGTCGAGCAGGCGATGGGTCGCCCGGTCCCGGTGCGGATCCAGAACGCAGCGACGCTCGCGGGGCTGGTGGTCATCGGGTCGATGTTCCTGATCGTGACCTTCAACGACATCATGAATCTGGTCAGGCCCTGAACGCTCCGGTGATCGGGAAACGGGCCTTGGCGAGCTGAACGCGGTACCCTGTGCCTTCCGGCTGCGGCACGCGCGGACGGGACGGGAGACGCGATGCACGGGGCCCTCGGGCTGATCATTCTGCTGCTGGTGGGCCTGGCGACGCTTTGGGCGTGCGTGGTCCTGATGACGGTGCGTCTGCTCACGCACCCGCCGCGGCGGACGTACGCCAGTGCGGTGGCGCGCGGGAAGGCGGGCGATCCGGGCGAGCTGGCGACGCCCCGCGCGTTCTCGACGTGGACTCTGAAATCCGGCGGGGGTGAGTTCCCGATCTGGGACGTTGAAGGCTTGGCGAAGTCGGACGCTGGGGCGCCGATCGTCGTGCTCGTGCATGGCTGGGGAGATTCCAAGCTCGGCACGCTCTCGAGGCTTCCGGCACTGGATGATGCGGCGCGGATCGTGGCGCTCGATCTGCCTGGGCATGGAGAGTCGTCGCGCAGGCCCCGCTTCACGCTCGGCGTGGGCGAAGTCGATGTGCTCATCGATCTGCTCGACGAGCTCAGGCGACAGGAGACCCGGCCGATCGTGCTCTTCGGGTGGTCGCTCGGCGCGGGCTTGAGCCTTGCCGCGGCGGCGCGGTCGCCCGAGCGCGTGCACGCGGTCATCGCAGAGAGCCCATATAGGCAACCCTGGACGCCCGCGCGAAACGTCCTGACGCTCTACGGCCTCCCCCACCGCCTGACGCTCATGCCCGCCTTGTGGATCATCGGGCTCGGCAATGGCATCGGCGTCCGCTGGCGGGGCTTCGACCGCGCCGAGCACGCGGTGAGGCTCCGGGCGAGCTCCCCGTCATGCAAGGTCCTGATCGTGCATGGCGAGCTTGACGACATCTGCCCACCTGCGGACGGCCGGAAGATCGCGGAAATGGCCCACGGCAGCTATGTGGGCGTCGCCGGCAAGGGCCACAACGACGTGTGGTCGGGCGAGGGCACGCCCACGGACCCGGTGGCAACGCTTGTTCGCGCGATCCGCCTGAACGTCGTAGAATCAGGCCATGCGACACGACTCCCCACCGGTTGATGCGGTGATGGCTGCGGAACGGGCGGCCTCGTTCACCAAGCGTTCGATCAAGTCGAGCGCCAAGAAGCAGGGCCTCTTGCTCGCGTTGTCGATGGTGGATCAGACCACGCTCGAAGGCAAGGACTCTCCCGAGAAGGTCCGCTCTCTTTGCAGGAAAGCGGCCCTGCCTGGACGCGACAAGGAAGGCGTCGCGCTTCCTCCGGTCGCCGCGGTGTGCGTGTACCCGAAGATGGTGAAGGTCGCGGCCAAGGAACTCGCGGGCACCGGCATCCACATCGCATCGGTCGCAACAGGCTTCCCGAGCGGGCAATATCCGCTCGAAGTCAGGCTTGATGATGTGCGGCTGGCCATCCGCGACGGCGCGGATGAGATCGACATGGTCATCAACCGCGGCGCGTTCCTGGCGGGACGCTATGACGAAGTCGCGGAAGAGATCAGGCAGGTCAAGCGGGTGTGCGTTGAGGAAGGGATGAAGGCACGGAGGCACGGAGGCACGGAGGGGCAAGGCTCAGAGGGGGGAAAGCCGGTTCACCTGAAGGTCATTCTGGAGACGGGCGAGCTCGAGACGCTCGACAATGTGAGGCGGGCCAGCGATCTGGCGATCCGCGCGATGGCCGAGGTGGACGACGCGTATGGCACCGAGGGCACGCCAGATTTCATCAAGACCAGCACGGGAAAGGTCCAGCCCGCGGCGACCATGCCTGTGACGCTGGTGATGCTCGAAGCGGTGCGCGATTGGTATCTCAAGACCGGCCGGATCGTGGGCGTGAAGCCCGCGGGAGGAATCCGCACCGCCAAGCAGGCGCTGCACTATCTGGTCATGGTGAAGGAAACCCTCGGCGTGCTCGACGCGGGAGACGCCTGGCTGACCCCGGCGTACTTCCGTTTCGGTGCCAGCACCCTGACCAACGACATCCTCAGGCAGCTTGCGTGGCTCGAGAGCGGCAAGTACGTCGCGGGGTACGACTTCTCGGAAGCGTGAGCCTGGCGGCTGGGCCGGAACAAAGCGAGGGCGTGCGCGTCCTACGGCGGTGCGCCGGACGCAGAGCAAAGCCAGACTTTGGAAGCTGGTGATCGTCGCGATCATCTTCGGATGCTGCAGCGCGTTGCTCAGCGCCTGGGGGCCGGTGGCGTATTGGGCGATCCGTTCGCCCAACCTGTATGACATGCGGGCCTATGTCGACCATGCGCCGTTGCCCGAGCTGGCGAGCTATCCGGAGCCGGGCTTGAGCCGTGGAGAGATGACGCGATTCCTGGTGTCGCGCGAGAACGTCCCGACGCTCGGCTTGGCGTGGGAGTGGATCGAGTCCCCGGGCGCCGCAGCGGCGGAGGGGCACGAGCGCTACGTGATGGAGTGTGCCGCGATGCGGGCGGGTTGGCCCTGGACGACCATGCGGGGTACGCACGCGCTGATCGGAGAGGATCAGATCAACAACCCCGGGGCGCGGTCGTCCCAGCGGTATACGTCGGGCGTGATCTGGCTGCCGTCACACTGGATCTCCAAGCCCGCGGGGTTCTTCTCGGGAGGATTCGGCGCCCAGGAGTGGTTCCTGCCGGGACGCCCGACGTGGGGATTTGCGGTGCACGCGGCTCTGGTCGCGGGCCTGATCGTGCTCACCAAGACGACGCTCATCGGCCTGCGAGGTAGGCTCAGGCTCAGGCGGGGGCTTTGCCCGAAGTGCCGGTACGCAATCCACGCCCCGGAAGGCAGGCTGCCCCGGTGCCCGGAGTGCGGCAAGGAGATTTCGGGGCTTGGCCTGGAGGGCCCGGCGGGCGCCGAAACGGCCCTCCCCGAGGGCCAAAGTCCCGTACCATGAGCCCATGGCGCGTACCAAAGCAGCAGCAACCCGGGGCAAGAAGGCTGGTTCCAAGCGGAGCACCGCATCGAGCCGCAACGCGGGGAGCGTGCATCTGAATGGGACTGGGCGGAACGGGACGGTGAATGGCGAGAAGGCCAAGAGCCAGGAGTCCTCTCGCTTGCGCGAGAGGCTCGGACGGAATGGCTCGGCGCGCGTTGCATGGGATTACGCGCCGGCGCCAGAGACGGTGAAGGTCACGATCGCGCCCAAGTATGGGCTCTTCATCAATGGCGAGTTCGTGGAGCCGACGGGTTCCGGTCCCTCGCACTTTGAGACGATCAATCCCGCCAGCGAAGCGGTGCTGTCACGCGTGGCGCAGGCGTCGGACGCGGATGTGGACAAGGCGGTGCGGGCGGCGCGGGCGGCGTTGCCTGCCTGGGCTGGTCTGGCCCCGAGCGAGCGCGCCAAGTACATCTTCCGCATCGCAAGGCGGATTCAGGAGCGGGCCCGCGAGCTTGCGATCCTGGAGACGATGGATTCGGGCAAGCCCATCAAGGAGTCCCGCGATGTGGATGTGCCCTTGGTCGCGGCCCACTTCTTCTACTACGCGGGATGGGCGGACAAGCTTCCCTACGCGTTCGGCGGCAGGAACCCGAGGCCGGTCGGCGTGTGCGGGCAAGTCATTCCGTGGAACTTCCCGCTGCTGATGGCGGCCTGGAAGCTCGCGCCGGCGCTGGCGTGCGGCAACACGTGCGTGCTCAAGCCCGCGGAAACGACGCCTCTGACCGCGCTGCGCTTGGCTGAGATCATCGCCGAGTGCGGACTCCCGCCCGGCGTGGTGAACATCGTCACAGGTGACGGCCGGACCGGCGCCGCGCTGGTTTCCCATCCGGGCATCGACAAGGTCGCGTTCACGGGATCGACGGAAGTCGGCAAGAAGATTGCTGCCGCGTGCGCGAGCCCGAACGCCGAGGGCAAGCTCAAGCGGCTCACGCTCGAGCTTGGTGGCAAGTCGCCCCACATCATCTTCGAGGATGCGCCCATCGATCAGGCGATCGAGGGCATCATCGGCGGGATCTACTTCAATCAGGGCGAAGTCTGCTGTGCGGGATCGAGGCTGCTGGTGCAGGAGTCGATTCTGCCGACGGTGATCCGCAAGCTCACATTGCGGATGAAGTCCCTCCGCGTGGGCGAGCCGATGGACAAGAACACCGATGTGGGCGCGGTGAACAGCCTCGCGCAGCTCGAGAAGGTGAAGCACTACCTCAAGGTCGGACCCGAGGAAGGCGCCGAGCTCCACGATCCCAATCCTTCCAAGCTCCCCGCGAAGGGGTTCTTCTGCAAGCCCTGCTTCTTCACGAACGTGCAGCCGAGCCACACGATCGCGCGTGAGGAGATCTTCGGGCCGGTGCTGAGCGTAATGAGCTTCCGCACGCCGGAGGAAGCGGTCACGCGGGCCAACAACACGCCTTACGGGCTGGCGGCGGGCATCTGGACCGACAAGGGCTCCAAGATCCTGGACATCGCGCGGCAGCTCAAGGCTGGCGTGATCTGGTGCAACACCTACAACAAGTTCGACCCGGCCAGTCCCTTCGGAGGCTACCGCGAGAGCGGATTCGGCCGCGAGGGCGGGCTCCAGGGTCTGAAGGCGTACCTCGAGATCTGATTCCGATGGGCATCCGCATCCGCGCCAAAGTGCCGTCCGATCAGGAGCAGATCAAGCGGGAGCTGACCCGCCATTGGGGCTCGACCCAGATCTGGTCGGTCGCACGCGGGTTTGACGCGGACCAGATCCCCGCGTTGATCGCGGAGATTGACGGCGCGTTCGCGGGGCTGGCGACCTACGACTTTCATCCGGGCGGATACCAGTGCGAGGTCATCACGCTGAGTGCCGCCATCGAGAACGCGGGAGTCGGTGCTGCGCTGCTTGACGCGGTGGAGGCCGAGGCCCGCAAGGCGGGATGCGCCCGCATTTTCCTGACCACCACCAACGACAACATCCGCGCGATCCGCTTTTATCAGAAGCGCGGCTGGGACCTGTGCGCCCTGCATCGCGGCATCGTGGATCTGGTGCGGGATCGCTTCAAGCCCGAGACGCCTCGCGTCGGCCTGGAAGGGCTCCCGATCCGCCATGAGCTGGAGTTTGAGAAGCTCCTGGGAACCAAGGCGTGAACGCCCACGATCCCACCAAGCTCCCGACGGAGCTCCCGACACCGACCGATGACGGCGCGGGCGATCACCTGTGGAACGCGGCGATCGCGCGGGTCACGCTCACGTCAACCTCGGGGCGTCAGGTCAACCTCCGTGAGCTGACGGACACGCCCACGGTGCTCTTCTTCTATCCGCGCACGGGCGTGCCGGGACAGCCTCCCGCGCTGGGCTTTCAGGGGGAGACCTGGGAGTCGATCCCGGGAGCGCGGGGATGCACGCCGCAGAGCTGCGGGTTTCGGGATCTGCATCAGGAGTTCCTGATGCAGGGCGTGCGCATCTTCGGCGTGAGCACGAACACGCCGGCGCATCAGCGCGAGTTCAAAGAGCGGATGCACGTGCCTTTCGAGCTTCTGAGCGACAGCTCGCTCAAGCTCGTGGACGCGATGAAGCTCCCGACGTTCGAGTTCCCGGTGGAGTCGGGCTCCCCCACCACGCTCATCAAGCGGATGGCGTGGTATTGCGATCGCGGCAGGATCGTGCAGCTCTGGTATCCCGTGTTCCCGCCCGATCAGAACGCGAGCGATGTGCTTGCGTGGCTCAAGACGCGGCGTCCGGCAAAGCCATCCCGAGCAGATCAAGCCTGAAAACGAGAAGGCCCGAGCCTGTGGGCCCGGGCCTGCCTCGATCTCGTTGTTCAGAAGGCTTACTCGGTCGGGACCGACGCGAGGGCCTGATTGGCTTCCTGGCTCTTGGGGTCGAGCTTGATGGCCTTGGCGAACGTGTCGCGGGCCTGCTGGAACCGGTTCTGGTCCTGCTGGATCAGGCCGAGCAGCACGAGCGACTCGGCGTCCTGCTTGCGCTCCAGAGCCTTGTTGACCATCTCTTCGGCGCCGGTGTAGTCGCCCGAGCGGCGGAGCAGCAGGGCGCGGAGGATGTAGCCCTCGGAGCGGTTGGGCGCGACCGCCATCACGCGGCCCGAGGCCTGGCGGACGCGGTTGTTGTCTTTCATCGAGTAGGAGAGCTGTCCGAGCGCGATCCACGCCTCGACGTCGTTCTGGCCGGCCTGGCCATCGGTGAGCTTGAGGAGCGTCTCGCGGGCCTCGAGCTTGCGGTCCAGCGCGGTCAGCGCGCGGGCCCGGAGGTGCATGAGGTCGCGGCGTTCCTGGTAGTCCTTGCTGGACAGGAGACGCGCCAGGTTGGCCTCGGCGTCACCCCATGCCTCGATCTTGATCTGCGCACGGGCCAGATCCTCGAGGATGGGCATGTCGTCGGGCGCCAGCAGGTGGGCCTCGTCGAAGAGCTTCACGGCCCCCTTGGGGTCCTGCTGCATCAGCGCGATGTGCCCGAGCACCTGACGCACCGCGGCGTTGTGCTCGAAGGTCTGGGAGCGCGACGTCAGGAACTCCTTGGCGTCATCGAGCCTGTTCAGGTCGATGAGCATCTCCGCGGAGACCGTCGTGTACTGGGCGTTGGAGGGTTCAAGCTCCGCGGCCTTCTGATACTGCTCGAGGGCCTTGTCGCGGAGCGTCATGCGCTCGTACGCCAGACCGGCGTAGTAGAACGCCTCGGCGCCGCTGGGATCGATGGCCTGGGCCTTCTCGAGCGAGGCCAGGGCCTGCTCCATGTTGCCCTTCTCGAACATGATGCGGCCGCGGAGCACCTGGCTCTTGGCGACCTGCGGGTTCATGGCGATGGAGCGATCGACCGCCTTGAGGGCCTTATCGAGATCGCCCGCGAGGAAGGACTGGCGGGCCATCTCCCACTCGGTCCCGCTCTTCATCATCTCCATCTTTTCCTTGGCGGTGCTGATCTTCTCGGTGGTGTAGTTGCCGTGACCGGCGCAGCCGACCAGGGTGATCGAGGCGCCCAGCGCACAAAGCCAGGAGATCCGGCGGAGTTCGAGGCAACGGGTGTTCATGTGCTTCTCGCGTGGGGTGAGCGGTCGGACGGGAAACGAAAAAGGGGTGGAGCCTGAAGGCCCCACCCCTGGAATCGGTCCGAAAACCGGGTCGCTTTATGCCGCCTGGGGAGGATTTCGAATCTTCCCCCGGGGGCCTCCCGGGCTTACTTGCTCGTGTCGGTCGGGACCGAGGCCTGCGTGCCGGTCTGGTCCTGCGTCTGGGCGGGCTGCGAAGCCTGCTGCGGCTGCGTGGACTGGGTGGGCGTCGCGCGGACGCGGAACGTGAACGCCGGGTTGGGCGTGCGACGCGGCGCGGGCTGGCGCGTGAACTGAGGCTTGACGACCTGGGTCGCAGCGGTCTGCGTGAAGGTCTGCGTGGTGGTCTGCGTGGTGGTGGTCGCCTGGGCCACGGGCTGCTCGGTGGTCTGGCTGGTCACCGGATTGGTCACCTGGTTGGCCACCTGATTGGTCCCGGACTCGGGCGTGAACCCGGCGGTGTCCGAGGGGGTGTTCTGGGCGAACGAGCCCTGCGTGGAAGGCGTCGTCTCGGGCGTGAAGGTGGGCTGCGACGTGGTCGCGTCAACCTTCTGCTTGGCGCCCAGCTCGGCCTTGATCACGTCCTGCAGCATGCTGTTGGACGGCCAGACCTTGCGGTTGCCCGAGAGCTTCTCACGCAGCGCCTGGGCCTCGGGCATGTGGGGATCCATGGCCAGAGCCTGGTTGACCTTCCACATCGCCTCCTCATTCTTGCCCGCGTCGGCGAGGCGCTGAGCCTCGACGAGCAGCTGGCCGGTCATGCGGGTGCGGCTGAAGGGCAGCGTGCCTTCGCGAGCGCCGGCGCGGGCCATGTCGACCTGGGCCTTGGCCTTGTCGCCGCCGGCGAGGAGGACCTCGTCGGAGACGATCGAGGGCGTCACGAGGAAGATGATCTCGGAGCGCTTGATCTCGTCATCGTGACCGCGGAAGGCGGCGCCGATGAGCGGGATGTCGCCGAGCACCGGGACCTGACGGCGGGTGCTCTGGGTGGAGTCGCGGAACAGACCGCCCAAGACGATCGTCTGGCCATCGCGGACCATCACGTTGGTGACGACCTCGTTGGTGACTTCGTCGGGGATGGTCACGGCGGCGCCGGTGGCGTCGCGGGCCTCGCGGATGACCGCTTCCGAGACCTGAGGCTTGAGCTCCATGCGGATCAGGCCTTCGGCCGTCACGAACGGACGGACGTAGAGCTGGGTACCAGTATCAAGGAACTCGACGGTCTGGGTGGTCGCGGTTTCCGTCGCGGTCGTGTTGAGGTAACCGACCTTACGACCGACCAGCACGCGGGCGGGCTGGCGGTTCAGGGCCAGGACCTTCGGGTTGGACAGGATGGTCGTGTCCGTGACTTCGTCGAGCAGCTTCATGAAGATCGCGACGTCCGAGTCAACCAGACCGAGCTTCAGCGTGCCGGGGCCGGAGGTCTGGCCGGGGGAGCTGACGATACCGCGGCCCTCGCCGTCGGCGGGGACCGCGATGGTCGAGGTCGAGCCGTTCTGGATGGCGCTGGACTTGCCGGCGATGAGCTGATCGATGGCCTTCAGGGGACCGCCCGAGTTGGCGAAGTCGGTGAAGTTCAGGTCGCCGACGAGGGCGAAGTCGACGCCGAAGGCGTTGTTTTCGGTGAGTTCGGCCTGGAGGATGGTGGCCTCGATGAGGACCTGGGCCGGGCGGGTGTCGATGCCGACGACGAGCTTCTTGATCTCCTCAACGTTCTCCTCGTAGTCGTAGACGACCAGGGTGGAGTCGTTGGCGTACTCGTCGGCGCCGGTCGGAGCCTTGTCGGGGATGGTGAACGTGGCGGTCTTGCCGTTGGTCTTGATGGAGCCGCCCTCGGAGAGGAGGGGCTTGACGAACTCGGCGGCGTCGAGGGCGTTGAGGTAGTTGAGCTTGATGACGGCGCTGACGCGCTGGCGGGACTGCTTTTCGATCTCCTTCAGCTCGTCGAGGGTGTAGACGTAGATGAAGTTGCCGCGCTCGATGTAGCCGAACCCGTTGACGTGGAGGATGGCGTCGAGGGCCTCGAAGAAGGTCACGCCGTAGAGGTTGGCGGTCACCTTGGCCGCGACGTTCTTGGAGGCGACGATGTTGCGCTGGCTCTGGATGGAGAGCATCTCAAGGACGTTGGCGAGTTCCTCGTCGTTGACGTGGAGGTCGACGATGAGGTCATCGTTGACGGCGATCTTGGAGTCCTCGTGCTCGAGGCCGCGCGGGCGATCCGAGGGCTGCTCGGTGGCCTGCTGCTCGGTCGAGGCCGGGCGCGCCGCGGGGGCGAGCTTGGCGTTGGCCGCGTCCTTGGCCATCTGGGCCAGGTTCGAGAGGCCGGCGTTGTTCTCGCTCTGGGCGAGGCTGGTGGTGGTCCCGGCGATGAGCACCAGGGCCGCCGCGATCGCGAAGCGATGCCCGCCGCGGTTGGTCTTCTCGCCCTTGCTGTTGTTCTGAGCGTCGAACATGTCTTCACACCCTCGTCTTGGGATTTGGCTTCTCGGTCCCGGGTGGATCGGGCCGCCACGACAGAGCGGCCGGAAGTCCGGTATGGTGTTGATTCGACAGTTCGGGCCGCTCGCTTTCGGACCCGCGACAAAGTTGTGGGACGCCCGCGCCGGAATAGACGGCACAGATCAACAAAAACCCGCGCCGGTGTGCGGCGCGGGCTGAAGATTGGATCTGAGATGGACGCGGGGGTTTCCGAGCATGCGCCCGGATCGGCGTGATCAGTCGCCCGACGCGGCCGGGGCCTGGGGCCCTTCGACTTGCGGAGATTGCTCGGGAGCGGTCGCGTGCTGGTTGGCTGCGGCATCCTGCACCGGGGCCAGCGCGGACGCGGGGGCCTTGCCCTGCTTGAAGCCCGCGGGGGTGCGCTCGCTGGCGGCGCGTTTGGGCTCGGCGTACGCCTGGCGCGGGACCGACTCCACGACGCGGAGCTTGACCCAGATGAGCATGCCGAATGTGAACGCGAGGGCCACGGCGCTGAAGGCGCCGAACTTCCTGCTTCTGCCGATGAATCGCATAGGTTGCTCTCGCGTGATGGGTTGAGAATCAGCCATTGCTCGTGCCGCCGTTGCCGCCGCTGTTGGGAATGACGCCCTGGTCGGTGACCGTCACGCGGCCCGTGTATCCGTCGATCTGGATGCGGAACTGCTGTCCGGATCCCTGGATGATGATGGTGCCGGTGGGAGGCGGGGTGTTCTCTCCCGCGCGGGCGGTGGGCGCGCCGAACTCGTCGAAGAGGAGGGTGTTGGAACCCTGGCCGAAGTCGACGGAGGTCATGCGGGCGTCGCCGTAGGTGCCGCCGGTGATGACGCCTCGGTCGAGGGTGTTGTGCTCGACGTCGACGGTGTTGCCGACGACTTCGACGATGCGATAGGAGCCGTCCTCGGCGTCAAAGACGATGGCGCGGCCGCGTTGATACGCGAGCGCATCGCTCTGGGCTTCGGTGATCTGCGCGACGATCTGGCGGACCGCGGATTGCACGCGCAGCACGCCGACCTGTCCCATCGAAGGGATGATCATGGCCCCGGCGATGCCGAGGATCACGACCACAACGAGCATCTCGACCAGCGTGTACCCGTGTCTGGAGTTCGTGGACGGGCGGCAACTGGTCACAAGAGGCTCCTTACTTCTTGGGCGCCAAGGCGTCCTTGGGCAGACGCAGCTCGGGCATCTCGGTGACCTTCACGGAGATGCCCTTCTGGAGCGACGCCTCGATGCGGTCCAGGCGCTGAGACATGCCCCGGAGTTCGGTGATCATGGTCTTGCGCTGCTCCTGGGCGCTGATCATGCCGCCTTCGGAGGGTTCGCCGGCGGGCGGGGCCATGCGCGACTGCGCATTGGCGCTGGCCGCGTTGGCGGTCACGCGATCAACCGCGATCACGCCCAGGAAGAGCGCGATCAGGGTGAGGACGGCGTTGGAGTACGAGCGGCGATCGGTGTGCTGCTGTGTCATCGGTCGGCCCCTTCATGCCTCCGCGCCGGTCACTCACGGCTTGGGAAGCGGATGGTCATCGGCATCGAACCCAGCGGCCCAGACGTTTCCGGTCGCGGGGTCGAAGATCCACCCATAGGCGGATGAGAAGGTGCTATCGGCCGAAGCAGCGATCTTGATGAGCTGAGCGCCGGATCCCCCGACATAGTTGTTCACCGGCGCGCTGCGCAGATAACCGGAGGACGGACCAACCAGAGCGCCCCAGGCACCGGCGTTGCCATCCCCGTCGGTCACTTCGGGAAACTGAGAGGCGTTGCGGAGGTAGTACACCGCGACGGCGCGGCGGACGCGCTGGAGTTCGTCGTAGGTCTGGGTGCGCGAGGCCTCGGCGGTCGCGTTGGAGAACTGCGGCACGACGATCGCGGAGAGCACGCCCAGGATGACCACGACGATGAGAATCTCCACGAGCGTGAAGCCCGCGGACATGCTTCGCCGGCGCAGAAAGGAGAGGGTCGGCATCCGTACACACCTCGAGTGTCCCGCCGAAAGACGACCCCGGAGATCCAGGCCAGGCTCGGCGGGACGAGCCGGAAAGCCGACCGGCGTCCCTGGCGGAACGCCGGTCTCTGCCCTGCCTGGGTTGTCCCGTTGCTGGCGGGACCGAAGCGTCGCCCGCGCCTTGCGGCGCGGGCGGCGTGAGCGAGCGATCGATTACGGAGTACCGGGCGTGATCACGCCGTTGGTCTCATCGAAGTAGCACGCCTCGAGCACGTTGTCGGTGCTGTTCCAGTTCCAGCCGTGCGTGGCGTCAGCGGCGCCGACGACGACGGAGGAGAGGTTGTTGTAGGGGTTGACCGGCGCGGCCTTGATGTAGCCGCCGTCGATCATCGTCTGCCAGATGTTGGCGTCAGAGAAATCGGGGTAGTTGTTCGTGCGGGCGCGGAAGAGCTCGATCTGGCTGTTGAGCGAGCTCAGCTGCGTCTTGAGGTTGCCGGCCTGCGCGTCCTGCGTGGCGTTCGTGAACTGCGGGACCACGATGGCCGCCAGGATGCCCAGGATGACGACGACGATCAGGATTTCGACCAGCGTAAAGGCCTTCGACTTACGACGCGTGCGCATGCGAGCGCCTCCTTCTGAGTTGCGAACTGTCCCAGAGGCCCGGACGCAACCCGTGAGCCCCTGCCCATGACTCCCTCGGCACACGCCCGGCAGCGACAGGCCGCCAGATTCGTTACCTCGGATTCCGGCCGGACGCCTCGCGACGTCCGCCAAGAGATCGGCTCCCACGAAAGGGCCCGCTCCTCCGCGGGTCCTCCGCCCCACCCTTCCCGGCAAGCCGGAGAAGCGGGGCAACCGACGGGAAAGGGATCGACTGCGGAAGCTCGGCGCTTCAGCCCGCGCTGCGCAAATCCGTGCGCGGGTGGCCACTTATGCCGCTGAGCACCGGGATTGACGACGATCGATGCCCCTGGCGGCGCACGCGGGCCGGTGTTATCCGCACGTCCGAGAGGTGCAAAAACAAAGCGAGCGGCGCTGCGGCGCCGCTCGCGTGTTCTCGGTCCTGATTGCCTCGCGTCAGACGCCCTCATCGGGCGGCAGGATCGCTCGGCCTGGGCTTACTTCTTGTCGCCGGTGATCAGAGGCACCAGATCCGCGTTGGGAAGGCTCAGGGCACCCGCCAAGGCCGCGGCAGCGGTCGAGGTCGCGGGATCGGCATCGGTCGCGAGTTCCAGGACGCGCTTGACCTGACGATCCTCGAGCTTCCCGCCCGAACGCTTGGCCGAGTCGGCGACCTTGCCGAGCAGCGCCACGCGCTGCCCGCCGGTCGCGGCCAACGCCGTGTCCATGACCGCGACCTGGGCCGCCTTGTCATCGATGCGGGCCAGGATCTCCGCCAGACGGAGCTGGATCGTGTCGTCCTTGGTCTCCAGAGCGGCGATCAGAGGCAGCATCGCGTCGTGGACGTTGAAGACGTCGTTCCCGGAGACCGCCAGATCACGCAGGGCGTTGAGGGAGCGATCCGCGTAGGACTTGGCCTCGTCGCCCGAGATCGGACCGCCCGACGCGGCCTCGACCAGAGCCTCGACCGCCTTGCTGATGTCGGCGTCCGCCATCGCGGACTGACGCACCGCCACCGAGCCGTCACGCTCGAACTGGCGACGCAGGGCGGTGTAGCCCTCGGGCGAGGTCAGGAGCATCACCGGGGTCGCGGTGAGCTTCACGTTCGTCCGGACCTGATCGACGGTGCTCGCGAGCTTCTCGGGAGTCACGCCGACCGCGACCAGAACGTCCACCGCGGGGACCTCGGAGACCGGACCGGCGATCTCCTCGACCGTGCGGCCGAAGGAGAGGACCGAGTAGCCCTGCTTCTCGAGGATGCCGCGGATCGCGGTGTAGCGCTCGTTATCCGGCGCGAGCACCGCGGCGAACTTGGCGTCCGCGCCGCGGATCGCCGAGGCGAGCGTGGGAACGACGCGCTCGGCGCCCGCGAACTTGTCCTTGATCTGCGCCGAGGCCAACGCCAGGGCCGCGTCGTACTGCACGCGACGGTTCTGGTAGGTGAGCGCCTCAAGCAGGGGAGCGCGGTTGTCTTCGGTCGCCCACAGGCCCGAGCCGCCCGCGGTGGCTTCCACCGCGGCCAGGGCCCGACGGGCCAGCAGGGTGTTGCGGGTGTCGAGCGCACGGCCCAGGACGCGCTGCGAGGTCTTGGCGCCCGAAGCGACCGCGAAGTACATCGCGTCGCGGCGCGAGCTCGGATACGCCGGGTTGTCGTAGCCCGCGGGGGACTGGATCTCACGCGAGAAGTTGGACGCGACCCACAGGGCCAGCGCCTTCTCGTTGCCCGCGTTGAGCTTGAGGGCCCGCTCGGAGGCCTTCATCGCCATCGCCTCGTTGAAGACCTCGGTGCGGACCGGGGTCATCTGGAGGCCGCCGCTGGGATCGAACGACCAGAGAAGCTGGTAGTCCTCGCCCGGGAACGACGTGAGCTCGGACTTCTCGGCGTAGTAATCCTCGCCAAGGGCCAGGTACAGGCCCGAGACGTCCTCGCCCGCGGCGCCGGAGGAGCCCGCGACGCGCTCGATGGCGCGGGTCGCGGCCTGCTTCACCTCGGCCGACGTGCTCTTCTGGGCCAGCTCGGCCAGGTAAGGCAGCGACGTCTTGTAGGGGATGTTCCCCAGAACGTTGATGATCATCTCCTGACGCGGCGCGTCGACGCCCATGAGCGACGCGGTCAGCGGCGCGATGGACTGACGGCCCAGGTCGATGAGCACGCGCTGTGCTTCGGTCTGACGGGCGCGGTTGCCCGAGTCGAACAGCGCTTCGAGAAGCTGGGGAGCCGCGTACTCGCCCGCGGCCTTGAGGCGCTGCTGGGCGATCAGGCGGGCCTGGATCGAACCGGTCAGGTTCTCGATGTTCTTCTTGATCTGCTCGGGATCGCGCGAGCGGGCGAGCTTGCCCTGCTCGAAGAGCTTGTAGAGCTGGGCGGCCTGGTTCTCGACCTCCGAGACGCGCAGGGCGCGGACGACGGTCTCCTGGAAGCGATCGGCTTCCTGGGACTGCTCGACCAGATCCACGAACTCCACGGGCTTGATCCCGCGCGAGAGCAGTTCGGTGGCGCGACCCGCGGCCAGGTCGTAGCGTGCGATGCGCACGTAGTGGTTGAAGTCCTTGAGGAGATCAACCGCGGAGAGCTGACCCTCCTGCGTCTTGCCCGCGGGCGCAGCGTCCTGGCGGGCCAGCGTCGTGCCGGCAGCGAGGAACAGCGAAAGGCCGATGATGGATGCACGCACGAACGGGGACCGGGTCGTCACGGGTCGCTCCTGAGGCTGAAAGGCCCACGCGGGCCCCTCCTGCTGTCCTTCATGTACACGCCGGCGCGGCGCCGACATGAATCCAAACAAAGACCGTCCCGCTCGGGCAGGTCTGAGAGGGGGGACTGTACTTCGGTTCTCGGCCCGCCGCAACGCGCCGGGCCGATTGGCCTTGCACCCCGGATGGGGGTTTGCACGCCTCCCCCCCACCCCTGGAAGCGGGATTCGGGGTCCCAGAACAGGTTTCTGGCGACACAGGCTCCTCAGACGTCAAGAGCAGCCCGTGATTTCCCGATGCTGGGCGACGGATGAGGGTCGGAGTGCTCAACTCCAGGGCCCCCTTGCGCTGAACGAGGTGAGCCGATGGCGTTGGATAAGGAAGTTCTGACGACCGGCGAGGTGGCCAAGCTCTGCAACGTGGCCCCACGCACGGTCTCCAAGTGGTTCGACTCGGGCTCGCTCAAGGGATACCGCATCCCGGGCTCCCGGGATCGTCGCATTCCCGCGGCCGAACTGATCAAGTTCATGAAGGCCCACGGGATCCCCCTCGAGGGCGTCCAGTCCGGACGCACGCGCGTGCTCATCGTCGATGACGAGCGCGAGATCGTCGAGGTTCTCGAGAAGATCCTCGGCCAGCAGACCAACTACGAGATCCGCACCGCGACCAACGGCTTCGCCGCCGGCGTCGAGTGCGAACGCTTCAAGCCGCACGTCCTGCTGCTCGACGTGCACCTCGGCGAAGGCGACACGCGCCACGTCGCGGATCTGGTCCGCAAGAATGACCAGCTCCAGTTCACGCGCATCGTCGCGATGAGCGGCAAGCTCACCGACGGGCAGGCCCAGGCGCTCCGCGCCCAAGGCTTCGATGGCTTCCTCAAGAAGCCCTTCCAGGTCCGCCAGGTCGTCGAGGCCATCGAGGCTGCGACGAATCTGGTTGCCTGATAGAAGACCACATTCCGCCAGACCACGCAAGGCCGGCCTTTAAAGCCAGCCTTGCTCGTTTTTTGGGTCAGTTGGCCGCACACTTGAGCCATCGGCCCTGCACGGCACACGCTCCGGCCTCGCATGAAGAGTCTCGCCGACGCGCCCATCCCCCTCGCTTTGCCTCATTCCTGATGTACGCTCTCCCCGACACGGGAGCACATCATGCAGAACGTCCGTTGCATCGTGATGGCAGCCGCCTGCGCCGCGCCGGCCCTGGCCCAGGACTACGGCATCGAGTTCAAGACCATCGGCGCTCCGGGCAATGCGTCCGCTTCGCCCGATGAGTTCCCCTTCCTGGCCATCAACGGCATCGGGCCGGTCGGGCGTGTCGACTACACCTACCGCATGGCCAAGACCGAGCTCACCGTCGCCCAGTACTTCGAGTTCGTCCAGGCCTACTCGCCCCTGAACCCCGGCGTCGGCTTCAAGCCCGGCTTCTTCGGGAGCTTCATCCACAACGTCTCGGGCGACTCCAACAACCCCAGGTGGATCATGGACGCCGATGCGGCCAACTTCTCCATGGACATGTCCTGGGAGTTCGCCGCCCGGTACTGCAACTGGCTCACCAACGGCAAAGTCAACCAGGCCTGGGCCTTCGAGACCGGCGCGTACGACACCAGCACCTTCAAGATCGGCCCCAGCGGCCAGTGGGAAGGGCAAGCCGTCCACTCACCCGGCGCCAAGTTCTGGATCGCCTCCATCGATGAATGGACCAAGGCGATGCACTACGACCCCAACAAGAACGGCGAGGGGCAGGGTGGATACTGGCGCTACCCGGCCAAGTCCGACACGCCGTTGATCCCGGGCCCGCCCGGCTCACCGGGCGCGCAGACCGCGGTCGGCCTGTTCCCGGACAAGGACAAGTACCTCTACCTCAACGTCGGCTCCTACCCCGATGCGCAGTCGCCCTGGGGTCTGCTCGATGGATCGGGGATGAACTCGGAGTGGTTGGAGTGGGCGAACACCACCGGCGAAAGTCGCTTATTGCGTGGGTCAAGTACTTCGACGCTTGAAGACTACGTTCTCGTTGATCGCATCGACTGGTTCAACGCCTTTGCATACCAGTATGCCGGAGGCGGTCTCCGGATTTCATCAACGGTGCCATCGCCGCAAGCCTGGCTCATCGTGCTCGCGGGCCTGACCCGCGTCCGCCGACAGCGGGCGGCGTGATGCAACTCCGTCCGAGCCTCTGGCGCGAGCCAGAGGAACCGTCCGCCTTCACCTCGTCCCTTGTCATCGCCCGCGTGCCCGTGCGGTTCTTGCTTGCGTCGCGGCGCGTGCGCGATGGGTTCACGCTCGGTTCCTCTCGCTTGCGCGAGAGGCTCGGTTGATCCGTGACGGCCGGCGGCGTGATGCAAATCCGACCGAGCCTCTGGCGCGAGCCAGAGGAACCGTCCGCCTTCACTTGGTCCCATGTCGTCGCCCGCGTGCCCGTGCGGTTCTTGCTTGCGTTACGGTGCGTGCGCGATGGTTTCACGCTCGGTTCCTCTCGCTTGCGCGAGAGGCTCGGACGAGTCTGATCGAGGATGAAAAACCCCACGCTTGCGCGTGGGGCTCGTTGGCTTTGGAGACTCGTTGGCTTTGGAGATTTGTTGGCGTTGGAGTTGTCGATCGCTCGAATCGACGCGGGTGCTTCGTCTCGGGTGATCAGCTGACCTGCCCGAGGTACGCCGCGAGAACATCGCGGGCGGCCTTCAGGTCGGTCTTGTCGATCATCTCCGTCACGGTGTGGATGTACCGCGTGCCGACGGTGATGCCCACCGCCCGCGCGCCCGCGGCGGCCTGCTGGGCCGCGGCGCCGTCCTGACCGCCCGCGGCCAGGATCGTCCGCTGGTACGGGATCTTGGCCTTCTTGGAGAGCGCTTCGAACTCCGAGACCAGGGTGTGGTCGGAGATGAACGAGCTGTCCTTGATGTGCAGGCCGTAGCCCTTGCCCTGGATGGTGACGGCCTCCTCATCGGGCACGCCGGGCGTGTCGCACGAGAGGGTGACGTCGATGCCAAGGCCGATGTCCGGGAGGACCGCATGGCTGGCGGTCTTGGCGCCGCGGAGGCCGACTTCTTCCTGCGTCGTGAACGCGACGACGACCTCGCAGGCGTTGCCCGTGCCCGACTCGTGCAGGCGGCGGACCGACTCGATGCCGAGCCAGCACGCCACGCGGTTGTCCAGCGCCTTGGAGACGAACTTCTCCCCCACTTCGATCGCGGGCTCGTTCATGACGATGTAGTCGCCGACCTTGAACTTCTTCTCGACCTGGGCCGCGGTCATGCCCACGTCCACGAAGAACTCCTTCACTTCGGGGACGCGCTCGCGGTCCTTGGGGCTCGAGATGTGAACCGGCCGGCCGCCGGGGTTCATCACGCCCGGATAGTCGCCCGAGTCGGTGACGACCAGCACGCGGCGCGAGAACAGGTTGCGCGCGTCAAAGCCGCCCGCGGGGTTGACCCACAGGAAGCCCCGCTTGTCGATGGACGTGATGTAGAAGCCGATCTCGTCCATGTGGCACAGGAGCATGACGCGCTTGGCGCGCTCGCCCTTGGACTTGACCTTGCCGCCCTTCTTGCCCGAGCGGGGATGACGCGTGCAGATCAGGTTGCCCAGCGCGTCGGTCCGGATTTCATCGAAGAGGCTGGAGGAACCGGCTTGGCCGACTTCCTTCTGGATCAGGGCGCGGACGCGCTCCTCGCGGCCGGGGACGCCGGGGGTTTCGCACAGACGCTTGAGCAGATCGAGATTCAAAGTTGAGCTCCAGTTCACTCGCTCCGGTCGCTCCCACGAAAAGCCAGAGGCGGCGGCGAGGGAATCAAGGATACCGCCTCCATCTCTCAGATTCGCACCGCCCCGGAAGGTTCCCTGGACTTGGGAGGTGGGTTTCGCCCCGGTGTTTGTAACTCGTAAGGCCCGGACGAATAGACTTGGGCATCTCCCCGGAGTCCCAATGGCGCTGCACTCACCCCTGCTCCGTTCTCACCAGGAAGCCGAGGCCTCC
The DNA here is from genome assembly GCA_964531675.1 of uncultured Phycisphaeraceae bacterium. Taxonomy (GTDB): domain Bacteria; phylum Planctomycetota; class Phycisphaerae; order Phycisphaerales; family UBA1924; genus CAZHFW01. The sequence goes on along the minus strand of CAZHFW010000012.1, from coordinate 36,049 downwards.
CTCCTGCAATACGGGCCCGAGATCGAAAAGCTCGGCGAGGCCTCCCAGGGGGTCTATCTCGTGGAGACCTTCGGCGAGCTCGAACTCGAATATGCCGCGTTGCGGAAGCACGCGGTGCTGATCGACGCGGCCCAGCGCGGCACGCTGGAGATCACCGGGCCCGATCGTGTCGACTTCCTGAACCGGATGCTCACGCAGGAGCTCAAGGGGCTCCAGCCCGGACAGACGCGTCGGTCCTTCTGGCTCAACCGCAAGGGCCGCATCGACGCCGACGTGCGTGTGATTCACCTGGCCGAGCGCACGCTCCTGGACCTGGACGTGCACGCGATCGGGCGGACCGTCGAAGGACTCTCGTCGTACATCATCACCGAAGACTGCGCCATCCGCGATGTCACGGCGCAGCACCACCGCCTCGGGCTCCATGGCCCCACCAGCAAAGCCCTGCTCGCCGCCCTCGCGCCCGAGCACGCCGATGCGATCGAGAACATGGCCTCGGGCACGAGCCTGCAGATCACGCTCGCGGGCGCACCGGTGCTGCTCGATCGTGATGATCAGACCGGCGAGGTGGGCATCGAGCTCCTGTGCCCGACGGACGCCACCGAGAAGATCTACCGGCTGTTGCTCGAGACAGGTTCGGACCCCGACGCCAACAACCACGAGGCGGGTGCGGCGCTCACCAAGCACTTTGCGCCCGACACCCTCGCGTCACGCATCAGGCTCCGGGCCGCGGGCTGGCACGCGTTCAACGTCGCGCGCATCGAGAACGGCACCCCGCTCTACAACCTCGACTTCACGACGGAGAACCTGCCCGCGGAGTCGGGCGTGCTCGACTCTCGTGTGTCGTTCACCAAGGGGTGCTATCTCGGTCAGGAGATCGTGGCGCGGATGCACGCCCGCGGCCATCCCAAGCAGCTCCTGGTCGCGCTGCGGATCGAGCAGCCCGCGACCGACGCGGGAACGCCCCGGAACGCCGAACAGATGCTCCAGCCCGTCACGGGATCGCAGGTCTTCCTGCCTCCGACGGAGGGCACCACGCTCGGTGATGCGATCGGCGCGGTGTCGAGTTCCACGATCAGCCCCATGCTCGGCGCCGCTGCCATCTGCTTTGCGCAGGTGAAGTACGAGCACGCCAGCGCGGACAAGACGCTCCTGGCGCAGACCGAAGGAGGCCTCGTGCGCGCGGTCGTGCAGAAGTCGCTCCGATTCGTCAATCGCGGATGAGGTCTTGGCCCACAGCCCGGATGCCGCCGCGGCTTACGCGTGCACGCCGGTCACGGCTTCGACCGCGCTCTTGAAGAGCATCAGCCCGGGCGTGTCGCCCCGGCGCTGGTGGGGTTCCAGCGCGGTCCAGTACGGGTGCAGCGTCCAATCGAGATAGCGCTCGGGGTGAGGCATCAGGCCGAAGATCCGGCCCGTGGGGTCGCAGATTCCCGCGACGGCGCCTTCGGAGCCGTTGTAGTTCTCGGTGTAGCGGAACACGATCTGGCCATGGGCCTCCAGATCACGGAGCGTCTGGGGCGTGTCGGCGACGAAACGACCCTCGCCGTGCGCCACCGGCAGCATCATCAGATCCGGATCATGGGCCGCCGAAGCCTGAGCCAAACCCCGCGTCCAAATGCACACGGTGCTCAGCTCGAGCGACATTCCCACCCAGCGGTCGCAGAAACGGCCTTCGGCGTTCTCGCACAGCGCGACGCGCTGCTTGGGCGCTGCCGCTTCGGGCCAAGGCTCGCCCGCGGCTGGGCCAGGCAGCAGTCCGACCTGCACCAGCGCCTGGAACCCGTTGCATGCGCCGATCATGGGCACGCCCCGTGCTGCAGCTTCGCGCAGCGCGGGATACAGGAACTCGCGGAGCTTCATCGCGAGGATCCGGCCCGAGGCGATGTCATCGCCATAGCTGAACCCTCCCGGGAATCCGATCAGATCGAAGTCCGCGACGTGCGCGGGGCGCTCGATGAGGCGATCCACGTGGATGAGGGAGACGTCCGCGCCCGCCATGCGGAAGGCTTCCATCATCTCGGCGTCGCAGTTGGTACCCGCGGCGCGGATCACCAGGGCCCGAGGACGGCTTGTGGAAGAGCCTGCGAACATGCCCTCACGATACCCCGGGGGCCGCTGACGGCAACCCCCCGCGCGGCATTTCCGGGAGCGTTCCGAGAGCTTTTGCGCCCTCTATACTCGAAGACCCGCCCCGAAGCGGGCAGGACAGACAACCAGGAGCCGACCATGCCAGCAGTCTTCCCGTTCCGGGCCGTTCAGTACCATCAGGGCAAGGGCGATCTGTCCAAGTTCGTCGCCCCGCCGTACGACGTCTTGGACAAGGCCGGGAAGCAGGCGCTTTTGGCCAAGGATCCCGCGAACATCGTGGGGATCGATCTTCCCCACACGCCCGCCAAAGAGCTCGGGCCGCCCGAGGCGTATCAAGGCGCCGCGGATTCGTACCGCGCACTGCTCTCCAAGAGCGTCCTGACGCGCCGCGACACGCCCGCGATGTTCGCGTATCGCCAGACCTTCACGAGCCCCGATGGCTCCAAGCACCTGCGCTCGGGCATGGCGTGCACGGTGGAGACCGTCCCCTTCGGTCCGCGCTCCGGCGGCGGGATCCTGCCGCATGAGGAAACCTTCAGCGGCCCCAAGGAAGACCGCATGGCGCTCATGAACGCCACGCGCACGCAGCTCTCCCCGATCTTCGGACTCTTCGCCGACGACTCGGGCCGCGCCACCGCGCTGCTCCGCAAGATCATGACCAGCACCGCGCCCAGCGCGACCGCGACCACAGGCGAAGGCGTCCTGCACGAGGTCTGGACGATCGACGACCCCGCGACCATCAAGGCGTATCAGGACGCGCTGGCGGGTGAAGACGTCTTCATCGCCGACGGCCACCACCGCTACACGACGGGGCTGAACTACCTCAAGGCCCTGGAAGCCAAGGGCGCGGTCCCCGCGGACCATCCCGCGCGACGCTGCATGATCGTCCTGGTCGGCATGTCCGACCCCGGACTGGTGATCTGGCCAACCCACCGCGTGCTGGGCGGCATGAAGCACTACAGCATCGACAAGTTCGTCTCCGCAGCCTCGGGCGAACTCGCCTTCGAGCCCATCGGAGGCGATCTCCGCAAGCTCGACGCGGCGCTGAGCGACCTCTCGTCGATGGGACCCAATCGCCTTGGCCTCTGGGACTTCAAGGAGAAGCGCGGGTTCATCATCACGCCCTCCACGCCCGACCCGCTCAAGGCCCGCTTTGCGAGCAAGCCCGAGGCGTGGCGCACGCTCGACGTCGCGATCACCCAGTACCACATCGTCGAGAAGATCTGCCAGGCCAAGCTCAACGACAACCAGCCTGTCAAGTGGGCCTTCCCCCACACGATCAAGGAAGTCGAAGACATCGGCTCGGGCGCAGAGACCGGCGCCGGCGGCGGCGCGGGCTTCGCCCAGATGGCGGTCATCGTCCGCCCCACGCCTCTCGATGCCGTGAAGAAGGTGAGCCGCGCCAACGAGCTCATGCCTCAGAAGTCGACGTTCTTCTACCCCAAGCTCGCGACAGGCCTGTTCATCAACCCGCTCGAGTAAGCCCCGCGAGACCAAGCCCCACACTTCGCACGTGCGTCACTGGACCATCGTGATCCTGGATTGACCGAAGCGGTCAATCCAGGCGTGGTTTCTCGCTCTCTCGCTCTCTCGCTCTCTCGCTTCGTAGCTTCTTCGCTTCTTCGCTTCTTCGCTCCGTGCCTTCGTGCCTCCGTGCCTCCGTGCCTTCCAGCCCCGTCCCTTCCTCACACCCTCGCCCGCGCCCAAGCGCCTCCTGCGAAGCGCCACGCGAAGAGTGCCGCACGGATCACGATCTCAAGGCAGAGGCCAATCCACAGGCCGCGGAGCGAAGGCTCCAGACCGGACGGATTTGGGATCACCGCCCCGGCCTTCATGCCCAGAAGCTCGCACGCCCATTCCGGGATCGGGATCACCACGCCCGAGCAGAGGTACGCCAGGGGAAGCCTGATCGCGTAGGTGCAAACCCAGCTGATCCACATGGCGGCCCGCACATCTCCAGCGCCGCGCACGGCGCCGCGCATGACCAGGGAGATCGCAAACGGGATCTGGATCGCGCCCGCGATCTGGAGCGCCGCGGGCGCCGCATGCAGGTGGGCTTCCTGAGAAGTGAAGATCCCGACGATGCGGTCCGGGATCAGGAGGAACATGGTGCCGCAGAGCCCCATCATCACGCACGGGATCAGCGTGCAGATCCGCACCGCCTTGCGGGCAAGCTCCGGCGCGCCCGCGCCCAGGTACTGGCCGACCAGCGTCGCTGCCGCAATCCCCATCGCAAAGCCGGGCAGGAAGCTGAACGCCTCCACGCGGATCGCGACCACGTGTGCGCCGAGCATGCCCGCGCCCATCCAGCCCACCATGAGCACGATCAGGAAGTTCCCGAACCACATCCCCGCGGTTTCGAGGAAGTTGGGCCAGCCGAGTCTGATCAGGCGGACGATCGTCGTCCGGTGAATCGCGAGTCTCCGGCGGCGCAGCTGGACGCCCGACACGCCTCGAATCAGGATCGCGGTGATGAACGCTGCCCCGCAAAGCTCGCCGATCACGGTCCCCGCGGCAATCCCGCCCACGCCCAGATTGAACCCGAAGGGGTTGTGCAGGATCGTCGTGCTGACCAGCTTGCCATCCACGAGCCTAGTCGCCTTCAGGTCCACGCCCGCGAGCACCCAGCTCGTGCCCATGTTGACGATGTTCACGAGCACCATCGAGAGCAACGGGCGGATGGAATCCCCCGCGCCGCGCGAGCAGGCGATCATCGAGTAGAGAACCGAGCTGAAGGGCACGCCGATGGCGCTCACGCGCGCAAAGAGCTTGAACGCCGCCGCGGCCTCGTCGCTCATGTTCAGGATGCGCGGGATCACACCCGCGAGCAGCGCCAAGCCGATGCCGACGATCACGCCCGACACCAGCGCCAGGACAAAGGTCTGGCCCACCGCGGCCCGCGCGGTCGCCAGTCGCTTCTTCCCCACCGCCCGCGCCACGATCGCGGTCGCCCCGGTGCCCAGGGCCGCCACGATCAGGCCCACGAACCACAGGATGTAGGACGCCCCGCCGATCGCGTCGGTCGCGGCGCCGCCATCTTCGATCCCCGCCGCCAGCACGGTGTCCGTCAGCCCCACCAGCGAGTTCAGGACACTCTCGGCCAGAATCGGCCAGGCCAGGACCCAGATCGCCGCGTGCATGGACAGGCCCGCCAGACGCCCCGCGGAGAGCTTGCCCTCGGCGGTCAGACCGCCTTCGGACGCGGGAAGACCAGACCCGCCAGGCAGGCCATCGTCTCCCGCCAGTTCCTCCCCCACCACCGCCGCTGCCGCGGGCTCGGGTTCGGCTCTGGGTTTGTGCACGCTCGGATCGGTCACGTTCGAGGGTAGCCGACCCCTCCGCGGACGCCGGGTTGCTCCGACCTACACTCGCCCCGTTCCCTCGCATTCCGGAAGAACAGGCAGCGGGCACGATGTCGGCGGATGCAGCGGGAAGCTCCCGCGTTCAACCTGGACAGCTCTCCCCCGGTCGGACCAGATTCCGCCGCGGACGCGAGGTCCGCTCGAATCTCCGGGCCAGCCTCATCGACGGCACCGCCTTCTCGATCCAGGTCGGAACGGGCGAACTCTACCTGGCTGCATTCCTTCTTGAGCTGACCAAGAGCCACGTCGCCTCCGGACTCATCACCACCCTCCCGCTGCTGCTCGGCGCGCTGCTCCAACTGGGCTCGCCCGCGATCGTCCGGCGGATGGGCTCCAACCGCCGCTGGGTCGTGCGCTGCGCCACCGCGCAGTCGATCACGATGCTCCCCATCGCAGCAGCCGCGTTCGTGGGTGGAATCCCGACGCCGATCCTCTTTCTGCTGGTCACGCTCTACTGGGCCACCGGCCTCTCGACATCCGCCGCATGGACCAGCTGGATCGGCACCGTGGTCCCCGAACGCATTCGTTCGCACTACTTTGGCTATCGCAACCGCTGGTGCCAGGGCGGCACGCTCTTTGGCCTGCTCCTCGGAGGCGTGCTGCTCCGGGGTGCGCAAGCGGCCCAGAGCGCGATCCAGGCGCACAAGGAAACCGGCCTCTGGCCGACGGACACGTGGGTGTCGGGGTTGGTGTCCAAGCTGCCTGAGAGCATCCTCGCGCACGCGGAGTCCGCCAACCTCAAGCTTGTCGCCTTCGGAACGCTCTTCCTGATCACCGCGGGATGCCGGGCGGTTTCTGCGTACTACCTGTGGGCGGAGACGGAGAAGCTCCCGCTCGACAATCCGCCCGACCCCGTGACGCCGCGCTCGATCCTGCGGGCCTTTGGCCGCAACAGCGCCGGAAGACTGCTGTCGTATCAATGCGCGTTCCAGGTTGCAGCCCAGATCGCGCAGCCCTTCCTGAACCCCTTCCTGCTCGGACAGCTCAAGCTCCCGTACGACACGTACATGATGCTGATCGCCGCGGCGTACGTCGGACGCATGGCGGCCCTGCCCTCCCTCGGGCGTCTGGCCAAAAGGATCGGCGAGCGCAAGCTGATGCTCATCGCGGGGCTCGCGACGGTGCCTCTGCCCCTGGGCTGGATGGTCTCCTCGGACTCGAATGTCTCGGTCGGCGTGCTCCTGGTCACGCAGCTCGCCTTCGGCGTGCTGATGGCCGCCTGGGAACTCTCCACGTTCCTGCTGCTGTTTGAGTCCATCGAGGACCGCGACCGCACGCAGGCCCTCTCGGCGTTCTACGTCGGGAACTGGCTCTCGGGCACCATCGGCTCGATGGTCGGCAGCAGCGTGATCACGGCGCTCCTGGCCTCGGTCGGCGGCATCCACGCCTACTGGGCGGTCTTCGGCCTCTCGGTCGTGATCCGCCTTGCGGTCGTCCCCATGGTGTTCCGCGCGGCCCGCGAGGCGCCACCCAGGCGGATCGAGCCCGAAGGCGAGCCGATGCTCCAGCAGGCGCAGGGCTGACCCGCCCCGGGTTCCGCGTTACCATGCCTGCGATGGAACGGTCCACCAAGCAGCGTCTGGCGATCCGCGAAGCACTGGCCCACGCGTCGCGCCCGCTCTCGCCCCGCGAGATCCTCGACGCCGCCCAGGCCAACGTCGAAAAGCTCGGGATGGCGACGGTGTACCGCACGCTCAAGACGATGGTCGAGGACCGTGAAGCGGTCACGGTCGAACTCCCGGGCCAACCCCCGCGCTACGAACTGGCGGGGAAAGAGCACCACCACCACTTCCATTGCACCAAGTGCCGGCGCGTCTTCGAAGTCGAAGGCTGTCCGGGACAGCTCGACCACCTGACCCCGCCTGGCTTCATCCTGGAGGGGCACGACCTGACGCTCATCGGGCTCTGCGCCGCGTGCGCCGCGAAGGTGCGCCCGGGAGCCGCCAAGCCCCTGCCCGACCGCCATCACCGCGGGAAGCACGCGCACTGAGCGGCCCCCACTCAAGATGACATGAACCACAACGCAGAACGCCGCCCGGCGAACCGGACGGCGTTGGTGCTGCGCTCGGAGGGAGTCCGCGTGGAAATCCGTCACTTGCTTCCAGCGTCGCACGCCTTCGCGTCCGAGCTGGTGTTGCACGAAGCGGAGTTGCACGAGGCGGGCTTGTCCTTGAGGATGCTCATGTTCGCGGACGCGGCCTTCATCGAACCCCCGGAGCCGGGCGTGCCGTAGCCGCTGTATCCGCTCGCGCCGCCAAAGCTCGGGTGCATCCCGCCTTCAGAGCCCGTCATGCTGTGCGCGGGCTCCGCGCCGGCGCCCGACATCGCGGTCGCGCCGGGCGTGCCATAGCCGCTGTACCCGCTCGCGCCGCCGAAGCCGGGGCGCATTCCGCCTTCGGAACTCGTCATGCCATGCGCGGACTCCGCGCCGGCGCCGGACATCGCGGTCGCGCCGGGCGTGCCGTAGCCGCTGTACCCGCTCGCGCCGCCGAAGCTGGGGCGCATCCCGCCCTGGTTGCTCTGCATGCTGCCAGCAGAGTTCGAGGACGTGGCCGAACAACCGACCATGAGGAGGAGCGACGCGACAACGAGGGCCTGCTTGAGCATGGGACCATTCCTTTCGGATGCGTTCAGAGCGCGGGCGACCATCCGCCTCACGCACGCGCGGAGGCTTGGACGAAACCCGCTGATGTGTGTCTTCAGGCCCGGGCGAGCACGCCGCCTTCGGGCCTCTGCCGGTCTTTCAATCGCCGGCAGGGTTCAGATTCCAAAGCTGCCCAGGGGATTCACAAATCCATCAGGACAAAGCCCCGCTCGGGGAGCGGGGCTCGTGGGAGACCTGGTCTGGAAAACCCTGACGGGTTCAGGCTTACTTCTGCTTTTCCTTCTCGGCGCGACGGCGCTTGAGCTCCGCGTCGATGAACGGCGCGATCTCGCCGCGCAGCACCGCCTCGTAGTCGGTCTCTTCCTGGCCCGTGCGGTGGTCCTTCACGCGGTTGTCGTAGAAGACGTACGAGCGGATCTGCGTGCCCCAGCCCTGGTCGACCTTGCCGCCGGTGGCCGCATTGATCTCCTTCTCACGCGCTTCTTCCGCGAGCTGCTCGAGCTTGGCCTGCAGGACAGCCAGCGCCTGCGCCTTGTTCTGAGGCTGATCGCGATAGGTCGACGCGACGACCATGATCCCCGTCGGCTTGTGCACCACGCGGATCGCGCTGGCCACCTTGTTGACGTTCTGTCCTCCCGGACCCGACGCGCGAACGAACGGCGTGATTTCCAGGTCCTTCTCCGGGATATCCACCGACACGTCCTCGAACTCGGGGATCACATCCACAGTGCAGAACGAGGTCTGCCGCTTGCCTTGCGCGTTGAAGGGCGAGACACGCGCCAGACGGTGCGTGCCGCGCTCGCACGAGAGATACCCGAAGGCGTAAGGCCCCTTCACGAGCAGGGTCACCGAGTCGATGCCGACTTCGGAGCCGAAGCCCTTGTCGACTTCCTCGACGTCGAACCCCATCTTCTCGCAATAGAAGAGGTACATGCGGAAGAGCATCTCGGCCCAGTCGTTGGCCTCGGTGCCGCCGACGCCCGCGGAGATGGTCAGGAAGCAGTTGCGTGCGTCATGCTTGCCCGAGAGGAGCGACTGGAGCTCGACGCGGGCCATTTTGGACTGCAGGCCGTAGAGCTTCTCGTCCGCCTCGGCGAGGAAGTCCTTGTCGCCCGCCTCCTTGTACATCGCGTAGGCGACCTTGGCGTCGTCGAAATCGCGCATGCACGCCGCGAGCGGCTCGACCTGCGCCTTGAGCGACTTGACCTGGCTCACGAGCTTGCGGGCCTTGGACTGGTTGTCCCAGAAGCCTTCGCCGCCCATCTGGGCCTCCAGCTCGGCGAGCTGGTTCTTCTTGCTGTCGTAGTTAAAGAGAGTCACGGATCGTCACGATCCGCGCCTCAAGCTCCTGGATCACAGGCTGATGAGCGTCGTAATGCATCGGTCTACCTCGTCCCCGTCAGCGCCGCGGAGGACCCACGAAATGGCCCTCCGGCTCGGCGAAATGGGGCTCAAGGATAGCCGCAAGGCGACGGGCCGGACCTTTGGGGCCCTGTGCGCCGGTCCGGACCCGCTTCCGCTACGCTTTGCACGCGTGAACTCCCCAGGCATGCTCCCCATCCCGATCCTGACGCTCAGCGTGGGTCTGGCCCAGACCACGGCCGACCCGGACCCCTCCAAGGCGATCCTGGCCCGCCAGGCGCTGGCCCTTCTGGTCGCGCTGATCCTCATCTGCACCCTGGTCGTCACGTGCCTGCTCCTGTTCATGGCCCTGCGCCGGTCCAAGCAGCGCCGCGAGAAGCCCGCGTCTCCGACCAAGCACATGGACCCGTGGGGCGAAGCCGGCCGCCGGGCGGAGTCCGAGCCCCCGATGCCGGTCGATGACTCGCTCGGCGACACCCGCGTGCTGCCGTCGGTCACCGACCCTCCCCCCGAATCACCCCCCCCTCAGACGCCCAGCGTGCCGGTCGAGCCCCAGCTCGGGAGCATGCCGCACCACATCGACGCGCCCCGGCCCCTGGCCCTCATCACCGGTGGAGCCAGGCGCGTCGGGCTCGCCTCCGCCCTGGCCCTGGCCCGCGCCGGGTGCGACATCGTCATCACGTTCAACACGAGCCAGGCCGAGGCCAACGACGCTGCCGACCAGCTCCGCCAGGCCGGCGCTCGCGTCAGGCTCGAGCAGATCGACCTTGCCGATCTCCACGCGGTCGAGAAACTCGGCCAGCGTCTCTCGCTCACGATGCCCAGACTCGACGTGCTCGTGCACAACGCGTCCGTGTACGACCCCGCGCCGCTCGCGGGCGTCGGCGCCGAGTTCGCGCTGATGCAATACCGCGTCAACGCGCTGGCCCCCCTCCTGCTCACCAAGCACCTGGCGCCGCTCCTGGCCAAGAGCTCCCGGCCGGGCGGGGGCGCGGTGGTCGCCATGGCCGACATCCACGCGATGGGCCGTCCGCGCCGCGATTTCTCGGCCTACAGCATGTCCAAGGCCGCCCTGATCGAGATGATCCAGAGCCTGGCCCGCGAGCTTGCGCCGCGCATCCGCGTCAATGGCGTCGCGCCGGGCGTCGTCGCATTCCCCGAGCACGGGCACGAATCCGACGCGTCGTTCCAGCAGAAATACGTCGCACGCGTCCCCCTGGGCCGGGCGGGCGAACCCGCCGACGCCGCCGAAGTCGTGCGTTGGCTGGCCCTCGATGCCTCGTACGTCACAGGCGAGATCATCCGCGTCGACGGCGGGCGCTGGCTGGCCTGATCACCCCATCCCACCGGATACCATCCCCCACGTGACCGCCCACACGGACCAAGACCAGGCCTGGACGACCCGCAAGCTCCTCCAATGGATGGGCGACGCGTTCAAGAAGCGCGATCTGGACGACCCTCGCCGCCTCGCGGAGATGCTCCTCTCGCACGTGCTGTCGTGCGACCGCCTGCGCCTCTACATGGACGCGGACCGCCCCGCATCGCCCCTCGAACGCGCCCAGCTCCGCGATCTGGTCGGCCGAGCGCTCAACCACGAGCCCATCCAGTACCTCGTCGGCGAAGAGTGGTTCTACGGCTTGCAGTTCAAGGTCGACAAACGCGTCCTCATCCCGCGCCCCGCGACCGAGACCATCATCGATCAGACCGTGAACCACGCCCGCAACACCTTCGGCAAGTCGGGCGAGGGCGTGCTCATCGCCGATGTGTGCACCGGATCGGGCTGCGTCGCGATCACGCTTCTGAAAAACCTTCCGGGCGCTCGTGCGATCGCGACGGACGTTTCGCCCGAAGCGCTCGAAGTCGCACGCTTCAACGCCGAACGACACAAGGTGGCCGACCGACTTGAACTGGTGCTTGGCGATCTCCTGGCCCCGCTCCAGCAGCACCCCGTCGCGGGGAAACTGGCATCGCTGCACTATCTGGTCAGCAACCCGCCCTACATCCCCGACGACGAGTGGCCCGCGGTCGCGCCCAACGTGAAGAACCACGAACCGCATCTGGCGCTCCGCGGCGGTGCGGATGGCCTTGACTACGTCCGCCGCCTGCTGCAGGACGGCCCCGAACTCATCAAGCCCGAAGGGCTCCTGATGATCGAGGTCGCCGACAGCCGGGCCAAGCATGCCGAGGCCATCGCGCAGTCCACGCCCAAGCTCGATGGCGCGCACGTGCTCAACGACTTCGAGGGCCTGCCCCGCGTCGTGGTCGCCATGCGTTCAGCCTGATCTTCGCAACTCGACGCGGTGCACGCCGACTCAGCGCATCGCCGCTTCGACGTCCTTGGCGCTCTTGGGAATCATGTGCGTGAGATTCTCAGGACCCTTGCGCCCGATCAGGATGTCATCCTCGATGCGCACGCCGATCTTGCGATCCGCGATGTAGATCCCGGGCTCGATCGTCACGACCATGCCCTCGACCAGCGGCCCGTCCGGCGTGGAATCGTGCACTTCCAGGCCGAGCTGGTGCCCGATGCCGTGCGGGTAATAGTCGACCATCCCCGCCTTGTCGAAAACCGCCTTCACCGCCGCATCGACCTCCCACATCCACACGCCCGGACGGCAGAGCTTGATCGCCGCTTCCTGGGCCTTGAGCACCAGCTCGTACACGTCGCGCTGGTCCTTGGTGAACTTGCCGGAGATCGGATACGTGCGGGTCACGTCCGCGCAGTAGTGCTCGAACTCCGCCGCCGAGTCGATGAGGAGCAGATCGCCATCCTCCATGACGCGGTTGTTGTCGTTGTAGTGCAGCACCGCGGCGTTCTTGCCCGCGCCCACGATCGGGTTGTACGCCGAACGGTGGCACCCGTGCAGCGAGTAGCTTTGCTCCAGGATCTGATGGATCGTGCGCTCGGACACGCCGGGCTTGATGGCCTTGACCGCCAGCGCATACGCCGCCGCGGTCGCGTCCACCGCGCGACGCATGAGCGCAAGCTCGTTGTCGCTCTTGACCGCACGCATGGACGGCAGCAGGTTGGTCTTGTCCTCGACCGCCAGACCCAGGATGCGCTCCTGAAGCTTGCGGTACGTCCTGAGGTCATCGCCCACCGGCGCTTCGTAGACCGCAAAGGGATGCAGACACGTCAGCTTCTTCTGCCGGCGCGCCGCCGCGGTGATCGCCCGCGGCAGGTGCGTGGTGCGCTGGACGATCTGGAATCCGGTCCGCGTGCGGAGCTCGGTTCCGATCGGATCGCGGAACCCATCCCACTGCTCGAGCTCCGGATTCATCGGACGCAGGAACAGAACGCAGCGGCGCGTGGGATCGGGGTTCTTGGGATCAAAGAGCACCGAAGCGCCCGCCTCGGTCTTCAACCCCGTGAGGTAGTAGAAGTCCATGGAAGGCTCCCACACCCCGCGGAGGTGAGCGCCGCCCTCGCCCGCACACACCAGCGCGACCGAATCGCCCAGCGCCTTGAGCACCGCCTCACGGCGGGCCACGTACTCGGACAGGGGGATCGACGAAACGCCGGACTTCTTTGCCATGACTGTGCTCTTTCCTGTCATCAACCCACGCCCCTGGGCTTGTGCCGGGGCTCGACCACGCAGGCCGTTCGGGAAATATCCACGACCAGACCCGCCAGGTCAAACTTCCGGGGCTCGCCCGAGGAACTTCGCACCGCTTTGACGACCGGCGCCAGCGTGCGTTCCAGCACCCGGTCGCCGCGCCGACCGACCAGTTCACGCTGCCCCATCGCCAAAAGCTCGCCCACGACCGCTGCCGGCGACTTGCGGAGCCTCGCCCGCGCCCAGGAGCGACCGTCGCCCCGCGGCTCGCCGGACGACCAGAGCTCCCGAGCCTGCTCGCGGACCAGTTCCTGGACCTCCGCCTGACGCTGCGCGATCCGGGAAGCCCGTTTGCCCGCCTTGGGCGCGATCTTCTCGATCGCCGGCAGAATCTGATGCCGGATCGCCGCCCGCAGCCTGGTCTGATCCGCGTTGGTCTGATCCTCCCGCCAAACCCAGCCCGCTGACCCGCAGAGCTTGCGGGCCTGAGCCCTCGTCAGGCCGAGCATGGGCCGGATGAGCACGACCCCGTCCGCCAGCGGCCGGGAAGCATGCACGCCGCGGAGCCCCGCTGCCCCGGAGCCGCGGACCAGCCTCATGAGCAGCGTCTCGAGCTGGTCATCTCCGTGATGGGCGGTCGCGACGAACGGACAAGCCTGCGCTCGGGCGAGTTTGACCAGCGCCCGATACCTGGCCCGCCGCGCAAGCGACTCCAGGTTGCCTGTCTTGCCGCGCACCTTCACGCTCGCCTCGACGAACGCGAGGCCCAGCGCCGCCGCGAGCGATTTGGTTGCGTCCCGATCCGCCAGCGCCTGGGCCCGGGGCCTGAGATCGTGCACCACGTGGGCGACGACAATCCGCTCGCGGGCGTTCTTTCCCGCAGCCGCCGCCAGAGCGATCGCCAGCGCTGAACTGTCGGCCCCGCCGGAACAGGCGATGAGGGTCCGACGATCCCCGTCGCGGACCCCTTTGCCCCCGGTCAGCGCACGCCAGGCCCGCGCGATGGCCCGCACCGTCGGCTCGGTGCGTGAAACCATCGTGATCCGGCTCGCCAGCAGCATCCGCTCATGGTACGTTTCCCCCGCGGAACGCACGGAGGCGAACCCGATGGATCTGACCCAACCCAAAGACCTGCTCACGCTCGGCGCCATCGGCGCGGTTGCTCTGGGACTGCTCATCCTCGTCATCACGCTGCTCACCGGCAGGCGGAAGCCGGCCCGGGTTGACCCGGAACAGGCCCACCTGCTGTCGGAGATGCGCGAGCTGACCGACCGCCTCGCCTCCGAGCTCGACGCCAAGAGCGCCAAACTCGAACGCCTGCTCGCGGAAGCGGACCGCAAGATCGCCGCGCTGGAAAAGCCCGCGCCCAAGACCACCACGATCGAGGCCAAGCCGAGCGTAGAAGCCCCAAGGCTCCGATCGGGTGATTCCCGCTCAGGCGAAGCCCGCCCAGGCGACACGCGCCCGAACGAACCCCGCGGCACCGAACCGCTTCACCAGACCATCCACACGCTCGCGGACCAGGGCCTCTCCCCCGTTCAGATCGCCGAACGGACAAGCGTTCCCACAGGTCAGGTCGAACTCATCCTCGCCCTGCGCCGCACCGCTGCACGCTAAAAGCCAACAAGGCACCTCTCAACCCAGCAGCGCCCAAGACTCACTCGATCGCTCTGTCGCTCTGTCGCTCCGTCGCTTTGCCGCTTTGGCCCTTTACCGCTTTGGCCCTTTGCCCCCCGTCACCCTCCGCTCCGCCCAACCGCATCCAGCGCCAGAATCTCAAAGATCACATGGGCCGCGAACAGCGCCGTGATCTGCGCCACATCGCGATCGGGCAGCACTTCCACCACATCCGCGCCCACGATGTTCACGCCCCGGAGCAAGCGCAGCAGGCCGAACGCCTCGGCGGTCGTAAACCCTCCGACGCTGGGCGTTCCCGTTCCCGGCGCGTACGCGGGATCGACGCAATCGACATCGAACGAGAGATACGCCGGCGTCGCGCCGACGCGTGAAACGAACGCTTCGAGCCTTCCCGGACCTTCGGCCTTCCACTCGTCGTAGCCGAAGATCTGGATGCCGTGCTTGGCCGCAAAGTCGAGGTCCGCGCCCGAGTTCAGGGGCCCCTTGATCCCGACCGAGATCATCTTGCGGGGATTGATCAGCCCATCCTCGATGGCGCGGATGAAGGGCGACGCGTGCCCCCACTTCTCGTTCCACACCGCATCGACCGTGTCGAAGTGGCTGTCGAAGTGGACCAGCGCCAGTCCGCCCGCGGGTGAGCCCGCCCGCTCGAAGCTGGCCTTGAGGTTCGCGTACGCGATGGAGTGATCGCCCCCCACCGCCAGGAGCTTGGTGAGCTTGGGTTCGCCGAGCTTGCGCGCAAAGCCCGCGACCAGCTCGAGATTCTCGCGGAGGTGATAGGGCGACACCGGCGCATCACCCGCGTCCGCGATCGACAGAACGTCGGTCACGCGGACGCGATGGGTCATGTGGTAAGGCTTGACGTACTGGGACGCATCGCGGACCGCGCGGGGTCCGAAGCGAGCGCCGGGCCTGAACGTCACGCCCGCGTCGGTGGGCACGCCGTAGATCGCCCAGTCCAGAGGCAGGTTCTCAGGCGCCACCGACTCCAGGAGCGGATACCGGCAGAACGTGGCGATCCCCGCAAAGCGCGGGCACACACGGGCGTCAGGCAACACGGTCTTTCGCTGGGCCATTGCGTGCAGTGTACGGCACGACCCGCACCGGGTTCAGTGCCCGCCGCCCTTGAGCCTGCCGACCAGCCCGCCCGCCTTGATCTCCAGACCCTTGAGCATCGAGTCCAGCGCCTCGCGGTTGGGCGCGTACTCCATCGCGACGGACCGGGTCACGATCTCCTTCTTGACCAGCTCCGACAGCGCGTACGTGAAGCTCTGCATGCCTTCCTCGTTGCGCCCCACCACCGCGGGGAGATCCTCGTCCTCGCCCCGGCGGATCTTCTCACGCACGATCGGCGAGCTCAGCATCACTTCGCACGCGGGCACCACGCCCACCTCGTACCCCTGCACCGTCGGCAGCAGCCGCTGCGCACAGATCGCCTTCATCGTCGTCGACAGCGCCTGCCGCACGAACCCGCGCTCATGGCTCGGGAAGAACTCGAGAATGCGGCTGAACGACTGGGCGGTGTCCGAGGTGTGCATCGAACCGAACACCAGGTGCCCCGTCTCGGCCGCCTGAATCGCCGAGAGCACCGTCTCGTGGTCGCGCAGCTCGCCGATGAAGATGATGTCCGGATCCTCGCGCACGATGTACTTCAGCGCCGTCGGATAGTTCAGGACGTCGATGCCGATCTCACGCTGCGAGATGATGCACTTGCTCGGGATGAACCGGTACTCCACCGGATCCTCCACCGTGATGATGTGCTCCGCCCGCGTCTGATTGACGTGGTCGATCATCGCCGCCAGCGTCGAGCTCTTGCCCGACCCGGTCACGCCGACCACCAGCACCAGCCCTTCGCTGGTCGTCTCCACGATCTTGTGATAGATCGGAGGCAGGTGGAGCTGCTTGTAATCCGGGATCTCCGCCTTCACGCGCCGGATCGCCGCGTGCGTGTGCCCGCCGGCGCGGAACATGCTCACGCGGAACCGGTCGCCGTCCTTCAAATACGTCGCAAAGTCCAGATTGCCGATCTCGACGTACTTGGGAATCATCGCCGCGGGCACGATCGGATCCAGCAGGTGGTCTGCTTCCTCCTCCGTCAAAGGCGGGGAGTCGATCGCCTTGAGCACGCTGTTGATGCGATACGTCGGAGGAATGCCGACCTTCAGATGCAGGTCGCTGGCCCCGAGTCGTTTCATCGCTGCCAGAAGCCGGTGGATCGTCAGCGGGCCTTCCATCTGGAGGCTCCTTCTCGCCCGCGGCGGACGCCACGAAACGCCCCGACCGGGACCTGACCAGTGTACCACCGGACATTACGGTCCTCAATATCCTGAATCGACAAACCTGAAAGTCCGCCCGGCGGTCTCAATGCCCGCCGCGCACGCCCAGGGTCTTGAAGACCAGGCTGCACACGGGCCGCACATCGGCCGGATCCGGGATCGCCAGCGCGGTGGTCACGCGCCCGGCTCCGCGGGCCGAACGGGCCGCTTGGCCGCGGGCTCGTCCCGAGATGCTCGCCAAGGCGTCCGCGCTGGAGCGGAGCACCGCGTTTCCGGGAAGCATCACGCCCGCGATCGTCACGGTGGACTCGATAGGCCGCACATCGTCGGCGTCGCGGGGCGTGAGCAGCTCCTCGCGTCGGGCGCTGAACGCCTCGGTGTACAGCCGCACCGCATCGTCAAGCTCAGAAATCTGGATCGCGCCGGGCGTCGCCTCGATGGCGTCTTGCGCCGACAGCACCGAGTGCAACGCGCGCCGGAGCATGTTGAGCTCGGGCTCGAGCACGCTGCGCGCAAACAGCAGCTGCGTCCCGTCGGCCTGCACGAGCACCGGGAGCGCCGTTCCGAACACCCGGCGTCCGAGCTTGGCCTCGGCCTTCTGCGCGATCGACGTCGGAGCTGAACGCGCCACCGCCAGACCATGCCTGGACGCAAAGCGGTCCATCGCCGCCGCCACGGGAACGCTGATCCCCGGATCAGGCCCGCCTTTGAGCAGGTCCACCGCGAGCGAAGACAGGTAGCTCTTGTCGTCGTCAAAGAGCGAGCGCCGCAGCATCGGACGGAGCATGGCGTACGCGGGCTCGCGATCGATCTTCTCGCAAACACCCGCCATCTCGTCGGCCGCGTCCTCACCCTGATACACCGAACCGATCACGCCCTCACGCCAGAGCGGCAGCGACCATTGCCAGGACTCCATGAAGCGCAGATACGAGGGCGCTTCGTCAATCGCGGCCCGCAGGCTCGGATCCGCGGTCCCCGACGTCGGCACCGGCATCATCGTCACCACCCGCTGCGCAAGCAGCAACGCCGCCATTGCGGGCGCTTCACGCGTCGTCAGGTGATAGGGACTCAGGGCCAGGAGCAATCGGGTCCTCGCTTGAACCGAAGCGTCGATTTTAGGTCACATTCACGCCGGAGTCCCCGATCGCTCAGGGCGTCCCAGGCGCCTTGCCCGTATCGGCAGGCGGGGCCTGCGTCTTGCCCGACAGCCAGTCGATCATCGCGTCATACCGCGCCGGAAGCGTCAAAAACAGCGCCTCGTGCGTCTGCGCTTCGAGCCAGCGATCGGGCCGACCCGCCCGCTCCCACAGGAGATCCCCGAGATCCGAAGGCACCGCCCGATCAACGCTCCCCTGCACGATGAGCGTCGGAATCTGCCTCAGCACCGCCGCGGTGTGATACCCGTCGAGCGTGGCCCGCTCCAGATACGCCGCGTCGATCGCCTGCTTCTGCTCGGCGCTCAAGTCCCCTTTGAACTCGACATTGAGCGCATCGATCCACGACGCGTAGTTGCTCCGTTCGTTGATCAGAAACCAGTCGCATCCGCCCCCGACCAGCACGACGCCCTTGTACCGCGCGGGCTCCAGCGCCACCACCGCGGGCATCGCCATCGCGCCGCCCGAGAATCCGATCGCCACGACCCCGCGGCCGGCAAGCTCGGGCCTCATCTGCTCCACGTGCCGCAGCGCCGCCCGCGTCGCGTACGCGCACTCCGCCGCCCGATCGCACAGCACATCCGCGACCAGATTGATCCCTGGCCCGAAGTTCTCCGCATCGACCTGGATCGTCCGATTCTCGGTGAACCGGCTCGGATGCACGATCATCCGCAGCACGGGCCACCCGCGCAGCCGCAGCCGATTCACAAGCCCATTCACCACAGGCTCGGGCGTTCCGAACATTCCCGGGATGATCACGACCACGGGCCTCTCGATGTTCTCCGGCGTCTTGGCCGCGTCATAGAACGCAAACCACGTGCGCTGAAGCTCGTAGACCTTCCGAGGTCTCCCCGCGGGCGTCGCGTCCTGTGCGGACACGAACTTGAAGTACGCCGAGGCCCGGTCCTGCCTCTTGGACTTGGAGTCCGGGCCCGCGAGGTTGAACTCCACGAGCATGCTCCCCGAACGCTCGAGGCTCAGGCTCGCGTACTTGCGAAAGTCGCCGAGCAGGGTCGCAGCATCGTTCTGCGCACCCGACTGGGGCGCCGACACCCCCCACTGGCGCTGCGCGTCGAAGCCCAGAATCCGCATCCCCTCGGGAGGCTCGATCCCCACGATGACGCCGTCGAGCTCGCGGGCCACTTCACCCGCGCTCTCCCCCACCGCCCGCGCGGGCCAGGCCTTCGAGAAGTCCGCGAAGGGCGCGCTCGCCGAAGGGACAAAGTCGCCCGGAAGGAACGGTGATCGGGCCGCCGAACCGCCGCCGAGCTCCGCCTCTTTGGGAAGCTCCTGACGTGCCTGCGCGGCGCCAGTCGCCAGCGCGCACAGACACGCCGCCAGCGCCCACCGGAAGTTCATCGACTTGGACATAAGGAACAGGCTACCACGCCGCCAGGGGCTCACTTGGGAGTCAGCGCTTTTCGCACTTCTTCAAGCAGCCTCTCGACCTGGAAGGGCTTGAAGAGCACGCCTTGCAGCCCGTCCTGGCTGGCGCGCACGATCGAGTGATGCGGGTCGTAGCCAAACCCGGTCATCAGGATCACCGGCGGCGCGTTCCCGAGCCGCTTGGCCGCCGAGAAGACCTCAAACCCGTTGAAGTCGGGCATGCGGATGTCGCTGATCACCAGGTCCACGCGGGGCGCCGACCCTTCCTTGGCCGCCTCGAGCTGGCGGATCGCCTCCGTCCCGTTCTCGCAGACCACCGTCTCGCAGCCGTAGTGCCTGAGCACGTCGCCGATGATCCGGCGCACCTTCTGCTCGTCGTCGGCGACCAGCACGCGCCGTCCCGACAGAATCGGATCGGACACCGCCCGCTGCATCACGCGGTCCACGCCCAGAAGCGTCTGCGGCCCGCTCGTGCATTCCTTCACGCGACGGCGGATCGCCTCGACATCCTGCATGATCCGCTCGACGTGCCGCGCCACTTCCGGATCGTGCGACGCGATCTTCTTGAGCACGTCGACCTCGTGCTGGATGTCCGTCAGAGGCTCGGTGATCTCGTCCTCGACGCGCTCGCTCACCGCCTCGTTGGTCTGCACGCGCTCCGCGACCAAGAGGCCGAGCATGTTCAGCGACATCGCGACATAGCGTCCGAAGATTTCCGCGAACTGGCGGTCGCGATCGTTGAACGCCGAGGGCTGCTGGCTCTCGACGTCCATGATCCCGATGACCTTGTCGTTGAGCCGAAGCGGAACCGTCAGCGAGCTCTTGGCGTCGAGCAGGCCGGGCAGGAACAGGTCGTCCGCGGAGACGTCGTTGCAGATGTACGACTTGCCGGTCGCTGCGACGTACCCGCTGATGCCGTTGCGCTCCGGGAACGCGTAGATCTCGATCGCGTCCACGATCTCCTGGGGAACGCCGTAGGACATCACCAGTTCGAGCTTCTTGTTCCGCTCGTCGAGCAACCGGATGATGAAGTGGTCAAAGTGCAGGAGCTCCCGGCACGAGCGCACGATCCGCTCTTCGAGGAGCTTGAGCCGCTCCATCTGATTCATCGTGCGCACGACCTCGGCGTCCAGTCGCATCAGCTCGCGCCCCGCCGAGTCGATCGCGTCCATCTTCTGCTGCATCCGCCGGTCCGCGGACACATCACGCACCACCAGCACCATGCGGGGCTGCCCGCCCAGCGCGCCGGGCGTTCGCGGATTGAGCAGCGTCACCTGGGCCTCAAAGTGCCGTGAATCATCAGGCGACGTGATCCGGAAGAGCCTGGGTGACGCGTGGCCCTGAGCCGCGTCGGTCTTCAGACCCGGGAGCGCGTCCTTGCATTGCTGCAGCAGCGCCGAGCGCGTGGACGCGTCCACGTTCCACATCAGGTCGTTGGCCCACATCAGCTCGCCCGTGTCGTGCACGAGGCCGACACCCTCGCCGATCGCGTTGAGAAGCTCAAGGGTCCAGGTCGGGGCGATCGCCGCCAAGCCCTGTCCCGAGCCTGCCGGAGCCTGTCCCGCGGCTGCGGATGCCTGGGCCGACGGGTCCGGAGTTGCACCCCCGCCCGGGTTCGAGCCTGGGCCGGCCAACGGTGCTCTCTCTTGCGTCGCGGACATCGAAACCAGCGTCCTCCGCCTGTGCGTCGCCCGACAGTCTAGCGGAACCGCCCGGCTCGTCCGGACTCCGCCCACGCCTTCCTATTCGCACGCGGAACCTGTCGGGTCCATCACGGCCAGTTCCCGAACACAAAGCCCTGACTTGACATCGGCGACCCAAGACCGGGTACTCTCCCCCCGGTGCTGCAAGTTCAGGATGTTCATAAAACGTTCGGGTCTGTCCGGGCCGTCCGGGGCGTTTCCTTCGCCGCCGACGCTGGCAAGGTCACCGCGCTCCTCGGGCCCAACGGCGCGGGCAAGACCACCACGATCCGCATGATCACGGGGTTCCTGCCCCCGGATGCGGGCGCCATTTCCGTCAATCGCTTCGACACCCTGAATCAATCGCGCGATGCGCGCGGATGCATCGGGTACATGCCGGAGAACACGCCGCTGTACACCGAGATGACCGTGCGGGGCTTTCTGGACTATCGCGCCCGCCTGTTCGGCGTGCGCTCATCCGCCCGCCGCGCGGTGCTCGATCGGTGGATCGCGCGCTGTTGGCTCGACAAGGTCCAGCGCCAGCGCATCGGCACGCTGAGCAAGGGGTACAAGCAGCGCGTCGGCCTGGCCGCTGCCCTGCTGCATGATCCCAAGCTCCTGATCCTCGACGAGCCCACCAACGGTCTGGATCCCGAGCAGGTCCGCCAGACCCGCGCTCTGGTCCGCGAGCTGGCCTCCGATCGCGCCGTCCTGATCACTTCCCACGTCCTCGCGGAAGTCGAACTGGTCTGCGACCACGTCGTCATCATCGCGGATGGACAGGTCAAGGCCGACAGCACGCCCGACCGGCTCGTCGCCTCCAGCAGCGGGATCTCGACCCACATCGTTGAACTCCAGGACTCGGCCGCCGCAGACTGGCTCGCGTCGCTTCAGGGCGTCGAGCGCGTCACCGCCCGCCCCACCCGCGACGGCTGGACGGTCTACGAAGTCGTCGCCAGGTCCGCGGAGCTCGATCTGCGCGAAGCCATCGCCTCCGCCGCGCGTGCCAAAGACGTCAAACTCCGCGAGCTCCGCCGCCAGGCCCCGAACCTCGAATCCCTCTTCCTCGAACTGATCGGTCGCGGCAGATGAGCCAAACCCTCACCATCGCCAGGCGCGAGCTCGCCTCGTTCTTCCGACTCCCCGTCGGGTGGATCACCATCGCGTTGTACGCCCTGCTCTCAGGGCTGGTCTTCTGCCTCACGATCCTGCTCCCGGGCCAGCCCGCAACCCTCCGCGCCCTCTTCTCGATCTCGGGCTGGATCCTCCTCCCGGTGGTCCCCGCGATCTCCATGCGTCTGCTCTCCGACGAGCTCCGCAGCGGCACCATCGAGCCGCTCATGACCTCTCCCGCCAGCGACGCCGCGATCGTGGTCGGCAAGTACCTCGGCGCCGCCGCCTTCCTCATCCTGGCCCTGGTCCCCACGCTGCTTCAGGTCGGCGCACTCTGGCTCTTCTCCGAACCCAGGCCTGATCCGGGCCCGGTCGCCTCGGGATACCTGAGCCTGATCCTCGCGGGCATGCTCTTTCTGGCGGTGGGCACCCTCGCCTCCGCCCTCACGAGCAATCAGACGCTCGCCTTCCTCTCCACCTTCTTCGTGCTCCTGATCCTGCTCCTGCTCTCGGTCATCGGTCCCGGGCCGATCCCCGCGCCCGCCCGCCCCATCGTCGCGGCCATCGCGATCGGCCCGCGCCTGGCGGACTTTGCCCGGGGCGTGATCGACACAAGCCACATCGTGTTCTTCATCAGCGCCACCGTCTTCTTCCTGGCCCTGGCCTACGCCGCCCTGCAGTCCCGGAGGTGGCGATGAACACCCCCCGCGCTTCCAGGCGTGCCCTGCGCTTCGGCGTGCTCACGCTCATCATGCTCGTCGCGGTCACCGCGAGCGTGGTCCTGGCCAACGTGCTCGGCGAGCGCTTCGCACGCCGCGTCGATGTGACCGAGACCGGCGAGCATCGCCTCGCGCCGCGCACCGAGAACCTGCTCGACTCGCTCGACAAGCCCTACCGCATCGTCATCGCCGCCGACTATCGCCAGCTCGACCCCCGGGCCCGCCAGCGCGTCGTCGACGTTCTCGAGAAGTTCGCGCGTCGCTCTCCGCTTGTCCAGACGGTGCAGATCGACACCTCCGCCCCCGATGGCGTGGGCCGCTACGACTCGCTCCTGCGCGAGCTGGTCGCACGCGACGCCGACCGAATCACCGCCTCCCTCGAAACACTCCGCAAGGCCAGCACCGACCTTGGCGGACTCGCGGATCAGCTCTCCAAGAAAGTCTCCCCAGCTCTGGCTTATCTCCGCGACCGATTCCCGCCCGCCAAGGTCGACAAGACCACCGGGGCCGAGACCAAGGACGCCAAAGGCGGCACCCACGAAGCGATCCAGCAGCGCATCGACGCGGTCGACGCGCTCGCCAAGGACTTCCGCGCCGTCTCCGCCGAAGTCGCCGGAGCGCTCGCGTGGGACCCCGCATCGGGACGTCCTCCCGAGACCGCGATCCCCCAGCGTCGCCTGACCGAGGCGCTCAACGCGGGACGCAAGGTGCTCGTGACCCTCGCGGGCGAGCTGGCCGCCTTCCAGAAAGCCGACAGCCTGGCCGCCGACGCCAAGGGCCTCGCCCGCGCCGCACAGCTCGGACTCGAGAAGATCCGTGACGCCGCCGCGATCACAAGCGACGCGGTCGCCAGGCTTCCCAAGCTCGACGTCGTGCGCCTGGCCGAGGCCCTGAAGGCCCCCGCTGCGGTGCTGATCGTCGGACCCGAGGGACTCTCCGCGATCGATCCGATCTCACTCTTCCCGCCCGGCGAGCTTCTCGACCTGGGCGGCGCTCCGCTCGCCGACATGCGGCGCAAATCCGAGGATCTGCTCGCGACCGCGATCTCGTCCCTCCGCAATCCCATCAAGCCCATCGTCGTCCTCATGCACGCCGAGGCCTCGGAGTTCCTGGATCGCGCCCCGCTGCTCTCGCGGGCGCGCGAACGCCTGGCCCTCCGCGGCATCGACATGGTCGAGTGGGCCGTCGCGGTGAACCCCGCCGCTCCCGACCTCTCCGCGCTCGACCCCAAGGGCGTGCGCCCCATCGTGTACGCGGTCTTCTCGACCGCCGCCTGGACCGCATCCGACTCGGGCGGCCCCTCGGGCGCCGAACGCTCCGCCAAGCTCGGCGGAGCCCTCGACGCCATCGCCGAATCCGGACGCCCGCTGCTGGTCTCGCTCAACCCATCCCCGCTCCCGTCCTACGGCCAGAAGGACCCCATCGCCTCCGTACTCGAACGCTTCGGGATCAACCCCGACGCCGGCCGCCCGCTGCTCCGCGAAGTCATCACGCCCCGCGGCCGCGTCGCCGACACCGACATGACCATCCAGGGCGCCGCCAGCGAACACCCGCTCGCCGACGCCATCGGGAGACTCCCGATCTCGCTCCCCTGGTGCGTCCCGCTCGCGCTCAAGTCCGACCTGAAGGACGTCCGCGTGACGCCCCTCTGCCAGGTGAAGCCCGACAGCAGCATCTGGGCTGAATCCAACTGGCTCGGCCTCCGCAAGACGCGCCGCGAGGATCGCGCCCTGATCCCCGATCAGCCCGCGTTCGATCAAGGCAAGGACGACAACCAGGGTCCGTGGACCGTCATCGCCGCCGCCGAGCGCGCGCTCCCAGGCAACGCCACCCAGCGCGTGCTCGCGGTCGGATCCAACGACTGGTTCATCGATCCCGTGCTCAGCGCGGAGTCCATCGTCGACGGCCGCGTCGTCGCGCAAAGCCCGGGAAACATCGAACTGCTCGAATCAGGGGTGGCCTGGCTCGCGGGTCAGGACGAGCTGATCGCCCGCAGCCCCGCGGGTCAGAGCGCGCCGATGGTGAAGCCGATCGAGCACCAGCAGATGGTCACGATCCGCATCGCGTTCATCGCGGGCGTGCCGATCGTGATCCTCGGGCTTGGCGTGCTGTACCGCGCCGTGTTCGGGTGACACCCCGTCACTCCCGCACTCGGGACACACGATCCCCGTCGCGCCCGCCTCCAGGCCCGCCAGCCCATACCCGCACGCCCGGCACTGACCAAAGCCGGGCCTCCGGGGCAGCGCGACCATGAACAGACCGCCCAGCCCGACCAGCGCCGTGTACGGATAAAGCAGAAGCTGCAGGATGGGCAGATACACGCGCCCGTGCGTGATGATGCTCAGCCGCCAGTGGATCCACGCGATCACCACCAGGCCGAGCACACCCAGCGCGACCACGCCAAGGCCCTTCCAGCTCCGCCGAAAGCGGAGCGCAAGCAGCCAGCAGATCACGCCATAGACCGGAAAGAAGAACACGCAGCACGCCCATGATCGCCGGGACGCCAAGCCCCGGCCCGACCTTTCCTGCGCCCGAGTGTTCGCACACTTCCCCCGGGCCGATGCGAGCATTATGAGGCTTTACGCCCCGGTGTCTAGCGTCCCGCCTTGAAGAACGTCCGCAGCGAGTCGTAGATGTCGTCGCGATTGTTGACCTTCGAGGTGATGAGCCTGGGGCCCATCTCGTCCGTCTGGCCGTTCGGGAACGCCTCGTTCAGCACGCTCAGGAAGTTCCCCGACCCGTACGCGCTGGTCACTTGGCAATACCCGAACATGTTGCTGATCGGAAGCAGTTCCTCGTCCAGGAGCTTCACGCACAGCCGATTGTCCGCGTCCGACGAGTTGTCGCCGTCGGAGAAATGGAACAGGTAGATGTTCCAGTCATAGGGATCGTAGTGCGCGCTGAGCAGCTCCTTGCAGCACTGGAACGCCGAACTGATCCGCGTCCCGCCATCCTCTTTCACCGAGAAGAAGGTCTTCTTGTCCACTTCGGCCGCCTTCACATCGTGCACGATGTAGCGCGACTCGATCCCCTCGTAGTTCCGGCGGAGCCACGTGTCGATCCAGAACGCCGAGAGCCTGACCAGCTCCTTCTGCTCATCGCCCATCGAGCCCGACACGTCCATCATGTACACGATCGCCGCGTTGCTCTGAGGCTTCTTCACCTCGTTCCACGAGCGGAACCGCAGGTCGTTCTTGATCGGGATGATGATCGGATCGTCCGGGTCGTACTGGCCCATCGCAAGCTGCCGCTTGAGCGCTTCGCGGTACGTCCGCTTGAAGTGCCGCAGCGCCGCCGGTCCGGTCGGTCGGATCCCCGTGAACTTGTCGCGGATCGTCGTGATGCGATGCTGCCCGCGCGGCTCGATTCGCGGGAGCTTGAGCTCCTCGGCCATGATGTCCGCGAGCTCCTCGAGCGTGACATCGACCTCGAGCAGGTGCTTGCCTTCCTGTTCGCCGCCCTGACCCTTCCCCGAGCCGGGCTGACCGACCGCTTCGCCCTCGTCGCCCTCGCCCATCCCCACGCCGCCCGAGTTGTCGCCATAGCGGAACGTCGGGATGTCGATGTCATGCACCGGGATGGAGACGAACTTCTTGCCTTCCTTCCCGATGATGTCGCCACGGGAGAGGAAGCGGCGCAGGTCACGACGGATCTTGCCGCGCACGATCTGGCGGAAGCGCTGATGGTCCTGTTCGATCGTGTTGATCATCGAGGCCCTCCCCCACCGGCGTCCGTGCCGGGGACTGGCGACTCCCGTCATTCCATACGCATTCGGCGTTCGCCCGGATCGGGTTGAGTTATCTGACGCTGGCGGGCGTATTTGCCCGCTCGCCCCCCTCCCGGGAGCTCATTTGGGCCCGTCTGGCCCCGCGGGAAGCCCCGTCTCGGGGTCTTTTCCCAGGCGCCGGAGCCTGGCCGCGATCCAACCCGTCGAGACCATGCCCACCGGCACCGCCACCCCGATCTCAAAGACGCGATTCACCAGGTCCGCCGAGAGCCCCTGCACCATCGCGGGATTCCCCGACGCCCCCACGTACGACGCGGGCAGCGCCGACACCACGAGGCCCACCGCCCATTCGCGGATCCCCAGCCCATTCCCGATGAGTGGCAAGAGCGTCGCGAGCTGACTGACCGCCGCCACCGCGACCGCTTGCGTCGGCGTGATCGATCTCCCGACCAGCTCGAACGCGACCATGTACCGCGCCGACCACACCAGCAGATCCGCGTAGCGCCACCCCAGCGCATCAAAGCGCAAGAGCCCAGCCGCCGCGCCCCCACCCGTGCTCGCGCGATTGACGACGAAACCCAGCGCCGCGAACACGCCGATCGGCGCCGCCAGCACCACGCCCAGACCCCACGCGGGCATCGATGCAGAGGTCGCCGCGATCGCCACGCCCAGCGCCGCCGCGATCGATCCCGCGCCGCACAGGATCGCCGCCCCCAGCACCTGAAAACTCCCCGCGATGGGGATGTTGTTCACGCTCTTGTGATACGCGATGCGGCCCACAAGCCCGGGCTTCATGGGCAGAAAGTTGAGGAACCACGACGAGCCCATCAAGGCCGCCATCTCCCCGACCCCCACGACCCCATGCCGTCGCGTCAGGGTCCAGAACGTCATCGTCGTGAAACACCAGCTCACCACCGGGAGCGCAAAGGCGAGCGCCACCAGCCCCGCTGGCGCCTGCTTCAGAGCCTCCAGCGCCGCCTGCGCGCCGCGCGGATCGCGCCCCGCCGCCCACGCCGCCGCCAGAATCAACAGCAGCCCGACGCAGAACGACACGAGCTTGCGCACCCGCCCACGCTTCACGTTGCGAAGCAGCGCCTCGGTCTTTGGAAGCTCGCTGGGAGCCCCCGCCGGCCCATTCACTTGCCTTCTCCGGTGTCGTGCGGCACCCGCACGCCCGCATCAGAAAACTTGGGCCACGCCTGCGCGATCAACGTCCCGCCTCGCGAGGCCCGCGACGCGACCCAGCCCGCAAACTCCCGCAGGCTCTCGCTCGTGCTCGCCCGCGCCGCCGCGATTACCGGATCCGCAAAGTCATGCGCCCGCGTCAGGAGCGTCAGCGCCGCAAGCTCGGGATCCTGCTCACCCTTCACCGCCGCGTCAAAGGCGTCCACGAGGGTCGCGAGCGACTTGGGCGGGATCGACGTCAGGATCGCCTGCCGCTCCAGCCTGGTCCCCTTGGCGTAGCGCTCCGCCAGCGCCGAACAGATCGCCGGGCTCTGATCCGAACTGGCGACGAGCAGCACGCGCGCCGCGATCAGGAGTGCGGGCAACTCATCGGCCTGGCAGGTCTTGATCGCCTCCACGACCTCTTCGGCCGGGAGCGATGTCTCGGGAATCGGGCTGTAGATGAGCGACTCGGACTCCGCGGGGAGCGCGTTGGTCGCGATCTCCACAGTTTCACCCGCCGCGACGAAGCCCTGAAGCACACGCCAGCGCCCGCGCACGGATCCCTGGGCCGCGTCCTGCAGGAGCCACCCGCTCATCCCGGCCTCGGGACTGATCCGCACCTCGAGCACCTCGTTGGGATTCAGGCGCAGCCGCCGGTCGACCAGCGCGATCTCGGGGGGAAGCCCCGAATACGTCTTGAGACCGCGTTCGAACTGACCCGAAACGAGCATCCGCGTGCTGATCGGCGCATCCGATCCCGTCGCCAGCGGCACAGGCGACAGATTCTGGATCCGCAGCGTGATGACGAGCCGGTCCATCGCGTTGAGCGTCGTCCTGTTCGCCTTGGCCGAGAGCCTCAGGAACGACCGCGTGCTCCCGAGCATGCGATCCACCCACGCGGGGAGCGCATCGGCCGCCTGTGCGATCGCAATCGACTGATCCGAGAGCTGCGCGTTGGGGTCGC
Source organism: uncultured Phycisphaeraceae bacterium (assembly GCA_964531675.1). Classification (GTDB taxonomy): domain Bacteria; phylum Planctomycetota; class Phycisphaerae; order Phycisphaerales; family UBA1924; genus CAZHFW01. The sequence continues at coordinate 7,249 of CAZHFW010000012.1, read as the reverse complement.
CCTTGATCGAGCGGAAGCGACCGATCGCCCAGGCGCCCAGAGGCTTGCCGCCGTAGTCCACCGCGACCTGGCGGTAGTACTCGCTGGCCATCGCGTTCTCGCCCGCCAGTTCGGCGACCGCCGCCAGCCCGAGCTCGCGCATGATCTCGGTCTCGGGGAGCTCGTCGAACGCACTGACCGCCCCGGCCGCGTCGTTGTTGCGGAGCTTGAGCCACGCGTCGATGACCTGCACCTGCTCGGGATCAAACCCGTTCTCCGGAGTCATCTCCTTGCGGTCCTCGACCACCTTGTCCGCGTCCACGCCCAGAAGCAGCCGCATCATCGCCAGATCGGACTTCATCGCCGCCGCCTGACGCAGCGCATCCTCATCCGAGAGCAGCACGTCGCGCTTGGTGCGGTCCATCAGGTTCGCGGACTTGTACTCCACCGAACGCCCGATGTCGGTCATCGCCGCCGTCAGCTTGTCACGCTCGCCGAGCAGGTCCGCGATGAGGGCCCGCACCTTGTCCGCGGGCATGTACAGGCGCACGTCCTCGGGCTTGGGCAGAGACGAGATCTCCATGCCCAGGCCTTCCTGCGCCTGCTTGGCCTTCTCGATCTCCTTGGCCGCCTTCTCGCGCTGGGCCGCCAGATCCTTCTCGAGCGAGTCGAGCACCGTCGCGCCGCCCTCGTTGAGCCATTGCAACACCAGCGTGTTCATGGTGCGCGCCCGGCGATCCTCGTCGGACGACCCGGGAGGCGCGAGCTTGTCGGCGGACTCCGCGAACTTCTGGGCCTGCTTGAACGCGCCCGCCGCCACCAGCGCATCGCGGATCGCCTCGTGCGTCGCCGGATCGAACGGGTCCGCCAGCAGCAGGTTCGTGAGCAGATTGAACCGCTCCAGATCGTCCTTGGCGCTCTGGGAGAAGTACGCCAAGGCCAGCGCCGCCGCATCCTTGTTGGTCTGATCGAGCTTGAGTGCCAACTTGAGCCTGTTCTCGAACCCCGCGTAATCGCCCGTCTCGCGCATGAGCATCGCCGCGTCCAGCGCCAGGCGGCTCCGCACCGACGGATCAAGCTTCTCCCCGTCCTTGCCCAGGAATCGCTCGAACAGCGCCAGCCTCTCTCCGGCGCTCTGCACCCGGGAGATCTGCGAGGTGATCAGCGCCAGCTGCGCGACCGTGTCCCCGGGATCCACCGCGAGAATCCGCCGGTTCAGGCGATCCACCGCCTCCTGATCCTCGGCATTGAAAGCAGCCTCGAGCCGTCGACGCACCAGCTCCAGATCATCGGGCTCGAGCGCCATCGCCTGTTCGATCAGGCGGCCGGCGATCCGGTAGTCCTCGGCAGCAGGATTGTCCTGGTTGCGCAGATCGATCAGCGCCATCCGCACCAGCGCGTCGGATACGTACTTCTTGAGCTCGATCCGCGTGGCCGCCCGCGACGGCTTGGACGCCGCTGCTGGCGCCTCGGGCGTGCTCGCCGTTCCGGGCTGGGCGTCCTGCGCAAGCGCCGGCCCGCCGATCGTCACCGCTGCCAGCATCCCGGCACAGGCCAAGAGCGTCCGCACCGACCCGCACCGATCCGCGCCGTCCATGGGCATCGACAGGCTCCTCACCATCCCGCGCCGGAACGCACCAGAACAATCGTCCCGAGCAGGCAAAGCACAAACGAGACCATCACGATCATCTCGGCGGTGACCACAAGCCTCCGCGAGGCGTGCGGCACGAGCCGATCCGCGACCAGCACCATGAACACGAACAGACCCGCCGCGACCCCCGCAAGGCCCGCGACGATCCACGCCGGTCCGAACATCGGCCATTCACGGCTCGCTGACAGCATCGCCCACAAGCCCGTGATCGAGAGCACCGACGACCAGAGCGTCGCCGCCACGATCCGAACCGCCAGACTCGCCGCCCTCGCGCTCACCATCGGGCCTCCTGCCCACGCATTACGCCGATCACCCCCGGGAAGTTCCCAGCCCGGCCGGGCCAACCCCCGAAAGCCTACCGCGCCGCCGAGCCCGCGGGCAACGCACGCCCCGCGAGCCTCCTGATTCACGGATCAGCCCATCGCCATCGTCATCAGGAACTCGGCGTTGGTCTTCACCTTCTTCAGGCGACCCTTGATCAGCTCCATCCCCTCCACCACGTTCATGTCGGAGAGGACCTTGCGCAGCCGGTGCACGAGCTCGAGTTCCTTGGGATCAAGCAGCAGCTCCTCGCGACGCGTGCCCGAAGCCGGGATGTCGATGCAGGGATAGATGCGCTTGTCCATGAGCTTGCGGTCCAGGTGCAGTTCCGCGTTGCCCGTGCCCTTGAACTCCTCGAAGATCACCTCGTCCATCTTCGAACCGGTGTCCACCAGCGCCGTCCCGATGATCGTCAGGGAGCCGCCCTTCTCGATCGCGCGGGCCGCGCCGAAGAACTTCTTGGGACGCTGCAGCGCGTTGGAGTCCAGACCGCCCGTCATGATCTTGCCCGAGTGCGGCATCTCGGCGTTGTACGCACGCGCCAGACGCGTGATCGAGTCCAGCAGGATGACCACGTCATCCCCGAACTCCACCATCCGCTTGGCCTTCTCGATCACCATGTCCGCGACCTGCACATGCCGCGACGACTGCTCGTCGAACGTCGAGGCCACGACCTCCACGCCCGGCACCACGTTGCGCCGGAAGTCCGTCACTTCCTCGGGACGCTCGTCCACCAGCAGAACGATGATCTTCGTCTCCGGGAAGTTCTTGCTGATCGCCTTGGTCATCTTCTGCAAGAGCACCGTCTTGCCCGTGCGGGGCGGCGCCACGATCAGCATGCGCTGACCCTTGCCGATCGGCGTCACCAGATCCACGATCCGGCACTCGATCTCGCTCGGCTCGGTCTCCAGCACGTACCGCTCTTCCGGGTGCAGAGGCGTCAGGTCCTCGAAGTTCACCAGGTCGTGCACCTTCTGAGGCTCACGCCCGTTCACCTTCTCCACCCGCAAGAGCGCGAAGTAACGCTCGCTCTCCTTGGGCGGACGGATCAGGCCCTTCACCACCATCCCGCGCCGCAGACCAAACCGCCTGACCTGCAAGGGGGACACGTAGATGTCATCCGGTCCGGGCAGATAGCTCAGCTCGGCGCTCCGCAGGAATCCGAACCCGTCGGGCATTATCTCGAGCGTGCCCTCGCCGTACATCAGGCCCTGCTTGGCCGCCCGCGCCTTGAGGATCTTCACGATCAGGTCCTGCTTGGGCACCTGGTGATAATCCGTCAGGCCTTCCTTCTCCGCGATCTTGAAGATCGCGTCCAGATCCATGCGCTGAAGCTCGGTCAGGCTGATCGCGTCCCGCAGCGTCTTGGGATCCGCCTCGCGGGCGATGCGATCAAGCTCGGCTGCCTCGCGCTCGAGTTCCTCGTCGCTGGGAAGCCCCTCGATGGGCTGGCGATATCCGCCGAAGCTCCCGCCGCCGCCGCCGTTGCCGAAGCCCGGGCCGCCAAAGCCCCCGCCGCCACGGCGGCGCTTCTTCTTCTTGCCGCGGAACCCGCCGCCCATGCCGTATTGCTGATTCGGATACCCGCCGCGATCCTGCATCCCGCGATCACCGCGATCGCCATTCCCGCGATCCCCACTGCCACGATCGCCGTTCCCGCGATCCTGCGGCCCACGGTCCTGACCGCGGTCTTGCCCGCGATCGCCACGCTCGGGATACCCGCCGCGATTGCCTTCCGAGCGCTGCTCGCCCCGCTCACCACGGGGTTCACCACGCGACTCGCCACGGGGCTCCCCGCGTTCCTGCCGCGTCTCGCTGCGGAAGTCGGGGCGCTCGCCGCGCGAATCCTGACGCTGCTCGGGGCGACCTTCCTGCCTGGCGTCGTAGTACCCGCGCTCGCGCGATCCGCCCTCGGGCTGGGAAGGGCGCTCCGCCGGCGGCTCCGCACGGGCCGGACGCGCCTCACGCGGCGCCTCTTCACGCGGACGTGCCGGACGCTCATCACCCTTTGAATCCGGGTCGTACACCCGGGGCTGCGCCGCCGCTGCCGGACGTGCTTCCGCTTCAGGCTTAGACTCCGCCCGGCTCTCGGCCTTGGCCTCCGCCGAGCGCGTCGCCGGGACCTTTCGGCTCGTGTTGTAGCGTTTGGTGCGGGAAGAGCCCTCACCGCCGGACTTGTCGCTCGCGGAAGACTTGGCCATGGCTTGCGTTCACCCTGTCTCGCGTTCCGCCAGCGCCGCCGGGCAACCGCCCGACCCGCCGCGTCCCGCCTGCTGTGTTGTGCGTGTGTGATCCCGCGCCGCGGGACCCTCGAAGATGCTGCAGCTCTCTGATGCGCCGCAGCCTGCGTTCCGATCCAATCCTGGGAATCAAAAGACCCGAAGGCCCTTCAAGGCGGCTCCGCCAAGCCCGGATCACGCTCCCGAACGCCAGACCACCCGACGGTCGCCCGCCAATGGACCTGACCCCGAAAACGATCGGCCCCGGAAAGACCGACCCGAACCGTGCTAAGCAAGTGGAACATGGCCTGCCGACTACAGCGGCCACGTGGTCAACTATACCACCCTCGACCCGAGGAGGAAGCCAGGGCCAGTTTTCTCCCCGCCTCCCCCGAAAAAGCCCAATTCCGGGCCCTAGCCCCGCGAGTTACCCCTGCACCCCGAAGTCCCGCCTGGCCTGCGTCAGAACCGCCTCCACCGACTTCTCCATCGCCGCCGCTGCCCCGTCATTCACCACCACATAGCGGCACCGCCGCCGCTTCTCCGCCAGCGCCAGCTGCGCCGCCTCCCGGCGTTCGAGCTCCGACTTGGTCCATCCCCGCGTCCGCGCCACGCGCTCCAGACGCACCTCTTCGGGAGCATCCACGAACACCACCGCATCGCACTCGCGGTCCACACCCGCTTCAAACAAAAGCGGCGCATCCACGATCACGACCCCCACGCCTCCCTCCGAAGCCCGCGCCACCATCTGCGCCCTGCTCTGCCTCACGATCGGATGCACCAGACCCTCGAGCCTTGTCCGCTGCGCCGGCTCCTTGAAGACGATCTCCGCAACCTTGCGCCGATCGACCTTGCCATCCGGGCCAAGCACCGCGCCTCCCCACCACTCCACGAGCTTGCCCTTCACGTCCGGCCGGTCAAGCGCCGCCCGCGACTCCTGGTCGGAATCCACGACCACGCATCCGAGCTTCGCGAACGCCGCCGCGACCGCGGACTTGCCCGCGCCGATCCCGCCCGCGATCCCGAGCACCAGCACGCCCGTCGAGTTCTTGGTCTTCGCCGTCACGCCTTCCTCCGCTGCACGGACCATCGGCCGTTGCACGCCCCGATTTCCATCCTGCCTCGACGTCCCGCGGGCCCGCTCCATCGCACGCCTCAAAATCCTCGCGATCCGCTCAGGCTGCGCCACACCAAGCACGCCCGCAGCACCCACGCCGCTCCCCGCGGTCTCGACGATCACCGTTCCGATCCCGACAAGCCGCTCCGAACCGCGCCGCACGATCGAGATCTGCTGAATCCGGTCCAAAGGCACGTCCAGAACGACGCGCCTCACCACGCCCGCACGCACGATCAGCCGCCGGTTTGTCAGCACGTGCCAACGCGCCGCCCACCTGGCCCCCTGCGCGAGCCAGATCAGCCCGACGACCAGCGCCGCCAGCGGCCAGACCATGCGGCCTCCCACCAGCCCCGCTGCCAGCGCCGCCATCCACCACATCCAACCTTCCGTCAGGACCATCCACGCCGAGGGGCCCACCTCGATGAGCACCCGCTCGCCTTCCACCGAGCGCCGACCACGCCGGCGTCCGAGCTTCATGCGCCCGCTCCGCGCGCCCGGCTGTTGATCGCGTCCTGCGTCAGCGTCGCGATCGAAGGCAGATTGCGGTAGTACCCGTCGTAGTCGAGCCCATACCCGACCACGAACTCATCGGGAATCTCAAACCCGACGTACTCCGCCTGCACCTCGCGCACGCGCCGCGAAAGAGGCTTCTTCAGAAGCACCGCCACCCGCACGCTGGCCGCCCCCTGGTCCGCGACCAGATCACGCACCAGCCCGAGCGTCTGCCCCGAGTCCAGGATGTCATCCATGATGACCACGTGCTTGCCCGCCAGATCGCCAGGCAGGTCCCCGCGCAGCCGCGCGCCCTTGCTCTCGGTCGACTGCCCGGGATAGCTCGACACCGTCACCAGCCTCATGCTCATCTTCAAAGGCATGTGCCGGACCAGGTCCGCGACGAAGAAGATCGAACCCGTGAGGATGGGCATGATCACGATCTTGCCTTCGCCGTCCGAAGCGTGCCCCGCCTTGCGAAGCTCCGCCTCCAGATCGGACGCGATCTTCAGCCCAAGCTCGCGCACGCGAGCAGCGATCTGCTCGGGTCCGATCAATACCTTGGCAATGTCGTGATGCATGAAGCCGCCCCGGGGGATGGAGTCGATCAAACCCTAAGGATACAGCCCCTCAGGCCCCGCCGCACCCACCCCGCCCCCTCAGTCCCTCATTCCCTTCGTGCCTTCGTGCCTGCGTGCCTGCGTCCCTCCGTGCCTTCCGCTCACAACCCCTTCATCCCGCCCGTGCGCCGCAGCTTCTCATACCGCTGCAGCGAGTCTTCGATCACGCGGTGAGCCGCCTCCGCGGGAAGCACCTCATCCACCGCGACTTCCTTCCCCTCCAGCGTCTTGTAGTCCTCGAAGAAACGCTTGAGCATCTTGAAGATGTGCCGGGGGAAGTCGGACGCCTTCACGAAATCCGAGTAGATCGGATCCTGCGCCAGCACCGCGATGATCTTGTGATCCGGCGCCCCCTGGTCCACCATCGACATGATCCCCACCGCCCGCGCATCGCACAGGGTCAATGGCGGGATCGCCTCCGTCGAGTACACCAGCACGTCCATCGGATCGTCGTCCTCCGCCAGCGTCTGCGGAATGAACCCGTAGTTGGCGGGGTAGTACACCGCCGACGACAGCACGCGATCAACCCGCAAAAGCCCCGAGCCCTTGTCGATCTCGTACTTGAGGCTCGACCCCTTGGGAATCTCGATGATCGCCTGGAAGTACTCCGGAAGAGGCTTGCCAGGAACCCCGGGCGTGACGTCATGCCATGGATGAATCATGGCCCAAGCGTAGACCAAGCCCGACCGCGCCCCCAAGCTCACACCCCCAACCTCACACCCCCAAGCTCACGCCCACGACGAGTCCGCGAGTCGTGGGCTCTCCCCCCAGTGCCCAATGCCCAATGCCCAGTGCCCAATGCCCAGTGCCCAGTGCCCAGTGCCCGATGCCCAGTGCCTCTCCCCACCCT
>CAZHFW010000011.1:0-97962 GCA_964531675.1 uncultured Phycisphaeraceae bacterium | reverse complement strand
CGAGCAGCTCAACGGCTCGCTCATCATCACCAACACGCCCCGCAACCACCGCGAGATCGCCGGCCTGCTCCGCAAGCTCCGCGAAGTCCGCAACATGCAGATCAACGTTGAAGCCCGCCTCCTGCTCGTCAGCCAGGACTTCTACGAGAAGATCGGCTTCGACATCGACGTCTACTTCAACGCCAACAACAACCAGGTCCGAACCGCCCGCGCCAACGACCCCTCCATCCAGGCTTCCGACTTCTTCGACTTCGGCACCACCGGCCTGAAGCGCACCGTCACCGGCGCCGGCACCGACACCAACGGCGACGGCCAGCCCGACGTCTTCTTCACCCAGCCCGTCGTCAATCCCCGTCCGACCTCCGTCATCGGTGCGGGCCAGAACTCGCTCGGCCTCACCGACTCGATCTTCGGCTCGAGCATCAAGTCCAACAGCGTCGCCGCCCTGGCCGCCAACGCGGCCCCCGCCCTGGGCATCGCGGGCCAGTTCCTCGACGACATCCAGGTCGACTTCCTCATCCAGGCCACCCAGGCCGACCGCCGCACCGTGTCGCTCACGGCTCCCCGCCTGACCTTCACCAACGGCCAGACCGCCAACATCTTCGTGGCCCGCCAGCAGTCGTTCGTCTCCGACCTCCAGCCGGTCGTCTCCGAGTCGGCCGTCGGCTTCGACCCCGACATCGCGGCTCTGTCCACCGGCGTGCGTCTGCTGATCGACGGCGTCATCAGCGCCGACCGCCGCTACGTTCAGATGAACGTCGACTTCCAGATCTCCGAACTCGAAGGCTTCGGACAGCAGACCGTGACCGCCGTCGCCGGCGGCCAGCTGGTCAACTCGTCGTCCACAGGCTCGGTCGTGCAGCTGCCCCTGACCACCGTCACGGGCGTCCGCACCACGGTCAACGTCCCCGATCAGGGCACCATCCTGCTCGGCGGCCAGCGCGTGACCAACGAGGTCGAGGTCGAGACGGGCGTCCCGATCCTGTCCAAGATCCCGATCCTCAACCGCTTCTTCTCCAACCGCGTCAAGTCGCAGGAAGAGTCCACCCTGCTGATCCTCCTCAAGCCCACCATCCTCATCCAGAACGAGGAAGAGGAACGCAACTTCCCGGGCCTCCTGGACTCCCTGAAGCTCGGCACCAGCCGCTGATCTTGTCCGACCATCCACCCCCGGCCCGGGCCTCCGGACCGGGGGTTTTTGTAGAGTTCGGGAAATGACACCCCTCCTCGCGATCAAAGCGGGTATAGTGGGGTCACCCTGGCGCACCGCCTTTGGGGCCGGCCGACTGGGGGCATGTTCCTCGCTTCGTTCACGGAGACGGCACGATGCCAGCGTCCGATTCACGACTTCGGGTCAAGCGCCTCGAGAACGTCACCCAGGTCGAGTTCATCGATCGCAACATCCTCGACGAGGCCAACATCCAGGCCATCGGCGAAGAGATCGGCCAGATCATCGACTCGGTGCCCAACCCCAAGCTGCTGATCAGCTTCGCCAACGTCGACCACCTGTCGTCCGCCGCCCTGGGCACGCTGATCGCCATCAACACCAAGGTCCGTGATCGCGCCGGCCAGCTCCGTCTGGCGAACATCGATCCCCAGATCTACGAGGTCTTCCTCATCACGCGTCTGAACAAGCTCTTCCAGATCCACGAGAGCACCGACGCCGCCCTCAAGAGCTTCTCCTGATCCGCCGCCAGAGTTCTTCCCGCTCACCCGGCCTTCACGGAGCACCCTCGCGAGATGTCGGCCCCCCGGCCCAATCAGCCCGCCCATTCGCCCGCACCCGACGCCAGCGCGGGTGGCGCTCAGGGTGAGCCCCCCGCCGCCGCTTCGCTCCGGCTGGTGCACGATCGCGACGCGGTCGAGAACTTCCTGAACACCGTCATCACGCTGCTCGAGAAGTTCGCCTATCCCAAGGCGGCCTGTTTCGCGGTCCGCCTGGCGCTGCACGAGGCGATCACCAACGCCTTCGAGCACGGGCACGAGAAGCTCCCGCCCGAGACGCCCATCCGCGTCGAGTACAACATCTCCTCGCCCGAAGCCAGCTTCTCGATCGAAGACCAGGGCCCGGGCTTTGTCCCCGCCGAGGTCCGCGACCCCACGCTGGACGAGAACCTGGAGATCCCCTCAGGCCGCGGCATCATGCTCATCCGGGCCTACATGACCGATGTGTCCTTCAACACCAAGGGCAATCGGATCACCATGATCTTCCGCCGCCCCGATTCGGGACCGCTCCCCGGGTTCGCGACGACCTGACCGGCCTGTCGCTTCCGACCCGAGCCCACCAATCCGGACAACGCAGTCCCGAACAAAACCATCACCGGTGGATGGCGGTCTGCTGGTCCCCAGAGCGATCAGAACCTAGAGTTCTGGCGTAGAACGATTCTAAAGAGCAACAAGCCGGCTTCGGCCGTGAGGGCATCCATGAGCGCCACCCCCAAGTTCCCCATCTACCTCGACCACGCCGCGACGACCCCGGTCGATCCCCGCGTGCTGGAGGCCATGATCCCCTACTTCACCACGGTCTACGGCAACCCCGGCAGCCGCAACCACCGTTTCGGCTGGGAGTCCGAGGAGGGCGTCGAGAAGGCCCGCGAGCAGGTCGCCGATCTCATCGGAGCCGACGCCAAGGAGATCATCTTCACCTCGGGCGCGACCGAGTCGAACAACATCGCCATCCGTGGCGCGGCGCTCATGTACGAGAAGAACCCCGCGGGCTCGGGCCTGCCGCGCGGCCACATCGTCACCGGCCTGATCGAGCACAAGGCAGTCCTGGATCCCGTCAAGCGCCTGCAGAAGGAAGGCTTCGACGCGACCTTCATCACGCCCCCCACCGACGGCGTGTACACCGCCGACCTGATCCGCGCCAACCTGCGCGAGGACACCATCCTCGTCACGATCATGTGGGCCAACAACGAGATCGGCACCATCAACGAGATCAAGGCGATCGGCGCCCTGTGCAAGGAACGCGGCATCCTCTTCCACGTCGACGCCACCCAGTGGGTCGGCAAGATGCCCACCGACGTCGAAGACGCCCAGGTCGATCTGCTCTCCATGAGCGCCCACAAGATCTACGGGCCCAAGGGCGTCGGCGCCCTGTACGTGCGCCGCCGCAAGCCCCGCGTCCGCCTCACGCCCATAGTCGACGGCGGCGGCCAGGAGCGTGGCTTCCGCTCGGGCACGCTCAATGTCCCGGGAATCGTGGGCCTGGGCGCCGCGTGCGCCATCGCCAAGGCGGAGATGGACCAGGAGGGCGCCCGTCTGGCCAAGCTCCGCAAGAAGCTCGAGCAGGGCATCACGTCGCGCCTGGACTACACCCAGGTCAACGGCAATCCCGAAAAGCGCCTGCCGCACATCACGAACATCTCCTTCGGCTTCGTCGAGGGCGAGAGCATGATGATGGCGATCAAGGAGATCGCGTGCTCGTCGGGCTCGGCCTGCACGAGCGCCAGCCTGGAGCCGAGCTACGTGCTCAAGGGCCTGGGCATCGGCGACGACCTGGCCCACAGCTCGCTCCGCCTCTCGCTCGGCCGGTACACGACCGAGGCCGAGGTGGACTACACGATCGAAGCGATCGTCAAGGCGGTGAAGAAGCTCCGCGAGCTCTCGCCGCTCTACGACATGCACAAGGAAGGCATCGACCTCTCCAAGGTCGAGTGGGCGCATCACTGAAAATCCGAAATGGTCAAATGGCGAAACTGCCAAATGGCCGTGTGGCAGAACGAGACACGCCGAGATCGACACCGATGGGAAAAGGCCGGCTCAAACCCGAGTTTCTTGAGCGGAGCGAAGCGTTCTGCGATCGCTGCGTCGCGCTCGCGGAGCAGCTCGATTCGGACGGCCGATTCCGGCGCATCGTCGAGCAGCTCGCGGCGTCGGGCTCTTCGGTCGGCGCCAACCTCGCCGAAGCCGACGAGGCGATGAGCCTGAAGGACTTTCGCAAGTGCCTGGCGATCGCCTCGAAGGAGCTGGCTGAGACCAGGTTCTGGATCCGCCTGGCAGTTCGTCGCACCTGGGTCAGTGCCCCCAGAGTTGAATCGCTCCTGGGCGAACTAGAAGAGATTCGCCTCATCGTCGGTTCCATTCTCACAAAGACCAAGTCCATCCGCACCCAATCGTCCAAGGCTCCCGTTTAGCAATTTCGCCATTTGAACATTTCGCCATTTGGAGACCTCCATGGCTTACGGACCCAAGATCATCGACCACTACGAGAACCCCCGCAACGTGGGCTCGTTCGGCACGCAGGCTGACATCAAGACCCGCAAGGACGTCGGCGTCGGTCTGGTTGGCGCCCCGGAGTGCGGCGACGTCATGCAGCTTCAGATCAAGGTCGACGCCAAGACCGGCCTGATCGAAGACGCCAAGTTCAAGTGCTTCGGCTGCGGGTCGGCCATCGCCAGCTCCTCGCTCGCGACCGAGTGGCTCAAGGGCCGTTCGATCGAGCAGGCCGAGCAGATCAAGAACACCCAGATCGTCGAGGAGCTGAGTCTCCCGCCGGTCAAGATCCACTGCTCCGTCCTCGCGGAGGACGCGATCCGCGCCGCGATCAACGACTACAAGCAGAAGAACGGTATCGCGGTGCAGGCCCAGCAGCAGGCCGCCACCCTCTGACCTTCATCGGGCCGCGGAACAGACGCACCCCTCAAAGCCCGGGCTTCGGCCCGGGCTTTTTCACGCGCCGTTCAAGTCGCGATCATCGACGCAAAAAAGAACCAGGCCGGTCGTGTGCCCGGCCTGGTTCGGAAGGAGCATTGATGTTGCGTGACGCTGGACGCGTCAGCTCTACTTAGCGACGGCGACGGCCGGCGACCAGACCGCCCAGACCGAGGACCGCCATCGCGCCCGGGGTGGGCACGGTGTTGAAGCGGATGTTGTCGACGCCGACCCAGTCAAAGAACTCGCCGACCGCGACGCCCACGTAGTAGGTGTCCGCCGAGAAGGTCGTGCCGATGTTCTCGATGCCGCCGATGCCCGAAGCCTGCGCCAGGCCGGTCTGGATCGTGCCGGTGATGTCGAAGCCGACGAAGAAGGTCTGGAAGCCGTCCTGGCCACCGGTATCACCGATCACGTCCATCGACAGGGAGTCGATGGGCGTGGAGAAGGTCATGAGGAACGAGGGATCGCCGTCCTCGTTGAGCCAGTCGGCGTTAAACGCGTGGAGGACCTGACCGAGGGAGGGGCTATAGCCGCCGCCGGTGTCGGTGCTGGTGATGGTCATGCCCGTGTTGGTGGCCCACCCGCTGCCCGCGAAGGCGTTGGGGGAGAAGGCCACGCCCCAGGCGGCGTACTGATTGGCCGCGGTCGAACCGTTGGCAATCGCGTTGCCGTTCGCGTCCTGATCAAAGTTGATCGTGTAGGACGTAGCGGACGCGGTGCTCCCAGCCGCGATGAGCGCGGCGACGCCAAAGAAGAAACGCTTCATGTCTTACCTCTCTCCTAACTAAGGAACCTTTCTCGCTCCGAGGGTGAGGTTTCCAGCCCCACCCCCACAATCCAGCCTCGTGATTACGAGAGCCGGTGTTTCACCTTAACTCGGAACCCCCGCCCGGGAAACCCATTTGTCCAATAAAACGTCAGTATTTTTGTAATCGGACCAACAAAACCCCGCCAGATCGCCCGTTTTGCGATTCCGCACGAGGAAATGATGACGTTATCGGACGACGATTCCAACGCCTCCGCGCCGGAAACGGCATCCCATGGGTGTAGAATCTGTAGATTCGCCCTCATTTCCCTGGGAGCAGTGCATGGCAGCCACCCCGACCACCCCCGAGACCCAGACCGGCATCATCCTCACCCCCAGCGCGGCCCGTGAGATCAAGACCATCATCGAGCAGCAGGAACTCGACGGTTCGAAGGTCTGCCTCCGCGTCGGCGTCAAGGGCGGCGGCTGCTCGGGCTTCTCCTACGTGCTGGATTTGACCGAAACCAGCAAGGAAACCGACGAAGTCTTCGAGCAGCACGGCATCCGGATCGTCTGCGATCCCAAGAGCCTGCTGTATCTCAACGGCACCACCGTCGACTTCCGCGACGAGATCATGCAGCGCGGCTTCGTGTTCAACAATCCGAACGCGACCAGCTCCTGCGGCTGCGGCTCGAGCTTCTCCGCCTGATCACAGGCAAGGCTCTCGTTTCCGGCGTGCCCGCCTCGGGCCTCATCCGGGAGCGCAGATCGTGCCTTGGACGATGGCAAAGCCCCCCCAGATGGGCGAGTTCCCCACTGGCCGCAATCCCCTTGCGGTCCGAGGGTTGGGACCGGTAAGCTCCTGACTGAGGTTGCCGTCTTCGATTCCTCGTGCGGGGACGGCAGCGGATTGTTCGGAGCTGGCCGATTCCGGCCGCAAGGCGGGCGTTGAGATCAACGATTCCCTGGCGGCAGGAAGTCCCCCCACCCGGGGTTTGGGCTCTTTCTGGACATTCCCACGTGCCGATGAGCGGCACGCAGTCGCTTTGCACGGAACCGGTCAGGATGGCCCGGACGGCGAGCGGCTTGATTCGGAGCAGGATCGCCCATGACGCAAGCACCGATCCCACTGGAAACGGCCTACGGCTACGCCCCGCCGACGGTGACGCAGTTCTCGGTGTTCCTCGACAACAAGGTGGGAAAGCTCCACGATCTCGTCGAGCTCTTCGACGGCGCCGAATGCCAGATCTGCGCCCTGTCGGTCCACGACGCCTCGGATTACGCGGTCGTCCGCCTGATTACCAATCGCGCCAAACTGGCCCGGGAGCTGCTCAAGAAGCAAAGCCTCCCCTTCTCCGAGAAGGACCTGCTGGCGGTCGAGTTGTGTAACGGCCATTCGCTCTCGAGCTTGTGTATCTCGCTGCTTTCGGCCGAGCTCAACATCCACTTCGCGTACTCGCTCATGCTCAGGCCGGGCACCACCGCCACCATCGCGCTGGCGGTCGACGACCTGACGCTCGCGGGACAGATCCTGCGGCGGAAGAACTTCAGGCTCTTCGGCGAGGGCGACCTGCTCAGCGCGTGATCGCCCGCGGGGCGAGGCGCCACGACCTCCGAAGGCTTTGCGCAGAGGCTCGTGCGTACGGGTGAGAGGCATCCTCTGCACCGAGGCCCCGGAAGAGCCAACGCGACGAGACGCTCCCACTACCCACTCCGCCGAGCCTTCGTGGGTAGTGGCACCCGGCGACCTGCTGAGCGCATGAGAAAGGCCCGAGGCAGGGCCCCGGGCCTGAATATCAGCAGCAGATTCCGATGGCCTTCCGACGCCCGATTACCGGCGGCGACGGGAGACGCCCAGCACGCCCAGTCCCAGCACCGCGGCCGCGCCGGGCGTGGGGATCGTGGAGACGTTGAGCGTGATGGACCCCGCCAGGCCGCTGAACGTGAAGCTCGTCAGCGTGACCTTGAACAGGCCGGACTGGAACTCGGTCGCTCCCGAGTAGGCCGTCACGGGCGAGCTTGCGCCGAGCGTGGGCACCAGCACGCCGGGTGAGGCGAACGCGAAAGTCCCGTTGACGCGGTAGGCCGCGAGGTCGGGGGCCAGCCCGAAGGTGTTGAGCAACGTGCTGTCGTCGGTAAAGAAGAGCGCCAGGCCGCAGGGGGAAGGCGAGCCGAAGCCGCCATCGACATCGAACGCGAAGACGTTGTCGCCGGGCGACAGCAGCATGGGCGTCTTGGAAACCCCGTTGAACCGCAGGTCGGCGTTTCCGGTGTCAAAGGAGTCAAACTCGTAGGCCCCGCCGGCGTTGGAGCCGTCGCTGGACCCCGCGATGTAGACCAGGCCGCCGTTGAGATAGGGCTGGGCCGCAGCAGAAGACGCCAGAGCCAAGACCGCCGGAACCATGAGCGCAAGACGCATAACGGATCCTCCACGAAACAATGGACCCGACTCCGGGCCTCCGAAACCATGCCCCAGAATCTGGGAGATGCCAGTAATCTTGCGGGGTTCAGGGCCGAATCGGATCCATCGGTCGCCGCGAATAGGATCCGCCCCGCATGCTCACCTGCGTTCAGGTCCGCAAGACGTACACACTCCGAACACCCGAAGGGGTCCGGACGGTGGAAGCGCTGCGCGGCGTGGACCTGCAGATCGACGAGCCCGGCTTCTACGCGATCATGGGCCAGTCCGGCAGCGGCAAGAGCACCCTCCTGCATCTGCTTTCGGCCCTGGATCGCCCTGACTCGGGAACGATCGAACTGGCGGGCCAGCCCATCCACGCGCTCTCGGAGCGGGAGGCGACGTTCTTCCGCCGCGAGAAGATCGGGATCGTGTTCCAGCAGTTCAATCTGATCCCCACACTCACCGCGGGCGAGAACGTGATGCTCCCCGGCACGCTGGCGGGCAAGGACCAGAACTGGCTCAAGACCCGTGCCGAGGAACTCCTCGCGCGTCTGGGCCTTGAAGGACGCGGACATCACAGGCCGGACGCGCTCTCGGGAGGCGAACAGCAGCGCGTGGCGATCGCACGCGCCCTGCTCTTCTCTCCCAAGGTGCTCTTCGCGGACGAGCCGACGGGAAACCTCGACTCCCAGAGCAGCGAGAAGCTCTGGACGCTGCTCGGCGAGATCGCGGCAGCCGAGCGCATGCTCGTCGTCATGGTGACCCATGAGCCGGCCGCGGCGGCGCACTGCTCGCGCATCTACGTGCTCCAGGACGGGCTTATGAAAACGACCATCGACACGGAGGGCCTGGATGCTGCCGGCGTGGCGTCTCGCTACCAGCAGTGCGTTCGCGCGGCCTAGCCGGACGATGCTGATGATCGCGGTGGTCGCGCTGGCGGCGCTGCTCATCAGCGCCGTGGGCGTTGCGCTCGGATCGCTCCGCGCCGCCATCGATCGTCGCATCGAGTCGACCGTCGGCGTCTTTGACCTGCGCGTCAAGCCCGCGGGTCGGGGCTCGGAGATGAGCGCCGACTGGCTCAGCCGCGTCAAGGCATGGCCCGAGACCGAGATCGCGACCGCGCGCTACTTCGAATCGCTCGCCCTGCGCTTCGCCAAACCCGTCTGGGTCAAGGACGCCGATGGGAGCTTCCCGCGCAAGGTCGAGCTCATCGGATCCAACGCCAACGTCAACGGCGTGATCCCTCAGGACGAGGCCCGCTTCCGCAAGACCGAGCTTGTGCGCGGCCGCTGGCCTGAGAAAGACTCCGAGATCGTCATCGACGAAGCTCTGATCCAGTCCCTGAGCCAGCGCCGCCAAGGGGGACCGAGCGTCGCCCAGTCGCTGGCGCTCCTCGCGGGCGTCTCCAACGTCGAACCGATGAAGGCCGACAGCGGCCCCAAGCTCGCACGCGACCAGGCCGAGGCCGATCAGCTCAACAAGCGAAGCACGCCTGATGTCGGCGATCAGGTCGAGGTCGCCAGGCTCTTCAAGAACCCCGTGAAGCTGACCATCGTCGGGGTCGCCAAGCAGCCCGCGCTGGGCGGACGCGCGATCGCGTACATGACCGTCGAAGGGCTCGCGACGCTCGTCGGCAAGCCCGGCACGCTGAGCGAGATCGACATCAGGCTCCGCAAGGGATTCGACGCCGAGAAGCTCGCGTCAGCCAAAGCCGCCGAGCTCCCCAAGTCGCTCATGGTCCAGACCACCGAGAAGATCACGTCGGGTCTGCAGCGGAACATGCGGACCAATCAGCTCGGCTTTGTGATCGCCTCGACGATGAGCTTCATCGCAGCTGGGTTCATCATCATGACGGGCATGGGCGTGGGCATCACCGAGCGGCAGCGCGAACTGGCGATCCTGCGCTGCATCGGGGCCACCCGCTGGCAACTGGCCCAGGCCCAGCTCTTCATCGGCGGGATCATCGGCACGCTCGGCGCGATCGTGGGCGTGCCTCTGGGCATCGCGGCGGCCGCGTTGATGATCCACGTCTTCAAGGACAGGCTTCAGGCGGAGGTCACGCTCCCCTGGTGGCGCATCGCGGCAGCATTCGCGGGCGCGGTGTTCGCGGGCGTGCTCGGCGCGGTGTACGCCGCGATCCTGGCCTCGCGCGTCTCGCCGCTCAGGGCGCTGGCGGCCCGCGCGAGCATCGCACGCACGCGCTCGATCGTCATTCTCGGCGTGCTCGGACTCCTGGGCGTCGCGGCCCATCTGGGCGTGTTCACGCTGATCTCCGGCGCCGAACGCGTGGTCGCGGCGTACCTGGCGCTCGGCCTCCCGGGCCTCATGCTCGGCTACTTCGTGCTCGGCGTGCCCATCACGCTCTTGTTCGCCAAGCTCTTCGGTTCGGTCATCAGCCGCGGATTTGGGCTGCCGCCCGGCATCCTCCAGCGCACCGTGCGGGCCACCCCCTACCGCTTCGGATTCACATCCGGCGCGATGATGGGAGGCCTGGCGCTCATGGTCGCGATCTGGACCCAAGGGGGCTCCATCGTCCGCGACTGGCTCGAGAAGATCGAGTTCCCCGACGCGTTCGCCGCGGGGACCAACTTCACCCCCGAAAGCCAGCGCGTCCTGGCGAACCTCCCCTTCGTCACCGACACCTGCGCGGTCACCCTCCAGCCTGTCGAGACCGAAGTCTTCGGACTCAAGGGTCTGACACGGTTCAAGTCCTTCTTCGTCGCCTTCGACCCCGCGCCGTTCTTCCGCATGACCAAGCTCACGTGGGTCCAGGGTGATCCCGCCTACGCGATCAAACGTCTCGAAGAGGGCGGAGCGGTGATCGTCGCCCGCGAGTTCTTCGTCGCCAAGAACCTCGGCGTCGGCAGCACATTCACCTGCTGGGACAACGGCCAGCGCTTCGACTTCGAGATCGTGGGCGTGGTCGCAAGCCCCGGGCTCGAGATGGTCTCCAAGTTCTTCGAAGTCGGCGAAGAGTTCACCGACCAGTCCATCCACGCGGTGTTTGGAAGCCGGAAAGACCTCAAGGACAAGTTCGGGGCCGACTCGATCGGGCTGATCCAGATGAGCCTGGATCCCAAGGTCTCCGATGAGGAGGCGATCGCGGAGATCCGAAGCAAGCTCTTCTCCGCGGGGCTGCTGGACGCGGGCTCAGGCCGTCAGATCAAGCGTGAGATCGTGCACTTCGTGAACTCGTCATTGCTCGTGAGCTCGTGCGTCGCGGTCTTCTCGATGTTTGTCGCGTGCCTGGGCGTGGCGAACCTGATCATCGCGGGGATTCAGGCGCGCACCTTCGAGTTCGGCGTGCTCCGCGCCGTCGGCGCCGAGCGTCGGATGCTCGTCCGCATCGTCCTGGCTGAAGCGCTGGTCGTGGCGCTGGCCGCGTGCTTCCTCGGGACGCTCATGGGCGTGCAAGGGGGCTTTGGCGGCACACGCCTTAACAAGTTCCTGTGGGGCATCGACGTCGGCGTCTCGTTCCCCTGGACCGCGATCGTCTGCGGCTGGGGATTCGTGACGCTCATGACGCTCGGCGCCGCGGCGCCCGCGGTCGCTTCACTCTCCCGCCGTTCGCCACGCGAGCTGCTGGGCGCAATGAAGGGCTGATCGAGCTAGAACTGCCAGCCCACGGTCATGAAGTACTCGATGTCGCTCCGGTCGATGTTGGGACCGGGGCTCGAGTCGTAGCGGTCCGCGGCGCCGATGTGCAGGTTCATCCGCGACTCGGGATCGATCAGGATGCGCCACCCGCCGCGAAGGTCGAGGCGGAACTCGGGGAACTGATCAAGGCTCGGCAGGTAGTCCGCGACGACATACACGTCCTGCCGCTGCGTCAGCCGATGGGCCAGATCGAGCCCCAGGATGCCTTCGGGCTTGAGCTTCTCCTGCTGCTCGCCCCCGAACTCGTACGCGGCACCCGCACCGAAGCGGCCTCGCAGCGTCGTGCGCTCATCGCGGATGAAGGCGTAGCTCGGGCCGGCGTAGGCCGAGAGACGCCAGTCCCAGTCCTGGAACTCGTCGTACTCGCCGCGCCCGCGGACGAAGAAGCCCCAGGGCGAATCGACGAGCAGCCAGTCGTTCTGCGCGGTCACCTCGCCTCGGGACGCGGTCTTTTCGCCGTGGTCGGTCGAGTAGACGATGGAGGCGTTCACCGTCGTCTCGAGCTTTTCGGTCTGGCGCTTGGCGCTCAGGCCAAAGCGGAGGCTCGAGGACTGGGAGTTGCCTTGCGTGCCGCTCACGCCGCCTTCGACTCCGCCGCGCCAGGAGTCGGGCGAGGCCCCGGCCTCGCCGGGTTCGGGCACGCGGGGCTTGGGGGCTTCTCCGGGCTTGGGCGGGCCGAGATTTCCCGAAGGTACCTCGGGCGCGTGCGAGACCTTGGCGGCGTAGCTCGCCGCCTTGCGCGCCGGCAGGACGCGCACTTCCGCGGTCGGGATCGCCAGTTCACCGAGGACCGGGTGCTTGACGCGCACGATCTCGTCGTTGCGTTCCAGGATCTCCACGGTGAGCTTCTCGCCTGTGGAGAGCTCCACCAGGTCCGATGCGCGGGCGTGCAGCGTCGCCGCCAGCCCGGCGCAGGCCACGACGCTTCCGAGTCTTCTGAAGGCTCTGTTCAGCAAAGCACCCTCCGTGGTCATCAGGCGGCTTTGGGCCGCGCCATGACGATAGGAGGGTGCGGATCGATTCCCGAGGCTGAATATGCCGCGATCAGCTGGCGGCCTTGATCGTGATCGCGCCGTTGGAGGTGTCGATCGTGGACTTCTGACCCTCGTTCTTGAACTTCAGAGACGCGTGCCCGCGGTCAACCTTGGAGTTGGCCAGATTCAGATTGACGAGGTTGATGGAAGCGGAGCTCGTGTCCGCCTCGAGCGTGCCCCCGAACGCGGGACCCACCGTCAGGTGGATGGCGCCGTTGGAGGTGTCCAGATCCACGGGGCCAGCGGCGCTCGGCGCGAGTTCACACTCGATGCTGCCATTGGACGTATCCGCGACCACCACGCCGCTGGCGTTGATGATGTCGATCTTGCCGTTGCTCGTGTCCGCGTCGATGCGCCCGTTGATGTTGCGGAGCTTGATGGCGCCGTTGCTGGTCTGGACGTGCGCGTCGCCCGCGTGCGACGTGAGCGTGATCGCGCCGTTGGAGGTGGAGAGATCCGCCTTCCCAGCCAGCGAGTCGATGTCGATCGCGCCGTTGGAGGACGTGACGGTCACGCCGACCGCGTCGGGAATCGTGACCTGGTAGGACACGCCTTCGCCTGACTTGCGCTGATTGTCGGGGAACACCGAGTCGATCGTGAGATTGCCCGAGGCGTCGCGGTCGGCGCGGATGACGACCTTCTCCAGACGCTCCTGCGTGCGCGCGCGGATGACCGCGGTGATCTCGACCTTGTCGGCGCCTCCTTTGTGGATCGCGACCGAACCATTGCCAGAACGCACGCTGATCGCCTTGGAGGCGACGTGATCGACGCTGGTCGTGCGCGTCTCCTTGACTGTTTCGTCGCGCCAGGAGCTGGACCCGCCGTCGGCGATGACGATGCACCCGCTGGCGGCGCTGACCATGCCCAGACCCAGGAGCATCGAGACTCCAAAGACGAGCGGACGAGAACGGTTCGGACGGATGTGCATGACGAGTTCCCTTTGGCGCGGCCGGACGTGCGTGAATCCCCACAAGGCAGACGGGCGACGCCCAAGGACGTTCCCGAGCCCGCCTTCAGACTCGCACTTCTGGGGTCTTTGGGAAGCTGAAAGGCCCGATTTCGGATCAGGACCGCCCCGCGAAGGCCCAGCGGAAAGCACCGTGGGGAACTCCTACCGTCAGGCTCCCTGATCCGCCCGCGACCCGGGCGATCGCCAGAAGCGGGCCGCCCACGAGATGCGCCGGCCCACCCAGCACCGAACCCAAGCCCTTTCAAGGCCTTACGCCAAGGTACGCCGAGCATGCCCCTGTTCACCAAGCCCGCTGCTGCCGACCTGATCGAGACTTCCGGACGCCCCAGCCTGGCGATGCGCCGCAGCGCCTCGCGCGTCGATACGGATCCCCGCCTCATCGGCCCGGGTGTGGTCCGCTTCCGCGATCCCATGCACAAGGCCGAGCCCTTGAAGCCCTTCCCCGCGTTCGTTCAGGAGCCAAACGACCAGGGCTCGGGCGCGGGCGTGACGGCGCTCAAGCCCCGCTTCCGCGACCGCGGGTCGGTGCGCGAGATCACCATCGATCTGGATCAGGCGACCGACTTCTACGGCACGGGCGAGATCGCCGGGCCCTTCCGCCGCAATGGTCGCAAGGCTCATCTCTGGAACTCCGACTCCTTTGGTTACACCGAGCGCACGCCCTCCATCTACCAGGCGCAGCCTTTCGTTCTTGGCGTGAGGCCCGACGGGAGCGCGTTCGGCGTCATCGTGTGCTCGACGTGGCGCTGCCGGATCGATCTCTCGTCGTCGGGGAACCAGATCCAGATCCGCGTGGGTGGGACGTACCTGGGTGACAGCACCGGGCGCAAGCCCGGCCATCGCACCGGAATCAGGCCCCCATCGCCGGCGATCGTGATTATCGAACGCGCCTCCGCGGAAGACGTTGTGCGTGCGCTCGCGGACCTCACGGGCAAGATGCCCTTGCCGCCGCTCTGGGCGCTGGGGTATCACCAGTGCCGGTGGAGCTACAACCCGGATGCGCGGGTGCTCAAGCTCGCGCAGGACTTCCGCGCCAAGAGCATGCCTTGCGATGTCATCTGGATGGACATCGACTACATGGAGGGCTTCCGCTGCTTCACGTTCGACAAGGAGCAGTTCCCCGATCCCAAGGGGCTCAACCAGAAGCTTCACGAGCTCGGGTTCCACACGGTGTGGATGATCGATCCGGGTTTGAAGGTTGATCCGGAGTACGCGGTCTTCGCCGCCGGGCTCAAGGGCGATCACTACATCAAGTCCGCTCAGGGCGAGGTGTACACCGGCAAGGTGTGGCCCGGCGCGTGTCATTTCCCCGACTTCACACGCGCCCGCACCCGCGCGTGGTGGGCCGGGCTTTACCAGGCGTACATGGGCACCGGGATCGACGGCGTCTGGAACGACATGAACGAGCCGGCGGTCTTTGACGTGCCTGGCAAGACCATGCCCGACGACAACGTGCACGAAGCCGACGCCGAGCTCGGCGGGCCCGGGCCTCACGCGGCGTACCACAACATCTACGGCATGCAGATGGTGCGAGCATCCCGCGAGGGCATCCAGGCTGCCAACCCCGAGAAGCGACCCTTCGTGCTCACCCGCGCCAACTTCCTGGGCGGGCACCGATACGCCGCCACATGGACCGGCGACAACGTTTCTGACTGGACGCACCTGCGCTGGTCGATCTCGATGATCCTGAACCTCGGCCTCTCGGGCCAGCCTCTGGCGGGGCCCGACATCGGAGGCTTCGCGGGGAACGCGACGCCCGAGCTCTTTGCGCGCTGGATGGGTATCGGCGCTCTGCTGCCTTTCTCGCGTGGGCACTCCATCAAGGAGTCGGTGGATCACGAGCCCTGGTCGTTCGGACCCGAGACGGAGCGCACCTGCCGCCTGGCGCTGGAACGCCGCTATCGCCTGCTCCCCTACTTCTACACGCTGGCCGAGGAGGCCTCGCGCAGCGGGCTCCCGATCGCACGGCCGATGTTCTTCGCCGATCCGCTCGATCCGGCCCTCCGCGGCGTGGAAGACCAGTTCCTGATCGGCCGCGACGTGCTCGTGCGGTGCCATCTCGAACCCGGCCCGCGCCCGACCGCCGATGCGAGGCCGACCCCCGAGGGTTGGCGCAGCTTCGAGCCTGCTGCCCAGACCGATGCGAATCTGCCCGAGCTGCTGGTGCGTGCGGGCGCGATCGTGCCCATGGGTCCTTCGCGCCAGTACATCGGGGAAAAGCCCCTCAATCCGCTCACGCTCGTGGTCTGCCCCGACGCGCACGGCGTCGCCGAAGGCGTGCTCTACGAGGATGCGGGCGAGGGCTACGGCTACCAGAAGGGCGAGTTCCTCCGCACGACCTACCGGTGCAAGCTGCACGCGGGAAGCCACGCCGCCGACATCAGCATCGCCCACGAAGAAGGCTCGCTCAAACGCCCGAGTAGGGATGTCGAGGTGATCGTCCTGCTCCCCGAAGGCAAGAGGCTCCAAGGCTCAGGCCACGACGGCAAGACGGTCCACGCGAAGGGCTAAGTCAGCGCGGCCATCTCTTGGTGCCACCACCGGCGCAGGTCCGCCGGAGCCGGTGGTGCTGTACGCCCACATCGACCGACAACACAAGCCACACCAACGTTCGCACCACCCACGGCGCAGAGCCTTCGTGGGTGGTGGCACCGGATGACGGCTTGCTTGTGCAACTGGTTCAGCGATCGCCCGGCAGCATGATCACGAGCTTCCCCGCTGCTCGGGCGGCATCCGCGAAGTCGCGGAGCATCGACGGCGGGAGTTGGCCCTTGTCGATCGGCGTGCGTTCCGTGCCCTCAAGCGTGAAGTTCACGTTGGAGATCAGGACCGCGTGGGTGCTGGGATGTTCGCCCAGAGCTTCCCCCATGCGCTGGAGATGGTCCTCGGCACGCGCGATCATTCCCTCGGTGAACAACGCGGCGGGCTCGAGCACGATGCCCAGGGGCTGGGCGGACCATTTGCGCAGCACGCCGAGCGTCGACGGGATGTCGGAGATCAGATCCGACGCGGTGGGGTGCAGGAGCAAGGTCGCACCCGCTTGTGCGCACGTGGTCAGGGCGGTCTCGAGCGCCTGATCGACCTGTGAGCGGACGGGCGCGGTCCACGAGAGTGTCGGACGGTCGGGATCGCGCTCGACCCAGCCTGAGCGAACCACCAGCCGCGCCGTCGTCGGTGTGGGGATCGCGTCCTTCACGAGGTTGCCCGCCCAGCGGGCTGCCCAGCGTGTCTCCCCATCCGAGATGTGACCATCGTGCCAGGTCAGTTGGCCCATGCGCGGAGCGTAGACCGGTTCGTCCCGTCCCGGTTACACGTTGGGCACGGCGATTGCGGTGGGTCGATACCTCTCACCCCGCACGCCGTTTGACTCAGGAGTGACGATGTCCACCCTGGCCACCGACACGCTCGAAGCGACCAACCTGGGACTCTCCAAGACCCAGCTCATCGATCAGATCATCAGCCTGAATCCCACCGCGACGTCGGCCTTCCTCGACGCCTTCCAGGAGTCGGGCCTGCGGAACTACCTGGACCACCTGCTGGCCCTTCAGACCCCCCGCGGGCGTGAGGCCACCTGGACCCGCCGGGGCGACACCCCCGCGATCGTGGTCCACGACCCCGAGGACTGAGCTTCCGAGCGATCCCGAGACAGACAGGACGCAGGGGGTCCGTGGTGGGGCCTCCTGCGTCCTGTGCGTTTTGGATGGGGGACTCCCGGGGTTTTCACCAGTCTTGAAGAACAGAGGATTTCGATTAGCGGACTCAACCGGCTCCGGCGGCCGGTCGATGGAGACCCAGAATCGCGCGATTCCGGACCTTGCCCGGTGGCTCAAGGCCGCCCGGGGACGCGTCCGATAAACCCAGAGCAGCATGCGTGCTGCTCCATGGCGGGCCGGCGGAATCGGCTTGATCGCGCAGGGGAAGGGTGTTCGGGAGCGGAGCTTCCGGGGCCCACACGAGGTCTTGAGAACGACGCCGGAGCCAACCGCCATGAACGACCGCTGCCCTCTGAAGTCCGCGCTCGCGCTTGCCCTGGCCCTCGCCTCCGGCGGCTGCTCCGCCTGGAGCACCCGCCAGGCGGCCATCGAGCCCCCGGCTGGCGAGACCGCCAAGACCAACAATCAGAACAACACCCAGCAGGTCGCACAGACGACCGCGGCCCCCACCACCACGACCGCGGCGCGGCCCGTCACGCGTACCGGCGAGTTCTCCACGCTTGCCTCCAACGCGACCGAACCCAACTCCGACGCGGGCCTGCCTGTCCCCTTCGAGGACAGCACCAACGTCGCCCAGATCACCTTCGCGGAAGAAGGCGGCGCGTTCGATCCCTGCATCTCACGTGACGGCAAGACGGTCGTCTTCGCGAGCACGCAGCACCGCCCGACCGCGGACATTTATGTCAAGCAGGCCGAAGGGCGCGTGGTCACCCGCCTCACCAACGACACTTCCGACGACGTGATGCCTTCGGTCAGCCCGGACGGCTCGCGCGTCGCGTTTGCTTCCAATCGCTCTGGAAACTGGGACATCTTCGTGATGCCCGTCACGGGCGGCGCCGCGGTGCAGATCACCGCCGAGGGTTCGCACGAGCTGCACCCCTCCTGGTCGCCCGACGGCACGGAGCTGGTCTTCTGCCGGCTCGGCGCGGGGAGCGGACGCTGGGAGCTCTGGACCACCAAGGCCGAGTCCAACTCGGTTGCACGCTTCATCGGCTACGGCATGTTCCCCTCCTGGTGCCCGAGCTCGGGCACGGGCGCTGAGGGCGCCGACCGCATCCTGTTTCAGATGGGTCGCGAGCGCGGCAGCCGGACCTTTGGGATCTGGACCCTCGACTACAAGGATGGCCAGACCGGCAACCTCACCGAGATCGCAAGCTCGGTGGACACGGCGCTGATCAATCCGACCTGGTCCCCCGATGGGCAGCGGATCGTGTACGCATCGATCCCCGCCGATCAGGGCCTGGCGTGGAACACGCGCCCGACGACGAGCGATCTGTGGATGATCAACATCGACGGGACGGGCAAGGTGCGCCTCACCAGCGGGCGTTCCTCGGCCCTGCTCCCGTCGTGGGCGACCGACAACCACCTCTACTTCGTGTCGGACCGCTCCGGTACGGAAAACATCTGGTCTCTGGACATGGGCAAGCCCGTTCTGGCGGCGTCCGGGGCCTCGCCGGCGGGTGCGCAGACCGCCAAGGCCAAGGGAACCGAGGACCACGAGCCGGCGCATGGTCATGAGGAAAAGCCGGTGGCCGGGGTGACCGAAGGCAGCAAGGAATGACTCCTCTTTCGCCGTCGATCCGGTCCGGATCGACGGCGGATTGGCATGGACAAGGGGCCGATGGCCCATCGGGCGGTTGAGGGCTGAAAAGCTCCGGCGCCGATTCACGACCCACGCGGGGAGTTGATCTCCGCGGCGGGTCGACAGGCAAGTGTCGGTCCGGCACGGAGGCCGGGCCTTGGAGAGGCAAGGACGCCATGACAAGTGCAGATTCCATGCTCGAAACAAGCCGGGGCGGAGTCGCTCCGGCGCGGAGAGGGCGCGGCGCGGGAGGCCTGCTCATTGCGGGCGTGCTCGCGCTGGCGGGGTGTGCGGGTGACTCGATCAACCGCCAGACCAAGCTGACGCCGCCACCGGCGGTGGTCGCGCCGTACGACCAGTCCAAGGGCGAAGTGCTCTTTGCGGTCGTGCCTTTCCGGAACGAGACGGGTGTGAGCCAGATCGATCCGCTGGTGTTCTCCGACCGCATGGTCGGCGCGCTGGAGGAGGTCAAGGGGATCCGGTGTCTGCCGGTGAACCGCACGCTGGAAGCGATGCGGGCCCTGAAGATCGCGCAGATCTCCACGCCTTCGCAGGCGCGGCAGGTGGCTCAGGCGATGGGTGTCGACGGACTGATC
Organism: uncultured Phycisphaeraceae bacterium; assembly: GCA_964531675.1. Taxonomy (GTDB): domain Bacteria; phylum Planctomycetota; class Phycisphaerae; order Phycisphaerales; family UBA1924; genus CAZHFW01. Next base: position 78,608 of record CAZHFW010000011.1, on the reverse strand, counting down.
GTCGGTTCGCTCACCGCGTGGGACCCCTACGACCCGGTGATCGGCGTGACGGTCGTGCTCACCGCCCGGAGCGGTTCGTTGACCGCCGGCCCGACTCAGGACGAGTCGGGGCTGGATCCGCGGGCCCTTTCGCGTTCGGCGACCGAGAGCGTTTCGGCGTCCGTCTTCCAGGGCGACGCGCCGACCAACGCGTACTCGGACAACTTCGACGCCAAGGACCATCGGGTTCTGGAAGCAGTCCGGACCTACGCCGCGGGACGCACGGATCCCAAGGCGGCCATCGGCTGGGAGCGGTATGTCAAGAGCATGGATCTGTATCAGACGTTCGTCGCGCACCACGTGGTGGAGCGTCTGATGGAATCCGAGAAGGTCCGCCTGGGGGTTACTCCCCCGCAAGCAAGCGGAGTTTCTGGACGTGTTTCGAAGACAGACAACAGCCCGGGTGGATAAAGCCCGATAGCAAGCTTCGTGTCGAGCCCGTGCGTTTGTGATGCCGGGGCGGAACGGAGTCCGTAAGACGCAGGAGTGCGGTATGCAGACCGAGAATCAACCGACGCTGGCTCTGATTGAGGCGTTCACGTCGTACCTCTCCGACGAGCGTCATTTCAGCCCGTATACCGCGCGGTGCTACGGCGCCGATCTGCGTCAGTACGTGGAGTTCCTGGGCAACGAGCACAACATCGAGCTCGACACCGAGAAGGAACGCCAGGCTTTCGAGGCCAGGCAGAACCGCACCGGCGCTCCGGTCGCGGGCTCCATCGCCAACGCCTCCACCATCACCCACCTGATCACGCAGGCCAACGCGGACCTGATCCGCTCGTTCCTGACGTTCCTGGGTGAGCAGCAGTACTCGCCCGCGACGATGGCGCGCAAGATCGCCACGCTCCGCTCCTTCTACAAGTGGGCCGAGCGCCGCGGGCTGGCCGACTCCAACCCGATGACCCTCATCCGCACGCCCCGCCAGGGCAAGCGGCTCCCCAAGGCCATCACGATCGAGCAGGTCGAGCGCCTCCTGGCCGCCCCGTCGGACTCCGACGTTCTGGGCTGCCGCGACCGCGCCATGCTCGAAACCTTGTACTCCACCGGCATCCGCGTGAGCGAGCTGGTCGGGCTCAACAGCGAAGACCTTGACGTCCCGGGCGAAGCCCTCCACGTCCGCGGCAAGGGCCGCAAGGAACGCATCGTTCCCCTGGGCGCTCACGCGCTGGCCGCCATCGGCCGGTACATCGAGCTGCTCAAGAGCGATCCGCGCAACCCGCAGCCCGGCGTGCGCGGCAAGCCCCTGTTCATCAACAAGCACGGCGGGCGGCTCTCGAGCCGTTCGGTCCGCCGCAAGCTCGACAAGTACCTGAAGCAGGTCGGCCTTGATCCCACGATCAGCCCCCACACCCTGCGTCACTCGTTCGCGACCCACCTGCTCGACAACGGCGCGGACCTCCGAAGCGTTCAGGAGCTCCTGGGCCATCAGTCCCTGAGCACCACGCAGGTCTACACACACCTCTCCACGACGCGCATGCAGGACGCGTACAACAAGGCCCACCCGCGGGCGCAGGCCAGCTGAGCCATTCATCGAACCTCTTCTCGCAGAGGCCCGCTCGACGCGGGCTTCTTGCGTTTTTGGGGTTGAGTCAATGCCTGCTCGCTCTGCGCGGGCCAGTTCTCAGCGGGCCGGGACGCTGCGCGTCAGGGCGTCGCGGACCGACGCACCCAGGCTGGCGGCGTCTGAGGATCGTCCATCGCAATCCAGGGCGTCGACGAGCTTGTGCTCGGGATCGATGAGCACGACCGCGGAGTTGCGTCCCGGAGCAAATCGGTCCATGAGCTCGCGCCCGCCCGTGGAGGCCAGAGGCCCGACCGATGCGTCCCACTGGGAAGACTCACGCTGCAACCCGGTGACCTGGAACTCGCGGAGCTCGTAGACCAGAACCGGGCGGACCTCAACGTCGATGTGCAGACGCCGGGCGGTCTGCATGAGCGTGAGGGCCGCGGACTGCGCATCGGCGCGGGCAGCTTCCGAGCCGGCGCGATAGAGCACCAGGCCGACCGCCTTGCGTGGACGGGCGCCGCCGAACGCATCGTTGAGCGTCCAGCCCTTGAGCTGCGCATCCATGAGCGTCAGGCTCGGAACCGTCGCGCCGCGCTGGATGGGAAGCTGGGCCGCGACGAGTTCAGCGAGCGTCGCGACAGGCTGGAGGGAGTCGGCCATCGGCGCCCAGGGATCGCGCTCGGGGGCTGCGATCGGGGTGATCGCGCAGTCGAGGCTCCAGCCTTGCGCGCCAGCTTTTCCGAGGATTTCGACATGGCGGACGCGCCACGTCTGCAGATCGATGGTCATGGCGACGCGTGTGTCGCCCGCGGACCCGCGCACGACCGCCCAGGTCTGGCCGGCGCCTGATGCGGGCTCGGCCATGGATTCCCAGACGATCCCCGACGCGTAGGGCGTCATGGTGCCGCCGGCGATCACATCGCCTCCGCCGAGGAACTCGAGCGACGGAATCGGGAGCGGCGGGAGCACCTTCTTGAGCGAACGAGACGACAGGTCTTCGCCCAGCGCGGCGCGGAAGACCCGCCCCACTGCTGACTCCGAGACCGCGCTCACGAGGCCTTCGACGACCTGCACACGGAGCGAGCCCATCGAGACCGCGAGTCGACGCCCGCCGCCGGCTTTGCCCGGATCGAGCGAGACCTGCATCTGATCGAAGCGCTCGGAACCATCCGGACCCGCGTAGCGGATCGCGACGCGCTCGTGCGTCGCCGCTTCGGCGTACGCAGCGGTGACGCGTGCGAGAAGCGAGACCGCGTCGAGTTCTTCCGAACGTGATTTGGACGGTTGCTTGCGCGGCGGATCGGGCTGCTCACCCGCATCGGCGTCGCCTGAGGCGACCACCGCGGGAATCGTTCCACGCAACGTGACAGACTGCGCCGCCCCGGACCATGCGGTCAGGGCCATGGCTGCAGAGATACCCACGAACCTCCACGAGGCCGTGCTCATGCTGGCATTGTACCGGAACTGGGGAGCTGGATTCCGGATTTGCCTTCTCCCAGGGCCCGCATGGCTTCCAAAACGCTTCCGAACCGACCGGGGATTGGAAGCTCTGGGGCAATCTGGACAAGAGGCTCCAGAACAAACGCCCGCTCGTGGAGCCTCGGGTGCGGCACGGTCAGCCCCGGCTCGGACACCAAGCGTTCGCCGAACAGGAGAAGGTCGAGATCGAGGGTGCGCGCGCCCCACCGCTGCTCACGATCGCGGTCGCGGCCTCGGGACCGCTCGATCGCGTGCAGGTGCTGCAGAAGCACCGAGGGCTCAAGCGATGTGCGGAGGGTGAGGCAGGCGTTGAGGTACGGGCCCTGGGGGATGTCGCCGACCGGCGCGGTCTCGATGATGTCGGACACCGCGAGCAGTTGACTCTCGGGCAGGGTGCGCAAGGCGTCGATCGCAAAGGCGATATGGGCGGCGCGATCTCCCAGATTGGAGCCCAGCGCGATCGCAGCGATCTCCCGGTACAGCGGCGTGGTTGGATCGGACCGGGTCATGAACGGGGAATCAAAGGCGGTGATCGGGACAAAAACGAACCGCGGCCCGAGTTCGGGCCGCGGCGGCGAAACAGTGCAGGTCAGGGTCAGGTCCCAGGTCAGGGCCAAGGTCAGGCCCTCGTTCAGGGCCGGAGGGAGGCTTATTCCTCCATTTCCTCGAGTTCCTTGGACCGCATGAGCATCTGGGCCTTGAGTCGGGCGAGGATCGAGGAGTGCATCTGGCTGACGCGCGACTCGGAGAGGTCCAGGGTGGCGCCGATTTCCTTCATGGTCATGCCCTCGTAGTAGTAGAGGATGACGATGAGGCGCTCGGCGCGGGTGAGGCCCTTGGTGATCAGCTCGCGGAGATCGCGGCGCTGGAGTTCGTTGAGCGGGTTGAGCTGGCGATCGTCCTTGACGACGTCCATCTCGCGGACTTCGCGGCCGCCGTCGCCGGGGAAGCGACGACGATCAAGGCTCGTGGTGGAGACGGGCTGGCCGTCGCGGACGAGCTTGTCGAACTCTTCGCCCTGGATGCCCAGACGCTGCGCGACCTGCTCTTCGGTGGCGGCGGTGCCGGTTTCCATTTCGATCTGCTGGCGCGCCGACTCGAACTTGGCGGTGCGGTGACGGACCAGTCGCGGGACCCAGTCCATGGAGCGGAGCTCGTCGAGGATGGCGCCGCGGATGCGCGGGGCGCAGTAGGTCTCGAACTTGACCTTGCGTTCGAGGTCGAATGCGTCGATGGCGTCCATGAGGCCGAAGAGGCCGGCGGACATGAGGTCCTCGATGTCGACCTCGTCGGGGAGACGGGCGTAAATGCGCTCGGCGTTGTAGCGCACGAGCGGGAGGAACTTCTCCATCAGGTAGTTGCGGAGCGCCTCGGAGGGAGCCTTGCGGTACTCGACCCAGAGATCGTTGATGGGGCGCTTGTCGAACTGAGAAGGCGCTTTGGACGCCTCAGCGTGACGCGCCTGATAGCGCCCGCGCGCGCCCATGCGAAGAGAAGACTTGGTGATCGCCATGTCGGTCCGCTCCTTAGACCTTTATCGCCGCTGTTCCACACCGATCGAGATCAATCGCGGCAGCCGGGGCGAATCCATGCCCCGACGCCGGGAAGTATAACGACCATCGCGCGCGTCAACCAGTCGGCGCACGTGTTCAACAGGTTGAAATCGAGGATTGTTCACGCCGCCCTCCGTTCCGGGGAAGCGCCGGCTTCCTCGTCAACGGGCTCGGCCATGATGACCTCGCGTTCGAGGTTGGGGATGGGATTGCGGCGCTGGTACTCCGAGATGGCGTCGGTGATGACGCGGTCTCCGATGGAGCCCAGGACCAGACCGACAAGCTGGCACAGGATCATCGAGATGATCGCGTGCCAGAGCACCGTGTCCGCGGGGTTGCCGACCGCGATGCCCGCGATCGTCGCGATCGCAAACGCGGTGAGCCCCAGCGCACTGGCGATGACCTTGGTGGTCCGATTCACGTTGTCGCTGATCCTCTCTGCCGATGGGCCGAGAACGGCTCATCTCCCCGGTCTGCCGATCGACCGCGACCGCGGCCGACTTGAGGCTTTGCCAAACTTTCCGACCAAAATCCAACGATCCGTCACGATTTGAGCCGCGGAACCAAAGCCCCCGCGGCGTGGACCTACGAACTTCCCCCGCCTGCCGCCGCCTTGCCGAAGAGCCTTCCGAGCCACCCCCTGACGGGGGCGTCCGGGAACTCCGGGGGACGCCCGGAGCGGGCCTGCAAGGCCTGCGCGATCGGGCCGATGCTGCGCCCCGCGGCGCAATTCCGGGCACCGACCAGAACGGGAACCCGACGGCGGACGCTCTCGGCCACCGCGGGATCCGAGGGGACCCATCCAAGCAAGCGAAGGTCGTGCCGGAGAAACCGGGAGGCGACCGCGCTGATGCGGGCGTGGACCGAGAGGGCCTCGTCGCGTGTGCGGGCCTGATTGACCAGGAGGCTCAGATCCGACGCGCGACGGCCGTGGGCTTCGAGCATCGGGATCACGCACTTGATCAGCGCGTACGCGTCGGCGATGGAAGGCGGATCGGGGGTGACCACCACGACCGGCGCCGAGGCGGCGGCGAGCATGGTCGTGACCCCCGCGCCGATGCCGGCGCCGGTGTCGATGACCAGATAGTCGCTGGCGCGTTCGAGTTGCTCAAGGACGCCAAGCAGCGAGGCCTGCTCGCGATACCCGGGCTCGACCAGACGCGAAACGCCGACACATCCCGGCACAAGCTTGAAGCCTCCGGGAGCATCGACCGCAAGATCGGCGGGATGGAGCTGGCCGCTGGTGAGGGCGGCATCGAGCCTTTGACGCGGGGCCAGGCCGCACATCACGTCGGCGTTGGCCATGCCCAGGTCGGCGTCGAGCAGGGTGACCTGACGTCCGCTGCGGGCCAGCTCGATCGCGAGGTTGATGGCGAGGGTGGTCTTTCCGACGCCTCCTTTTCCGGAGGCCAGCGCGATGGAAAAGGCCCGGGAGGCGTGGTAAGAAGTCGGTGCAGCGCCGGCGCGGACCCAGCGACGCAGAGCCGCAGCCTGATCGTCGGCGGGGCGCGCTTCGGTGGTGTCCAGTGCCGCGGGCGCGTTCATACGGTCACGCTTCCTTCGACAACCATTCGAGCCACACGGCGCGGCTCGGCGGGCGCGATGTCGTCGGGGACTTCCTGTCCGAGCGTGACGTAGCTGAGCGGACGGCCGGCGCGGACCGCGACGTTGACCAGCGCACCGAGCTGCACCGCCTCGTCGAGCTTGGTGAAGATCAGGCGGTCGGGCTCGAGAGCGCCGAAGGAGTCCACGATCCGACGCTGGACGACCTCGCTGGCGGAGGCCGAGAGCACCAGATGCGTCTCGGTGGGCTCGGCGGCGCGGGTCATCGCGGAGAGTTCTTCGAGGCGCGACTGATCGTGCTGGGAACGGCCCGCGGTGTCGACGAGCACGACATCGCAATCGGAGAGGGCCGCGATCTCGGAGGCCATCTGCGCCGGCGTCAGGGCGACGCGCAGCGGGAGGCCGATGATGTTGGCGTAGGTGCGGAGCTGTTCAACCGCTGCGATGCGGTAGGTGTCGGCGGTGACCAGGCCGACCTTCATGCGATCACGGAGCTTGTACAGAGCCGCAAGCTTGGCGATGGTGGTCGTCTTGCCCACGCCGGTCGGTCCGATGAGGGCAACGACGCGGCGGCCGGTCCCCCACGACTCCTGGGCCTGAGGAAGAAGCGTGGCGACCGCGTCGAGCATCGCAGCATGCACGTGCTCGGGCGCTTGCACTTCGGGCGTGGTGAGCTGGTCACGCACGCGGCCCGCCAGCAGGTCGGCGATCTCCGGCGCGACGCCTTGCTCCAGCAGGTGCGAGTACGACGCGAAGAGCGCCTCGGGCATTCCGCCCAGCGCGAGCACCGCGGCCCCCGCGCCTTGTGCGCCGACGGTCGTGAGCGTCGAGCTCAGGGCCGCCTGACGCGAGCACTGGAGAACCTGGCCGACGAGCCTCTTGATAGACGCCAGTTCGTCCTGAATCGCGCGGTCGGCGACCTCGGTCGCGGGCGCGAAGGTCGTGCGGTTGGCCAAGGGCGACGTGACCGAAGGCACCGTCTGACGCGAGGAAGGCTTGCGGAGCATCGCGGGATCAACCGCTCGGGTCTTGATCGCGGGCACCTCGGGCTCGGGGGTCGTCAGCACCGGCTCGAGGGTGGCGGGCGGTGCGAGGGGCACGTCAGAAGGGCCCAGGACGGGCGCGGACTCGGAGACTCGAGGGGCTGTCAGGTCCGCGTGCGAGACGCGCCGGAATGCGGCGGGTTCGAATCGATCGGCCACGCCCGCGGCACGCTCGAGGGTCGCGACACCTGCAGCGGAGTCCCTCGCGTCGTCGGCCTGGCGCGACTTGGTCGCACGCGGCGTCGCGGCGCGGGGCGTGATCTTGGCGTCAGGGGCGCTGGCGGTGATCTCGACCATCGTGCGGGCGCCAACGCCCATCACGCCGCCGACCTTGATCTGGCGGGTGTGCAGAATGATCGCGTCGCGTCCCAGGTCTTTTTTGACCTGAGCGAGCGCTTCGGCCATTGATGTTCCGCGGAAGGTGCGGAGGTCCATGCGCCGTCCCTGGCAAACAGCCTCTTTGAGCCACCCGCCCGACCGGCGGAGAGACCGAAGAAGCGACCCCCGGGGGAGCGGAGCTCGCGTTGGGCATCCTGCCCGCGGCGTCCTGGAGAAGAGGACCTCCCGAGACCCGGAATGTACATGGCGCTGGGCGCGGCATCAAGCGACCGCGCGCGCGAACTTTCAAGTTTTTCCTGTTCGGCGCTCGTCAGGCGCGATTGGGGGATGGCCGGTGGAAAACTCGCGCCGCACACGCCCCGAACGATCGGACGTTGGGTGCCACCACCGGCGGAGGTCTGCCGGAGCCGGTGGTGTGATTGGGCGTGGGCCAAGGTCGAGTTTGGAGCGCTGTACGTTCGCACCACCCACGACGCGGAGCCGTCGTGGGTGGTGGCACCGGCGCTGGGGGCCTTCGTGCGACTAGGCGGCGCCGACCATGCGGGGCTTGGCGTCTTCCGGCGGCGGCGCGACCAGGGCCATCGACTCCACCTCGACGTTGTTCACGATCTCGTTGTAACCCAGGACCGCAACGCTCGGCACGTGGGGTTCAATGATCTGACGCACCACCGCCCGCACCTGCGGGCTGGCGATCACGACCGGCTGATGGCCGGCGCTGGTGACCTGCACCAGGGCCTTGACGATCTGCTCGGAGATTCTCGTCGCGACGCGGGAGGGCATGTTGACGGTGGTCCCGGTCGGGCCGCGGTCGACGTAGGCGTTGATCTGGTCCTCGAGCAACGGGTCGAGCGTGACGCACACGAGCTTCTGCACGCCGTCGGGCTGCTGGACCGCGTACTGGTTGCAGATCGACCGCCGGAGGGCGTTGCGGACGTACTCCACCAGCACGTCCAGGTCCTTGGTCTTGGTGCCCCAGTCGGCAAGGGTCTCCAGGATCGTCTCCAGATCGCGGATCGGCACGCGCTCGCGGAGGAGCGACTGAAGGATCTTCTGGAGTTCCACGGGCTTGAGGACGGTCGGAACGGTCTCCTCGACGAGCTTGGGGCTCTTGGCCTTGAGCTGTTCGAGCAGGTTGTTGACCTCTTCACGCGTGAGCAGCTCATCGGCGTGCTTCTTCACGAGCTCCGTGAGGTGGGTCGCGAGCACGCTGGAGGGGTCGACAACGGTGTAGTTCATCGTCTCGGCGCGGGTGCGGAGCGAGGGGTCGATCCACCACGCGTCGAGCCCGAAGGCGGGCTCGCGGGTGCGTTCGCCCTGGATCGGGCCAGAGACGATCCCCGAGTCCATCGCCAGGAGCTTGCCGGGCTTGGCGTAACCGGTCGCGACGGGATTGCCGCGGATCTTGACGCGGTACTGGGTGCCCTCGAGCTGGATGTTGTCGCGGATGCGGACCGGAGGCATGACCAGACCGAGCTCGGCCGCGAGCTGACGGCGGACCGCGGAAATGCGGTCCAGCAGATCGCCTCCCTGCGAGGTGTCGACCAAGGCGACCAGTCCATAGCCCACCTCGAGCTCCATCGTGTCGACCTTGAGCAGGTTCTCGACCGGCGGCGGCTCAACGGGCGTGGGCTTGGTTTCTTCGGCGGCCTGCTGATCGATCGCGGCCTTGCGGGCGCGATTCATCCCAACCGCGACGAGGATCAGCGCCACACCGGTCGCGATGAGGGGGACCTTGGGAAGAGGCGTGAGTGCCAGGAGGAACAGGAAACAGGCGGTGATGAGCAATCCGCGGGGCTGGCTGGCGAGCTGTCCGGTGACTTCCTCGCCAAGGTCCTGCTTGGAGCCCGAGCGGGTGACGATCAGGGCGGCGGCGATGGAGATCACGAACGCGGGGATCTGCGAGGTCAGACCGTCGCCGATGGTCAGCTTGGTGAAGACCGCTGCGGTTTCCCCGGCGGGCCAGCCGCGCTGGATCATGCCCACGCCAAAGCCGCCGAGGACGTTGATCACCGTGATGATGATGCCCGCGACGGCGTCGCCTCGGACGAACTTGGAGGCACCGTCCATGGCGCCGAAGAAGTCGGCTTCCTGCGCGATGCGTTCGCGGCGACGGCGGGCCTCGGCCTCATCGATCATCCCGGCGTTCAGATCCGAGTCGATGGCCATCTGCTTGCCGGGCATCGCGTCGAGGGTGAAGCGTGCCGCGACTTCCGAAATGCGGGTGGCGCCCTTGGTGATGACCACGAACTGCACGACGAGCAGGATCAGGAAGATCACCACGCCCACGTACAGCGAGTCGCCCGCGACGAACTTGCCGAAGGCCATGATGACATGGCCCGCGACCGCCATCGCGGCCTCCGGAGAATCCGCATCCGCGGTCAGGATCAGTCGCGTCGAGGCGATGTTCAGAACCAGCCTGAAGAGCGTCGTCGCCAGAAGCAACGACGGGAAGACGCTGAAATCCAGCGGGTGGTTCATGTAGATGGTCGTGAGCAGGATGATCACGGCCAGCGCGATGTTCACGCAGATCAGCGCGTCCATCACCAGAGGCGGGACCGGCACGAGCAGCACCGCCATGAGCAGGATGAACCCGATGGGCGCGATCAGCCCGCGGTGCTGCTTGATCTTGTAGACCCAGGCGGGCATCACGCCCGAACCGGCGCCAAATCCCGGCGCCGGGAGCGGCGCAGGGGCCGGCTTGGCAGCGGGTCGAGGTGCGGGTTTGGGCTGGTTCTTGGCCAAGGGGTTTCAGGTTCCGAAAAAGTGCGTGCTCGGGATCAGGCGGCCTGGGCTTCGAGGCGGTAGACGTACGCGAGGATTTCCGCGACCGCCTGGTAGTGTTCGGGTGAGATCTCGTGGCCCACGTCCACGCCGTAGTAGATCGCTCGGGCCAGGGGCGGACGCTCAACGATGGCGACGTCGTTGTTGCGAGCCACCTGACGGATGCGCAGCGCGATCTCGTCCACACCCTTGGCGACCACGACCGGGGCCCGCATGGTCTTTTCGTCGTACTTGATCGCGACGGAGAAGTGCGTGGGGTTGGTGACGATCACGTCCGCGTTGGGGACCGCGGAGTTGACGCGCTGGAGCGCGATCTCGCGGGCCATGCGGAGACGTTTTCCCTTGATCTCGGGATCGCCTTCCATGTCCTTGCGCTCTTCCTTGACCTCCTGCTTGGTCATGCGGAGGTCCTTCATGAACTGCCAGCGCTGGTAGGCGTAGTCGATCACGCCCAGGACGAGCATGATGATCAGGAGCCACGCGGCCAGCTTGCCGCCCAGGGCCAGGACCTCGCGGAGCGCCGCCGCCATGGGCAGATTCGGGAGCGAGATGACTTCGGTGAGGACGCCGAAGATCACCGAAGCGCCGACGATGAGGATCAGAACGACCTTGGACGTGTTGATGAGCGTCTTGACGACGCCTCGGAGGCCGAAGAGCCGCTTGAATCCAGAGATGGGATCGAGCCGGTTGAACTTGGGCGCCAGGGGCTCGGTCGTGAAGAGGAATCCGACCTGAACGAGCTGGGAAAGGCACGCGACCAGCACGATCGCGGCGATGAGCGGCGCCGCAGCGACGAGCGTGTCTCCGCCCGCGTCCAGGAGCATGACGTGCACCGCGTGGAGATCGGGCGTGTCGATCGAGGCGTGGGCTTCGAGCATGCGCCGCATCATCTTGCCCAGGGCCGCGACCAGGGGGCCGCCGAAGAAGACGAGCAGGACCGTGGCGCCGATCAGATCGATCGCGCCGGCCAGTTCGGTCGACTTGACCACCTGGCCGCGTTCGCGGGCTTGTCCGAGCCTGCGCCCGGATGGTGCCTCGGTCTTTTCGCCCATGTCCTCCGCCATCGCCCGACTGACCCTCCCTCAGATTGGCCTGATCTCCGCGGACCACTTGAGAAGCTGACGCATCACCCGGCCGACTTCTCCGCCCGCGGCGTGGTCGATCGCGTGGATCGCCAGCGTGAGGATGGAGAGACCCGCGACGATCTTGATCGTGAAGCCCACCGACATGATGTTGATCTGGGGCATCGTCTTGCCCACCGCGCCGAAGAGGATCACGAGCAGGAATATGATGCCCGTCACCGGCGCGGAGACGCGGAGGGCAAGCTCAAACCCCGCAGCAAGGGTCCCCACGATCGTGTCCATGGGGATCTGCGCGAAGGAGAGGCCTCCGGCGGGAACATGCTCGAAGGTGCGGATGACGCCCAGGAACATGGCCTCAAGCCCGCCCATCGCCATGAACGCGCCGCCCCCGAGGTAGAAGAGAAGCTGACCGATGAGGTCCGCGTCGAAGTCCGCTTCGGGGTTGTAGACACGGGCCAGGCCGAAGCCCATCTGCTGGCCGATGAGCGTTCCCGCGGACTCCAGGCTCATGAGCGGGAGCGAGGCGATGAAGCCCACGATCGCGCCGATGAGAAGCTCCCCCACCACCGCGGGAATCAGCCCCAGCAGCGAGAGGTCGCCCGCGAAGTGGCCTTGCATGGACGGCGGGATGATCGGATAGACGCACGCGCCGGTGATGACGACCAGCAGGATGCGGGCCCGCGCGGGCACCGCGACGCCGCTGATGTACGGCGCGAGCAGGAAGAGCCCCGACAGGCGGAACACCACCATCAGGTAGGGCAAGAGGTGCGAGATGACCGGGTCGGGAATCATCGGGGGTCAGGTGATGCCAAAGCTGAGCAGGCCGGCGGCGAAGTCCATGAGGCGCTGAACGATCCAGGGCAGAAGCACGATCGCGGCAGCGACCATGATGATGATCTTGGGAACCGTCGAGATGGTCTGGTCCTGGATCGAGGTGACCGACTGGGCGATGCTGATGATCAGCCCGAAGACCACGCCCGCGACCAGGATGGGCGCGGCGATCTTGAGCGCGACGATGAGCGTCTGCCTGATGAGTTCCACACTGGTCGCGTCGTAGTTCATGCGTCGGTTCCGTCAGCAGAGCCCCAGTGTTCGTCCGGTGTCGAGCAGCATCGACACCCGTTCGGCCCCCGCGGGAGACCCGAAGCTCGACATGAGCCCGCCCACCACCAGCTCCCAGCCATCCACGAGCACGAAGAGCAGAATCTTGAAGGGCAGCGAGATGAGCACCGGCGGGAGCATCATCATGCTCATGCTGATCAGGATCGCGCTGATCACCATGTCGATGACCAGGAAGGGCAGATAGAGCTTGAAGCCCATCAGGAAGGCGGTCTTGAGCTCGGAGAGCATGAACGCGGGGATCAGCGCCACCATGTCCACGTCGGCGCGGGTGAGCTTGGCGGGATCGCTCGTGTCCACGCCGCGGTAGTTGAGCACCATGTACAGGCTCGACCAGTTTCCCGTTCGGTCGATCTGCTCGAACATGAAATCACGGATGGGCTGCTTGGCGGCGTTCCAGAGCTGCTCGTGATCCGCGAACTGGTTCTGCTGGTAGGGAACCACCGCTTCCTTGTAGATCCGGTCGACCGTGGGCTGCATGACGAGCATCGTCATGAACATCGCCAGCGCGGTGATGACCTGCGGCGGAGGGATCGACTGCGCGCCGATCGCCTGCTTCAGCAGCCCCAGCACGATCAGGATGCGCACGAAGCACGTGCACATCAGCATGATCGACGGGATCAGCGTGATGACCGTGAGCAGCAGCATCACGCTTACCGCGGAGGAAAGCCCGCGGCGATCCGCGCCCGGTCCCGAACCTTCCTGCCCGCCCGGGAGGAAGCGCGAAGCGCTCGTCAGCACGTCGATCGGATTGAGACCCGAAGGCGAACCGATCGCTTCATCGGGGTTCAGCGCGGGAATGAGGGGCGATTCCAGATCAGGGGAGACCGCCCGGCCGTCACGGATCGTCGGCAAAGGCGGGCCGAAGCTCTGCCCCAGCGCCGCAGACGACATCGCGAGGACCAGAAACCACGCGAGCAAGCCTGTAGTGAGGCGAAGGAGCTGGCTCACGCGGTCACCCCTTGGGCTCGCATCGCCGCGAGGCGACGGCGGATGGCGTCGGCAGCGTCCGCGCCCGTCGAGGGCGTCGGAGCGGAGCGGAGCTGGCGGGCGGGGCGATCGACGACGTCCAGGCCGTAGGCCGCCGCACGGCCCGCTTCGCCCTTGGGAAGGGACTTGGGCGAGGCCTGATCACGCGCCGGAACCGCATGGGCCAGCGCGCGATCCGCGTCATGCTCGGAGCGGGACAGGATCGCCTGGAAGCGCTGCGCGATGGACTCGGAGGCGACGTCGCGGGTCTTGACGAGGATCGTCGCGACTTCTTCGGGATCGGTCAGCTCGGTGAGCACGGTCATCCCGCCGCCCATGCCGAGCTTGCCGCCGCGGGTGTGGCAGCAGAGCAGCACGCGCCGGTCGAGACGGAGCAGCACGAGCATCTGGCCACGCGCGATCGGGTAGCGACCGAGGACCTCGAGCACGCCCGACGGCGCCCGTCCGCCCGCGCCCATCGCGCCGGCCAGACCTTGCGCACCGGCGTAGCGGCGTATGAGCCTCATCACGACGAGCATCAGGCCGAGGACCGCAGCCAGCGAGAGCACGGTCCGCTCCCAGGAGCCCGCCTGAAGCAGGCTGGAGCTGGCCGAGGACTTGGGCGAGGCTTCGCCCGCGGGAGCAGACTGCAGCAAGGCGGAGGACTTGGGAGCGCCGAGCGAGCGACGCTCAGTGGCAGGCACCGCCGACGCGGTCGCGGCTGGCGAAGGGGCCGGGTTCTTCGCAACTTCCGCGACCTGAGCGGTTGGCTTGGCAGCTGGCTGTGCAACCGGAGCCGGGACTTCAGGCAACGCCGGCCCGGCGATGTCCGCGCCCGCGCCGAGAGCCATCAGCGTGGCGGAGAGGATCCCGAGGAACAGAGGCGACGAACGACGCATGCACGCCTTCCTGGCACGATGAGCGGCGCTCCGCGCCGCACCCCACGAAACGCCCGATCAGCCGGCTTTGGCGACGCCCTCGGTCTCCGGGCCGCCCTTGACGATCTCGTTGATGCGCACGCAGAAGTTGTCGTTGAGCACGAGCACTTCGCCGCGCGCGATGTGGCGGTCGTTGACGTAGACGTCGACCGGGTCGCCCGCGAGCTTGTCGAGTTCAACCACCGCGCCCTCGCCGAGCTTGAGGACGTCCTCGATGAGCATGCGTGTGCGGCCGAGCTCGATCTTGACGTGCAGGTTGACGTCGTTGAGCAGGTCGATGCCCTTGGGCACCGCGGGCGGAGCTGCGCCGGTGAACGCGGGCAAGGGGAACTGCTGCACCGGAGGCGCGTCGACCGACTCGCCATCGTCGCTGAAGGCGACGCCCGAGCCGACCGCAGCATTGGCGTTCAGATCGCCCGAGAGCGAACTGACCGCTTCCTGAGCAGCCTTGAGGGCCGCCTCAGCCAGCGCATCGGCGGGCGAGAGAGGCTTGGGGGCCTCGGACGCGGGTTGTCCCGCGGCGTTCCCGGGTGAGCCGCCCTCGGCGGGCTGCTCCGGGGGGATCTGATTGGGGTCCTGCTCGGCCATCCTTGCCTCGCTTCCCGCAGGTGGGCCGCGGCGCGCAATCCTTGCGCGCGACAACAGCGGCACACCGTCCGGCAAGGTCGGGATCGGACACCCTGGCGCGTCAGCATGAGTTTTCGGCGCAAGTCTCGACAGGTCCGGGCGCGCAGAAAGCGCGCAACTTGCGCGCTTTCTGCGCGCCCGGCGCGAGGCCGGGCACCCGGACCACTACAGGTAGTTAGAAGTCCGCCGGGAAGCCCTTGCACTTGGGGATCAGCACACGCTCAACGCGGTTGAGTCCCTCGGCATCGGGCCCAAGAGTTTTATTGACGTACGCCAGGAGCAGGCGGTTGATGGTCTCCAGGCCGGGCTCCTTCAGCTGGCTGTGCTGAGCACGGCGGAAGATCATCGAGATGCCTTCCTTGATCTCGGCCGAGCGAGCGTCGAGCTGGCCGCTGACGAACTCCTCGTTCTTCTTCTTGACCTTCAGGACCAGGGCCGAATCCCAGACCCAGACACGCCCGGTGGACATGTTCTGGAACTTCTCCTCGATGAGGGGGATCTCGACCTGAGCCTCGCCATCGGCCTCGGCGTGCCCCTCAAGGGACTTGGCCTCCGCCTCGGCGGGCTTCTTGCTGGTCATGCCGACGACCATGAAGACGCCCACAGCCTCCACGAGCATGAGGACCGCGACGATCGCAATCGCCTTGATCGGGGACTTCTTCTTGGCGGCCTCGGCGGGCGCCCCTTCAGCCTTCTTGTCCGCTTGCTCCTGAGCCATCGCCACACGCTCCGTGCTTGGCAAAGCCGGTTCGTGCGCGCAACACAGCGCAGTCCCGGCGTCCGCGGCCTCGTGCCGCACGGATGACTCTTCGGCGTTCGGAACGCCCGGATGGATCGGGAAAACCAGCGGGATGGCGGGGCGCGGATTTCCGGTCCGAACAGGCCTCAGTCTTGCCTGAACCGGCGCCCCGTCGCTCGGTTACTGGACGCTTGCTTCGCGGGGTTATCGCCCGATGACCAGGAGCTGCTGCATGAGCTCATCCGCGGTGCGGATCACGCGGCTGTTGGCCGAGTACCCGGTGCTGGTCAGGATCATCTTGATGAACTCTTCGGAGAGATCGACGTTGGAGCCTTCCAGAGCGCCGCCGACGAGCTTGCCCGCGCCCAGGGTCGTGGGCGCCTTGACCTGCGGGGCGCCGCTGTTGGCGGCGGCGCGGTAGAGGCCCGATCCCAGGTCCACGAGTCCTTCTGGATTGGAGAAGGTCGACACGACGACCTGGCCGAGGGTGCGGGTCAGGCCGTTGCTGAACGCGCCGTAGATGGTCCCGTCCTCGCCGACTTCAAAGCTCGCGAGCGTGCCCAGCGGCGTGCCGTCGCGATAGGTCGCGGCGATCTGGGACTTCACATCGGCCAGCGCGGTGACGTTGTCGCGGTCTCCCGAGAACGACATCGTGAAGGTCAAAGGCGTCGCGGCGCCGGTGCCCGAGCGATCGACGTCGACGCTGATGGGCGTGGAGGTCGTGAGCTGGCCTGAGGTGTCGAAGGCAAGCGTGCCGGTCGCGAGCTGACGGGGCACTCCGGAGGAATCGCCCGACTCGACGAAGTAGCGCCAGCTCGTGCCCGAGTTGGACTTGCTGTCGAGCACGAGGGTGACGTCGATCTGGACGGGATTGCCCAGAGAGTCGTAGACCTCGTAGGTCGTGCGGACGCTCTCACCATCGGAAGAGGCCTGCTTGGAGGACACGAATGGCGACTCGATGAATGTCCCCGAGGCGTCGAGGAGGCGGATGTCGCTGGTGTCGATCGTCAGGTCATCGACGGTGCCGGTGTTCCCGACGACGGTAATCGCGCCGGTCGCGGGGTCGAGCGTGACGCCGGGCGTGCGGCCGTCGGGATTGGCGCCGACGGAGGAGTCGATGCCCATGGCCTGCTTGAAGAAGTCCATCATGTCCTGGACCGTGGTGGTCGCGGTGATGGTGAGCTGGGCGGAGTCGAGGGTCATGGAGCCCTTCTCGACGCCCTTGAGCTCGATGATCTGTCCGATGGTGAAGGCGGAGTTGTTGGACCCCGGCGCGTTCGGGTCTTCGATGTCAACCAGGCGCGAGTTGGTCTCGATGAGGTCGCCCGGATTGGGCGGGGGATTGGCGGTCGCGATCAGGCGCAGGCCGTTGGTGGCGGTGCCCATGATCGTGCCGCGGGAGCCTTGCGTGGGGATCGCGCCGGCGGCGTTCAGATTGCCCGACATGCGGACTTCGGTGGTCGCCTGGGCGATGGTGAGGCCGCCGGTGGGGACGCTGACGGGCTTGAGGACGCCCTCGACGATGTTGAAGTTGGAGTCCACGCCGTAGCCCATGAGCAGTTCGCCATTGGGCGTGGCGAGATTGCCGACCGCGTTGGGGCGGAAGGCGCCGGCGCGGGTGTAGTAGGTGTCCGCGCCGCGGCTGACGACGAAGAAGCCGTTGCCGTCGATGGCCAGATCGCGGGAATCGCCAGTGGCGGCGATCGGCCCGTTGTTCATGTTGCGCTGGGTGCCTCCGACGCGGACGCCATAGCCAAACTGCGAAGGGTTCGTGCCGCCGGAGGTATCGGAGGGCGCGGAGCCTTCGGACATGGTCCGGCTGAAGAGGTTGGAGAAGACCATCCGGCTGCCCTTGAAGCCGGTGGTGCCGACGTTGGCGATGTTGTTGGAGATGACGTCGAGGTTCCGGGCGAAGGTGTTGATCCCCGACATCCCGGCGAGCATTGCTTGGGTTGAGGCCATTCTTCAATCTCCCGGCGCGGCATGCCGCAAACAGATGAGGCGACCAGATCAGGCAAAAGGATCAGGCAACCAGCGAGTCGGAGGAGTCGTCATTTCCAGCCTGCGTTTGCCGCGAGGCCAGGAGGTTCAGAAGGGACGCGTTGGACGCGCCGCCGAGCCCGGAGAAGGGCGAGGCGTTCTCAAGGGCTTCGTTTTCACCGGGGACCGCGACGATGGTGTCGACGCCATCGAGCACGCGCGGGAGCTTTCCACCCGGGGCGCCTTTGACTTCGCCGGTGATCGTGCGGGTCGCGACGTCGAGCTCCAGGGCCTTGCCATCCATCAGAACGACGGCGCGATGGGCGCCCTGAGCCTGGGCCCGGTCCGCGGCGGTGGCGAGCTTCTTCATCTGCGCCGCGGAGAGCTCGAGCTTGAGGCCCTTGGCGAGCGTGACGGGCGCTCCGCTCTCCATCTCGCCCGAAGACGCGGCCTGGAGGAGTTCGGAGAACGAGCTCTGGGAGACGTCGAGCGACGTGGGTTTGCTCTGCGGGCGAGCCGCGAGCGAGACGCCGGTCCCGGAGCCGAGCGAACGCAGAAGCTGATTGGGGTCGATTCCCACGCGTCAGGCTCCGGTGGAGGTGGTGGCGACCTGGTCGATCTGCTTGAAGAGCACGCGGGTGCCGTCCTTCAGGTTGATGACCGGTCCGCTGGTGGTCTTGGAGACCGAGGCGACCTGGCCCGAGACGCGCGTATTCTGCAGGGACACGCCGCTGACGCTGCGGCCGATGAGCGCCGAGGCGGACGCGAACTCGTTGGCGCTCACCAGAGAGCTGAGATTGGTGGAGAGGTCGGTGTTGCTCTGGATCGACCGGATGGTCGAGAGCTGCTCGAGCAGGGCCTTGGTGTCGTTGGGCTGGAGCGGGTCCTGCTTGGAGAGCTCGGTGAGCACGAGCTTGGTGAAGTCGCTGCTCGTCATGGCGCTGAACGCGCTGGAGGCGGAGCCGCTTGAGCTCTGGCTGCCTGAGATCGAGTCGATCGTGGACATGACAACACCTCCGCGTCCGGATGGGATCAGGACGCTGGAACGCCCGCGAGCGTGGTGGCCGATCAGGCGACCGCGTCGACGCGCAGCATGACCTTGCTTTCGCGATCGCTTCCTTCCGTGAAGGCGATCGACGAGACGACGGGCTGCCGATCCTCGGCAGTCTGGACTTCGCTTCCTCCGGCTCCGCCCGGGGATGCAGCCTGGAACTCGGGGCTTCCTTGCCCTGTGAAGTTCCCGGATCGGCCATCCTGGCCTTGTCCCGATGCGTCCTGCCCGCTGTTCCACAGCGAGGACTGATCGGGCGTGTGCCCACCGGCTCCGCCGGGGGTTTGTTCGTGGCGTGTTTCGGTCGGCGCCGGCATCCAGCCCTGGCCCCGCTCGACCACGATCTTGTCGACGCTCAGCCCGCGCGATTCCATCGCGGAGCGGAGCGACTCGACGTGCTCAAGCAGCAACTGGCGTGCCTGATCGGTGGACGCTTCGAAGCGGGCGATCACTTTGGCGTCTTGTGTGGACACCTGGACCTTCAGGCTGCCGAGCGTTTCAGGATTGAGTCTGAGCGTGACCGTGCCCCCGCCTTGCCGCAGCGCCGCCGCGAGCCCACGGAGGGCCGCTGCGGGGATCGGGCCCTGGCCTTTCTCAGGTTCGGCCTTGGCCAGCGCCAATGCGGAGGGATTGCGTTCGAGCTTCTTGAGCAGCTGCGCCGTGGTGCGCACGCCCCCCACCGCGGCCACGTCGTTCTTCGTGGGGACAGGTTCGGCGCTGGAGCCGGCCTTGGCCTCCGCTGCGGATGCGATGCCGGGAAGTCCGGCCGCGGCGGTTGAGACAGGCGATGACGCTTGAGCCTGAGGCTGCGGCGTGCCCTGACTCTGGTCGGGCCTGGCGTCGGGCTTGCCTTCATCGGGCGACTGGCCCGAACCATCGCGGGCCGCAGCAGCGGGCGCGGGTTGCGGGCTTGGCTTGCCAGGATTCTGCTCGGCACTCTGGCTGCCGGATTGGTCCGGGGTGCTCGGCGCGTTCTTCGCGCCGGGCGGGCCGATGACACCCGCACCCACCTGAGCGGACTGATCCGAAGAGGTCGTCTCGTCGGGAGCGGGCTCGGGCTGGGGCGTCACCTGATCCGCAGCGGGAGTGGGATCGGTGAGCGAACGGCCCGAACTTGCCAGCTCCTGGGCAGCGAGCTGAGCAAGGTCGGTCTTGCCGAGGAACTCGTGCTCGGTGCGTTCGCGGATGTCGCGGGCGCGCCCCGCGACGATGGTGGGCTTGGGTTTGGCCGCGGATGCAGCGGCCGGGGTCGTGCTTGATGTGGTCACAGCGTCGGGCGTCCCGGTCTGGGCCTGATCGTCCCCTTGCTCGTCCGTGACGCTGGGGTCGGGCTTGTCCTGGGCTGCGGACTCCGCCGCGGAAGTGGGATCGTCCTTGCGGACGCCTTGATCCCCACGAGCGGAGGGATCATCAGCGCCGGAGCTGCGCACGCCCGGAGAGGCTTTGCGCAGCTGATCGGCAAAGTCCGCGCCCGAAAGACCGGAGGCGCGGAATGACTGGTCGAGGAGCAGACGTTGGGACTGGAGGAGGAGTGGAGATGGTTTCACTTGCTCGGGCTCGACGGGCCAGCGGCGATTTCCGTGCCGCGGGTCCGGAGCCTTTCGAGCAAATCTGCTGCCAGCCTGGGGTTGTCCTGGACAATCTGGTCAAAGAGCTTGGTGCGCAGGCGATCCTGCATGGCGCTCAGATAACTCACCGCCTGATCCATGCCGGAGGCCATCCCGGGCGTCGGAGCTTGCGCATCGGGCGCGGGAGCTTGCGCGGTCGCGGCCCCGTTGGGCGTCGGCCCTGAGACGGCGGGCGCTTCGGGACGGGCCGCGATGATCTCCTTGATCATCTGATACGCCTTGTCGGGCTTGAGGCCCTCAAGGACCGCCATCGTCTTCTTGAACTGCGCCGAGCCTTCAAAGTCGCGGATCTTCTTGCGCATCTCCTCGAACGCGGCCCGCTCGGAGGTGAGGTCCTGCCTGGCCTTGTCGATCGCGGCCTGCTGACGACCCAGCACTTCTTTCAGATCGTCGACCTGCCTGCGGAGCAGCTCCTCACGTTGGCGATCCATCTCGGTCTTCTCGATGCGCGCGACGAGCTGCTCGGAAGCGGTCAGAGGCGGCTTCTGGAACTTGGCCTTCTCTTCCTCGTCCTTCTGGGCCTGAACCTTGGTCTCGGCGTCCTGGGCCTCGCGGGCCTTGCGCGCCGTCAGCGTCTCCGTGAAAAGCTGCCTGATCTCGCGGGCGCGGTCCACATTGAGGCGATCGCTCGAACGAAGCCAGAAGATGAAGCCCCCGATGGCCAGCAGGTTGGCCAACGCGAGCACACACAGGGCGTTCCAGATCATCTTCATGCGGCCCTCCCGGCCTCTGCGCCATCACGCTGCAACCCGCCCCGGACGACCGCGATCTCATCAAGCATCGCAGCCTCGCGCTGCTTCTGTTCCTGCACCCATTGCTCGTAGCGCCGCTCGCGGAGGAGCTCGACCGCGCGTCTGGCCTTGGTCGCGGCGATCAGTTCGGACCGCGCCGCTTCGACGCGCTTGTGAAGCCCCGCGAGCTTGAAGACCGCCTGCTGGGCTTCGAGGACGAGCCTGAGCTGAGCACCGGCCTGCATGCGCACGCCGCGCAGATCCACGCTCGCGCCGGGCGTGAGGTGGTCGCGCATCAGCTCCTTCTCGGAGCGGATCTGATGCTGGATGCCGCGGATCTCTTCCTCGATGCGGACGCGTTCCCGCTCGAGCGTCGCCAGCGCGAGCTGCTTCTCGCGCTCGATGGCCTTGCGCTGCCTCAACACGGGCTCGAGTTTGAAGATGAACTTGGCCATGGGTCACCCGCGCCGCGTCAGCGTCCGCTCCTCTGCTTGGAGTTCTTGTGGGTCAGCTCCGCGAACTGCGTCGAGGTCTTCAGGAGCATCTGCCTGGCCTGATCGAACGGCGTCGCGTCGGACTTGCCCTGGCGGAGGATCTGCAGGATCGACGGATTGAGATCGATCGCCGCGTCGTTCTCGGGGCTGACGCCCCGTGCATACGCGCCGATCTGCACCAGATCCTCGACCTCGCGGTACAAGGCCATGGCGCGCAGCACGCTGTGGCGTGCCCGCGCATGATCCGCGTCGATCACGTCATCGGCGACACGGCTCACCGAGTCGAGGACGTCCACCGCGGGGAAGTGCGCCTTCTGCGCAAGCTTGCGTGAGAGGATGATGTGCCCGTCGAGGATGCCTCGGGCCGCGTCCGCGATCGGCTCGGTCATGTCGTCGCCTTCGACCAGGATCGTGTAGAGCCCGGTGATGGAGCCTCCCGGAGCGCCGTCGATCCCCGCGAGGCTTCCCGCCCGCTCGAGCAGCAGGGCGAGCTGCGCGAAGACGCTGGGGGTGTAGCCCTTGGTCGTCGGGGGTTCGCCGACGCTCAGACCCACCTGCCGCTGCGCGTGCGCGAAGCGCGTGATGGAATCCATCATCAGCAGCACATCGCGGCCGGCGTCGCGGAAGTACTCCGCGACGGTGCACGCGGTCTTGGCGGCGCGAAGGCGGAGCAGAGGCGACTCGTCGCCTGTTGCAACGATCACGACACTGCGCGCCAGGCCCTCGGGGCCAAGGGCGTGCTCGATGAAATCCTTGACCTCGCGGCCGCGTTCACCGATCAGGGCGATCACGTTCACGTCCGCGGTGGTTCGCCGCGCGATCGTGCCCAGGAGCGTGCTCTTGCCCACACCCGGGCCGGCGAAGATGCCCATGCGCTGGCCTCGCCCGAGCGTGGTCATGAGATCGACCGCGCGCACGCCGGTGTACAGGGGCTTCTCGATCCGCGACCGCTTCATCGCGATGATGGGATCGGGGCTGAGGGGGCGAGGCAACGTCTCGGCGATCGGGCCGCGCTGGTCGATGGGCTGGCCCAGGCCATTGATGACGCGTCCGAGCAGGTGCTCTCCGACGCCGGCGGTCTGCGCGGCTTGGTCGCCCGCGACGCGATCGCCGGGGCGGATGCCATTGGCCTGGCCGAGCAGCATCACGATCGCCTGTTCGCGGGTGAAGCCGATGATCTCGCCGAAGACGATCTCGCGTCCGCCATCGCCCGTGAAGATGCGCACGAGGGAACCGACGGGCATCGGGAGGTCGTCGACAATGACCGAGAGACCTCGCACCGCTGCGACGGTTCCCACGAGCCTCATGGGCTGGAGTTCGCGGAGCGTGTCAATCGCGCCGCGGAGCACGCCGAAGGGCAGGCTCGTCGCGCTGACGGTCGGGGCGTTCATGCCGCCACCGCCCCGCCTTCCGGCGTGTCTTGCTCGGGCGGACGGCCGGTCAGTTCGAGCTTGGCCGCCTCGCCGCGCGGGCCCGCGGGCGCGAGCGCCGTGACGATGCGTTCGATCTGCGTGCGCACCGAGGCGTCGATGACGCCGCCGCCGGCGGTGCGGACCACGCACGAGCCCGGGCCCAGCGCCGGATCGACGACCAGATCCGCGTGCTGGACCGAAGCGATCTGCTTGACCAGCGCGGGGAGCGCCTGGGTGGCGACCTTCTCGTCATCGGGGCTGATGGCGATCTCGACGGAGGTGGGCTTGGAGATCGCGGTCAAGGCTGCTGCGAGCTGATCCGCGACGACCGTGGGATCGGTGGTGACGATCCGGTGCGTGACCTTCTGCGCGATGATGAGGGCGAGCGTGAGGATGTCCTCGCGCGCCTCGAAGAGCATGCGCTCGCGGTCGTGCTCGAACTGCGCGATTGCGGTGGTGAAGGCCTGCTCGAGCTTGGCGAGCTTGTCCTGCCAGGCGACGCTCGCTTCGGCGACGCCCTTGGCGATCCCTTCCTCGTAGCCCTTGCGACGGCCTTCCTCGAAGCCCTTGGCGAAGCCGAGGTCGGCCGCGGACGAGACGAGCCTTTCGCGCTCGGCGCGGGCGTCGGCGACGATCCGCTCGGCCTGATCGGCCGCGATCTGGCGGATCTGGTCGGCGTGGCGCTGCAGATCGCCGAGGTCGAGCCTGACCCCCGCGGTCTCCCGCCCGTCCATTTGTGCTCGCCGGATGATCGCCAAGGCTTGCTCCTTCGCTCGGACTCAGACGCCGGGCGCTCAGACGATGAGGTCGGACTCTCCGCCGCGGCCCTGGATGACGACTTCGCCCGCCTCTTCCAGACGGCGCACGATGTCCACGATCCGCTGCTGGGCCGACTCCACGTCGGAGATCTTGACCGGCCCCATAAACTGCATGTCCTCCTTGATGAGCTGCGCCGCACGCTCGGACATGTTCCCGAAGATCTTGGCTTTGAGCTCCTCGGACGCGGTCTTGAGGGCCAGCGCCAGCTCGTCGTTGTCGACTTCCTTGAGCACCGCCTGGATGCCCTTGTCGTTGACGAGCATGATGTCCTCGAAGACGAACATCAGGCGGCGGATCTGCTCGACCAGATCGGGGTCTTCCGCTTCCAGTCCCTCGAGGATGGCCTTCTCCGTGGCGCGATCGGCCAGGTTGAGGATCTCGGCGACCGTGGGCACGCCGCCGGCCTTCTCCATGCTCTGCATGAGCATGCTCGAGAGACGGCTCTCCAGCCCCCGCTCCACCTCACGGATGACCTCGGGGTTGGTCTGCTCCATGTTCGCGATGCGCTTGATCACTTCGACCTGCTTCTGCATCGGAAGCCCGCCCAGGATTTCGGCGGCCTTGTGGTGCGGCAGGTGGCATGTGATCAGCGCGATCGTCTGGGGGTGCTCTTCCTGGATGAACGTGAGGATGTTCTCGCTCTCGGCGCGCTGGAGGAAGCTGAAGGGCTTCTTCTGGACCTGCGTCTGGATCTGCTGCAGGACGCGATCGGCCTGCTTGGGGTCCATCGATCCGGAGAGGAGCTGCTTGGCGAAATCGAGATTGCCCTCCGCGGCGTACTGGCTCGCGAGGGTCATGTTGTAGAACTCTTCGACGACCGCGTTGGTCAGTTCGGGCGGCACGCGGCCCAGGCTGGCCAGTTCACGCGTGACGGACTCCACCTGCTCGGCGGCCATCTGCTTGAGCATGGCCGCGGCGCGCTCGGTTCCCACCGCCAGGAGCAGGATGGCGCACTTGGTGACGCCTTCGAGCTTGGTGGGATCCTCGGGGAGTTTTTCGTTGGGACGCCGGGGCATGGTGGGGTTCAAGGGAGTGGTTTCAGTGGTCGGGTGTCATCCAACGATTCATCAGACGAGCCGCGTTGTCGGGGCTGGAGTTGACCAGTTCCCCGACCTGTTCCAGCATCTTCTTGAACTTCACTTCCTCGTCGCCGACTTCGATACCGGTCATGGCCTGCTCGCTCTCGTCGGCCTCGCCGATGAGATCGGAAGTGGTCTCGAGCTGCTTGGGAATGCCCACGATCTCCTCGGCGGACGGGAGTTCGACCTTCTTGGAGGACTTGCGGACCATCGAGACCATCATGCCCATCGAGAGCAGGGCCAGGATGCCAAGCGCCACCTTCTCGATGAGACCCGAGCCCAGCGCCAGGCTCAGCATGCCGCCGCCGGAGGAACCCCCGCCGCTGCCGCCGCCCAGGAAGCTGGCCTGACCCGGGACGCCGGTGAGCGTGATATCGCCCGGCATGAGCACGACGCTGACTTCGCCTTCGGTGACCTGCCCTTCGGGCGTGCGCGTCTTGACGTGGGGCTTGACCAGACCCTCGATGCTGGTCTTCTCCTTGTCGAAGGCCGCCTGAACTTCCTGATCGGTGGGTTCGGTCGGAGCGGTCGCGGCGCCCGCCGGCGGGGGCGTGGTTCCGCCCGCGGGAGCAGCCGCAGCCTTGGCACGCTTGAGGGCCTCGACGATGTACCCGCGGGGCACCGCGATCGACGCTGCGAGCATGGTGGGCATGCCGCGCGGGTCGATGATGTCCTGGGTCTGCGTGCCCACGTGGTTCTCGAACTCGGTGTCCTCGGTCTTCTGGTTGGAGCCCGCAGCGCCGCTGGCGGACCCGCGGTTGATGTCCGCGGTCTGGTTGGACCGCACGCCGGGCTCGGCCGCGGGCGAGGCTTCGGTCGAGGTGTTGGTGGTCGCCGATTCCTTCTTGGTCAGCGCCAGCGTCCCCTCGTTCATCGGAAGGTGCTTGGTCACGCGGGCGTTGACGCGGGAAACGTCGACCTGCGCGGTGACCGCGACGACCGCGCCCGGAATCCCCGCGATCAGCTCCGCGATCTTCTCGCGGGTCTGATCCTCGACGCGCTTGGCGTGCTCGATGTACGTGGTTGGCAGATCGTCCTGAGGCGAGCGGGCCCGGCGCTGACGGCCCGAGGTGCCATCGATCACGCGGATGCGGTCCATCTCGAGCCCGGCCTTGGCGCCCGCGACCAGGGACGCGACCGCGTCCACCGACGACTGGTCCAGCGCCTTGCCCCCCGCGGGGAAGACCGTCACCATCGCGGTGGGCTTCCGCGCGATCATCCCCAGGCCCGCGGGCTCCGGGGCGTCGATGATCACCTTGGCCGACTCGATCCCCGTGAACCGGCTGATGACCTCGGAGAGCTCGTTCTGCAGCGCGATGGCGTAGAGCTGCTCGTTCTGCTGCTTGCTCATCGCCCACGACTGCTTGTCGAGGATGTTCTTGAAGAGGAGCGATGAGTCGCTCGGGAGCTTCCCGGCCTGCCCCACCATCGCCAGCGCCGCAACCCGCTGCTCGGGAGGCACCATCACCAAGCCGTTCTTGTCGACGTACTTGAAGGACGAGGCCTCAAGGACCGCCTTGGCCTTGGTCTGGTCGGCGACGGGCTGACCGGGCAGCAGGGCCACGTAGTCAGTCCGGGACGCGTACTGGGAAACCAGGAAGAGCGTCATCAGCGCGATGACGACCAGCGAGCCGATCAGGAGCTTCTGGCTCGGTGACAGCTGCCCAAGATATTTCCGCACGGTCGCAAGGACCACGCGCAGCTGTTCCATCGCCCCGGCCTCCCTGCCAGGTCGCGCCATCCTGGCGCACGAAACGGGAAGGCGACACCCCTCGGCGGGGCCAAGACCACCCACCCGTCATCTGCATTGTCGGAACACGCGCCCTTGGCGCTTGAATCTGCTGCGCAGGTTTCGACGCACGGCCGCGCGGATCCCGCGCGGGCCTTGGTGCAGTTCTTGCGCATCACGACCGATCAGCCGCGGTCAGACCCGCATCTGCTTGATCTCGTCGTAGGCCTCCATGACCTTGTTCCGCACCGACTGGAGCATGCGGAAGGCGGTGTCGGCCTTCTGGGTCGCCAGGATCACGCCTTCCAGATCCGACCGGCGGCCGGTCTGGAGGTCCTCAATCGCGCTGGTTGCGTCCTGCTGCAGCTGATTGACCTGCTTCAGGTTGTCCATCAGGACGTCCTTGAAGCTCGGCTGGCCCGGTTCCAGGGGTTGCCCGCCCGCGACGGTGCGCTGCGGCGTGAGGGGATTTACCCCCCCTGCTCTTGCCCCGATGAGTCCCAATGGATCGCTCATGGACGACTCCGAACACCCGACAATCGATGACGCTGACCCGACTCTCGCAAGCCCCGTGCCGTCCGCTCAACAGCCCGGTCCAACCGTCTGATTCAGCCCAGCAGCCTGAGGCTGATGGAGATCATCTGCTTGGTCGCCTCGGCCGCGACCGCGTTGGCCTCGTAGGCCCGGCTGGCCTCCAGCATATTGATCTGCTCGATCGCCGGGTTGATGTTTGGCTCGGGGACGAACCCGATGTTGGGGCCATCCTTGTACGCGTAGGGGCTCCCCGGATCGTACCGCATGTTGAACGGGGACTGATCGATGGCGATCGAGGCCACGTGGACGCCCATCTGGCGGCCCTGGGGCGTGGAGGCCTTGGGGTCGCCCGGGGCGAACATGACCTGGCGGGCCCGGTAGGGGTTGACGTTGCCATCCTTGTCCAGAATGGTGTTGCGGTTGGCCAGGTTGGAGGCGATCGACTCGGCGCGGACGCGCTGGGCGATCATGCCGCTGGTCGAGATGTCGAGGATGCCGTACATGCGTTACCCCTGGGCGGCTGGTTCGGGTCAGACTCGGCCGCTGATCGCGGTGCGGATGGTGTCGATCCGCCCGCGGAGCAGCTCGGCGCTGACGCGGTACGCGGTGGCGTTCTCGGCCAGATCGCGCATCATGGACTCGATGTCGCGGTTGTTGCGGTCGTGGAAGAGCAGGTTCTGGGCCGGGCTTGGCTTGAGCGTAAGGTTTCCGGAGGCGTCGGAGGCGACCGGCCCGGACTGAGGAAGCTTGAACTCCCCGGTCTTGCGCTGGTTGTCCACCGCCTCGCGAAGGGCCTTCTGGAAGTCTGAGGGCGCGACATCCACCGGTCGGAAGTCGGGCGTGGCGATGTTGGCGATGTTGTGCGCGATCAGGCGTTGCCTTTGCGCCGCGAAGCGCAAGGACGACTCCAGGACCTCCTCCCCGCCGGCGTTGATCAGTCCGGTGATCTGCACGATGCTCCCTTCGCAAGGGGCGGACCAGCGTCCGCCCCACCCGGGGTCCTAGAGGGTCTCGGCGACGAGCCTCTCCTGCTTCCACTTCTTGAGCTTGAGGCCGAGCGTGCGGACACCGATGCCCAGGGCCGCCGCGGTTTTCTGGCGATGGCCCCCGAACCGGTGAAGGGTCCGGACGATGGTCTCGCGCTCGATCTCCTCGAGTGTCGCGTCGACCAGGCCCCGATCGCCCATGATCTCGGCGCGGAGGGGCTTGGGTTCGATCTGAACGCCGGCCGTGGTCACGGGCGTGGACGGCGGCACGCCTCCGATGAGCCAGGGGGTCACCAGGTTGGCGTCGATCCGCTCCGCACCGGTCGCGGCGGTCAGCACCACCGCACGCTCGCAGATGTTCTGCAGCTCGCGGACGTTGCCCGGCCAGTGGTAGGCCTCCAGGGCCGCCAGCGCCGCTTCCTCGAACGCTGGGGCCTGGCGACCTTCGCGGGCCGCGACCTGACCGACGAAGTGGCTCGCAAGCTCGGAGACATCGCCCTTGCGCTCACGCAGCGGCGGGACGTGGATGGGAAGCACGTTGAGCCTGAAGTACAGGTCCTGACGGAACGAGCCCTTGCTGATCTCCGCGGGGAGATCGCGGTTGGTGGTCGCAACGACGCGGACGTCCACGCCGATCGTGATGCTGGAGCCGACGCGCTCGAAGGCCCGCTCCTGAAGGACGCGCAGGAGCTTTGCCTGAAGCTGGGGGCTGACTTCGCTCACTTCATCGAGGAGCAGGGTGCCGTTGTCGGCCAGTTCGAAACGCCCCTTGCGGAGCTTGTCCGCGCCGGTGAAGGCGCCGCGCTCATGGCCGAAGAGTTCGCTCTCGAGGAGCGATTCGGAGAGGGCCGCGCAGTTGACCGCCAGGAAGGGTCCGGCGCCGCGTGCGCCGACTTCGTGCAGCGCCCGGGCGACGACTTCCTTGCCCACGCCCGACTCACCATGCACCAGGACGGTGCCCTGGCTCTTGGCGATGGCCGCGATCTGCTCGCGGAGCTTCTGCATCGCGGTGGATTTTCCGATGAGTCGGTCGACGCCCTGCAAAGCGCCGGAGAGGCCCGACGTGCGGACATGATCGCCCGTCGCGCGGAGGAGGGCGTTCTCGCGGAGGACGCGGGCGTGCTCGATGGCTCGCTTGACGGAGATGATGAGCTCATCGCCTTCGAAGGGCTTGGTCAGGTAGTCGAACGCACCGAGCTTCATGGCCTTGACCGCGGTCTCGATCGTCCCGAAGGCGGTCATCATGACCACCGGGAGATCGTCGTCGATCTGGCGGATCTTCTCGAGCAGTTCGCACCCGGTCATGCCGGGCATTTTCATGTCCGTGACCACGCAGTCGGGCCGACGCTGCGCGATCTGGTCGAGGGCGGCCTGAGCGCCGTCCGCGGTGGCGATCGAGAAACCTGCCCTCTGCAGGGTCGCCCCCACGCTGTCACGCATCATCTCTTTGTCGTCAACAACCAGAACCGTTCGCATGTCGAGCCTCCTGCTCGTGAAAGAACCGAATCACGCCCCTCGATCGGGCGACCCCGCCGAGATCAAACCTTGCCTGACAACCACGTCCGCGGGCTCGGCCGCCGCACGGACCGGGAACAAAAGCTCCACCGTCGCGCCGGCGTCGGTGTTGTTGCGCACGATGACACGGCCCTCGTGCGCATCCATGATCCGATGAACGATCGCCAGGCCCAGACCTGTGCCGGTCGCCCTCGTCGTGTAAAACGGATTGAACATCCGCTTGATGGTCTCTTCGCTCACGCCCGTCCCCGAATCGCTCACGATCAGCGCGGTCATGGTCCGGACGGGACCATCGTTCACGCTCACCTGGCGGCTCAGGACGTCGAGCGTCAATCTGGCCTGACGCTGACCCGCGGGCACTTCCGCGATTGCTTCGAAGGCGTTGCGCACGATGTTCACCAGCGCCTGGAGCACCAGCCCATGATCGGCCTCGACCTCCAGGCCCGGACGCTGCTGGTCGGCGCGGACGATCTCGGTGCGCCCCCACGCGGGCACGCCGTCGTGGCAGCAGGCCGCCAGCGCCTGATCGAACAGATCGGACGCGTCGCAGCGGTCGGTCTTCACGCGGAACTCGCGCGCGAAGGTGAGCATGTCGCCCACGATCTGGTCAAGACCTCGGGCCGCGGCGGCGATCTTGCGCACCGTGTCGCGCTGCGCGGGCCGGTCGATCAGATCCTCCTCGAGCATCTTGGCGTAGAGCCTGATGGACCCGAGCGGATTGCGCACTTCGTGCGAGATGCCCGCGGCCATTTCTCCCAGCGCCGCCAGTCGGCGCGAGCGCTCGAGCTGCTGGTTGGCCTCGACCAGCTCGGTGCGCAGCCTGATGACTTCGGCGTTGAGCTGCTCGTGGGTCGCCTGGAGCCTCGACGTGACTTCGTTGAACGCGGACAGAAGCTCGGCCAGATCCCCGGGGGTCATGGGGAAGCCCGCGGGGCTGGTCAGTCCCGATGCGATGGGCTGGGGGTTGGCCGAGGGCGTCGCGCTCATGCCTGATGATCCTGGAACCGCGCGGAGCTGGTGGGACCCGCGGGCTTGCCGTAGGCGCTGACGGCGCGGCGACCGGTGTTCATGCCCGCCAGCTCGGTCGCGATCGCGTTGCGACGGCTCTCGAGCTTCTGGCGATCCTCGTCATCCCGCCTGGCGATCCGACCCGCGAGCACCGAGAGACCTTCGAGCCTGCGGGCAACGTCGGACCGGCACTCGGGCCTGACGCGTTCGAGGAGCCTTTCCCACGCGAGGCGGATGGGCTCGATGTCGCGGTTGGTCATGGAAATGCGATCGACGATGGTCTGCCGTTCACCGAGGACGGACAGGAGCCGATCGGCGTCGTCTTCCTCGATCACCGAGCGCTGCCGCTCGCTCAGGGCGTCGAGCTGCCCGTAGAGCGAGGTCTGGGTTTCGAGCATCCGGATGAGCGCGCGGTACACCGACTCTGGCGAGCTGGTGTCAATCGGCGGCTTTGGGTTCTGTGGGTTGATGGTCATCCTGACCTTCCGCTTTCCGGGGCTCCGCCCCGTTCAGGCCCTGCTCAGGGCCCCTTTGCCCCCGCTTCCGCACCGGACGGCGTGGTCGGCACGCTGGCCTGCTTGCCTGGCTCCGAGGGCTTCTCAGCCTTGTCGGCGCCGGGCTCGGAGTCGATCGTCGCGAGCTTGGACGTGGCGTCGAGCCAGCGTTCCCAGTCGCGCCGGGTCATCGGCAGATTCGGATCATCCCACACGCTGGCGGGGAGACTGTCGAAGAATCGCTTGGCGCGCTCGTTGGCGGTCATGGCGCGTCGCATGTCACCCTGCTCGAGGTGGGCGCTGACGATCTGCACCATCGCAACCAGCGACGCGGGGTCCTTGGGGTAGCGCTCGCGGGCCGCGTCGTAGTAGCGGATCGCCGCCTCGTAGTCCTTGAGATCGAACGCGCAGTCGCCAAGGTAGAAGTACGCGTTGCGGAGCTGGGTCTCTTCCAGAGCGGTGCGGCGGTGCTGTTCCTTGGCCTCGATGGAGTCGCGGACCAGCTCGAAGAGCTGGCGGGCCTGACTGACGTGGGCGTTGCGCTGCTCTTCGAGCTCCTTGCGCTCGGAGTCGGGCATCGCCTCGCGGAGCCGCTGGTCGATCTGGCGCGAGGAGAGGCGATAGCAATCCGCCAGGCGGTAGCGCACCTGGTCAAGCTCGGGATCCTGGGGATAGCGCTGCGTGAACTCGTCGAGCCGCTCGATGCCGCGCTCGAAGTTGCGGGTCTGGTAGTACACGCGACCCAGTTCGAGCAGGGCAAGGCGGAAGTTGTCACTGTCGGTGCCGCCGATCTGTCCGCCCGCGACCGAGGCGAGGATCTGCTCGGCCTGCTTGTCGTTCTCGGGATTGGCGTCCATCAGATAGGTCTGGGCCAGCGGCACAAACGACGCGTCGGCGAAGAGACCGGAGTTGGGAGAGCCGCCCGCGTCGGCGCGCTGCTCGGTGAGCTCGCGGTAGAGCTTCCCGGCCTGCTCGAGATCGCCTCGCGACTGGTACGCGCGGGCCAGCCTGAACTTGGCTTCCGATGCGCGGGCGTCGCTCGGGAATGCGGAGAGATAATCGAGGAACGCCGCGATCGCGTCTTCCTGATTGCCCGAGCGGTCGAACGCGTCGGCGGCGGCCCAGAGCGACTGGGCGTACTCGCGCGGATCGTTCAGGATCGCCTTGTTGGCGTGACGGCGGAAGTAACGCCCGGCGTAGACGAAGTGCTTCTGCGCCTGCTGAAGCGTCGCAGCATCAAGCTTGGCGCGCTGCTCAAGATCGCGGGCCGAGCCCGAGCCCGCGTCCGGGCGCGGGCCGTCGCGGTCGGTGTCGCTGTTGTCGATCCCGAGGGCTTCTTCCGCGAGCCTGCGGTGCGCCTTTCCCAGCGCAACCGCGACGTCGTCGGGCAAGTCGTCGGTGTCGAAGAGCCGTTCGGCCAGATCGGCGAACTGGATCGCGATCGTCGTCTGCCGCGCGTTGTAGCGCTCATTGAAGCGGGCCATCAGGCTCGCCTTCACGCGCTCGGGCGACGTGTCGCTCCCGGTCTTCCCGGCGGCCATCGCGTCGACGAGCTTGCTGTAGCTGTCGAAGGCTTCTTCGGGCTGGTCCAGCGCCGCGAGCGTGTCGGCGTAGCCGAGCAGCGCGGGGAGATGGATCGAGGAGCCGCCGAACTTGGAGATCAACAGGCCGTAGCGCCCCTTGGCGTCTTCGAGCTTCTGCTGGGCTTCCTCGATGCGGGCCCGGCAGAGCTGGACCTCGCCCCAGGAATCGCTGTTCTCATCCAGAAGCGACGCGGCCCGCTCGAACTGCTTGCCGGCCTCGGCGAAGTCATCGCTGGTCATGTAGGCCCGGCCCAGCATCAGGTAGAGCTCGCCGAGCTCGGAGGGCTCGGCCTTGGTGAGCCTCGGGAGGGCGCGGAGAAGCTTGTTGATCGCTTCTTCGGTGTAGTGGTTGTCGCTCAGCACGCGGGCCTGCCTGGAGATCGCCCACACCTGATCCGACGTCGGCAGGTCGCGGTCGGCGAGCATCTCACCCAGGAGGTTCAGCGCGCGCTCCTGATCGGCCTTGGGTCCCTTGAGCGAGCGATCGATCACGCGGCGGTAGAGCTCGAACTTCCGCGAGCGCTCCGACTCCGGGAGGTTGGCAGCACGCTCGAGGCCTTCGGAGGTCTTGCCGAGCTCGACGAGCGAATCGGCGACCGCGTAGATGTCGCTCGGGCTCAGGGCGCCGTTGTTCTTCTCCACCGCATCGAACTCGGAGATGATGTTGCGGTGGTTGGCCTCGATGCTGATGCCCTTGGCCTTCTGGCCGTAGTACAGCGAGCGGGCCAGGAGCTGATGGAACTGGCGCTTCTGGTCGGGCGTGAAGGCGCCCTTCTCGAGATACGCCAGGAGCTTGTTGTTGAGGACGTCGATCGCCGGCTCGTACTCCTGGCGTTCGACGAGTTTGTTGGCCTGTTCGAAGTAGGGCGTGATGTCGGTCTTGGGCGCGGTCATGATGACCGCCGCGATGCCGCCGACCAGAACAAGCGATGCCGCGGCGAAGGCCGGGACCTGCCAGACGTGACGAAGCTTGGGGGGCGACGACTTGGCGTCTGGGGCCCCTTTGGCAGCGTTCTGGGGATTGGCCTTCGCGTCCGCCACTCGATCTCCGATCACGCGGGTCTGCGTCCGCCGGACCTCCGCCGGCTCGCCTGCGCACACCTTCGCCTCGGGTTATCGGAGAAACAGACCGCCCATCTTTACCCGAACGCGCAAAGATCGCCCGTCAATTCCGCGGAGGCGACGGCGTCAGAGCTCCTCGCCCTCGGGTTCGAAGCGGATCACCACCGCGGTGCGGGTCAACCGTTCGCCCTGATGGCGACCCGACGGATCGATGAGCGCGATCCCGGAGACCGGGGGCAGACCCCACTTAATTGCATTGCGGACAAGGACCTGCCAGAGCTTGGGCCGGGCGGTGGCGGACCCGGATCCGGGCCGGGAGATGAGCCCCACGACCTCGATCCCGGTGAGGAACTTCCCGAAGGAACGGCCAAAGAGCCACTCGGTCAGCGTGCCGATCACGAACCCGGAGGCCAGGGTGAGCAGCACCAGCGGGCCGCCCGCCAGGAGCAGCGTCTCGGGCTCCATGACCTCGGCCAGGTCCACCCCCAGGATCCGCGAGGAGACGATCAGCCCGACCAGGATGTCCGCCGAGAAGGCGACCATGCGACGGCCCGGATCGGAGAGGGCCATGTCACGATCAAGGTGGACCTCCTGATCGCGTCCCGAGCTCCGGAGCACGAACATCAGGACCGCGGCCATCAGCGCGACCATGCCCAGCACGAGGAATCGAAACTGGTCCGCGGAGATCGGACTCGCGCCCTTGGGTGGTCCCAGATAGAGAACCTGGCCAGTGTCGGGAGACACCTCCGCGAGGCTCAGCTTGTAGCGCTGCTTGGGCTCGCGCACGCGCGGATCGGGCGGGATCGGCTCGCTCCACGCGACGATCACACGACCGGGCCCAGCGGGCACGACCGCAGCGTCTTCGGAGACTCCCGCGATATCCGCGAGCGACACGACCTGGGCCCCCACCACCGACTCCAGGTGAATCGCGGTGTCGGTGCGGTTCCAGCGGACGGGTGTGGCGCCAACCGCGAACTGTCCGCCGCGTTCGCGACCGAACGCCGCACCCGAGGGCATGGCGGACCAGGCAAGCGTGGGAATCGAGTGAGGCGGACCGGAGATGGTCACTTTCCAGCTGAGCGTCTGATCGCCCTTGCCGATGCCCAGCGCAAAGCCGCCGGGCAGATCCCAGGCGTCGATCGTGCGATAGCCAAGCCTCACCGCGGCCGCGACGTCTTCGGGAAGCGTGATGTCGGTCCACTGGTCTTCGTGGAGAACCTTCATGCCGGGATGGTTTTCCTTATCCCGAGTCAGCACGAACAAACGGCCGACCGCTCCGAAGAAGGCTTCGGGCTCGAACTGGATGGGCAGGGAGGGATGAGGCGTGAGGCTGCCGTCGGGCTCGTAACGCCAGAGATCGCCGATCCCCGCCGCACGAGCGCTGAGTGACCAGACCTCGCGGCCCGGCGCGCCGGAAATCGGCGGAAAGAGCAGATACACATCGGCGTCGAGGGCGGCGATGTGCTCGGGCGTGGTGCGGATCCGGGCCGCGACGCGGACGGTGCCGCTGGGCGCGCCGTGCACGCGACCATCCTCCATGACCGCCTCGCGGGGAGGCAGATGGACGACGGCGCAGTCGCCATCGGCTTCCTGCTTGAGGATCAGCCAGGCGTGGGCGGGCTTGCGGGCTTCACCGGCTTCGCCTGCGCCCAGAACATCCTGCGCGCGGGCCGTCGGCGAGAGAAGGACTGCCGCGGCGAGCGCGAGCGAGCGGCAGGCCCGCACGGCGCGCGGGCGGCGGGTTGCTCGAGAGGCGTTCATTTGTCAGCTTCGGAAATGCTGCCGTCGGGCCGGACGGTCCGAACGTCGTCGATGCGGTACGCGCGGAGGAGCGTGTCGAGCTTGTAGGGGGCTTCCTTCATGCGGTCGCCCCGGTTCTCGGCGTCGTAGACGCGGATCTCCATCTTGGTCTGCGTGCCGGAGATCGCGATCTTGTACCACGTCGCCATGGTGGGCGCGACGCCTCCGCCCGGGACCATGACGGGCTTGTACTTGAGAAGCTCGGCGCGCAGAAGCGACTGGCCCTTTTGCGTCCGGAGCTCGATGACCTTGGGCTCGAAGGTCTTGGGGTCCAGGAGCATCGCGACCACGACGCTGCGCGAGGGGAAGAAGATCTCGGTGCCCGCCGGGCTCGTGCGTGCGGTGCCATTGACCGCGGGATCGATGGGAAGAAGCCCGAGGAGTTCGATGAGATCGAGCGGGAGCACGGGCACGCCGAAGCTTGCGACGCTCCGCGGCGTCGCGTCGGCGTGATTGCCGACCAGCGCCTGATGGTTCTGGCGGATGTCGAGCCACCAGAACTCTTCGTCGTTGGAGCCCAGGTAGAAGATGGGCTCGCCCACCTTGGTGACGGTGAGCGCGAGCTTGCGGGGGCGGATGAACTGCAGATTGCCCTCGGCCTGCTCGTCGATCTTCTCGCCCGAGTTCTCCACGCCTTCGACGCGGAGCGTCGTGCGGGCCCACACGCGGTCGAGCCTGGCGACACGCTGGTTGTAGGACTTGGCCAGCTCCGCGAAACTCGCGGCGGTGGCTTTGGCCGTGGCCTGCGTCGCGGGCTTGGCTTCGGTGCGATCAAAGGCGTCGCAACCGGTCAGACCGAGCAGGGACGCTGCGGCGCTGAGGATCAGAACGCCTGCCTCCAGGCGAGCGCAGCGGGGATTGAAGGAGCTCGGCGTGTTCACGTGGGCTCCTTGCTGGACAGACCCATCATCTCGCCGAGCTCTTCCAGAGCGCCCTGGATCGCGATCTCGTCCAGACCCGGATCGGCGACTTCAAAGACATCGCCTCCGCCAGGGCCGGTGCGCTTCACGAGCATCACGCCCTGCTTCTGGCCTTCGTACTTCAGGAGGCGCTTGCGGATGAGCATGAGCGCCAGCAGATAGCGGAACGAGACCTTGCGAGGATCGGTCGCCTCGGCGAGGGACTCGAAGATGTCGATCATCTCGGCGGGATCCAGCACGATCCCCTTCTTGGCGTTGGGCTCGGGGATGGTCGCCTGCCAGGACGCGAACATGGTGGCGCCGGGCACCGCCTTCTCGGGGCGAGCGCCGTCCTTCCAGGCGTCGAGGCTGAAATCGATCCGCCGGAGTTCGGGGGAGCCTTCGACCTCGGAGAGGGTGGCCATGTAGCGTTCGCCCACGTTCAGGGGCTTGCCTGAGGCGGCGCAGAGGCCTGTGGAGCGAGCGATCGGATATCCGGTGCCAGTCACTGATGCCATCGCGGGCAGTGTAGACGCTCGGGGTTTTCCCGCCAGTCAGCTGCCGCAGTGGACTTCAAAGCGGCGCTCGGAGGTGCCTCCGGGTCCGACTGCAAAGCGGACGACTTTGCCGCAGCGCGGGCAGCGGGCGACGTAGTGCGTTCCCGCTGCGTTGCGGTACACCCGCTGGTAGAAGTTGGCGCAGCGGAAGTAGACCTGAAGAAAGGGTTTGGGGGTCCCTGCCTGACCCGGCTCCGGGGCGCCCTCGGTGATGTCCAGTCTGGAGCTCACGGGAGGCTCTATCGACCCGATCCCCGCCCCGGCTCAACCCCCGGAAGCGTCCCCGCACAGGACCCGATCGGTTGAAGAGCGATCAAATCGGTTCTAGAGTGCCGATACGTGGCGGCATCCCGGAACCTTCCGGTCTTCCCAGATTGCCAGGCTCCCAGGGGGCTTCCCCCGGGCCAAGTCCGGAACCCGGGTGGATCCTTCCAACCGCCGGTGTGATTGACGTCGGCATGAACGCACCTGCCCTGACCATCCTGCCTGTTCCTCCTCCGCCTCCGACTCCGGTCGGTCTGATCGCGGGCGGGGGGAGGCTCCCGGTGCTGATCGCCCAGTCCTGGCGTGATTCCGGGCACGTGGTTCACGGGCTCGGTCTTGCCAACCAGTACGAGGCTGAACTGCCGGCGCTGTGCAACAGCTTCCGCGAGGTCGGCGTCCTGCGCGTCGGCACGTGGGGCAAGGCGCTGGCCCAGCTCGGTGTGCGGCACGCGATCATGGTCGGCAAGATCGACAAGGCCAAGCTGATGCATGATCCGCTCCGCCTGATCCGGAACTTCCCGGATTGGCGGACGATCCACGCGTGGTACAAGCACCTTCGCCATGACCGCCGTTCGCACGCGGTGCTCTCGGCGATCGCCGAGGAGCTTGACCGCTGCGGCGTGGCGCTTCTGGATTCGACGACGCCGATCCCGGACCAGATGGCGACCGCGGGCGTGATGACCCGCACCCAGCCGACGCCCGAGCAGCTTGGCGATATCGATTTCGTGTGGCCCCTGCTCACGCAGACGCTTCGCCTGGACATCGGTCAGGCGATCGCGGTGCGCGAACGCGACGTGATCGCGGTGGAAGCGGTGGAAGGCACGGACCGCATGATCGAACGCGTCGGGCACCTGTGCCGCGCCAAGGGCTGGACGCTCTGCAAGGGCGCCCGCGCCGGGCACGACCGCCGCTCCGACGTCCCGACGGTCGGCGTGACCACGATCGAGAACATGCACAAGAACGGCGGGGGATGCCTGGCGCTGGCCGCGGGCGACGTCATCATGCTCGACAAGCGCCGCATGCTCGGCTTGGCCGACGAGCTCGGGATCTCCATCGTGGGCGTCCCGACCGGTCAGGCCTGAACAGGCCCCGCGGAACGCCGGCGCACGCAAACAATCGAACCTGCGGGGACGCGAACATCGCGGCTGGCGTGGTCTTCAAGACGTCGGCGATGGGCTTGGATGGAGACGGATGTCCGAACCGGCGCACAACTACGTTTCACGAGGCGGGCTGAAGCTCGAGCACGCCCTGCGCGAGTTCAACGTCGACGTGCGCGGCCTCTGGTGCGCGGACCTTGGTTGCTCGACCGGCGGGTTCACCGACTGTCTGCTGCAACTCGGCGCGGAACGCGTGTTCGCGGTTGACACCGCCTACGGCGAGTTCGCCTGGAAGCTCCGCAAGGATCCCAAGGTCACGCTCCGCGAGCGGACCAACGCGCTGCACGCCGAACCCGACGCGGACGTGAAGGCCCGAGGAGGCGTCGAACTGGTGGTCGTGGACATGGGATGGACGCCCCAGAAGCTCGTGATTCCCGTGGCGCTCAAGTGGCTCAAGCCCGGCGGGCGGATCATCACGCTGATCAAGCCCCACTACGAACTCTCGGCCAGGACAGGGCGAAGGCACGGGGACGGCGTGCTCGACGAAGCGACCGCAACACAGGTGAATGACGAAGTCGTCGCGACGCTGCCATCGATGGGGGTGCGCGTGCTGGGCGTGACCCGCTCGCCGATCATGGGCGGCGCGAGCAAGAACAAGTCGGGCAAGGGAAACCTGGAGTGGCTGGCGGTGCTGGAGCGGTGAGCGGAGCGGAGCAGAGCGACAAAGCAGCAGAGCAGCAGAGCAGCAGAGCAGCAGAGCAGCAGAGCAGCAGAGCAGCAGAGCACGTCGTACACGAGCGTCCGGTCCCGCGTCACGCCCGGATTGACCGCTTCGGTCAATCCGGGATCAATCCACCCAATGCGAGTCCACGCCCAGAGTGACCGCCTCGGTCAATCCGGGATCGGATACCCAAACTGACTACTCAGACGAGATGAATCGCCCGAAAGAAGCGTCAAACGCGGATGCTCAGCCCGAGACCTGCGTGGCCTTCCAGCCCGGGAGCG
The DNA here is from genome assembly GCA_964531675.1 of uncultured Phycisphaeraceae bacterium. Classification (GTDB taxonomy): domain Bacteria; phylum Planctomycetota; class Phycisphaerae; order Phycisphaerales; family UBA1924; genus CAZHFW01. The sequence goes on along the minus strand of CAZHFW010000011.1, from coordinate 39,103 downwards.
GTCCCTTGGAGGGATTGAGTTCATCCCAGAGGCGTTTGAGAAGCGTGTCGAGCCCGATCGCTGCGGCGCCGGAGAGCTGGAGCACGTCCCGCTTGGGGTTCAGGCCGAGCTCCTTGCAGAGCTCCTTGACCGCCTTGTCGCGGTCCTTCTGATCGGGGATCAGGTCGAGCTTGTTGAGCGCGATGATCTCGCGCTTCTCCGCGAGCGCGACCGAGTACTGGCCGAGCTCGTGGCGGATCCGCTTGTAGTTTGCCGCGGGAGACTGGCCGTTGTCGGGATGCACGTCGAGGATGTGGACGATGATGCGCGTGCGCTCGATGTGGCGCAGGAAGTCGTGTCCGAGTCCGGCGCCCTGGGAGGCGCCCTCGATGAGACCCGGGATGTCCGCGAGGACGATGCGTCGGGCGGGATCGACCTCCGCGATGCCGAGCTGCGGGCTCAGCGTCGTGAAGGGATAGTTGGCGATCTTGGGATTGGCGCGGGTGAGGGCCTTGAGAAGCGTGCTCTTGCCCGCGTTGGGAAGGCCGACCAGACCAACGTCGGCGATGAGCTTGAGCTCGAGGCGGACGCGGAAGCGCTGGCCGGGCTCGCCTGGCGTGGAGTACTTGGGGGCCTGGTTGGTCGAGCTCTTGAAGTGCTCGTTGCCCCAGCCTCCCTTGCCTCCCTTGGCGATGACGATGCGCTCGCCGGGCTTGAGGTCGTGCATGAGGTCGCCGGTCTCATCGTTGAAGATCATGGTCCCGGGGGGGAGCTTGATCTCGATGTCGCGGGCGTTCTTGCCGTGGCACTGCTTCTTGCCGCCGGCTTCGCCGGGCTCGGCGGCCCATTCGGGCTGGCTGCGGAAGTCGTAGAGGGTGGACATCCCCTCTTCGGCGACGATGATGACGTCGCCGCCCTTGCCGCCGTCGCCGCCGTCGGGTCCGCCCTTGGGGTCGAACTTCTCACGGCGGAACGAGACAGACCCGGCGCCGCCTTGGCCGCCCTGAACGGTGATGATCGCGCGATCGACAAACATGAGCCGGGATGATAGGACAGCTCGGGCGGGTTAACGCAGCTGGATGCGGATGATGAGAATGACCCCGCGATCGCCCGGCGGGAGGTCCTCAAGCACCTTTCCCTTGGCGGTCCAGCGGTGGATGGCGTCCAGCAGAGGCTCGTCGATGTCGGGATAGCCCGTGGACTGCCCCTCGATGAACTTGGCTTCGGAGACGCGTCCGTTGCGCTTGAACTCGATGCGCACCATCGGGCTCTTGGGTGAGGAGATCATCAGCGCCGTGGTCGACCAGCGCGGGCGGACCGTGGTGATGTTGAGGCCCTTGGCGGCCAGAGGCTTGCCGAGCTTGTCCACCGTGAGCATGCGCACCGAGGACGCGTCGGACTCGCGATCGGACTTCAAGCCCGGACGATCGCCCGCGACCGGCGCGCCGACGGTGCCCTTGGCGCCCGGGGAGGCGGGGATGGGCTGCGCGGACGGACTGGGTGAGGCGTCGGGCGCATCGGGCGTGCGCGGGTTGTCGAGCGCCGCGGGGCGCGGGAGCGCGGGGTCCGGCGTCTCGGCGGAATCGGGCTTGGGCTCGGGCGCCTGTTCGGGCGCGGGAGCGGGCGCGTCCTGACCATTCTCAGGCTTGAGCTGATCGGGTGTGGGCTTGACGTCTTCCTCGCGCTTGGAGTCCGGATCACCCTCGGGGCTCGGCGTGGCGCGCGGATCGATCGCGGCACGCTCCGGCGCGGGGGGCGCAGGAGGCGGCGCTTCTTCGGGCTTGGGCTTCTCGGTGTGGTTCGGATCGCCGTCGGGCTTGGCCTCTTGCGGCGAAGCGGGCGTCGCGTCGGGCGTCGGAATCGCGTCGGGCTTGCGGTCCTCGGGCTTGGACTTCGGCGCGGTCTCAGGCCCGGTGGGATTGGCGGCGTCCTTCACGCCGGGCGAGGACTTTTCCGCGGTCTTGGCGTCGGGCTTCTCGGCCTGCTCCTTGGCGGGAACGACCTGACGCGGAGGCGTGGGATTGCCTGACGTGCCTTGCAGGTCCTTCGGAGGCGAAGGCGTGGGCTTGTCCGGCGGCATCTCGGGCGTGGGGACGACTTCGGGCGACTTGTTGGCCGCGGGCTGCGCCGACTCGGTCGGAGGCGGGAGCTGATTGGCGTTGACGGGCGAAGGCGGCGGCGTCCCGGCGCTGGTCGACGGATTCTGCGGCGCCTGTGCTGCGGACTCGGACGTCGCGCTGCCCACGAGCGGGATGCCCGGCGCGGTGGTGAACGCGGCCTGATCCTGATCGGCCTTCGGACCCGAGTGCGGGGTCTCTTCGTTGGCGCCGAGCCAGTTCTTGGACTTGTCCGAACCGTCGTCGATACCCAGGATGATCGCGCGCTGATCCGGCGGCCTGGCCTCGACCTTCGGTTCGGGCTTGGGCTCGGGTTTGGGTTCGGGCCTGGGCTCAGGCTTGGGAGGCGTGAGCTGCGGACGGGGCTCCGCGGGAGGGAGCAGCAGAATCTCACGGGCCTGGTTGGAATCAGAGGCACGGGCCGCGGGCGCCGCTTCCATCCGCGTCAACGCCAAAAGGGCGGCTGCGTGCGTCACAGCACTCAGGCCCCACGAGGCGGTGGAATAGAAGGTGGATCGGCGCATTGGTGAACCGGCGATCGTCCCGGTCTGTACGCTTGGGACGCCCTGATGACCGAGTAACTTTATCCGAAGTGCGGGGTCCAAAGCGGGACAAACCGGACAGTTCCCGACCACCCCCGACTATTCCCAGACCACCATCGTCGTACCGCATTCCCTGACCTGGAGCCCCACATGAATCGCCTGCTGATCTGCGTTCCCCTGGCCCTTTCCCTGGCTGCCGGTGCGGCCGCCAAGAACCAGCAGGCCGGGGAGGCGGCCAAGCCCCAGGTGGCCCAGGCCAAGCCCGCGACGGCCGTGGCCCTGACTGTCGGAAGCACCGCCCCCGCCTTCAAGGTGAGCGGCTGGCTCAAGGGCGACCCGGTGGAAGGCCTCAAGCAGGGTCAGATCTACGTGCTGGAAGGCTGGGCGACCTGGTGCGGGCCGTGCCGGGTGAGCATCCCCCACCTCTCCGAGCTGCAGAAGAAGTACGGCGACAAGATCACCTTCGTCGGCGTGAGCGTGTGGGAGCAGGACTGGGACGGCGTGCCCAAGTTCGTGAAGGAGATGGGCGACCAGATGGACTACCGCGTCGCCCACGACAAGAACGGGGACTTCCAGCGCGGCTGGATGGAGCCCGCCAAACAGAACGGGATCCCCGCGGCGTTCGTGATCAACCAGCAGGGCCAGGTCGCGTGGATCGGCCACCCGATGGAACTCGACGACGTGCTCCCCAAGGTCGTCGACGGCTCCTGGGATATCGCCAAGGCCAAGCTCGAGAGCGAACGCCAGATGGAGCTCGAGAGCAAGCGCGAAGCCCTGGCGCAGCAGGCCGACGCGATCAACCAGAAGATCGAGCGTGCGCTCCGCGCCGAGAAGAAAGATGAAGCCCTGACGCTCATCGACGAGCTGGTGGCGCTCTCACCCGAGCTTTACTTCGGGCCCGCGGTGTGGAAGTCCGCGACGCTGCTGAAGGAAATGAACCGCCCGCAGGACGCCTACGCGTACATCAAGACGATGACCGAAGGCTCGCTCAAGGACAACGCCCAGGCGATCAACGGTTTCGCGTGGGTGATCGTCGATGGCGATGACGGCGCCAAGCACGATCTGGACCTGGCCAAGAAGCTCGCGACCCGCGCCGATGAACTCTCCAAGGGTCAGGACCCCAACGTCAAGGACACGCTCGCAAGAGTCCTGTTCCTGAAGGGCGACATCGACGGCGCCATCAAGACCCAGGAGCTCGCGCTCTCGCTTGTGCAGGACGACAAGGAAATGAAGGACGAGGTCCAGAAAACGCTCGACACCTACCGCGCCGCACGCGAGAAGAAGTGACGCGGACGAGCCCGAAGCGCAAGCGAGGGAATCGGGTGGCGAGGGGCGTCTTGAAACCTCTGCCATCGCCGACGTCGTGACCGGGACCCCACGCTCGCGCGTGGGGCTCGTTGGCGTTGGATTCGTTTATTGCGATGGAACGGACGAGCCCGAAGTGCAAGCGAGGGAATCTCGTTGGCTTTGGATTCCGTCACGCCAAGCTCAGGTCCGTCGCTCGCGCACGTAGCTCTTGCCGGCCCACACCGTCGGCGCCCCCGTGCGAAGGTCTTTGGCGGACGCTGCCAGGATCGACGCGACTCGCCATGCGCCGTAGGGGTGAAGCAAGGCGCACCAGAGCGGCGTGTGGCCCATGCGGTACGCGAGCGTGATCGCGCCCAGGAACACGATCGACGCTGCGATCCCGATCGCGCCGAGCGAAGTGCGCACCGCGAAGGAGTCCGAAGGCACTCCCGCGAGCGTAAGGACCGCGAGCGCCATGCCCAGCGTCGGGAAGACCGAGCCGAAGAGGCGCACCTGCCAGCTCGACTTGATCAGGCGGGAGTCCTTGCGCTTGGCTGACTCGGTGTAGATCCGCTTCCAGCCTCGCGTGAACTCCGACCAGGAGTGGTACATCCGGCACGAGAGCACGCCATCGGCGACGAAGACGCCCGAGGGACGACCCGCGTAGGCCATCCGACGGGCCAGTTCGAGGTCTTCAAGCAGTTCCTGCTTCACCGCCTCATGACCGCCGATGGCGCGGTAGGCCTCGGCGGAGAAGAGCATGAACTGCCCGTTGGCGAACGCCCGGCGGTCCTCAGTCAGGTTGGCCCTTGTGATCGGGTATTGGCGCATGAGCTCCAGCCCCGCGGCGGGCTGCACGCAGAGCTCGTACCAGCGGTCGTGCGTGAGCGTCGAGAGCACGCTGAGCATTTCGAGGTTGCGCTCGCGGGCCAGCGCGACCGCGGCGCGGACGCACCCCGGATCGAACACGGTGTCCGCGTCCGCGAACAGGAGCATGTCCGCGTCCTGCGCGTGGCGCGAACGGGTCACACCCGCGTGCACGGCGTGGACCTTGCCGGCCCAGCCTTCTGGGCACGCGGTCAGCTCGAGGATCTCAAAGCGCTGGTCGCTCCCGATCTGCTCGCGCGCGAGCTCGACGGTGCGATCGGTGCAGCGGTCCAGGCTCAGGACGATCCGAAGATTGGGATAGTCCTGCTCCCTCAGGGAGGTCACCAGCTGGACGATAACCTTTTCCTCGTTGTGCGCCGGAATCACGATGCACACGGAGGGCGCGTCGGGGCCCGGCGGAGGAAGGGTGAGCCCACGCCTGAGCGTCGGAACAGTGGCCGCGGTTCGGAGCACCTTGAACAGGGCGACGCTCCAATAGATGAGCGTGCCCAGGGCGCCGATGGTCAGCAGAACGAGGATTGCCGGAAGGGCCGCGGTCATGACGGGAGGGCAACACTAGCAAGGTAAACCCGTGGGGTGGTAGGCTGGCAGCATGGGACGCAAAGGCCGGGAAGATCCCCTTGATCCGAGCGAACTGCGCGATGAACTGGCCCGTGAGCGGGGGCAGCGGGCACGCCCGACCTTTGTCCTGACGCGCGATGGGGCCCGCCAGCTTGACGTGCTGGCGGCCGAACAGTTCGCGATGCCCACGATCATTCTCATGGAGAACGCAGCCTCCGCAGCCGCCGAGGTCGCGCTGGAGATGCTCGATCAGGCTCCCGACCCGGAAGCTCCCGTCCTGATCGTCTGCGGCCCGGGGAACAACGGCGGGGACGGCCTGGCGATCGCCAGACACCTCCACAACGCGGGCGTTGCGGTTCGGATCGCCCTGCTCGCCCCGGCCGAGAAGATGGCGGGCGATGCCGGCGTGAACCTGGAGATCTGCCGGAAGATGAAGCTCGCGATTACGGCGCTGCCCGCGATCGGCGCGGGGAGGGCGCTGGAGAAGCTCCTGAACACCGGCAAGGCTCCGGCGTTACTCATCGACGCGCTGCTCGGCACGGGGGTGAAGGGTTCGCTCCGAGGCCCGGTGCTTGAGGTCATCCCCGCCATGAACGAGGCTCGCAAGCTCGGGACGCGGATCCTGGCGATCGATCTGCCTTCGGGGCTCGACGCCGACTCTGGCGCGTCGCTCGGGCAGACGGTCATCGCGGACGTCACCGTCACAATGGCGGGCTTGAAGCGGGGCTTTGAGTCACTCGAGTCTCAGAACTATTTGGGCGAGACTGTGGTCGCGGACATCGGCGTTCCTCGGGAACTCCTGGCCAAGCTCGGAAAGGCCCAGCGCCCGGTCTCGCGGCCCGAGCCCGAGGCCCGGGCGCGCACGACGCGGCGCAAGCGAACCCCGGGGCGGACCAGCAGCTGACGCGGGACCGATCAGAAAAGCGTTCGTTCCGGCGCGCTTGGCGCGTACCATCGGGGAGCCGGGGGCCGCAACCAGAGAGCGGAACGGCTGCGCGAGGTTCGCCATGTTTGTCCGGATGGAACTTTCACGAATCCTGATCCGCGAGCTGACCGACATGCAGGTCATCGAGCTCGCGGAGGTGCTCGATGGCGATGCGGAGGATCAAACCTCCGAAGAACGCCCGCGCCGCACGTTTCCCATCGTGATCGGACTTCCCGAGGCGCAGGCGATCGAGCGGCGTCTCAAGGGCATCACCATCAAGCGGCCGCAGACGCACGACCTTTTGGCCAACGTCATCCGCGAGCTCGGCGCCAACCTCGAGTCGATCACCATCACCAAGCTCGAGGAGCATACGTTCTTCGCGACGCTCGACGTGCGTCGGGCGGATGGTGAACTGATCAGCATCGACTCGCGTCCCTCGGACGCCATCGCGCTGGGGATCGCCGAGCAGGTCCCGATCTACGTGGCCTTGAGCGTGCTCGAACAAGCGGCGACCGAGGAGCCCTGAGCGTGGGCGAGGCGAGCATGATCGATCGCGGCGCGCACGTCAGTCCGTCGTCCTACCTCACCGCGGACGTCCCGGGGATCGGCGGACGCATCAAGAGCCGTCCCGAGGACTTCCTCGTCGACGAGATCCCGCTGTACGACCCGTGCGGAAGCGGCGAGCACATCTATCTCTACGTCGAGAAGCGCAACCTGGCGGCGATGGAGCTCGTCGGCGTCCTGGCCAAGCACTTCGGCGTGCGCCGCGAGGCGATCGGATGCGCGGGGCTCAAGGACAAGCTTGCGATCACCAGGCAGGTCGTGTCCATCCACACGCCGGGACGCACCTCCTCGGACTTCCCGAGCATCAAGCACGAGAACATCGCGGTGCTCTGGTCGGACCAGCACAACAACAAGCTGCGCCGCGGGCACCTGAAGGGCAATCGCTTCTCGATCCGAATCCGCGAGGTCTCCCCCACCGCGGTGCTGGCCGCCAAGCGCGTGCTGGACAAGCTCGAGAAGCTCGGCGTGCCCAACCGGTTCGGCGAGCAGCGCTTCGGCTTCCTCGGGAACAACCATCTGGTCGGCGCCGCTCTGATTCGAGGCGACTTCGACACCGCGACGCGCGAACTCTTCGCGCCCGATGCGCCTCCCGACGAGGATCACGCCAAGGCCAAGGACCACTTCCTGAACGGGCGCTACCGGGAAGCCAAGTCGTTCTTCCCGCCTCAAGCGCGAACGGAGCGATCGGTGCTTTCGACGCTCGAGTCCGGGAAGAAGCCCAAGCAGGCGTGGTACAACCTGCCGAGCGATGTCCGCGTGTTCTATCTCAACGCCTGGCAATCCGCGGTCTTCAACGCGGTTCTGGACCGCAGGCTGGCCGCGGGCACGTTCGCGTCGCTCCGCGCGGGCGATCTGGCGATGAAGCACGAGAACCGCGCGGTCTTCGCGGTGGATCAGACGGTGCTCGACGACTCCACCACCGCTGGCAGGCTTGCGTCCCTCGAGATCAGCCCCTCGGGGCCGATGTGGGGTCCGACCATGGCGCGGGCTTCGGGCGAGATTGATGCGCTCGAAGTCGAGGCGCTCAAAGCAACCGGCGTCACGCTGGAGGACCTCCAGCGCTTCGCAACCGCGGACTCGACGCCCCTTGAGGGCGCCAGGAGGCCGCTGCGCGTGCCTCTGATGTACCCCGACGTGGAAGGCGGCGTGGATGAGCACGGCTCCTACGTTCGCGTGGGCTTCGAACTGCCGCGGGGCTCCTTCGCGACGGTCGTGCTCCGCGAGATCATGAAGCCCCGCACAGGCATGGACGCGGACGAAGGCTCCGAGTCGTAAGCGGCCCACGATGTGTGAAACACGCGGGTCAGAGCCGCGTCGCGCAAGCGACCGGGTCTTGGTTTGTCCCACCACGACTCAACCGACCAAGCGCTTTGACCAAGCGTTCAGAGCCTGCGGCGGCGGACCTATCATCGCACGCGTGGGCCGGTCGCTGGCGCGACGCGGCTCTGACGGAAACGTGTGCTGACGGATACTCGTGCTTTCGGAGCGTGCGATGACGACCCGTGCCAGAAGCGTGCATTTCGCGTCCCTGGGCGTGTGGACCGGTGCCCTGCTCATGGCGGGCGCATCGGCCGCGATCATCTTCCCGACGATGAAGGAGAACGCGCCGACGTTCGCCAAGTACGCGGCGTACACCGGCGAGCACTGGAAGCTCGGCGCGGGCATGGTTCAGAACCGGGTGTTCCTGGTCACCGACGCGGTGTGCGCCGTGTGCGCGGTGCTGGGCGCCGCGACGCTGGCGATCGAGTGGCTCCGCATGAGCCGCACGGGAATGCTCACACGCCTGCGGGCGCTCGCGGTGATCCTGGCGTGCGCCACGCTCGGCTATCAGCTCTTCGTACTCGGCCCGGTGATGAGCCAGAACATCCGCCAGCACTGGCAGCTCGCAGCAGCGGGCGACAACGCCAAGGCCGAGGAGTACCGGGTAGCGTTCGAAGCCGACCATCCCAAGGCCAGCGCGATCATGTACGCGCAGTTCGGATCGGTCCTTGGGGCGATGGTGCTCGGATTGATCGGGAAGTCCTCGAGCAAGGCGGATTGAACGGCGCGGAGTAGTCGGGAAGAGGAAGCCCGGAGACCCTCGCTTGCGCTTCGGGCTCGTTCGCGATGGCGATTCCGGACGAGCCCGAAGCGCAAGCGAGGGTCTTCGGGCTCTCTTCACGGGCTCGAGGCGTCTTCGATCAAGCTCGAATGGGTTTGCTCGGATGGCGAAAGAGACCGCAAATGAAAAACCCCACGCTTGCGCGTGGGGCTCGTTGGCGTTGGGATTGTTGACGATTGGGTCGTTCGCGTTGGCTTTCCGAAGGCTTAGAGAAGCGGGTTCTTGGCGCCGAACGTGTAGTCGCCCATCGGGCTCATGTTGGGCATGGGGTTGGCGAGCACGTCGGTGTAAAGCTCGCTCATGTCCGGGACCGGGGAGTTCTCGGCGAACTCGACGGCCTTCTTGACCTGCTCCTTGATCTCCGTCTGCATCTCCATGAACGCCTGCTCGGAGAGCACGGGCTTGCCGCCGTTGCGCTGGGCGCGGTCGCTCGAGGTGGACAGGAGGTACGACGCGAGGGCGTCGATGGAGTCCTTGGACTTGAACTGCTCGACCTCTTCCTTCGTGCGGTACTTCTGCGGGTCGGACATGGAGTGCCCGAGGTAGCGGTAGGTCTTGAGGTCAACGAAGGCGGGGCGCTGCTCTTCGCGGCAGCGGTCAATGAGGGGCTTGAACTGGTCGTAGAGCTTGAGGACGTCAAAGCCATCGATGATGGCGCCTTCCATGCCGTAGGCCTCGGCCTTCTTGCGGAGGTCGTGGGCCATGGTGGTGCCGCGCTCGATGGCGGTGCCCATGGAGTAGCCATTGTTCTCGACGACGTAGATGACGGGGATGGAGAACAGGCCCGCGAGGTTCATGGCCTCGTGGAGGGCGCCCTGGTTGAGCGCGCCGTCGCCGAGGTAGGCCAGCGCGACCTTCTTCTTGGCGGGACCGCCGTTGACGCCGCGCTTCATGACCTCCCACTCGTAGCGGGCAGCAAAGGCCAGGCCCGTGCCGACGGGGGTCTGGGCGCCGACGATGCCGTGGCCTCCGAAGAGCCAGTTGGGCTTGTCGAACATGTGCATCGAGCCGCCCTTGCCCTTGGCGCAGCCGGTGGCCTTGCCGAACATCTCGGCCATGCACGCGCCGGGGTCCATGCCGCGGGCCAGAGCGTGGCCGTGGTCGCGGTAGGCGGTGATGATCGGATCATCGTGGTTCAGGGAGCGGATGGTGCCGACGGCAGCGGCTTCCTGACCCGTGTAGAGGTGGCAGAATCCGCCGATCTTGGCCTGCTGGTAGGCCTGAGCGCAGCGGTTCTCGAACTCGCGGATGAGCACCATGTCGCGGAGCCACTCGATCACGGTCTGGTTGGAGACCGAGTCGGAAGCGCGGGCGGACGGGCTCGAGCTGCCGTTGAGGTGCGCAGCGTGCGAAGCCGAGGATGCGGCGGAGTGGGCGATCGTCATGGTGGTTCCTGCTGAAAGAATCGTGCGACTTTGCCGCCTCGATTCCTTGGAGAGCGGAAAACGAGATTGTAGTGGGAGAATTGGACCGGACAAGTACCAGACGAAAGCCAAGCAGCTCGCATGGTTTTCCCCGGGGTCGGGGAGGGCGCTCGATCCGGAGGGTGCCGAAGAAAAACCCCACGCTTGCGCGTGGGGCTCGTTGGCATGGAAGATGTTCTCGCGGCTCGATCCGCTTAGGGCGTCTTGCGATCGCTGTCGGCGGGCTTCATCGCCTGGTTGGCGACAGGCTTGAGCGTCTGCGTCTCGAGCACCGCGATCGCGGTCTGGAGCTGCAGGTCCATGCCCTTGCTCACCAGATCGTCCACGTTGATCGCCTTGTCACCCGTCAGCTCGATGGGCTTGCCGTGCTCATCCAGCGGCACGACGTCGGCGTTGCGGCGGAGGACGATGGTGTCGGTCTGCTGCTTGGGCAGCATCTCGACCTTGAAGTCGGGCTCGATGCCCCAGACGGTCGCGCCGGGCTTGCGGTGGATGAGGCGATCGTCGGGGAGGTAGTAGTACTGGGTGGTGAGCTTCATCGCGGAGACGCCGCGCTGCATCGAGTAGACGTTCTGCACGCTGCCCTTGCCGTAGGAGCGCTGGCCCATGATGATCGCGTTGACGCCGTTGCCTCCCGCGGTGTTCTGGCGGGCGTAGGCCTGGATCGCGCCCGAGACGATCTCGCTGGCGGACGCCGAGCTCTCGTTCACGAGCACGATCACCGGCAGGCCCTTGAGGGTCGCACGGCCCGGGGTGGCCCGCTCAACGCGCTCGTAGCCTTCACCCGGCGCCCGGGTCTTGACGACCGGACCGCCATCGATGAAGCGGTTGGCGATCTCCACCGCCTGATTGAGCAGACCGCCCGGGTTGAAGCGAAGGTCGAGCACCAGACCGCGCAGGCCCTGGGCCTTCATCTGCTTCACGGCCCGATCAAACTCGTCGCTCGTGGAGTCGGCGAACTGGGACATGCGGATGTAGCCGATCCCCGCGTCCTTGTCGAGGAACCAGTCCCAATCGTCCTCGTGCGTGCCCGACCGCTTCCAGCCCCGGATGGTCTTGGTCTCGATCACGTCGCGCACGATCGTGAAGTCGATCTGGACCTTCTCTTCCTTGCCGTCGGGCTTGGTGATGACGCGCTCGATGCCCAGGACGACCGGCGTCTTGGGAGGACCCGTGATCACGTCGACCGCCTGGTCGAGCGTGAAGCCCACGATATCGCGGCCGTCGACCTTCTTGATGATGTCCCCGGCGCGGAGCCCGGCCTTCTGGGCAGGCGTGCCTTCCAGGGGCGTCACGACGCGGACCGCCTGGAGCTCGTCGTACTCGATCGAGATGCCCACGCCCACGAACTTGCCGCTGGTGAGCTTTTCAAAGCGGGCCTTCTCATCGGGCCAGATGATCGCGCTGAACTCGTCGAGCTGCGCCATCGCGCCGTTGCCGAACTCGTGGAGCACCGCCTTGTCGGGCACGTCCACGGTCATGCGCGTGAACATCGTCAGGCGGCGGAGCAGGCTGTCGACCGCGCCGATGTCCGGGTTCTCCGGGCCGTTCTTGAACGCGTTGACCTCGCTGTCGAGGAATCCGTTGACCTTGGCGATGGCCGCATCGTCCTTGAGCCCGGGGAACGCCGCCGCCAGGTCCTTGGTCGTGATGAACGTGCGGACCGCCTCGAGGCCACCGAGCACCATCTTCTTGAGCGGGACGTCCTCGACGTGCTCCTGCGTGGCGCGGAGGAGCGAGCGGGTCACCATGTCCTGATCGATCGGCGCGATCTTGGTGCCGTAGTCATCGCCGAAGGGGTTGTACGGCGGGAGTTCCTTGGCGTCCGCCTTCTCGGCAAGCTGCCGCTGGTTCCGCAGTTCCCACAGGCGCTTGGGCACGTACAGGCGCAGCATGCTGAGCCGCTGGTTCGTGCGGTTCACGTCCGGGCGATACGTGCCCTTGACATCCATGAGCGTGTCGAGGCGGAAGAAGAGCTCGGACGCGATGAGCCAGTCGCCGCGAGCCTCCGCAGCGCGGGCCGCAGCTTCCGAACGCTTGACGAGATCGACGATGCGAGGCTCGGCCAGGAGCGCCGCACGATCCTTCTCGGCGCTCAGGAGCCAGAGCTCCAGCGCGTGACGCAGCGCGTTCGACAGACCGATGTCGGTCGCTTCGGCGGTGAAATCCTTGTCGAGCTCCGTGCGCGTCTCGGCGAGCTGCTTGGCGCGGGTTTCCTCGCGCTCGGCCAGATGCGTGCGCAGACGATCGGCCGCAGCCCGGGCCCGGACCAGGTCCGGCGTGTCGCCCTTGGGAGCGGAGGCCAGGAGCGTCTGAAGCTTGGCGTCGTCACCCGACTTGGTCGCGGTCCAGACCTGGGTCGCCCAGTCCTCGGGCGAGGCGACCTGCGCCGCCGCGGGCTGACCCGCTGCCTGCGCCAGAGCGACCGGGGCGCTGGACAAGGAAAGCCCAGCGAGCGCGACCGCCAGCGTCACGCGCCGGCCCCAACGCATCAGGGACGACTGACGATTGCTGGTGCTGCTCGTCCGCCCCGACAGATGACTTGCCATGAGAGCTCCTGAATGGCCGGGACCCTCCCCAGGGTCTCGGTTTGATCTGACCTCGCGAAAATCGTCGGGCCCCCGGAGTTGTGCCGGGAATCGACGCTGGCGAATCGACCACGCGGGATGGGCGCATGAGCGACAGGACCCAACCCCGAACGCGGGCGATGATATCGGTCCCCTCCACGCCCCAAGCCCAACCATTCGCAAGACTGTTCGGGATCGGCAAGGTGGACCTTCACCCCTTTGGGATACGCCCAGCCCCCCGCCCGGTTCTCGATTCTGGTGACCCCGTGTTCGATGCGGTCGCGTCCGAGGCCGCGAATCACGATTTGGTGTGGTGCAGCACCCGGCGCACGACCAGGGCCCCCACCGCGATCCCCGCCAGGGCCACCTGCCCGAGCATGGTCGGCTCAAAGCCCCGCTCGGGCAGCGCGCCCGCGCCGATCATGCCCATCGCGATCAGGCCCGTCGAAGGCCCCGCGGCGTACCCGACGCCGATGAGCGCCTCGTGCGTGCCGCCCGCGTCCACCTCGGCCTTGCCCACCGCCATCGCGTAGTACAACGCCGCGGTGTAGACCGTCGCCATCCCTGTTCCGAAGAGCGCCAGCCCCACCACCATCAGCGCCGTCCGGCCGAACACACCCAACGCTTCGGGCGCAAACGGCGGCGTCAGCACACACACCGCAAAGCCCGTGAGCAAGAGCCCCGCGCCCACGATCGCGGTCGCCCACCGGCCGTGCCAGCCATGCCAGCGCTCGAGCACCGCGAAGGTGATCACGCGGGCGATGAGCCACGCGGACGCCAAAGGCGGCGCCCAACGACCCGCGACGCCGAGCGACTCCAGAGCGCCGGGGAGATAAGGCCCCAGAGCGCTGGAAACCAGATACGCCATCGGGAGCAGGAGCCTGAAGGTCGCCAGCAGCTTGGCGTACAGGCCCAGATCGGGATGGGCGTCGTCCTCGTCCATGCCCGCCTCGCCGTGCGAACCGGGGTTCGCGGGGAAGCGGACCAGCGCGACCACGCTCAACAGATGGACCGCGGTCAGCCCAAGCAGCACCTTGGCGGGCGCAGAGTGCAGGAACGGCGCCATCGCCCAGTAGCACGCGACACCGGAGAACGACCAGAGCACGTTCCAGCGCCCCACCGCGGCGCGGAGTTCGCGGCCGGAGCGCCCGCCGCTGAGGAACGCCTCGACGACCGGCCAGAGCACGCCCGAGAGCGGGCTGTAGACGATGATGAGCACCCACATGCTCCACGCCGGAGGCGTGCCTTGGCCTCCCGTCGCGAGCAGCGCGATCTGCGGCACCGCGGCCAGCAGCCCCATGAAGGCCATGAGAAGCCCAAGGATCGTCCGACGGTTGAGCGCGGGGAAGCGGGCCTCCAGCGCCCGCAGGGCCGGGCCCGCGAGCTTGGCGCCCACGATGTACGTCAGCCCCAGCACCAGGAAGAGGCAGTACAGGGCGATACGGGAGAAGTGGAAACCCTCGTGGGCGACGAACGAGATGCCGTTGCTCACCACGCTGGTGCAGAAGCTATTGAGGACCGTGAAGGCGTAGACCGCCCAGAGGGGCGTCTTGGAGGTCGGGGCGTGGAGGTCGCTGGTCATCGTGGAGTCCGTCCGGCGGGGATTGCCGCGGTCCGGGTGGGGAGCGTAGACTGGTTGTCGGTCAGAGTGCCCGTAGCTCAACTGGATAGAGCGTCGCCCTCCGAAGGCGAAGGTTGCAGGTTCGACTCCCGCCGGGCATGTTTTCCACCCCGGAGCCAAGTGCTCCGGGGTTGTCGTTTTTGGTCCGATCAGGCTCTCCGATGCGGGAGAGCCCATTTCCGCATCACTCGGGCTCGGAACCGATACAAGATGCACACCCGATCGATCCCAACGCTGGAGGACTCATGCTCGACGACACCGCCCGCACCCTCGAAGCTCGCCTCTCCACGCTCGAACGCCGCCAGAGGCTCTGGCAAGGAACCGCCCTGCTCGCCTGCGCCGCAGCGGTGACGCCTTGGGTGCTGGGCGCCGGAAAGAGTTTTGAGCCCGCCCCCGATCTGAAAGTCTCCTCGCTCGGGCTGGTGGGGCCCGACGGCGTGGAATACGCCTCGCTCGTGCTCGACAAGGGCGCTCCGGTCTTCATGCTCCGCAAGGATGACCGGCACGTCTTGCTCACGCTCGCGGATAACAACGCGGGGCTCGCCGCCGGCGGGAAGAACGGCGTGGTGTTCGCGGGCGTCTCGCCCGACGCCGCCTACTTCAACGCCCGAGGCTCGGATCTCAAAACCGGCGTCTTCGCGGGTGTGGACAACGCGCTCAACGCGTCCTTCCGAGGCTTCGCCTCCGACATGCAGGTCGCGGCCAGCCTCGATGTGCCGCCCAAGGGCGGCGCAACGCTCACGCTCGTCGATCCCAAGAGCGGTCCGTTCCAGCTTCCGGCCAGCGCCGCCAAGTGACCTCGCCTGTGCCTCGCGTCACAGCTCGCAGCACGCGCCGAACTCCCGGCAGATCGGGTGGTCGGCGCACGCGGGCCCGCGCGCTTTGCAGGCGCGCCTGCCGTGCCAGATCAGATAGTGCGAGATGTCGCACCAGCGTTCGCGCGGAAACAGCGCCATCAGCGTCTTTTCGATGCTCGCGACGTTCGCGTCCTGCTCCACCAGGTCGAAGCGCTTGGACAGGCGCTCGACGTGGGTGTCCACCACGAACCCGACGTTCACGCCAAACGCATTTCCCAGCACGACGTTGGCGGTCTTGCGGGCCACGCCGCGCAGGGTCAGAAGCTCATCCATGGTCTTGGGGACCTCTCCCCGGAACTGCTCGACGATCGCGGTCATCGCGGCATGGATCGCCTTGGCCTTGTTGCGGAACAGGCCGATGGTCTTGATGTAGGGCTCGATCTGCGCCGGGGTCGCGCGGGCGTAGTCCGCAGGGGTCGGGAACGCCTTGAAGAGCGCCGGCGTCGCCTTGTTCACGCCCGCATCGGTGGACTGCGCCGAGAGAATCGTCGCGATGAGAAGCTCGTGAGGCGACGTGTAGTCGAGCTCGCACCGCGCGTCCGGATACGCCCGCGCCAGCGCCTCCATGAGCTTCAGCGCCCGCGCCACCCGCGGCGCGGAGACCTTCGGGAGCGCAAATGGCAGATCGCTCGCATCGGAAGCGGACTTGGTCGACGCCGACGCCGAAGGACGCGCCGACTTGCGGACGCTCTTGACGGTCTTCCCGCTGGTCGCCTTCTTGGCCATGCCTGATCGTGGACCGGAAGAAGCCCGCGGTCAATCGAGCAGGCGAAGCTTGATCCGTCAGCGCATGACGGTCTTGAGATGCTCGGTGAGCCTGAGCGCCAGCGCCACGATCGTGAGCGTGGGGTTCACCTTGTCGCCTCCGGGGAAGACGCTGCTCCCGGCGATGTAGAGATTGTCCAGATCGTGGGCCTTGCAGTTGGTGTCCACCACGCCGCCCGCGGGATCTTCGGACATCCGGGTCGTGCCCATGTGGTGCGACGCGCCGGAGACCAGGTTCGGCCAGACATCCGTCAGGGGCTCGGACACGAGCCGCACGCGCCCAAGACCCGCCTCACCAAGCATGCGGGCGTAGAAGTACACCGCTTGCCTGGCGGTCTCCTTCTCCACATCCGTCACACGCCAGTCGACATGCACGCGCGGCACGCCCAGCGGGTCAAGCTCCTCGCCCAGCATGATCCGGCTGTCCGGATTGGGCGCCTGCTCGCCCCCCATGCTGAAGCGCAGACAGATGTCGTTCCCGACGCGAACATCGGGAGGAGGGGGAACAGGCTCCGCGTCCACCCCCACCACCGCTTGCAGAATCTTGAAGTGCTCCTGGGCCTCGTAGGAGATCTCGAGGGCCGGCGGCGTGGACACGCCTTCCTGCACGACCCAGTCGAACGCATCCCACCAGCCGCCCGAGGTCTGCACGATCGCGCGGTACGGGAAAACCCAGTGCTCCATGAAGTACCGGCCGACGTTCCCCGCGGAGTTGGCCAGGCCGCCGCGCGAGCGATCACCGCTGGCGAGCAGAAGACGCGGATTCTCGATCCCGCCGCAGGCGAGCACGAACGTCCCGGCACGCACGCGGGCGGTGTTGCCTTCAAAGGACCTGAGCGCAAGCTCGGTGATCCTGCGACCCTTCACCTCGGTGATCGGCATCACGTTGGCGCGGGTCAGGACCGTGATGTTGGGCGCGTTGAGCACCTGGTCGCGGTACTTCTGACCCATCCGCGTCGGCGGGCTCAGGCGGTACAGGAAAGGCTTGAAGACCGACTTGCCTCCCGCAAAGAGCGCGGGCGTCGGAGGCTTGGCCGAGGCGGGAGGCGTGTAGTCGAACGCGCCCAGTTCAAGGACCTCGTGTCCCGCTTTCCACCAGGGCATCAGATCGCGGCGCTTCAGAGGCCAGCCGCTGTGCGGCACCCACGCGCGGGGCGTGAACGTCTCTTCGGCCATGATCCCGCACCAACCTTCCCAGTGGTTGGTGCTGCCTCCGAAGTAGCGGAGTCTGGAGTAAAAAGGCCAGTACGGCAGCTGGGGGCCCGAAGTCCCCTCATAGAGGTTCTGCGTCGGCGGATGAGGATCAAACCCGCCGCTCTCGATGAGCGCGACGCGGATGCCCGAGCCCGCCAGCGCCCGCGCGATGGTGAGGCCCGCCGCTCCCGCGCCGATGATCGCAAGGTCCGCTTCGATCAGGCCCGCGTTTGGCGTCACAGAGAGATCGATGTGCACTCAGCGGCCCTCCGCGAGCGCCGCACAGAACGCGACTTCATGCTCCGACAGGATCCAGCCCTGCGCGATCACCATGCGCCCCTCGCGGAACTGCTGGGTCACGATCGGATCCCAGACCCGCGCGTGCAGATCGCCGATCTTGAACTCGGGGCTGCGCTGATTCCAAGGCCCCTCGGGCGAACGGGCCCAGACTCCCACGCGCTGCAGCAGGTCCGGCTCGAGCCTGAGGTGCGCCTGCGCGAAGGCCTCAAGATCGGACCGGCGGGCCATGCGCGTCGACGAGGCTGGGCTTGAGAGCTTCGCGTAGATCGCCGCGGCGCCGACCGCTGCTCCGAGCAGGATCGCGGTGCGACGGGTCATCCCGGGACGGCTCGCCCCCGCGGGCCGTGCGAGTTCAGAGCCAGCAGCAGACGCCTCGGCGGGCGGCGCGTGCGCCGCCCCCAGGACGAACGCCTTGGCCGAGTGGGCTCGCACCGTGACCACCCCAACGGCTTCGTCAGGGGACCCCTCCGAGCGGGCCACCGGGTCCATCTGGTCGGACTGAACTCCCAAAAGACACTCCCAACGCGCGGGCCCGGAAGACGCCCGCGACTCTCGCCAAACTCAAGATCCACGGCTGCATTGCAGCCCATCCACAAACCCGATCCCTCCACACCTGACGGGCGCAGAAAGGACTTGCCCCATATCTCAGAGACTGGGGACGGCCAGCGTAGCGGACGCCGCTCCGGCACGCACACGATTCCCGCTTTCTGGTCCATTCAACGATTCAAGCGCCGCCGAGGACGAACCACGCGAACAATGCCCGCGATGTCCAGCGACGATCACTACCCAAAACCGGGCACCCCCATCCACAAGCTTGTCCTCGGCTGCGCCGCGGTGATTCTGGACGACCAGAAGCGCGTGCTGCTCCAGCGTCGTTCGGACAACGGATACTGGGGACTTCCCGGAGGCGGCGTCGAGCCGGGCGAGAGAGTCACGGACACTGTCGTGCGCGAGGTGTATGAGGAAACCGGCCTGCGCGTCGAGGTCGTTCGCCTCCATGGCGTCTACTCCGATCCGGCGCTGGGACAACTCATCCGCTATCCCGATGGAAACGTCGGGCACATCGTGGCGCTGACGTTCGCGTGCCGGATCGTCGGAGGCGAGATCCGCGTGAGCGACGAGAGCACCGCGGTGGAGTGGCATCCGACCGACGCCCTGCCCGAACCCATGACGCCCTCGCACCGGGTTCGCCTGGCGGACTTCCTGAAGTCGGACGGTCAGGTGGTTGTCAGGTAGTCGGCAGCATTTGCGTCCGGTCGGCGGATTTCCGCCGCGGGACGGCAAGGCCCCTAACATCCCTGTCCCCTTTCGCTCAGCGCCGGATCGGCGCGATCGGGAGCGGGCCATCGTCCGATTGAGACTGCCGGGGGCCCAGTCGCCTGCCGGGCCCCAGATGTTCAAAGTCTTCGAGACCGGCGCGGGAGGCGTTGCCTTCCGGGGGACCGAGTCCGACTTTTCGAGGTATCGCATGAGCGCCGTCGCCAGCCCGTTTACGTGGACCCCGCCCGAGTTCAAGTCCCTCCCGCCGCGCGAGGGCGATCGGGTGATTCAGTTCCGCGAAGCGCTGCGTGAGGCCATGAGCGAAGAGATGCGTCGCGACGACCGCATCTTCCTGATGGGCGAGGAAGTCGCGCAGTACAACGGCGCGTACAAGGTCAGCCAGGGCATGCTCGACGAGTTCGGCCCCAAGCGCATCATCGACTCTCCGATCTCGGAGAACGGGTTCGCGGGGCTTGCGGTCGGCGCTGCGATGTACGGCCTCAAGCCCATCATCGAGTTCATGAGCTGGTCCTTCTCCCTGGTCGCGGCCGACCAGCTCCTCAACAACGTGCCCAAGATGCTCTACATGTCGGGCGGCCAGTGGGGTTGCCCCGTGGTCTTCCGCGGCAACGACGGCGCGGGCGGTCAGCTCGGCTCCACGCACTCCTGGTGCGTCGAGGGCCTCTACGCCAACGTGCCGGGCATGAAGATCGTCATCCCGAGCAATCCCTACGACGCCAAGGGCCTGCTCAAGACCGCGATCCGCGAGATCGACCCGGTCTTCTTCCTCGAGTCCGAGCGCATGCTGGGCGACAAGGCCCACGTCCCCGCCGAGGAGTACTACATCCCCTTCGGCCAGGCCCGCCTGGCCCGCGAAGGCGACGCCTGCACGCTGGTGAGCTTCGGTCGTCCGGTGAACTTCTGCATCGAGGCCGCCGACGAGCTGGCCCAGCAGGGGATCAACGTGGACGTGCTGGACATGCGGACCATCCGCCCGCTGGACATCGACTCGATCATCGCCAGCGTGAAGAAGACCAACAAGATCGTGATCGTGGACCAGTGCTGGCCCTTCGCGTCGATCGCGAGCGAAGTGATGGCGCAGGTCTGCGAGCGCTGCTTCGACTGGCTCGACGCCCCCCCTGCCCGCGTCAACACCGAAGACGTGCCCACGCCGTACGCGAAGAACCTTGAGGCGGAGTACCTGCCGAACAAGGGGAAGATCGTCAAGGCGGTGAAGAGGACGATTGGGGCAAGCTAAACCACCAAAGCAGCAGATCAGCAAAGCAGCAAATCAGAAGCGAAGGGCACCACGATCATGGCGCGGCTTCAGGAGAGCTTGCTCGAGCGGATCGAATCGTTCTGCGACCGGACGATTCATGTCGCTCAAAGCCTCGAACAGGCCGGCGTCTCCCGCAGGATCGTGGACCAGCTGATCGGGAGCGGAACCTCGGTCGGGGCCAACCTGTTCGAAGCCGACGAGGCCATGAGCCGGTCTGATTTCCTGAAGAGCTGCAGCATCGCTGCCAAGGAGTTGAATGAAACCCGTTTCTGGCTCAGGCTCATCTCAAGACACGGATGGATCAAGGCTCCGCGCCTGCAGGAGTTGCTGGACGAGACGACGGAGCTCAAGAGGATTGTCGGGGCGATGATCGCCCGGACGAAGCGCAAGAAGACCTGAAGACCCTCCCTATTTGGTGCTTTGCTGATCTGCTGCTTTGCTGATTTTCCAAGAGGACTCCCATGCCGATCAAGATCGAAATGCCCCGCCTCTCCGACACCATGCAAGCCGGCACGGTCGTGAAGTGGAACGTGAAGGAAGGCCAGAAGGTCAAGGCCGGCGATGTCATCGCCGACATCGAGACCGACAAGGCGACCATGGAGCTCCCGACCTATGAGGACGGGACCATCGCCTCCATCGTCGTCCCCGAGGGCAAGAACGTGCCGATCGGCACCGTGATCGTCGTGCTGGCTGCGGTCGGCGAGGACGTGGCAGCGGCCAAGGCCGGCGCGGGTTCGGCCCAGGCCTCAGCGTCCGCTCCGGCGCCCGCTGCAGCTCAGGCTGCCGGAAGCACCACGACGGTCGCGTCGGGATCCAGCAGCACCGCCACCGCGGTGATCGAAGCTGCTCCCGCGTCCCACGGCAACGGGACCCGCGTGTTCGTCTCCCCCCTCGCCCGCAAGATCGCCGACGAGTCGGGGCTCGACCTCACCCAGCTTCAGGGCACGGGCCCCTCGGGCCGCATCGTCCGTCGGGACGTTGAAGAGGCCATCCGCTCCGGCGGCACCGCGGCGCCCGCAGCGTCCAAGGCTGCCCCCGCGAAGGCGGCGGCTGCTCCCCTCCCCGCGATCGGCTCGACCCTCAAGGGCGAGGTGCACCAGCTCTCCAACATGCGCCGCGTCATCGCCAAACGCCTGGTCGAGAGCAAGACCACCATCCCCCACTACCAGGTCACGATCGAAGTCGACGTCGAGCCCTTGCTCAACCTCCGCAGCCAGCTCAACGAGCAGCTCGCGTCCCAGGGCGTCAAGCTCAGCGTCAACGACTTCCTCGTTCGCGCCTGCGCCCTGGCGATGCACCAGCACCCGTTCGTGAACTCGCGCTGGGTCAACTCGGGAGGCCAGGAGGCCATCGAGACCCTCGCCCAGGTCAACGTCGGCGTCGCCATCGCCCTGGACCAGTCCAAGGGAGGCGGGCTCGTCGTCGCGACGCTCCGCAACGCCGATCAGATCGGTCTGCGGCAGATCTCCGCGCAGACCAAGCAGCTCGCCGACAAGGCCCGCGCCAAGGGGCTCTCTCCCGAAGAGATGTCCGACTCCACGTTCACCATCTCCAACCTCGGGATGTTCGGCGTGGCGCACTTCACCGCGATCATCAACCCCCCCAACGCGTGCATCCTCGCGGTGGGCGCGGCACTGGATCGCCCCGTCGTCAAGAACGGCCAGATCGTCCCGGGCAAGGTCATGTCCATGACCATGTCCAGCGATCACCGCATCGTCGACGGAGCGATGGCCGCGGCGTACCTGGCCACCGTCAAGGACCTGCTCGAGAAGCCCGCCAGCCTGCTGGTGTAATCGCCGGGGCTCAACGAGCCCCCGACGATCGCCGATGGATGCTCTGGTCTTCGCGAAGTCCCGGTGTTTCCGGAGCTTGGCGACACCCCGATCAAGTCCTTGACGGGAAACAAGACCGGCCGGGGTCAGGTGGTCTACACTCTGGACCCAGTTTTCGGAGAGGTGTCCGAGAGGCTGAAGGAACGCGACTGGAAATCGCGTAAACGGGTAACCGTTTCGGGAGTTCGAATCTCCCCCTCTCCGCTTGTGTGCAGCCCCGCTCTGCAAGGCCTTGAACCCAAGGCGTTTGCAGAGCGGGGTTGTTCGTTTTGGAAGCTTCAACGCGGGCCGCTCCCCGCGCCCGGGCAACGCCCATGCCCCGCGCCCAAGCTTCGGTAGAGTGTGCAGCGTCTGGTACCCGCGCAAGAGGACCACGCATGAACACCCTGCTGTCGTTGATCCTGGCTTCCAGCCCGCTCGCTCTGGGACAGGCTGCCTCCCCCCCACCCCCGAGCATGCAGCTGGACCCGGGCGTCACGCTCCGCGTCTACAGCGTCGAGGGTGATCTGGCCTCGATCCCCAAGCTCGTCGCGGACCAGACACCCAACTTCGACGCGCTCCAGCCCACCATCGACTTCCGCGACGATGGCGCCTTCGGGAAGGTCCCCGCTTCCTTCCTCTCCATCGTCACGGGCTGGATCGTCATCACCCAAGGCGGTGCGTACGAGTTCTCGCTCACGAGCGACGACGGCTCACGCCTCTCAATCGATGGAAAGGTCCTCATCGACCACGATGGACGCCACTCGGCCTCTCCCAAGACCAGCGGACCCGTCACGCTCGACGCCGGCATGCACGCCCTCCGCATCGATCACTTCGATCACGGCGGCAAGAAGCAGCTCACGCTGCAGTGGAAGACACCCGGCGCCGACGCCTTCGCACTGATCCCCACCCAGAGCCTCCGCACCGAGAAGGACCTCACGCGCGTCACCTCCCCGGGCCACAAGCAGATCGATGATGGGAAGCGGCCCGGCGACGGCAAGCCCGTCGCTGGCGTTCACCCAGCCTGGAGCGTCGCGACCATCCACCCCAAGGGCTTTGACCCCATGGTCGGCGCGATGTGCTTCGACTCCTCGGGCAGGCTCATCGTCGGCACGTTCAACCCGCTCCAGCGCGACGACCGCAATCTCCCCGACATCGACTCCAAGAAGCCCGACAAGCTCTTTGCGATCAAGGGCGCCATGGGTGATCCCTCCAAGATCGAGGTGACCGAATGCGCCGACGGGTTCTTCGAGCCGCTGGGACTCTGCGCGGTCGGCGATGACTTGTACTGCTCGAACCGCAAGTCGATCATCAAGCTGATCGACAAGGACCATGACGGCTACTACGAAACCCACGAGACTGTCGCGGAAGGCTGGGAAGGCTGGAACTACCACCAGTTCTGCTTCGGACTCGTGCACAAGGAAGGCAAGCTCTACGCGACGCTCTCCACCGCCATGGCGCCGCCCGCCTGGGAAGGGATGGGCACCAATGCGGCCCCGAACGGCGCGATGCGCGGCGGGGCGCTCGAGGTCGATCTCTCGTCGAACACCGCCAGCGTGATCGCGGGCGGCCTCCGCGCGCCCAACGGCATCGGACTCGGACCCGATGACTCGCTCTGGTACCTCGACAACCAGGGCGCGTGGATGCCTTGCAGCCAGTTCTGCGAGGTGATCCCGGGACGTTTCTATGGGCACCACAACCGGACCAACTTTGTGCCCAAGCTCGCGGACCGATTCCCGCAAGGGGGCGTGCCGAGCGTGTTCGTGGACAGGCCGCGGACGCCCGCGAGCGTGCTGATGCCGCACAATGAGGCGGTGAACTCTCCGACCCAGCCTCAGCTGATCACCAGCGGGCTCTACGCCGGGCAGATGTACGTCGGCGAACTCACGGGCGGAGGGATCCGCCGCGTCAACCTCGAGAAAGTGAACGGCCAGTGGCAAGGCGCGCTGTTCCAGTTCACCCAAGGGCTCGAGAGCGGCGTGCAACGCATGATCTGGGGTCCCGATGGAAGCCTGTACGTCGGAGGCATCGGCGCAGGCGGAAACTGGAACTGGCGTGAGACCAAGTTCGGGCTCCAGCGCCTTTCACCCACCGGCAAGACCGCCTTCGAGATGCTCGCGATCCACGCGACGCCCACAGGGTTCCGGATCGAGTTCACCAAGCCCGTCGCGACCGATTGGCTCGCGAGCCCGAGCAACTTCTCGGCCCGCCAGTGGCGCTACGAGCCCACCGAGCAGTACGGCGGCCCCAAGCTCGACGAAGAGAAGCTCGCGATCACACGCGCCACGCCCGGCGCCGACGGCAAGAGCGTGACGCTCGAGATCCCCGGGCTCAAGACCGGCCGGTGCGTGGCGCTGCGCATGGACCCCAAGTCCACCGAAGGCGAAGCGATCTGGTCCACCGAGGCGTGGTACACGCTCAACGAAATCCCCCGCGCCGCGCCCCCCAAGCCCGCGATGATCGCGGGCATCCCCGTCGACCCCGAGAAGTCGGGCGTCGGGGTCGGCGTGCTTCCTCCCGCCGATGGCGTCACGATGCTCGCCTCCTCCGCGGAGGTCATGTTCCACAAAGGCAAGGACAAGGAAGCTTCCCGTGACGGCGGCCGCAGCGCCGAAGACCTCATGAAGCTCCCGGGCTTCGTCGAGATCGCGGGCACCGGCGATCTGGCAAGCAACACCGTCTTCGGAGACGCCAGACTCCACGTCGAATGGCTCAGCCCGCCCGGCGGCGAGGGCCAGCTTGCGGGCAACAGCGGCGTGTACCTGCAGGAACGCTACGAGATCCAGGTGCTCGGCACGCTGGAGGCGTCCAAGCTCGGACGCGATGAACAGAACGACGAAGCAGGCTCGATCTACAAGGTCAAAGCTCCCGACGCGAACGCCAGCGCCGGCCCAGGACAATGGCAGGCCTACGACATCTGGTTCCGAGCCCCGCGCTTCGAGAATGGCAAGAAGTCGGCCGACGCCCGCGTGACCGTCTACTGGAACGGCGTGCTCGTGCACAACGATGTCGCGGTGCCCGCACCGACAGGCTCCAGCGCCGCGGGAGGCGAGAACAGCTCGCTCCCCATCCAGGTCGGGGCGCTCCGGCTGCAGGACCACGCAACCAAGGCCGAAGGCTCGGTGCGCTATCGCAACATCTGGATCGCGCCGCTCGTCCCTGAGAAGTACACGCCCACGGGTTCATGGGAGGAACCGCTCAAGGCAGCGCGGGGCCCCGAAGGATTGCCGCAAGGCTGGCTCGTGCGCGGCGGCAAGGCCTCGTTCCGCATGGAGGAAGGCGGCGTCCTCGTCGGCACAACCGCGCCCAACTCTCCCAACACCTTCCTGGTGTCCCAGCGCGAGTACCATGATTTCGACCTGCACCTGGACTTCAAGGTCGATCCCAAGCTCAACAGCGGCGTCCAGATCCGCAGCGACGTCCGAGGCGGAATCGACGCCCGCGAAGGCGTCGTGAACGGCATGCAGATCGAGATCGATCCGAGCGACCGCATGTACACCGCAGGGATCTACGAAGAGTCGGGCCGGGGCTGGCTCTGCAAGCTCGTGGACGCCCCGTACGCCCGGCGCGCCTTCAAACCCGGGGAGGTCAATCACCTCCGCGTTCTCGCGACCGGCGGAACCGTGCAAACCTGGATCAACGGCGTTCCCGCGGCCCAGGTCCTGGACGCCAAGTCCTCCCGAGGTCGCATCGCGCTGCAGGTGCACGGCGTCGGGGCGCAAACCGAACCCCTGGAAATCCGCTTCTGGAACGTGCGCGTCCGCGAGATGACCAAACGCTGAGCGCCGATTCCCCGAACCAACGTGACACAAGACGACGCCGGGTCCTGGAACTCCAGGACCCGGCGTCGTGTTTGGGAGTGTCTTTCCCGACTTAGGGCGCGGG
Source organism: uncultured Phycisphaeraceae bacterium (assembly GCA_964531675.1). GTDB lineage: Bacteria > Planctomycetota > Phycisphaerae > Phycisphaerales > UBA1924 > CAZHFW01. The sequence continues at coordinate 13,176 of CAZHFW010000011.1, read as the reverse complement.
GATCGGGCGGCTCGCATTGGTCTGCGACTGCCAGATCAGGACGTCGAAGATGTCCCGAGGCACGACGGGGAAGAACTGCGCATCCATCGCCCCGGCGCCGATGCTGCGAATCTGCAGCTGCTCAGAAATCCACGACGAGCCGGAAGCGGTTGGATCGGCCTTGCGCAGATCGACCGCAAAGCTCGGCATGCCCGTCGCGCTGAAGATCGCCTCGATGCTCCCTTCGACAGGGCTCTGCAGCACGTTGTCACGCTTGAGCTTGGCCTGAGGCGTGCCCATGTCCGCGACGGCGCTGTAGGTTCCCGAGCCCGTCGTGAACCCGATGGTGACCTGCTGCCCCGGGAACTTCTGATCCAGATAGCTCCCCATCCAGCGCGAGCCCCACATGAGACCCTTGCAGATGTGGGCGTTGTGGGCCCAGAGCATCACCTTCTGGCCCGGGTTGTTTTCAAGAATCCAGGCGACGTTGTCGGCCATGCACACGTCGCGCACGCCGGAGCCCTCAGCCATCCCCGCGGCGAACATGCGGGCACGCTGCGCGACGATCCGGGCGTTCTGGATGGCCCACGCGGCGTCCTTGGCTGAGCTCTTGGCCGCCAGATCCGCCTGCCGCTTGGTCATCTCATCGACGATCGCCTGCGCCTCGGCGACGACCTTGGCGCCGTCGAGCGCCGGCCCCGCGTTGCGCTTCACCTGCAGGCACTTCTTTCCCGAGTGCGGGCTCGTGTCGACGCGCGCGATGCTGTAGCCCGGCGCCCCGCCTCCGAGGTAGCGCACCTGCTCGTTCTCGAAGTCAAAGGCGAACTTCTCAGGATTGGCGTAGGGCACGCCGTCGAGCGTGATCTCGATGTCGTCGAACCAGGCGGTGCCCGTTCCGTTGAGAAGGAAGCCGAAGTTGATATTGGTCGCGTCGGCGTTGACATCGAGGGCGAACTCGTACCGCTTCCAATCGGTTGTGCCCTTGATCTGCTTCTCTTCCATGTTGCTGAACGCGCCCACGCCCGCGGGGGTGTCGGTGCGCCACCATCCTCCGGCCCAGCCCGAGACGTCCTCGGTGCGGATCCACACCGAAAAGTTGAGCCGCTTGCCCTTCGCGTCCGCGACCGGGAACGTGCCTGTCGCGCTCCCGAACGCCGAGGCGGGTCCGCCGCTGTCGAACCCGATCGTGCCCGCGTCCTTGAACGCCTTCTCGGCGCGATCCGCAAGGTCGGGCGCGTGCTCCTTCAGGAACTCATGAGCGATGATGGAGGCCACGTTGGAGTTCTGCATGTCGAACCCCGTGAACTGGATCGGGGTCCGATCGGGATGCGCCTTGTTCCAGGCCCGCATCCACTGGACCATGTCGAACACCTCCTCGGTGTTCCAGGTCCAGAAGTACATTCCTTCGATCAGCTTGCGCGGGTCGCCTTCGCCGGTCTGCACGTACCGGGAGATCGCCGCGGCCTCGGGCATGTTGCCCTCGATCGCAAAGATGTTGAAGCCCATCTTCTCGACAAGGAACTCGAACATGCGGTGCTTGAACTGGAAGGCCTCGCGCGTGCCGTGGGTCGGCTCGCCCATCCCGACGATGCGGGCGTCGCCAATGACCGCCCGCAGCGGGTCCAAGTCATCGAAGCCCTGACCGGCCTGCGCACTGGCCAGCGGGATCGCGTGCGCTTTCACCCACTCGGCAGGCGTTTCGCCCTTGGCGGAAGGCTGCGCCTCCGCCCGCGCAACCAGAGGGATCGACGCGAGAGACAAGACGACCGGCAGCAACCCAGACCAAGCCATACAGAACCTCCACGCATCACGCCCGCACGGTCAGATTCACAGCGTCGCCCCCGGTTCCCGAAAGTTCGCCCTCATCTGGCCAACGCTGCCAGTGCGTTTCACTCGGGAGAGTTCCGGAATCATCGCCCTCCCGCCTGGCCCCGCGGCCCGCCTGGCCGGCGCCGCAACTTCCGCATGCCTTTGAGGTACAAAACTCGCCTTCTTTCTGAAACGCCGCCCCTCCCGCCGCGTGATCTCCCGGGACAGACCAGCGGATGGACAAGCATCGTGCCGCACAGATTCGCGAGCTCTTCGAGGTCCAGTGCGGCCCGCTGCAGCTCTACGCGCGAACCTGGCTCGGCGCGGACGCCGCGTCCGAGGTGGTCCAGGAGGCGTTCGTGCGGCTGATGACCTCCAGATTCCCACAGGATCCTGTGCCCTGGCTCTTCAGGGTCGTCCGGAATCTGGCCATCTCACGACTCCGTTTCACCAGAGTCGCGGATCGCATCTTCCGGACCAGGCGGGCTGCAAGCCCCGACTTCGCGACCGATCCATCCAGCAGCCTCAGCGCCGTCGAGGCCCAGGAAGCCATGTCCACACTTACGCCCGCCCAGCGTGAGATCGTCGTCCTTCACCTTTACGCCGGCCTCACGTTTCAAGCGGCTGCGGCCATCGCCGGCACCAACCCCACCAGCGCGTTTCGCACCTACCGAGACGCGCTCGCACAACTCAAGGCCGCACTGGAGGCGAAATGTCCGACTTCGAAGACAACCTGAGCCAGCAGCTCTCCAGCGCCGAGTCCCAGACCGCCCGGGCCTTCGCGAGTCTCACGCCCATCTCGCGGGGCGCCGACCTGGAGCTGATCGCGTTCAACGCTGGCTCTCGCAAGTCCAGAGCTTTGCTGTTGCGATGGCAAGGCGCCGCCGCCGCGATGGGCGCGCTGGCGATCGTCCTGCTCGCGCTGCCGCCGCAGAACGTCTCCCAGCCCTCCGTCCCCCCACTCGCCAAGTCTGGCACGCCCGTGCCCGAAGCTCCGGACGACTCGACTCTGCCCACCACGCCCACCACGCCCGCGCTGGCTGTGGTCCTGCCTGAGCTTCCCGCAAGCTCGATTCCGCTGGCCGCCATCGATCGCGCGGGCTCGGCGCAGCGGGTCCGCACCACCACCAACCCGACCCCACTCCTGGGAGGCTTCTGATGCGAAGCACACTTCTCAGCCTGATGTTGAGCCTCGTGGCCTGTGCCGCGCTGGCGACGCCGCCCCGGGAGGAAGTGCGCGACGTGACAGCCTCCCCCGCTGCCGTCGGCAGGCTCGGCCTGGAGCGCTCGCTGCTCACGCTTCCCTCGGATCAGATCGAAGGAGACGCCTCCGCGCTCTACCTTCAAGCCTGCCTCCTGCTCGACGCCTTGCCCCGCGACTCCATGCTCAAGCTCGCTGACTTTCTCGGCGAGCCCGAGACCGCGCCGCTCTCGGCCGACGCGCGCGATCTGGCCAACAACTTCCGCATCGCGATCTTCCCGACCCTCGACATCGCCTCCAAGCGCACCCGCTGCGTCTGGAACACCACGGTGCGCGAGCAGGGCCTGGCCGCCCTCCTCCCCGAGCTCGGCAAGTTCCGCGTGATGGCCAGGCTTCTGGCCCTGCAGGCCCGCGTGCAACGCGAGTCAGGCCAGATGGACGCCTCGTTCGCAACCCTGCGCGTCCTCCTCGACCTCGGCAACCGACTCGCCGAAGGCCCAACCCTGATCCACGCTCTGGTCGGCGTCGCGATCCAGTCGATGGCCCTCAACCACCTCCAGACCTGGGCCGCCTCGCCCGGCGCTCCCAACCTTTACTGGGCGCTGAGCGAGCTCCGCCAACCGCTCGCCGATCTCTCGATCGCGGTCCGCGCCGAGCTCTCCGCGGCGGACTACGCGATCCCCAATCTCAAACGGCTCGAACGGGGCGAACTCCCGCCCTCCGCATCACCCGCGATCGTCGACCAGATCACCCGCGCCAGAGCCGCCCTGGGTCTCTCCGACGCCCCCCAGCAACGCCAGGGACTCGCCGCAGCGGTCTCCACCGCCGCCGCGTTCCCGCACGCCAAATCCGTGCTGCTCGCGACCGGGCGAAGCGATGCCGAGATTGACGCCATGCCCGTCTCGCAGGCGGTCGTCCTGGCCAATCTGCTCGAGTTCCGTGAGATCTCCGATCGCCAGCTGCGCTGGGTCTCGCGACCGTTCCGCGAGTCGGTCCCCGCGCTCCTGGCCCAGGATCAGGAGATCGAAGCGCTGCTCACACGCTCCCCCGCCAACGTTCTGCTGCAGACCGTCCCTCGCATCGCCACCAGCACCGTCGCGGTCGCCACGCTCCAGCGCCGCGTAGAGATGTTCCGCACCGTCGAAGCGATCAGGCTGTTCGCAGCCGAGCATCACGCTCTGCCCGCGACGCTGGACGCGATCACCGCAGTCCCGCTCCCGCTCGACCCATTGACCCTCAAGCCCTTCCTGTACCAGCTCGAAGGTCAGACCGCGGTCATCTCGACCGACCCCTCCGCGGTCTCGTCGGACGCGCTGGTCACGCTCCGCATCAAGCTTTCGCTTCGCCCATGATCGAGTCGCCGCGCATCGTCAGGCGTTCCTCACTCGCCACGCTCCGGAGAACACCCATGGCTCCCACACCCCGCACGCTGATCCGAGCCGCCCTCATCAGCTCGGTCCTGATCACGCTCGTCCCGTCCGCCTTGGCTCAGGACGCGACCAACGCGCCCTCGCAACAGAAAGCCGGCCCGACCGACCTCGCCTCGCTCTTTGACGAAGCGACTTTCGGCATCGTGGGCGCCGATCTTGCTCTGCTTGACCCGGACGCCTTTGGCGCGTGGGTGCGCCCGCTCCTGACGCGATCCGACGGCAGCGCCCCGGACGCGGACATGCTCCGTGAGTTCGACGCTGGCATGCAATCCGCCTCCGCCGACATCCGCTCGCTCCGTGACGCCGGCGCCAGAGAGTTCTGGTTCGTGCTCTCGCTCAAGGGCTATCCCGAGCACGCCGCGTTCATCGCGATCCGCGACCGCGATCCCGCGGGCTCACACCAGCAGGCGATCGCCGCTTGGATGCAATCGCACGCCCGCGACTTCCCCGCCAGCACCGCGATGGGTGATCTCCTCCTCTTCGGACAGCCCTCACTCACCGAAGGTCTCCCCGCGCCGGACTCGCCCCACGCGCAGAACGCCAGAAAGGCCCTGGTAACGATGGCGAGCGACGGCGCCACCATCAGGCTCTTGCTCCAGCCTTCCGAATCAACTCGCAAGGCCTTTCAGGAACTGACCGGCGACGCTGTCCTTCCGGGCGTCGATGTCCCCGCAGCGCCGTTCATCAACGGACTCTCCGCCGCCACGCTCTCGGTCTGGCTCAAGCCCGAGCCCACCACCCGACTCGTCATCGAGTCACCGGATCCGCGTGCCGCCGAAGACCTGGGGCGCGCGCTGCAGTCCGCCCTGGAAGCGATCGGCGCAAGCCCGAAGATCCTGCCCGGCCTCCCGCTGCTCCCGCCCGTCATCAAGTCGTTCCGGGTGACCACGACGGGAGCGGCGACCAGGCTCGAGCTCCCGCCCGAGGCGTCCACCGCACTCGCGCGCGCCATCACGCCCGGCGTCCTCGAAGCCCGCGCAACCGCCCGCGAGATGGACACGGCACGACGCCTCCGCAGCATCGCGCAAAGCTGCGTGCTCTTCGAGCAGAACAGCAACGCCTGGCCCGAAACGCTCGATGCGCTGGTTCGCGACTCCTTCATCACCGCGGAATTGACCCGTGACACCGAAGGTCGCCAGATCGTCTACCTCAAGCCCCCGAAGGACGCCTGGCAACGCAATCCAGCTGAACGCGTGCTCGCGTACCCCAGGTACGACGCCTGGCCCGAGCGCGGGCTGTGGGTCGCCTTCATCGATGGGCATGTCACCAAATACCACCGGCGCGACGAGTTCGAGGCCATGCTGGACCGCCAGTCCAAGCCCTGAGCCCTCAAGACCATTCGAATCCAAGGCCTGACGCTCCCAATGCCCCGAAGCCGGGCCGCCTCAGCGCAGCGTGTAGTGTCGGATCGCCGCCAGCTTCCTGGAGAGCTCGGCACGGAAATCCGGATGCGCGATGGAGATCAACGCCTCGCCGCGCTGGCGGAGCGAGAGCCCGAAGACGTTCACCGCGCCGTACTCCGTCGCGATCCAGTGCACGTGCCCCCGGGTCGTGACCACGCCCGCGCCGGGCGTGAGTTCCGCCGAGATGCGGGAGATCTTCCCCCCCGCTGCGGTCGAGGGCAGCGCGATGATGGGCTTGCCTCCCCGGGAGAGCGCCGCGCCGCGGATGAAGTCCATCTGGCCGCCGATGCCCGAGTAGATCCGGTGCCCGATCGAGTCGGCGCACACCTGGCCCGTCAGGTCGACCTCCAGCGCGCTGTTGATCGCGATCGCCTTGGGATTCTTGCGGATCAGCGCGGTGTCGTTGGTGCGATCGCAGGCGTGGAACTCGACCAGCGCGTTGTCATTCACGAAGTCGTAGAGCCGCCGCGAACCGTTTACAAAGCTCGTGACGATGCGACCCGGGTGGACCTGCTTGTGCGAGTTGGTGATCACGCCGCCCTCAACCAGGTCGATCAGCCCGTCGGAGAACATCTCGGTGTGGATGCCGAGCTCGCGCTTGTTCCCGAGCCTGGCGAGCACCGCGTCGGGGATCGCGCCGATGCCCATCTGCAGCGTGGAACCATCCTCGATGAGGTTCGCGACCAGCTCGCCGATCCGGTTCTCGATCTCGCCCCTCGCCGCGGGCGCGTGCTCGTGAAGCGGGCGATCGGTGTGCACCGCGTGCGTGATCTTCCGCTTGTGGACCGCGGTGTTGCCGTGGGTTCGGGGCATCTGCGCGTTGATCTCCGCGATCACCAGAGGCGCGGTGTCCACCGCCGCGCGGGCCGCGTCGACGGACGTGCCCAGAGAGTGCACCCCGTGACGATCCGCCGGAGAAAGCTGCACCAGCGCCGCATCAAGCTTGATCTTCCCGGAGTGGAACAGGCCCGGAATGTCGCTCAGAAAAATCGGGATGAAGTCCGCACGCCCCTCGTTCACCGCCGAACGCGCCGCCGGCCCCGTGAAGAACGAGATCGAGATCAGCCGCCCCGCGCTCTGAGGCCTGACGAAGCAGTCCGTGCCCTCGGTGTGCAGGTGGTAGAGCTTGACGCCCTCCAGATCCGTCCGGGAGGCCAAGGCCTCCAGGAGCGGCGCGGGTGTCGCCGCACATCCGTGCACGAACACGCTCATCCCGCTCCGAATCGCGGAAACCGCCTCCAACGCCGACTGCGCAACCTGCATGACCAATCCTCCGGACGTCGCCTGACGCTCCTGCGCCGGCATCACTCGACCCTACGCGACGAATAGAGGATATTCAAGTCCTTTGACGTGAAGGCCTGAATTTCCAGCATGGAATTGCGGTGCATCTCCGAACGCCAGGGGCTCACTCCGACTTGGCGCCGGCCGCGGGCTTCTCGGCTTTGGGCGCCATCTGCGCCAGCGAGCCGCGGATCATCTGACGCATCGACGCGATCTGCTGGGCCGAGATCCCCGACTCCTTGGCGTTCACGCGGATCGCGGAGAACCACTGGTCCTTGCTCGCATCGAGCGTGTAGCCCATCGCCTCGAGCTTGCCACGAAGATCGGGCAGGTGCCCCGCGCCGTAGAAAAGCGCCACCGAGCCCAACTCGGGCTTTTCCGCGATCGCAGCCTTGAAGTCCGCCAGCACCGCGTCGTTGCGATGCTGGATGATGACCTTCATGAGCGCCCCGTTCTGCTCGCCCCCCGGACCGCCTCGATCCAGGAGCGTGTCGGCGACGCTCAGGACCTCCATGAGCATGACCTTGGCGTTGGCCGCCATCGCGGGGCTCGAACGCACGACCGCCAGCACCACGTTCAGGATCTTCGCGGAGAACGACGAGCCGTCGAGCATCTTGAAGAGCATGTCTCCCGACGCGTTCAGATCGGCCAGGTCTTTCTGGATCTGGTCGAAGGACATGTCGCTGTTGCGCCACTTCGGGCGGTCGTAGTCGATCGCGGTGAGCTGGAACTGCAGGCCAAGGCTGGACGCGAGATTCTCCTGCATCCCGCCGCCGCCGGTGCGTTCTTCCTTGGAGAGCGGGCTCTGCGCCGAGAAGCGAATGTCCTTGTTGTCGCCCTCGCCTCCCGCGACGCCGTCGGCGCCGAGGCTGACCCAGTCGAACGTCCGCCGCGGCGCGGGCTTGTCGCCCGAGGCCTCGGTCTTGACGCCGGGCTCGTACGCGATCGCGTGTCCCCAGGCATCGCTCAGCGCCGACTTGGCGATCTTGCGTGCCGGGCCGCCCAGACCTTCGATGAGCTGATCGACGCTGTCGGGAATGTCCTTGTGATCCCGGCGGTACCGCTCGGTGAGGATCGCCAGCAGACGGAGCCGGCGTTCGGTCTTCTTGACACGATCCGCCTCCGACTCGGCCTTGTCCTCACCACCCGCAGAACCCGCGGGCTTGACGCCTTCATAGAGCACCAGATCCTGCGCATCCAGGTACTTCTGGAGCGCCTCGTAGTACGCCTTGTCGCCGATGTGCGTCACGCCCACGAGCTTCACCGCCGGGCCCTTCCCACCCGGGGGGACCATCGTGCGCGCCGAGATCTGGAGTTCCAAGGTCTCACCCTGATCGGACTCGACCACGCGTGCGTAGCCGCCATCCGCAGCGGGAGCCTCCGCCTTGGGAGCCGCTGCGGGCGTCGCCGCAGTCTGCCCGAACGCGGATTGCGTCAAACCAGCCACCGCAAGCACGCCTGCCGCTGCGAAAGCACGAGCACCGATCCCGAACAACTGCCTGGGCATGCGCCTCTCCATCGATGGGTCCCCGGAGCGCCGCCCGGACAAGGCGGCGTCCCCAACCGGAAACAGGGTGTAGCGTATGGACGCCCGAACGCCTCCCTGGTGCCCCAAGGCCGATGTGTTGATGCTCAAACGGCGCAGCAATCCTCAGTTCGACCTCTCGAATGACGCCATTCGGGACGAACTGGCCCGCATGGCCCGAACGCCCCGCCCGTTGCAAAGGCCGGTGATCGTCCTGGCTGGCTGGCGCTCCCCCCACTTCACGCCCGCGGTCCTGGCCCGGAGCTTGGCCGCACTGACCTCGGGATCCGACGCGGACTTTCTTGTCCTTTCTTACCTCTGGACCGGCCGGTTCGATCGGGCCGTTGAGCATGTGCGCTGTTCCGTGCGCGCGCGGCACGCCGATGCGCCGGTGGACGTGGTCGCGATCTCCATGGGAGGCCTGGTCGCCCGCGCCGCCGCACGCTCGGAACCGGAGTCGAGCAAGCCGCTTCACATCGCCAGGCTCTTCACGCTCTCCACGCCCCACCGCGGCGCAACACTGGCCAGATTCGTGCGCCCGGATGACTGCGCGCGCGTCATGAAGCCCGGTTCCCAAGTGATCCAGAAGCTCGACGCAGAGCTCTCATCCGCAGCCTACGAACTCATCTGCTACGGCCAGCCCCGCGACTGGTGGATCGGTGATCAGACCCAGGCGCCCGTCGGCCGCCCGCTCCACTGGGCGGACACCAACTCGGCGCTCTGGCGCATCGCTTCGCACTTCTGCGTCAATCGCAATCGCCTGATCATCGCGGATCTGGCCCGCAGGCTGCGTGGCGAAGATCCGATTGCACGCGGACCACATCGCGGAAACTAGAGCGACCGATCGAGCCGGCTCGCGACGCGGCGGGCCCGCAGCATGCCCTGCGGATGAGTCTTGGCCATCGCATCCAGGGCTCGCGCCCGGGCCGCGGGTGAGCACACCACCGCGACCGGATGCGCCTGCGGATCCAGTGCTTCCGCGAGCTTCCGGAGCGTGCGATAGCTCCGCAGCCCCATCCCCCGGCGGAGCAAGAGGCCCCAGAGCGCCGCATCGGCGGGACGACGCTGAAGCATGTCGGCCCACATCGTGCGCACGATCATCGCCCCTGCGACCACCAGCGCGACCGCGATCAGGCCGAGCAGGACCCACAGCGGATCAATGCTCGCCGCAGGAGTCGGCGCGGGCATCGGCGGCTCGGGGATCACCAGCCGGATCGGACCGGTTTGCGCCAGCGTGATCATGTTCGGGCCTCCTGCAGCATCGCATCGCGATCGCCCGCGACCGCCATCGCGAACGACGCACGGCGGCGCACGCCCGCGTCCGGATCCGTGCCGCAACGCTTGAGTTCCATGAGCAGATCATGCCCGCGTCGTCCCAGGTGGATCGCGTGCTCACCACCGAGCAAGCGTGAGGCAAGCCACGCGCCCGCAAGGCGGTGTTCGACCCGCCCATCGCGCATCATGCCGCAGAGCTCGACCACGTGCGCCGGGGATTCGACGACCAGCGGCCGCAAGGCGTTGGCGCGGACGCGGTGATTGGAGTCGGATGCGAAGGCCCCGAGCATCCCGGCGAGCCTCGCCTCGTGGGTGGCGCCCAGCGCGTGGGCCAGGCCCTCGACCGCGTTTGCGCGCACGCGTTGGTCCGCGTGCCCCATGAAAGGTTCGAGCAGCCGCTCCGCCTTCTCGGGAGGCAGTTCGCCCAAGGCTGCGACCGCGCTGGCGACGGCGCGCGGATCGCCCGCGGCGGCGCGGGCGAGCGCGGTGATCTCGGGTTCAAGGGCAAGCGCCAGGCCCAGACGCCTCGCCAGCATGACCGCTCCGGCGCTGCGGGAGTCCGCGGCGCTGGCGAGCACCGCCCTGAGTTCCGCCAGCACGCGATCACGATCCTGGAGCAGCGCCCGACGCCAGGTTTGCCGGGCCCGGGGCGTATCCGCGAAGACGTTCGGGCGATCTTCCGCTTGGGCGCGGCGGACCCAGGCGTTGGGCGCTCGGTGCAGCTGGGCCTCGGCCCGTGACTTGGCATCGACGCAGGAGACGCGCAGGGCCGCCGCCCGCGAGACGCAGGGATCGGGATCGAAGCAGAAGTCGGGCAAGAGGCGGGCGGGCGCGACCAGGACCGCAGCGTGCCGCGCATGCGCGTCCGGATCCGAGAGCAGCCTCTCCAGCATGAGGACCCGTGAGGGCGCGTCGATGTCCAACTTGGAGAGGTACTTGGGCAGGCCTCGGCGAGCGTCCAGGGGAAGTGCTGCGATGTCCACGGGCATCGGCACGGGCGCGTTGTGCGGCACCGCTGGCCCGACTCCCCCACCCTCCGACTCGTCGCGGGGCTTTTGCACGGAACGGACGCGGATCATTCCCAGCCGCGTGTGGCGCGCGGGATGGGCGAGCAGATGCCAGAGCGAGAGCACGCGGGCGTGATCTTCCGCGAGGCGTGCGTTGGCGAGCGCGTCGACGCACGCCGCCGCGAGCCTGGGGCGCGTGAGCCACTCAAAGGCGCGTTGACGCGTGATGCTGTCTTTGGCGCGGCGGAGCGTCGCCTGGATGGGCGTGAGATCGGTCTTGGGATCGTTGATGAAGGCTGCCAGCGGCGAATCGGGACTGGCCATCGCGGCGCGGTCCATGAGCGAGGCAACCGCCTTGGCGACATCGCCCGCCCGCACCGTCGTGCTGCTGCGGAGCGCATCCGCGAAAGACTGCTCGATCTCCGCGGGCGCGCCGGGCGTGCGCACGCTCTGGTCGCGAAGGAGCTGGGCGAAGGCACGATCGGCTGCACGGGAGACCTGCGGATCCGGATCTCCGAGCAATCGGCCCACGGTCGGCACCAGCGTCGCGTCCAGCGTCAGACCCGCGATTTCGGCGACCGCCAGGCGCACTTCGGCGTTGCGATCGGTGGAGGCCTGATCGGCGATCGCGATCCAGCGCTCCCTGCAGCTGGCCAGGGCCAGTTGGCGGACACGGGGCGTCAGGTTCGTCCAGACCTGGAGCAAGGCCATCAACGCGCGGTCTTCGGCGGGGACGGCGCCCTCGGCCCGGAGCCACCGGAATACCCGGCGCGGCAGGCGAGAAGCCGAGGGAGCCGGGGGAAGGGCCAGTTCGACCAGCGCAAGTCCAAGCTCTTCCGCCTCTTGTGCGCCGCAATGCCGAATCGTCTCGCACAATGCAGCGACCCGAGCCGCGCGCGGGAGACGGCTCAGTGCGTGAAGAACCTTGCGAGTTGGCTCATTGAGTCTTGACATCCGCGCTCGGGATCACGATGCTGGGAATGGTTGTATCTGAGGTGATGAACACTAGCACTAGGGGTCGTTCGCCGGGACACCATCAGAAATGTCGAACCTGTGGTGTATCGGCAGGTTGGGTCGAATTTGTGTTGAGTCGGAGGCTTGTGACGACTAGCCTGTGCTGATCGGTTGTCAGACGGTTTCTGGAAACAAACGTCTGACCTTGGGGGACCTCCGGCGCGGGCCAGCGTCGGGGTGAGTGGGGAGAGACTCGTGGCCGGTTATGGCCCGGAGGAATCCGGGCCTCTGAGAGAGCCAGGAAGCGCCGCTCATGACCCCGAAGGACCCGTTTCACTCCACCATCCGCAACGCCAGCGCCCTTCAGAGCTACCAGACGATTCTGTATAGTCGTGCCCTGCACCCGGAGCTTTTTCAGCTCAAGGCTCGGCGCGTCATTAAGCACGGCGACTACGAGCTCGAGGCCTGGCTGACCCAGGGCGGGCACGTGCTGCGCTACGAGCGCGGCGTGCTGTGCGCCTGCGAGCTGGTCACCGCGGACACCAAGGAACTCCCCAGTTCGGGGATGGTCTCCTCGGCCCTGTGTGCCGGCGAGCGCGATTACGAGCACCACTTCGAGCGCGCGGGCGTGACCTACATGAACACGGTGCAGACCGAGACCCTCTCGGACAACCTGTTCGCGTCGACGCACAAAGAAATGCTCGAGTTCGCCCGCGAGGGCGGCGGGCTGCTCACCCAGTGGGACGACGACTTCGGTCAGAACCTGAGCTTGCTCGATGTGCAGCGGTACTCCACCGAGATCCACGCGCAGGCCTACCACATGCTGTCCAACGGCGGCGTGGTGATCCGCACGCAGACGATCTTTGAGCATGCGTGAGGATGGGTTGGGAACGCAGTTGAACGAAGGCGCCGCGGGTGCGGGGCTTTTTTGTTGGATGGGTTCGAGATCACGAAAGGTTGACTCCACCTGCCCTTACTCGAGCGGCCCACCGTTCTGCCAAGCGTGGTTCTTGTCGATCCGGCGCAGCGAGATGCGCTCGCCAAAGACCTCGGCGAGCTTGGTGGCTACCCGTGCGGTGACGAAGACGGTGGTGGGCTCGTTGCTCGGACAGAAGACATCCCGCCCGTTCCATGTCGAGAGGTCGCAGGGAATCCCGATCATTTTCGCGCGATCTTCTCTGGTTACTCCTTCCGCATAGTGACCGTCGGATCCGCTGCGACGATCGGTTGGCCCGCAGCCGGGCTGCGCACGAATCCAAACGTAGTCGTTCGAGAGGACACGCTGCTCCGATCGATCCAACACCTGGATGGG
>CAZHFW010000010.1:0-103472 GCA_964531675.1 uncultured Phycisphaeraceae bacterium | reverse complement strand
CAACGGGACTCGAACCCGCGACCCCCGGGATCACAACCCGGTGCTCTAACCAACTGAGCTATGACCACCATCGCCCGAAAGCCCGATTGGGCCGCCGGGACCGTGACAATACGACCCCTGCGCCCCCCCGGCAAACCCTCCGACCGAACTCCGCACGCCTTTGCCTACCCCGCTGTCCGGGGATAGGCTCGTAATTCCACAAGGTTGTGTCGTGTGGGCCGTCGTTGACGGCAGACTGGAGACCCCCCGGCACCATGGCTTGTGGCCAATCACTGAGGGCTCCCATGGGCACTTCCGTTCTCGATCGTCTCGACCTTTCCCCCGCCCGCACCCGCTCGAATCTCTCCTCGGCCCAGCTGGTCGAGATGGCGCTGGCCAACCACGAGGGACAGCTCGCCGCCAACGGCGCCCTCACCTGCCTCACCGGCGACCGCACAGGCCGCTCCCCCAAGGACAAGTTCCTCGAAGACGTCCCCGAGATCACCAACAAGATCTGGTGGGGCAAGGTCAACATGAAGCTCTCCTCCGCGGGCTTCGACATGGCCGCCAAGATCGCCATCGACCACCTCAACTCCCGCCCCACCATCTACAAGTTCGAGGGCTACGCCGGCGCCGACCCCAAGCACCGCCTGGGCGTGCAGGTCGTCACCGAGCAGGCCTGGCACTCGCTCTTCGCACAGACCCTCTTCATCCGCCAGGGCACCAAGGCCGCCGGCGCGCCGGTTCCCTTCAAGAAGGACTGGACCATCATCAACGCCGGCAAGCGCCGCCTGACCCCCGAAGAGGCCAAGGCCATCGGCGTGCCCGGCCCGGTCCTCATCGCCCAGTCCATCACCCGCAAGATCGTCGTCATCATCGGGACCGAATACGCCGGCGAAATGAAGAAGAGCATCTTCTACGCCATGAACTACGACATGCCCGAGGTCGGCGTCTTCCCCATGCACTGCTCGTGCAACGTCGACCGCAAGACCGGCGACAACGCCGCCCTCTTCTTCGGCCTCTCGGGCACCGGAAAGACCACCCTCTCGGCCGACCCCCACCGCGCCCTCATCGGCGATGATGAGCACGGCTGGTCCGACACCGGCGTCTTCAACTTCGAAGGCGGCTGCTACGCCAAGTGCATCAAGCTCTCCAAGGAAGGCGAGCCCGAGATCTGGAACGCCATCCGCTTCGGCTCTGTCCTCGAGAACACCGTCGTCGACCCCGTCACCCGTGTCCCGGATTACGACAGCGCCAAGCTCACCGAGAACACCCGCGTCACCTACCCCGTCGACTTCATCGAAGGCGCCGTCATCCCCTCGGTCTGCGGCCATCCCAAGAACGTCATCTTCCTCACCGCCGACGCCTACGGCGTCATGCCCCCCGTCTCCAAGCTCACGCCCGAGCAGGCCATGTACTACTTCGTCAATGGCTACACCTCCAAGCTCGCCGGCACCGAGGCGGGCGTGAAGGAGCCCGAGCCCAACTTCTCCCCCTGCTTCGGCGGCGTCTTCCTCCCCCGCCCCCCGATCTCCTACGCCCAGCAGCTCGCCGAGAAGATCAAGAAACACAACGCCAACGTCTGGCTCCTCAACACAGGCTGGACCGGCGGCCCCTACGGCACAGGCTCCCGCTTCAAGCTCGCCTACACCCGCGCGTTCGTCACCGCCATCCTCAATGGCTCTCTGGCCAACGCCAAGTTCACGCCCGATGAGATCTTCGGCCTCCCGCTCCCCGACGCCGTCGCGGGCGTCCCGAGCGAAGTCCTCCGCCCCCGCAACACGTGGAAGGACGGCGCCGCGTACGACACGCAAGCCAAGAAGCTCGCCTCGCTCTTCCGCGCCAACGACAAGTCCATGGACCTGCCCGACAACGTCCGCGCCGCCGGCCCGCGCGTCTAAGCACGCCATCGGAAAATCCAACGCCAACGAGCCCCACGCGCAAGCGTGGGGTTTCTCGTTTTTGCCGATGGCGCCAGTTATGTAATATCTATCCGTGCCCAAGAAGCTGCCAGCCGAACCCGCGCGATCACCGCTCACAATTCCGGAATCACCCGACGCAGTCGCGAAGCTGTACCGCACAATGACGGAAGAGAGTCAGCGCACAGAGTTGGTGCATCGGATTCTTGCGGAGCAACAAGCCGCGGACGCCGACGCCAGTCTTTCCAGGCCACAGCGCACGAAGATCCGGGCTCGCACCGCGTCCCGCTTGCTGGCGATTGCATCGCTCGCAAGACTCTGCGACTGGGAATGGCCGGACACGCCAAGTGACCAGCACCACGCTTGGAACTGGCTTCGGACGAACGCCCCGAACTCCTTCGAGCTCGTGCTTCTGCAGCACGTCAAGTCTGCCGAGGTTGGCCTAAAGCGGGCGAGCTACCAGTGCCTTGCCTGGATGGCCCGCAAGTCATCCCTTCCCGCGTTAGAGGACGGGCTGAAGAGTCACGATCTCTTCGTGTGCGGCGCAATCGCGAACGGCGCGGGCCTCGCTTCTTTTCGCAATGAGGGATCACCCGCCTTCTACTCCGCGATGTTCCGCGCTCTCACGCCCTGCGTCACCGGAGAGCACCGACTTAAGGGAAGCGGCTGGGAAGCAGAATTTGCCGAGCAGGACATAGCCAGAGGACTCTGGTACCTCGATCCGGCTGCGGGTCTTGCGCTGCTTTCGAGTCCGAAGTGCCTCCACCTCGACAATCGTTTGCTGCGCGAAGCATTGATCGCCATCCGAGGAGCAGACCCTGACTACGAAGTTTTTGACGCCCCGAAGCGAATGATCGAGGGCGAGCTTCAGCGGATGAAGACGCGGTACACGCCGCCCGATCAGGCCTTGCTGTGGTCTCTCTATGAGTCGCTTCAGATCAAGTTCGCCAAAGACCCCTCGAACTGGCCTGTCACTCATACGCTGATCGTCATTCTGGAACTTTCCGCAGCCAGCGATCCGACGCGGACCCAAGTGGAAGCCAAGGCGCTGGCAAAGCTGCTTGGAAAACACAAGGGCTCCGGACCAACGCTCATCCGAGACGTGCTCAAGGCCTGCAAGCAGATACCGAAGCTCTCGAAACTGATCGATCTGCTCGAAGACAATCCGGCCGCACTTCCGGAGAACCTCGCTGGTATCGTCCGCGCGTTCGAGTTGGCGACCGAGCTCATTGATGAAAGCCTCGCGGTCGCGATCCTCAACTGCCGCGACATCATTGGGCTTGCCTGCATCGGTGCCCGAGAGCTGGACTTGGCCCCGGCGGCAAAGCAGATCGAGTCGGCAGCGGCATTGCTGGGGCTCAAAATGAAGGGGGCACGCGTGACGGGCAAGACACCCGAATACGAAGCCATTAAGCCGGCCGTTCTCGACAAGCTGGACATGATCGACAAATCGCTCTCAAAGCTCTCGCCCCGCATCATCAAGGCGGCTGAGCAGTTCGTTGAGAAGCATGCGGAGGAGTTCAGGAAAGCTCTGTGATCGACCCCACGCTCGCGCGTGGGGCTCGTTCGCCTACTGCCGATTCGAGACATACTCAATCGCCGACATCAACGAATCCGAATCGTTGAGGTATCGCGTGCTCCCATGATCGGTCCAGAGCTTCTGATCGCGCTCCGCAAGCCCCGCCTCCACGAGCCTTCGCGTCGCCCACGACTTGAACTGCTGCATCGCAAGCTCCGGCGTGTGCGATCCCCGGCAATCCACCACCACATGCACATGATTCGTGCGCACGTTGATCGCGTGAATCTCCCATCGCCGCACCGCTGCGTGCTCCCGCATCACCCGCTCAACGATCCCCCGCCCGAGATCACAGAGTACATACGGTCGATCCACCATCCGCTCCCGCATCGCACCAATCCTGCCGGGCTCATGCTCGAGAAACGCCGTCCCGGGCCTGTTGTGATTCCAATCGACCGTCCCCCGAGCATCGCCATGCAGCCGGGCTCCATAGGTCGTCCACGTAAGAAAGTACGCGAGCGTCGTAATCACGTAAATCATCATAACAACCCAACGCCAACGAGCCCCACGCGCAAGCGTGGGGTCATTCACCTCGGCGTAGACTCCCCCGCACCCCCACCCACGCCAATCCGCCCTCCCGACCACACCCCACGCTCGCGCGTGGGGCTCGTCCGCATTAGACTCAATCACGCATCTCGGGAGAACCCTCATGCGTCGCACGCTCGCACTCTGCCTGGCCATCTCGTTCTCGACTCTGGCCGCGTGCCACTCGACGCCGCCCGCTCGTCAACAAGCCGTCTCGGGCATGGACGCGATCGCCCACGCCGATCGCGTCGGCGCCTACCTGAACGCCAAAGACGTTCCCTTCGCCACACTCCTCCCCGCTTCACCCGCCGATGACGACGCCCTGACCCGAGGCGAGATCGATCTGATGCTCGCGCTCCGCGCCGAGGCCAAGCCGGGCTCGGAGGCCCGTGCCAAATCGGAAGACACGTTCACGCCCTGGACCTTCGCCGATGTGCTCGGCCCGAGCTTCGATCCCGCCAAGATGCCCAAGACCAAGGCGCTGATGGAGCAGGTCGAACGTGACACGCACGCGGTGACGGAGCTGGCGAAGCAGAACTGGGGCCGGAAGCGCCCGCCGCTGCAGGATCCCAGGCTCAGCCCCTGGGTGCCGACGCCCAAGAGCGCCTCATACCCCAGCGGACACGCGACCCGCGCGATCGTCTTCGCGAGCGTGCTGGCCGAGCTCACCCCAGAGCACAAAGACCACCTGATGGCCCGCGCCCGCTTGGTCGCGCTGGACCGCGTGCTGGCCCAGGTCCACTTCCCGACCGACGTCGCCTCAGGCATGGGCCTCGGGTACGACATCGTCGACCGGCTGAACCGGAGCCAGGCCTTCCAGCGGGATCTGCAAGCCGCCCGCGCCGAATGGCCAATCCACTAGTTCCAACAGAGCCTCTCGCGCAAGCGAGAGGAACCACGGACTCGCCATCAAGCCAACACACTCCAAAGCCAACACATACCCAACGCCAACGAGCCCCACGCGCAAGCGTGGGGTATTTCACAACCAAGCCCCGACCGCCCACGAAGCAAGCCTCTCCCGGTGCAACCCCGACGCATCCCTCGCTTGCGCTTCGGGCTCGTTCGCAACGCCATCCCCACGCCTCTCCGACCCCGCCCACCCGCCCCTTCGCGGGCTATCCTCCCGTCATGAGCACGCGCAAACCCTTCGTCGGCGGCAACTGGAAGATGAACACCAACCGGCTCACCGCCTCGGAGCTCACCCGCGGCGTCGTTGATGGCCTCGCCCATGCCGAAGGCTCCGATGTCGCCATCTTCCCGCCCTTCCCCTACCTCCTCACGGTCCGCGCCATCCTCCGCGACCGCGGCTCCTCCATCAAGCTCGGCGCGCAGGACCTCTACGACAAGGACGACGGCGCCTTCACCGGCGAAGTCTCCGTCGCCATGCTCAAGGACTGCGGCGTCGAAGTCGTCCTCTGCGGCCACTCCGAACGCCGCCATGTCATCGGTGAGAAGGACGAACTCATCAACGCCAAGATGCGCGCCGCCCTCGACGCCGGAATGGAAGCCATCCTCTGCGTCGGCGAAACCCTCGAACAGCGCGAAGCGGGCCACACCGACCCCGTCAACCAGCGCCAGGTCCGCGCCGGACTGGCCGACATCCCGGGCGACCAGATGAGCCGCGTCACCATCGCCTACGAGCCCGTCTGGGCCATCGGCACCGGCAAGGTCGCCACGCCCCAGGACGCACAGGACGTCCAGTCCAAGATCCGTAAGCTCATCGCCAATCTCTACGGCTCCGACATCGCCGAACGCATCCGCATCATGTACGGCGGATCCCTCAAGCCCTCCAACGCGAGCGAACTGCTCGCCTGCCCCGACATCGACGGCGGCCTCATCGGCGGCGCCTCGCTTAAGGCCGCAGACTTCGTCCCCATCGTCAAGGCCGCCATCGCCGGCGCACGCGCCAAAGCAGCGGGCTGAGGAAGGCCGTAGGCCCTAGGCCTTGGGCCGTGGTCAGGATGCACGCGCAGAGTCCTTCAGTGCTTGCCGCAGCTTCGTGAGCATTCGACCGATCTCGTCAACAGTGGCGAGAATCGGCGCGATCTGCTCCGCGGTGACATAGCCCAAGCGCTGCCCCAATCGAATCAGCGTGTCCGTCTCGGTCAATGATCCCTTGGCGATCGCCAGAAACCGACGGTAGTCATCCGAACTGTCCCTTGCGAACCCTTCAGCGATGTTGCAAGGCACGGATACCGCTGCCCGGGTGAGCTGCCCGGTCATGCGATAGTCCTCGGCACGAGGAAAACCCGCGGAAAGACGATACACCCCCTCGACGAGCTCCATCGAGCGCTGCCAGACGATCAGGTCCCGGTGCGATTGAATCGTGCCCAATCACCACCTCCCCCGCAATCTACCCGTTCACCTCTACGGCCCACGGCCTATGGCCTCTCTCCCCCTACCTCACCTTCACGCTCGCCAGCGCCAGGACCACGAGCAGAACGCTCACGATCCACGCCCGCACGACCACCTGCTGCTCGGTCCAACCACCCAGGTGCAGGTGGTGATGGAACGGCGCGCACCGGAAGATCCGCTTCCCGCCCGAGGCCTTGAAGTAACCCACCTGCATCACCACCGACAGGATCTCGCTCAGGAACACCACCGACATCAGGAGCATCACCGCCTCCTGGCGGATGATCACCGCGATGTACCCGATGAGCCCGCCGAGGCAGAGCGAGCCCGTGTCACCCATGAACACCTGCGCGGGGGAGCAGTTGAACCACAGGAATCCGAGGGTCGCCCCCGCCATCGCGCCCGCGAGCACGCCGAGCTCATCCGCGAAAGGGATGTAAGGCACGAGCAGGTACTGTGCCGCGACCTGCTTGCCGCAGATCAGAGCCAAAACCAGCAGTCCCCACGACACCGCCGACGACACGCCGCTGGCCAGCCCGTCCATGCCGTCGGTGATGTTCACCGCGTTGGACATCCCCGTGATCACGACCGCCGCCAGCGCGACGAACGCCCACTTGGGAAGGAAGATCAGGCCCTGCGCGATCGTCCCCGCCGCGTTCTCGTAGGTCTTCTGAAACGGCAGGTTGAGCACGTGCGCCAGGTCCTTGGGCGCCTCGGTGTTGCCATGCTGGTACGCGAAGTACCCCACCAGGATGCCAAGGCCGAGCTGGAAGACCAGTTTCTCCCACGCGTAAAGCCCCTGGCGGTTGCGCGAGCCGCGCTTGATGCTCGTGAGCTTGAGGTAATCATCGAACCCGCCGAGCACCGCGAGCCAGACCAGCACGATGAGCCCGAGCTGGATGTAGAACTTGGAGATGTCCGCGAGCATGAACGTGCTGGCGAACATCGACGCCGCGATCAGCACGCCGCCCATGGTGGGCGTGTTGGCCTTGGATTGCGAGACGCGTCGGAGCGCCTCGGCGTCGGTCAGTCCGCCGTCGCCGATCTTCATGCGCACCAGATACGCGATGGTCCGCTTCCCGCCGAGCAGCACGAGCACGAACGCGAGCCCCGCCGCCGCCAGGGCGCGGAACTCCATCTGATCCAGCACGCTGAAGAACCCGTAAAGGTCGTGCTTGACAAGCCAGGAACGCGTCGCATCCAGGAGCAGGTAGAGCATCAGTATTCACACTTGCTGACGGGAAGCCGCCGCGCCCTTCGCCTCAACCGCTTCTCCAGGAAGGGCCCGGAGCACGCGCTCCAGCGCCATCCCGCGTGATCCCTTGAGCAGCACGCAATCGCCCGGCCTGAGCAGGCCCGCGATCGACGCCGCCGCCTGATCATCAAGCTTCGGGTGCATCACGATCTTCTCCGCGGGCCAGAGCTTGGCAAGCCTCTCCGCAGCAAACCCCATGAGCGGCCCGACCAGAACCACCAGGTCGATCGCCTGGCGCTTCGCCAGCGCCTGCCCGATCTCGCGGTGGACATCCGGTCCGCCCGAACCCTGCTCGAGCATGTCCCCCAGGATCGCCACCCGCCGCGTCGCCTTGGCCCCCGCTTCGACCAGCACATCGAGCCCCGCGAGCATCGAGTCCGGATTGGCGTTGTACGCGTCGTTGATGAAGTCGATCCCCGCCGCACGCTGGCGTTCGAGCCTCATGTCCGCGGGCTTGCACGCCGCCAGCCCGGCGCGGATGTGCTCCTCGCCGACGCCCAGCTTCCGCGCCACCGCGATCGTCGCCGCTGCATTCATCGCGTTGTGCCTTCCGAGCAAAGGCAGCGTGTACGCGTTCCGCTCGTTCAGATGGAACGACACGCCCTCGGCGTTCAGCTCCACCCGTGTCAGCCTCAGGTCCGCGTCTTCGCTCGATCCGAACCGCACGCCCGAAGCGCCGGGAACGCTCGCGATGATCGATTGCACCGCGTCATGCAGCAACGGCGCATCGGCGTTGTAGATCACCGCCCCGCCCGGCGTGAGCGACGCCACCAGGCTCGCCTCCTCGCGCGCC
Organism: uncultured Phycisphaeraceae bacterium; assembly: GCA_964531675.1. GTDB lineage: Bacteria > Planctomycetota > Phycisphaerae > Phycisphaerales > UBA1924 > CAZHFW01. The sequence goes on along the minus strand of CAZHFW010000010.1, from coordinate 95,073 downwards.
ACGCCCTCGAGTGATTCCAGCAGCTCCAGGTGCTCTCGCCCGATGCTCGTGATCACCGCGATGTCGGGCTGCACGATCGCGCCCAGCACCGCGATCTCCCCCGGCGCGTTGGTCCCCACTTCGCACACCAGGAAATGGTCCGAGCGCTTGGCGCCCAGAATCGTCAGAGGCACGCCGATCGCGTTGTTGAAGCTCTTGGGCGACGCGCTGCCGCGCAGCCTCGTCGAGAGCACCGTGTGGATCAGCCCCTTGGTCGTCGTCTTGCCATTGCTCCCCGCGACCGCGATGACCCGCGTCGACTCCAGCGTCTTGCGGTACGCCGTCGCGAGCCTGATCAAAGCCTGCGCCGAGTCCTCGACCTTGAGCACGCTGATCTTGGAGTCCGGGCCGATCAGCCCGGGCTCGACCGCGCCGGGATTGTCGACGATCGCCATCGCGGCGCCCGCATCAATCGCCTGACGCATGTACGCGTGCCCATCGGTGCGATCACCCTTGAGCGCCAGGAACGCCTGCCCGGGCTTGATCGCACGGCTGTCGATCGAGAGGCGGTCCACCTCCGTCGCCGCCCCGCGAGGCCTGGCGATCCAAGTCCCGCCCACCAACGCCCTGATGTTCTCAACAGACCAGAAGTTCATGCGCCCGTCCGTGGAAAAACGCCTCTCTCACTCGCCCGCGTGCCGCCCCGCCGGCCCGCGACTGCCCACGCTCCGCACCACCGGCGCGCTCCGGAGACGCTGATTGAGCGCCTCCCGCGCGACCTCCCGGTCGTCAAAGTGCATCCGCGTGAGCCCCCCTTTGCCATCCGAGAAGATCTGCTCGGTCTCGTGCCCCTTGCCCGCGATGATCACCACGTCCCCGGGCGCCGCCTGCTCGATCGCGTGCCTGATCGCCATCTCGCGATCCACATGCACCGCCAGCTTCCCGCGCGCCTCCGGGCCGATCCCCGCCAGCACTTCCTGCACGATCTGCCGCGGCTCTTCCGAACGCGGATTGTCGCTGGTCACCACGATCTGATCCGCAAGCTCGGCCGCTGCCGCGCCCATCTTGGGCCGCTTGGTCTTGTCGCGATCCCCGCCGCAACCAAAGACCACCCACACGTTGGGCCTGGGCTTCTCGCCCGCCACCGTCTGGTTCACCGCGGTCAGCATGTTCCGCAGCGCATCGTCCGTGTGCGCGTAATCCACGAAAACCGCGATCGCGTCCTCGGGCGTGCTCACGCGCTCGAGCCTCCCGGGCGGCGCCTTGATCTTGCCCAGCCCACGCGCCAGCTGCGTCGCGTCCATCCCAAGCTCGAAGCACGCCGAGGTCGCCTGCAGCACGTTCATCAGGTTGTACGTCCCGATCAACGGCACGCTTGCCTCGATGTTCCCCCAGGGCCCCCAGAGCCTCATCCGCATCCCGCGGATCGACGCGCCCAGGATCTCCGCCGCGCACGCCGCCCCTTCAGGCCGCAAGCCCGCAAAGCACGTCATCACCCGCGCCCGCGTGTCCCGCGTCATCCGCTTCCACGCCTGATCGTCCGCGTTCACCAGCGCCGCGCCCTCCGCGGACAGCCGCTCGAAGAGCCTCGCCTTCGCCGAGGCGTACGCCTCCATCGTCTTGTGATAGTCCAGGTGGTCGTGCGTCAGGTTCGTGAACACGCCGATGTCGAACTTCAGCGCCTCCACACGCCGCTGGTCCAGCGCGTGACTCGACGCCTCGATCACCGCCGCCTTGCACCCATTCTCCACCATCGTCGCAAATGTCCGGCTCAGCTCGATGCTCGGAGGCGTCGTCATGCTCGCCGAAGCGACCTCGCGCCCGTCGTCGATCTGCACCGTGCCCACCAGACCGCACCGACGCCCCACGCCGTTGAGCAGCTGCCAGATGAGATACGTCGTCGTCGTCTTCCCGTTGGTCCCGGTCACGCCCACCAGATCAAGCTTGCTGGTGGGCTCCCCATAGAACCGCTCGGCCATGAACGCCGAAGCCGCCTGCACGTCTTCCGACGCCAGGACCGCCGCTCCGCCCGCGTCGGCCGCCACGCTCCGCGCCGCCTCATCGCCTTCGACGAGCACCGCGATCGCGCCCGCCTTCACCGCGTCGGCGATGTACTTCCGGCCATCGGCCTTCAGCCCCGCCCGCGCCACGAACAACGACCCGGGCACCACCGTCCGGCTGTCTTCGGTCAGATCGCAGACCCGCCCCGTCCGCCCATGCACCAGACGCACCGGTAAGCCCGCGATGAGATCTGCCAGGTTCATCCACTCGACTCCGCCGAGCGCGACCAGCCCAAGGCCCACACACTCCCAGGGACACGCGCAGGATCCGCCCGTTTGATCGGCCCGCCAAACCCCGCCGGAGCATATTTCCTCACCACCCGAACCACCCCCAAAAACCGCGGCTTTCCCCCGAGTTTTCCCACGCTTTCCCCACATGCTCCTCAGGGCAGGATGAGCATCGCATCCCCGTAGCTGTAGAACCGGTACCCGAGCCCCACCGCCTCCCGATACACCCGCAGGAGCCGCTCCACGCCCGCGCCCTCAGGCCCCCCCTCAGGCTGCAGCAGCGCCGCGATCATCGCCATCAGCGTCGATCGCGGCAGATGGAAGTTGGTCACCATCCCCCCCACAAAGCCCCACCGATACCCGGGCGTGATCAGGATCCGCGTCTCCATCGACGCCGGCGCCGCCTCGCCCGGATGAGCGTCTTCCCACTGCGCGTACGACTCCAAGGTCCGCGCTGAGGTCGTCCCCACTGCGATCACCCGCCCCTCCTGACGCGCCCGCTTCACCCGCGCCAGGGTCGGACCATCCGCCGCGCACCATTCCGAGTGCATCGGATGGGCCTCGACCGTCTCCGTCTCCACGCTCTTGAAGGTCCCGGTCCCGACGTGCAAGACCACCCCCGCCCGCTCCACCCCGGACGCCTCCAGCCCCGCCAGAAGCTCGGGCGTGAAATGCAGACCCGCCGTGGGCGCCGCCACCGATCCCGATTGCTCGCCCCGCGCCACCACCGTCTGATACCGCTCCCGATCCTCCCGATCATCCACCCGCTCGCCTCGCTCCTTCCGCTGGTGCAGGATGTACGGCGGCAGAGGCGTCAAACCCACCCGCACCAGCACATCCAAGCCCGCCCGCTCCCCAACCCCCTCTCCACCAACCCGGACCTCCCACGCGCCCGGCTCATCCTCAACCTTCGAGATCAACTCAATGACCACACCCGTGCGCGCGCCGACGCCATCCTCAAGCTCCACCCGCGCGCCGGCCTTGAGATGACCCGCGCGGAGCATCGCCACCCACCGATCAGGCTCGGACCCGGGACGCAGGTAAAGCCCCCCCACCCGGCCGCCCGTCCCCACGCGCACCCCGGCCAGCCGCGCCGGGATCACGCTGGTCGTGTTGAACACGAGCAGATCGCCGCGGGTGAGATACGCCCCGATGTCACGCACCGTCCGATGCGCCCGGAACTCCGGGTCCGAACGCCGGAGCACCAGCAGCCGGGCCGAATCCCGAGGCTCCGCGGCGCGGGTCGCCACCAGCTCCGGCGGCAGGTGATAGTCCAGATCGTCCGTCCGCAGCACGCCGTTCCCCCGTCTCCGCCCGCGAGCAACTGCTGTTCATCCCAGGCGGCGCGCGTGTTGCCCGCACGCCACGCTCCGCACAGACCAACTCCGGGCGCAACGCCCCAGAACCATGCCAGCCCGCGCCGGGACCCGCCAAGCCCGATGTTATGAGCCCGCGCCGGATCGCCGCCCCACGGCCCACGGTTTCCATCTCTTTCCGCAGAGATGCTGATCGGGCTGGGCCATCCTCTCTGCTGCCACCCGCTGACGCGGGTTCCGCACTGGCGTCGGCGCGTGGTGGTGGCCTGCGATCCCTCCCCGCGCTACGACCAGCACCTTCGACGCGAGAACGCCCGCGCCGAAGGGACCGTCGGCCCCACCGCGGGACGCCCCATCCCGTTCTACCTTCGCCTGAAGCGTCTGAACGAACAGCTCCGCGCCGCCAATCGCAGCGCGGACGCGATGATCACCGAACCCAATCTGGATACCTACGCGTAACCGGACAGCTCAGTACGCCTTGCCGACCTTCGCGCCGGGGTAGAACGACTCCAGCGCCTGCTGGAAGGGAATGCCGCGCTCGCCCATGCCCTTGGCGCACCACTGGCACATGCCCACGCCGTGGCCGAAGCCCTGGCCCGCGATCTTGACCTGATCCGCCCAGGTCGTCATGGTCAGATCGCCGCTGGGCACGCGCGTCTCACGCGTGATCGGAGGCAGGCCCGCCGACGGGAAGTTGCACGCGGTGCGGAGCTGCTCGGCCCCGATCTTGTACGACCCGGCCTTGTCGTCGACGATCTTGAACTCCACCGGCCGTCCGAGGCGGTTGGCCCGCACCAGCTCGGCCCGACGGATCCGCCCCAGGCGCCGGATGTCGTTCCCGTTGGCGGCGCCCCACGCACGGAGCCTGGCCGAAACGTCGTCATCCCCGCGGGTCACTTCCCAACGGAAGTAAGGCGAGGCCTGGCAATACACCGTGCGTTCCTTGGCGACCAGGGGCGCGATGGTGTTGTCCTCGTACCCATCGCCCGTCGACCAGACATCCGCCGCCGAGCCCGGACGCCCGCCGCAGGTGCTGGAGTAATACGCCTTGATCAGCCGACCCCGGAAGGTCAGGACCTGCCCGCGCGTGCGCTTAGCCGCATCGAGCGCCACCGGGTTCTTGGTCAATCCACGGAAGACCTGGTCCGCGGTCGTGCTCTCCACGTCGAAGGGCGCTCCCTGCTTGCGGGCCGATTCCCGCTCGTGCAAGGCGTACGTCCGGGAGGCCACCGCCTGCATCTCGAACGTGCCCAGTGACCAGGAGGCGTAGAGCTCGCCATCGAGCACGCCCGGCAGGTACGTCTCCACCGGCATGGTCACGATGACGTCGAGCTTGTCGCCATCCTCGGTCCGGGGCCGCAACGTGATCAGCCCGGGCAGCGTCGCGCCGTCGAGCTTGAGCATCGTGCCCGCCGCCGCCTCACTCTTGGGGGGCGGGAAGTCCAAAATGGGAGCTTCCATCGTGTGGGACGCGTCGGGCAAGCCCGGGGCCGCGGTCAGCTCCACGCTGGCGCCGTATCCCATCTCATGGGCCTGGCCCGAGGCGTCGGTCAGCACCACGCCATGCGAACCGGTGGTGGCGGTGATGGGCGTGGTCAAGGTCGCGGGCGTTGACGAACCCAGGGCGTTGCGGGCCATCACCCGGGCGGGCCCTTCGATCTGCACCGACTCAGCGCCCTTGCGGACACGGACACGGATGTCAGGCTCCGAGCTGTAGAGCTGCGGCCCCACCGTCTCACTCCGCCCGCTCAGGTACTGGCACCCGCCCGATCCGAGGTTGAGGAGCCCCAGCAGCAACGGCATCGCCCAGAGCCATGCTGTGAAAGCGCGACCCACACCCGTCCGGCCGAACCGGACGCCCGCACCCGTTCCCGTATTCAATCCAAGCTTCCCCGCCCGCACGCCAGTCGCCCCGCACAGTCCCCCGGTTCCAGACGCATTCGCCACGCGCGACGCAGCCCTTCCCGAGGGGCGGTAGCATAAAGCCGCGCCGACTTCCCGGCGCGGAGCACGGACATGCACTTTCTTTCGGACAACTTCTCCCGATCGGTACAAACTGCGCGGCGCTTCTTGCGCCCGATGCTTCCCGCCCTGGCGCTGGGCCTGGCCAGTTGCTCGAGCCCCGCACGCGGACCGATCATCGAGCCCGGCGCGTACCTCGGACCTGAGGTCACCATCGACTCCACCACGCGCGAACACATCGCCGTCGTGAACTCCCCCTCCGGCGGCTGGCGCTGCACGCTCGACCAGGTCCGCGAGGCCTACCAGACCCAGCGCGCGTACATCACCCTCCGCAAGCCCAACCCGGGCCTGTACAACACCCAGGCGATCGTCGAACAACGCATCGGGACCGAGATCCCGCGCAACCAGAACGTGGAGGTCTACGCCAGACTGATCTCCTTCGATGACATCAGCCCGGAAGAGATCCCGTACCACCTGGCCACCAAGTCCGAGGGGAACAAGCAGCCCCTGCCGCCGCGCGAACGGGAGCGTCCACGCCCCGCCGAAGGCCGCGAGTCTCCCTGACCACACGTAAGGTCGTGCGCACAATTCCGGTTGCGGATCGATCGGGCTTTGTTAGAATCGCCCCGTGGTCATCGCGCCCGCGAGCTTTGATCTGCTCCGCCTGACCCTGAGCAAGGGCCTCGGGCCGGCGCTCATCCCCAGGCTGATCGAGGCCTTGGGATCGCCGCGAGCGGTGCTCTCGGCGTCACCCGCACAGCTCGCCTCGGTCCGTGGCATTGGCGAAGCTTCCGCGGCCCGCATCGCCTCCTCCCTGCGAGATTCCGAAGAGCTTGCGCAGCGTGAAGTTATGTCAGCGGAGAAGCTCGGCGTGCGCATCCTGGGCGCCGCCGAGCCCGAGTACCCGGCGCCCCTGCGCACCATCCCGGGCGCTCCGCCCATCCTCTATATGAAGGGGACACTCGCGCCCCCCGACGCTCCGCTCTGGGGCGCGGCGATCGTCGGCAGCCGCCGCTGTTCGCACTACGGCATCGAGCAGGCCGAACGGTTCGCGGGCGTGCTGGCCACTGCAGGCCTGACCATCGTCAGCGGCGGGGCGCGGGGCATCGACACCGCCGCCCACCGCGGCGCACTCCGCGCCGGCGGCAGGACCCTCGCCGTCATGGGTTGCGGCCTGGCCCACTGCTATCCCCCCGAGAACCGGGAGCTCTTCGATCAGATCGCCGAGTCGGGCGCCCTCATCTCCGAACTCCCGCTCGACAGCTCCCCCCAACCCGAGAACTTCCCCGCCCGCAATCGCATCATCAGCGGGCTGAGCCTCGGCGTTCTGGTCATCGAAGCCGGCCAGAAGTCCGGCGCTCTCATCACCGCCAAGCAGGCCGCCGAGGTCCAGAACCGCGAAGTCATGGCCATCCCCGGCCGCATCGATTCGCCCTGCTCCGCGGGAAGCCACGAGCTGCTCAAGTCGGGCGGCGCCGCCCTCGTGACCGACCCGGGCGATGTGCTGGAGACCCTCCGCACGCCCGCCCGACATCAGGCGCTCGGGAGTTTCGAGAGCCGATACGCCGCTGCGGACTCTGAAGCAGGACTGTTCGGCGCGGGTTCGTCTCGAGCGGATGACAAACGGCCGTCCGACGCGCCACCGGTCGGCACACCGATCCAGCAACGGATCCTGGCGGCGCTGACCGAACCCCGAACCGTTGATCAGCTCGCGACAAGCGTGCAGCTGTCGCTCGACGCGCTCCGCGCTGAGCTCACGCTGCTCGAGATCCAGCGGCGGGTGAAGCGCGAGGGATCGAAACTGGTCCGCTCCTGAGCCGCTGGCGGGCGCTTTGAGGCGGCTTCGGGGTGCTTGAACAGCCCCACTGCGGCCGTCATACCCAACCGGCACCCGAAAAACTTTCCACAAACGGATTGACACGAGGTATTTGATAGGCTACTGTCACCCAAACAGCAGGCACGAAATCTGATCGGTCAAGCTCGGACCCACCGATAGTCGCAGAGTCACGGACAGCCGGACTTGGACGAGCTCGGGACGCAAGAGGGAGATCGATCGGGAAAACCTGTCGGAAATCACGCCCTTGTTTGTGTCGGTGGGCGAGACGGAAGACAGGGCCTCGTGTTGAGCTGAGTCGGATCGCACGAGTCGGTCGGCACAAGTCGTGAGCTGTTCGGGGCTGTGTCGGGTTCTGATGTTCGGATCGACAGCAGCCCGAGCCGACGCGACGGACCAATCGTCCCGGCTGATCACGAAGTCCAGCAGTTCGGGTTCGGCGGTTGGCTTCGGCGGTTGGCTTCGGCGATTCGGGCAGTTGAAAGTCACGTGCGGGCTGCAGAGCGGCCCGAGTTTGGATGGGTTCGGTTGCGGGCGGGATGCCCGGGCCGGGCAAGCGTCCGGGCGGATGCCCGGCTCCGATCGGCAGCGGGGAGACCAAGGGCGGGAAGTCCCAAGTCGACCCAAGGCAGGACACGAGCCATGGCACTTGCCGCAACACCAGTTCTCACCCTCGGCCCAGGCGGGTCGTTCAGCCGGCACTACGCGGCTGAGGCGAGCTCCACGCGCCTGACCGCGGTGTCGTCGGTTGATCTCGAAGTCTCACCCGAGCTTGCGGGCTCGGAGGGCGGCGCGGGGTCCCGGACTCGGGGCCACGGGTGGCAGCCCAGCGGGATCGGCCGGGCCGCGGGCCTGATTTCCTCAGGTTCGATGCCGGCGACTCCGGCGGTCGCGAGCCTGAACGCCCAGATGGATTCGGCCAGTCCGCTTGGAAGCGGGCGGGCTTCGGCAGCGGATCTGGCACGGCGGGCGGGCCTCATGCTCGCTGCCGAGCGGGTTTTGGAGCGGCAGCAGCCTGTGGTCGAGGGGTCGCTGGCGATGATCGCCAGGTTCCTTCGTTCGCTCCGGGCGGTTGGCGCGCTCAAGAGTGTGCTGCCGGCGCGTTCGCGTGCGGTCGCTCTGATTCCGACGCCCCGGGCGTTGTTGCAGTCGGCAGCGGATCGCAACGGGGCTTCGGGCGCGTTGGCGGGGGAAGACATTCTCGGGGGTTGTGTTGTGGATCAATCACTCCCGCCGCCGTCGGTGACGGCGCGGGAGGTTCCGAACTGTGTCCTGGGAGGCGGGAGCAATCGCCCGCGTTCCACGGACGAGGATCAGCACCGGGCGGGCCCGAGCACGCGTGCGACAGCATCGAACGGGCTGGTCACGAACGAGAAGGGAAGCACCGATGAATCTCACTCCCAAGCAGCTCAAGATCCTTCAGCTGATCCGAGACTACCGCGTGCGTCGGGGCTATTCACCGACGATGCAGGAGCTGGCGGACGAGATCGGCGTCAGCAAGGTGACGGTCTTCGAGCACGTCGAAGCGCTCATCAAAAAGGGCGCGCTGGTGCGCGAGCCCAACAAGGCTCGCTCTTTGTCGATCGCTGACGGCATCGCGGTCCCGGACGAGGCCCGTCCGCTCCGCTTCCCGCTGGTCGGCAAGATCGCGGCCGGTCACCCCATCGAGCGCGTCTCGGACTCCGACGAGATCGACCTCACCGAGATCTTCTCCGCCCGCGGCCCCAAGGGCGAGTCCACCTTCGCGCTCAAGGTCGAAGGCGAGAGCATGCGCGATGAGGGCATCCTCGATGGCGACTTCGTCCTGATCGAGCGCACCCAGGTCGCGCAGAACGGCGACCGCGTCGTGGCGCTGCTCCCCGACGGGTCCACCACCCTCAAGACCTTCTACAAGGAAGACGACCACATCCGTCTCCAGCCTGCCAACCCGGCCTTCGAGCCCATCCGCGTCAAGTACTGCCAGGTGCAGGGCGTGGTCAAGGGCGTCGTCCGCCGTTACGGCCGCTGAGTTGGTCCGAGCCTCTCGCGCGAGCGAGAGGGATTCGCGGAGACCCTCCGCTGATTGGGATGGTTTCCCTGCTCCAGCGCCGTCGTTCGCGCACCAGGTCGATTGCAGGCCAGGTCGATTGCAAGTCGGCAGGAAGCTCCCAGCATCGGCGATGATCGTCGCCTTGCTGGGAGCTTCCTCCGCTTTTGGGTCGGTGGCTTGGCGCGCCGGACATGGCGATGAGGAATGCAGCGCGTGCGCCGGCGTCCGCGTCTTTCGATGCGCGGAGTTCCGCCGGATCCATGGCTCGTGACGCCGCGTGTCATCTGCGATGGCGGCGCGGGTGCATCGTGAGCATCGCCAGGGAGCGGATGCGAGGCTGACATTCGCGGGACCTCGAGGCAATCGCGCGCCGGGGATGCGGTCGGCGCTGATCGGAGTTCCTCCCGCTTGCGCGGGAGGCTCTGTTCGGAGCGCGCTCGCATTCGCCCTCTCGGCGACTTTCCCACTTTCGGGGACCGATGGAGTGCGCAATCTTGCGCGGTTCGGCGCATCGGCGCGAGCCCCGCACTTTGCTCTTGGCGCGCTCTCAGGCGATTGGTACCGTTCCCGAGTCTGTGAGGGGCGCCCGCGTGGGGTGTCCATGAATGACAACGGGTTTCTCGGAGGTCCGCACGATGAAGAAGTCTTCGAATCGTCTGATGGCTGCTGGCATGCTCGCCTTTGCTGGCGTCGTGACCGCGATCGTCGTCTCCACGGCCAGCGCCGCCGGTCCGTTCGGTGGTCCGTGCTTCAAGGGCAACTGCCTTGATGTGTACAAGCCCGTGCTGTGCCCGAATGGCCAGGTCTACAGCAACGATTGCTACGCGGCCAAGGCCTGCCAGAAGAACTGCGTCCCCTACGGCGGCGACGCGAGCTGATCCCCGATCACGCAAGCGCTCAAACGCGAGATTCAGCAGGGCCCGGTTCACGCCGGGCCTTGTCTCTTTTTGGGCCACTGTTCGTCTTCGCTTCGACCGGCATCGCGCGCGGTGCGACGACGACGTCAGCGCCCGCCGATGACGGGCTTGTATCCCTTGCTCGCCAGCGCGATTTCGTCGGCGACCTGCTGCTCTTGACGCGGGGTCAGGGCGCCGTACCACGCCGCACGAAGACGCCCTTCGTGGTCCACGATCAGGATGGCCGGCACGAGCGGAATGCGGCGCAGCCAGCTCTGGTTCCCGCCGGGCACGCCTCGGATCGGGAAGTTGGCTTCCACGTGCTTGATCTGCGCGGGCGCGTCGGCGTCGGTCTGGACGCCCACGAACTCCAGGCCGCCGGCGCGGAAGCGGGAGGCCAGTGGGATGAGCTGAGCGATCGCAGCATCGCAGTTGCCACAGCCTCCGCTGTGGACGAAGAGGACCGTCGCGATCCGGCCGTCCTCGAACTTCAAGGCCGACGCGGGGGCGTCTTTGATGGGATCCGCCGCGGGGCCGAAGCTTGCAAGCTCGGGAAGGAACTCGCCGACCGGAAGCCCGTTGTTGCCCAGCGCCTGCGTGAGTCTGGTGACCTCTTCGCGCAGTTCGCGGTTCTGACCCGAGAGCTTGAGCAGAAGCACGCACATCACCGCGCAGGCCAGCACAAGGAACGCCAAGAAGCCCGCGATCATCGGCACGGGCGCTTTGGCGTCTTGCCCCTGGCGTGAAGCGGGGGCATGCGATGCTGGAGCGTCGGCTTGGGACTCGGCGTGCATGTCGCGAGTGTACAGGCCGTGTGCGTGAGGCTCGACTTCAGAACCGCTTATGGGTGGGGCGATCGTCGGGGCCGCGAACGCCCAGGATCGCCCGGCAGATCGTGAGGTCCTGCGGGTGCGTGATCTTGAGATTCCGCGCGTCGCCCTCAACCACGAGCACGCGGCGGGGATCTCCCTTGGCGATCCAGAGACGCTCGACCAGACCCGCGTCATCGGTGCTGGAGAGGTCGGCCTGCTGGTACGCCTCCCGAAGCAGGGCCGCTTCGAAGACCTGCGGCGTCTGGACCGCGACCAGACCCGCCCTGGGGACAGTCTCCTTCACCTCGCGGCGCGGGCCGGCTTTGGGGGCAGCGCCCAGAATCGCCGCCAACGGATCACGTTCCTCGGCGACGCCTTCGACTTCGATGACACGCTTGAGCGTGTCGGTCACTTCGATCGCGGGGATGACCGCGGCATGCTTGCGGGCCGCGCGGAAGACGCGGTCGAGCACCACATCGGGCGTGCAGGGCCGAACCGCGTCGTGGATCGCGACGTGCGTGCAATCCGCGGGCACTTCGCACAGCGCCGCCTTGACGGTCTCCCACCGGTGCGTCGCGCCGCCCCGGCAGATGCTCGCGCCGAGCAGCCCCAGTCGATCCGCGTGGTGATTGCGGAACTCCTTGAGGGCCGCTTCATCATGCGGGCCTGCGACGATGATGGACGCGATGACCGCGTCTTCGGGCTCGTACTTGGTGAAGAGCTCGACAGTCCGCTGGAGGACGACCTTTCCTCCGAGGTCTTCGTCGATCTTGTGGCGCAGGCCTCCCGCGTCGGTGTAGCGTTTGGCGAACCCGGCGGCGGGGATGATGACAGCGATGCGCATGAATCAGGATATGGCCAGCGGGCGGCACGCACGCTGCGCACCGCCCGCGGTGTCTTGCCTGGGCTGAATCGATCGGGCCGCGGGATTACTTCACGCGTTCGATCCTGGCGATGGTGACCAGGGACTCGTCGGGCTCGAACCCGGTCGAGACGCTGAGCACGGTGGGCGCACCCATGGGGACCACGGTTTCGGCGTGGACCGAACGGCGCTGGGTCATGGGGAGGCCGATGGTGAGCTTGGCGCCGCCTTGGGCCAGCGGGAGTTCGATGTTGGCGACTTTCGAATCGACGACCTCGCCGTCCATGCGGATCTCAACGTCGCTGCTGCTGGCGGTGCCCAAGTAGATGCGGGCGTTGACGCCGCTGGTCGTGGTCTTGGAGAGAGGCTGATAGCCGACCGAGTCGTTGCCGACGATGGGCTGCCAATCGGCGATGTAGGTTTCGGACTTTGAGCACTCGAACATCGTGCTGCTGCGCTGCTGGACGATGTGGTCGACGCGGCTGCCGGTGGAGGATGACGCGAACGCGAGCGTGGAGCCGATCGGGGGCACTTTGTCGTTGGGGAGCGTGAGCGTGACGAGCTGCACGCGGAAGCGCTCGGCGGAGTTCACGCGGAGCTGCGCGAGCAGGTCGGCGATGCGCGCGTGGGTGGGAGTCGAGCAGCCGATCAGATAGATCGAGCGCGTGATCGGGCTCACGTGGAGGTCGAACTCCTGGGAGAGCGCCTCGACGAGCTTGCTCTCGACCTGTCCAGGCGGGAGATCGGGCCCGCTGAGTGATGCAGCGAGCGAGGAGAGGTCGTAGACCTGCACGATGCGGTAGTCGTAATCGCTCTGGACGCCTTCGGTCGGCTGGCCCTGCGCCGGCTGTGCACTCGCGCCGGCCGGGTCTGCGGGCTTGGCGACCACGGGATCGATCGCAGCGGGCTTGCCTCCCGCGGTCTGCGCGAGGGCGAGCGGAGCGGCCAGCGTGAGCATGGTTCCGAGGAGGACGAGTCGGGCGGGGCGTTGCATGAGATCTCCCTTGGATGATCGGTGTGTCGTTGGAGTGCGTGGGCTCAGCCCGCTTGCGGGAGAGCGCCGGGTGTGCGCAGGCCGTAGGACCGGACCCACGCGAGCAGTTCACGGGATTCGGAGAGCTGGGATGCGAGTGCCGCGACACGATCGCGGAGCTCGGGGTTGGACTGGAGCTGGGCGAGCCTTGCGAAGGTGACCGGACGGAGACGTGGCTCGCGGGCCCACACGGCGCAGACGTCGAGTTGTTCCGAGGGCGAGAGCTTGTCGAGCACGCTTTCCACGGTCATCGCGGAGCGGAGCGTGGCGCCGATGGTGGAGAGGGCCGCATCACGCTGTGCGGGTGTGGCCGAACGCAGGCTCGCCAGCGCGCCGTCGACATCGCCCGAGGCGAGCTGAGTCGGAAGTGCAGCAGGCTGAGGCTCGGTGACGACGGGCGTTTCGGGCTCGAACGCGTGGGAACGCGGCGGCCGTGCGGGACTGGAACGCTTGGGCTTCACGACCTCAAAGCTCGCCAGGACCTTGACGCCCGCAGCGTCGAGCAGCTCGGGCACGGACGATCTGGCCGGAGGATCGACGCTGCCGATCGGCCCCGGCGTCGGGCTCGGGAAGGACACCGGAACGCGGGCGGGGAGCAACATCAAGGCCAGCAATGCTGCGATGACGACAAGGCCCGCGCCCCAGCGCAGCAGCCCGGCCCGGGCCTTCGTGGGCGCGGGCATCGGCGCGGTCCGGAGCGTCACACCCGCGAAGTGATCGAGCGCCTGCACCCGCGCCAGACGGCGGCGCAGATCCGCATCGGTGGCCAGTGCTGCGTCCAGCTCAGCGGCCCGCGCGGGCTCGAGCTCGCCATCTTGGTAGAGCTCGATCTCTTCCAGCGTCCAGCGAGAGGCCCCGGCGTTCGCGTTCATGGGCTTGGCTTCAGACACGTCGGACCTCCTTTCGCTCGCTCGATGCCGGTTCGGTGGATGGCGTGGTCGCTGGTTCGTCAGGTTCGCCCAAGGCTTGTCGCAATCGCGCTCGTGCGAGGTGCAGGCTCGAACGCACCGCCCCCACTTCGCACCCGAGCGTCTGGGCGATGGCGGCGTAATCCTGACCTTCGATCACGCGGAGCACGAAGATGGCCCGCTGCAGCGGCGGAAGGGCTCGGATCGCCCGATCGGCGCGCTGCTGATCCTCGAATCGCTCCAGGTTGGTCGCGGCAGGCTCGGACCACGCGGGGCGGCCGATCGAGAACCTGGCCAACCGGGCCGCCAGGCGTTTGAACGAACGCTGCTGCGAGATCCAGCGGCGTGTCGCGACGGTGATCGCGTACGCATCGGGGTCTGCTGGAGGCTTGGACTCCGCGCTGCTCCGGGTGAGGAGCATCGCGGCGATGGTCTGCTGGGCCAGGTCCTCGGCCTCGTGCACGTCGCGGGTCAGCGCCAGGCTGTACCGGCGCAGCCGCTGCGCGAGGGCCTCCCAGTCGATCGGATCGACCGCGGGCGTGACCGGCCGGGGGCTTGTCGCTGGCGTCGGCGTCATGGCCAGGTCGGTCATCCTCGGGACGGGGGATGTCGGAAACAGCGGGCCACACGGACAAGGACGCCGCGAAACCGACGGCATCAAGTCCGGTCATCGAACTTCATCAGTATGCACGGGCGCACCCGGGCCCGGTGCGGTTCAGTCCCCGCTGCCCTCACGACGCCCGAAGTTGGCCAGCGAGCTGTTCACCGCCATGGTCAGAAGGGAGGCCAGGAAGAGCACGCCCACCGTGGCCAGCATGCGAGAAAAAGTCTCGCGGACGTCGGCAGCCCGGATCATGCCGATGGAAATGGCCGCCCCAAGCGCCACGCAGATCAGGGCGCCGAAGGAGCAGAAGCGGTTGATCGAGCGGACCAGGGCCAAGGTGTTGTCCTGCACGGGAGAAACTCCGGCGAGGCGAGGCGGCGGGACCCGATCCCAACCGGCTTCGGTCGCTGTTTGTATTCACTAACAAGTCTGACGCGGCTGGTCTGGTTCGGTTCCGGAGCGTCGGATGCGTGCGCACAAGAGCGGTCCTGCGGCACATTTCTGCCTGTCGGTTGCGCGATCGGGGGCGTGGCGAGCCCCCCAGGCTCGACATGCGGCCTGCGGGGTCTATCCTCACGGAGTTTGCGCGCCATTGGGGGTCGCGCAACGGCCGCGGACCGCCAACGCATATTCATTCACTCCGCGCCGGCACACCCGGCGCGCGGGGGACGGCCAGACACGATGCCAAAGCGCACCGACATCAAGACCATCCTCGTCCTGGGCTCCGGCCCGATCGTCATCGGCCAGGGCTGCGAGTTCGACTACTCGGGCACGCAGGCCTGCAAGGCCCTGAAGGCCGAGGGGTACCGGATCGTCCTGGTCAACTCCAACCCTGCGACGATCATGACCGATCCGGCGTTCTCGGATCGCACCTACATCGAGCCCATCACGCCCGAAGCGGTCCGCAAGATCATCAAGAAGGAAGCCGAGCTCGGCCCGCGCATCGACGCGATCCTTCCCACGCTGGGCGGTCAGACCGCGCTGAACTGCGCCTGCGCCCTGTTCGACAACGGCACGCTCAAGGAGTTCGGCGTCGAGATGATCGGCGCCAACCGCGAGGTCATCCACCGCGCCGAAGACCGCCAGGCCTTCAAGGACATCTGCGAAGGCCTCGGGCTCAAGCTCCCCAACGCCAAGACCGTCAAGACCCTTGACGACGCCCTGGACTTCCTCAACCAGATCGGCCTCCCGGCCATCATCCGTCCCGCGTTCACGCTCGGCGGCACCGGCGGCGGCATCGCGTACAACCGCGAGGAGTTCATCGACATCGTCACGCGCGGCCTGCGCGCCTCGATGATCCAGCAGGTCCAGATCGACCAGTCCGTCATCGGCTGGAAGGAATACGAGCTCGAGGTCGTCCGCGACAAGAAGGACAACTGCATCATCGTCTGCGGCATCGAGAACATCGACGCCATGGGCGTGCACACGGGTGACTCCATCACCGTCGCGCCCATCCTCACGCTCACCGACAAGGAATACCAGGCGATGCGCGACGCGGCGCTCGCCATCATGCGCGCCGTCGGCGTCGAGACCGGCGGCTCCAACGTGCAGTTCGCGGTCAATCCCAACCCCAAGCCCCGCCCCGACGGGACCAAGCCCTTCGAGATGGTCGTCGTCGAGATGAACCCGCGCGTGTCGCGCTCCTCGGCGCTGGCGTCCAAGGCGACGGGCTTCCCGATCGCCAAGATCGCGGCCAAGCTCGCGATCGGGTACACGCTCGACGAGCTGCGCAACGACATCACCGGGACCACCTCGGCGTGCTTCGAGCCCACGATCGACTACATCGTGACCAAGATGCCGCGCTGGACGTTCGAGAAGTTCCCGGAGGCGGACGAGACGCTCACGACGCAGATGAAGTCGGTGGGTGAGGCGATGGCCATCGGCCGCACGCTCAAGGAGTCGCTCCAGAAGGTCATCCGCTCGATGGACGTCAAGCGGTTCGGCCTGGGGCTGGACCGCAACGACAAGTGGCTCGCGTCGGTCCGCGCCGCCGAGCACGGCGGGCGCACCGCCGATGGGCAGCCCGTCGAGTGGCCCATCCCCGAGGACAAGCTCGAGCGCAAGCTCTCGGTGCCTTCCCAGGGACGCCTCTACTACGTGCGCTACGCGCTGAAGATGGGCTGGTCGATCGATCGCATCCATCAGGCGACCCGCATCGATCCGTTCTTCCTGGATCAGATCCAGCAGCTCGTGCAGTTCGAGGACGTGCTGCTCTCGTACAAGAAGCTCGAAGACGTTCCCGCGGAGGTCTTCTTCAAGGCCAAGCAGCACGGGTACTCCGATGCGCAGCTGGCCAACGTGTACCTGGGCAAGATCACGCCCGAGACGGTGCTCACGGTCCGCGCCCGGCGGAAGAGCCTGGGGATCGAGCCTGTCTACAAGCTCGTGGACACGTGTGCTGCGGAGTTCGAGGCGGTCACCCCCTACTACTACTCGACGTACGAGCGCGGCGCGACGAATATCGCCTCGGCCGCGGGGAAGATCGCGCTCGCGGAGGACGAAATCCGCGTGAGCGGGAAGTCCAAGGTCGTGATCATCGGCGGCGGGCCCAACCGCGTCGGCCAGGGCATCGAGTTCGATTACTGCTGCGTGCACGCCGCGATGGCGGCCCGGCAGATGGGCTTCGAGTCGGTGATGATCAACTCCAACCCGGAGACGGTCTCGACCGACTACGACACGTCGGACCTGCTCTTCTTCGAGCCTCTCACGCTCGAGGACACGCTCAACATCATCGAGCGGCTCAATGGCCTCCCGCTGACCAGCGGGCGGATCATCGACCTGAGCCATGTTGACGGCGCCTCGGCGCTGACGCCGGCGAAGATCGCGCACGATCCCAAGGACGAGATCTCCAAGCACTTCAAAGGCCAGAGCCATTGCGAGATCCCCTCGGATCTCTTCGCGCAGCTCGAGGCCGAGTGCGAGAAGCGGGCGATCGATCGCCTGGCGATCGTGGACGCGTCGCGCTGGTACGCCAAGCGTGACGGCGTCGAGATCGAGGGTGTGACGATCAACCTGGTCGATCCCCGGGGCAACGTCTGGCTGGCCCGCTTCCCCTCGGGGAAAAACCCGCGCCTGATGTCGCTCGGGCTCGACCCGGAGCCCAAGTGGGAGCACTACTTCGACACGCTTCACCCGCAGGTCTGCAAGGCCGCCGACGCGTGGATGAAGGCCAAGGGCGGTCTGGTCCACGGCACCATCGTGCAGTTCGGCGGGCAGACGCCTCTGAACCTGGCCTCGGGCCTGGTCAAAGGCGGCGTGCCCATCATCGGAACCAGCCTGGACTCGATCGATCTTGCCGAGGATCGCGACCGCTTCGACGCGCTGCTCGAGAAGCTCCACATTGAGCGCCCGCCCGCGGGGATCGCGCGCTCGCTCGATCAGGCGGCCGAGATCGCCGAACGGCTCGGATATCCGGTGCTGCTGCGCCCGAGCTACGTGCTCGGCGGCCGCGGCATGGAGATCTGTTCCGATCGCGCCGCGCTGGTGAACTTCATGACCAAGGCGCTGCGCATCAGCGACATCGACGCGGCCCCGGTGCTCATCGACAAGTTCCTGGACGGAGCGGTCGAGTGCGACGTGGACGTGGTCGCGGACTACGAGCCGACGGGTGACGCCAATCCGGGCGGGCACCGCAAGGCGCTGGTGACGGGACTCATGGAGCACATCGAGCACGCGGGCATCCACTCGGGCGACTCGGCGTGCACGCTCCCCCACAACTCGCTCTCGGAACAGACGGTGGAGCGCATCCGCGTGATGGCGCGGGATCTGGCCCGCGAGCTTCGCGTGTGCGGGCTCATGAACCTCCAGCTGGCGATCAAGCAGGACGGCGCGAAGGAGCACATCTACGTGCTCGAAGTGAATCCCCGCGCCAGCCGCACGGTGCCCTTTGTGTCCAAGGCGACGCACATCCCGTGGCCCTCGATCGCGGCCAAGGTGATGATGGGCGCGACGCTCTCGCAGCTCAAGGCGAGCGAGCCCGTGATGGACCGCTCGTACTACGCGGTGAAGGAGTCGGTCTTCCCGTTCAGCAAGTTCCCGGGCGTGGACGTGGTCCTGGGCCCGGAGATGCGCTCGACCGGCGAGGTCATGGGCATCGACCGCTCGCTTCCCATCGCCTTCGCCAAGAGCCAGCTCGCCGCGGGGCAGGTGCTTCCCACCGATCCCAAGAAGGGGGCTGTGTTCGTCTCGGTGCGGGCCTTTGACAAGCCCGTCATCGCCGAGCCGATCCGCATCCTGATGGAGATGGGGTTCAAGGTCTACGCCACCGAGGGCACCGCCGAGGCGCTCCAGAAGGCCGGGCTCCAGCCCGAGGTGCTCCGCAAGATCGCCGGCGGCACCCGTCCCAACGTGCTCGACCTGATGGCCAACCAGCAGATCGCGCTGATCATCAACACCCCGACGCGAACGGGCTACGGCACCGACGAGGGCAAGATCCGCTCCACCGCGGTGCGCCTGAACATCCCCATGATCACCACCGCGACCGCGGCGCTGGCTGCGGCACGGGCGATCCAGGCGATGCGTGCGGGCGACTGGGACGTCGCGGCGTTGCAGGACTATCTCTCGATGACGCCCAAGACGGGCGTGGTCGTCGAGACGGTCCGGCGCGAGGCCCCCGCGCGGGTGTGAGCAGGCCGATCAGTACGTGAAGTTGGCGTTGGCGTCCGTGCTCGTCAGCGTGCTGGCCGCGGTGTTGCCATTGACCGCGGGCGTGGAGGCGGTGGAGCGGTCAACGATCGGCCCGTACTGGTTGTTGGCCGCGATGACCCAGTTGGTGGAGTTGGCGCGGCAGGTGTTGCGGACGATGATGTTCTGGCTGCCATTGACGACCAGTCCGCGGTAGTTGGAAACCATGTGGTTGCCTTCGATCCGCGATCCGATGCCGTTGACGACGATGCCGCCGCTGGCGGGCGTGTCGGGGGATCCGGAGGTCTCGACGGTGTTCCCGCGGATCGTGCAAGCGTCGCCCGCGAAGATCCCGCCGTTGAGGGACTGCACGACCAGCGTGTCGAGAATCTGCGAGTTCGCCGCGAGGTCGACTCCTCTGTCGTTCTGCGTGAGTGAGCACCCGATGATGGTGGCCATCCCGTCACACTGAATCGCGATCCCGGAGACGCTCACCAGACACCCGGAAACCGTGGCCCTGAGGCCTGCATAGATCCCGCCGCCGTTGGCGTGCGACGTGCAGTTCTCAATGACCGCGCTGCTCAGGGAGCGCACGCCCCACCCACCGTTGAAGCCCGCGACGCACCCGGAGACGAGGCCTCCGAAGCCCACCTGGATCCCGTCCCCGCCGTTCTCCGACACTACGCAATCCTTCACGACCGAGACGTCCCCGACGAGAATCCCGGTGCCCCCATTGCCCTGGGTGGTGACGCCCTCGACAAGATGGCCTCTGGAGGTGCTCGAGAGCCTGACGCCCTGAACGGCCCAGCGCGAGACGATGCCGTTGCGGATCGTGATGTTGGAGAGGTTCGGGTCCGAGCCGATGATTCCGTATCCGCCGCCAGACGGGGCCGTCGGCGCCACGGTGTAACCGGAGAGGTCGATCGTCACGTTGGAGCTGGCGATCTCGATGCCGTTGGTTGATCCGATCTGCTGCAGATTGCCCGTCAGGTAGTACGAGCCGGGCTGGGTGATCTTGAAGGTCGAGTCGGAGTCGCCCGGCGTGGTCGCGGCACTGAGAGGGATCCGCGGCTCGATCTGACTCAGCGTCTTGCCGGTGGACGCGATGGGACCAGCGGGCGGATCGAGCGGACCGGCAATCGCCATCGAGGTGGAGAGAACGCACGCGCCAAAGCCGAAGAGCAACGCAAAAACCTTCATCCGGAAGCCTCCTGAAAGGACCGGACGAGGCTAACGCAGACGGCCGCTTGGCTCAATAGCTTTCGATGCTCGTGTGCGCCAAGACTCGCTCATCCGATTTCGGACTGGAGCCAGACCACATCCTGGGCGACTTCGGCGGCGCGCTTGGGATGCGCGAGATCGATGGGCAGATACACGCCCTTGTCGTGGTCGCTGTTCAGGATGATGGCGCACGGCGGCACAAACTTGACGCCGTTCTCCGCTTTTTCGTGCCCGAGGATGAACATCGAGACGCCCCAGCGCTCGACGAGATCTTCGAGCTGTTCGGCGTCGTACTGGCGGCCCCAGACCATCAGATGCGCAGCACCCTTGCGGGGCTCGTAGTCGGCGTCTTCGAGCTCACGGGAAAGAACCGCGGGATCGAAACGGCCCATCATGGCGGGCGCGGGCACGCTGTGGGCGCAGAGGATGTCGCCGTGGGGCGTCACGCAGCGCAGCCCCAGAGGCATGGCGCGGACGAAGGTGTTGATGGCGTCGTTGACGCGCTGGGTTTCGCTGCCGAAGACGTATTCCACGCCCGCGTTGAAGGCCTCGACGACCTTGATGCCGTCTTTGACGATGCCGGCGCCGACGACCTGGGAGAGTTCGTGATTGCCGAGCAGGACGTGGACGCGTTCGGGAAAGCGCCGCTTGAGATCCGCGACCCGGACCAGCGCGCGATAACTGAAGTCCATCCCGTTGATCAGGCGGTCCGAGTGGATGATCTCGTGGAGCGTGATGTGCACGGGTCCCTGGTCGGGATCGGCGGGCGCGTCCTCGGAGAGGCCGGCGACCTGAATGAGCTTGGCCAGAGCGGTGGGATTGTCGTGCAGGTCGCCCGTGGCGATGAGCTTCCCGGGCGCGTGCACGACGTCGAGGGAGCCCTTGCGGCAGCTGGCCTCGCGGGACGCGCGAGCCGCGTCCTCGAGCGTCTGCACGACGCAATCGGCGCTGGCAAGATCGAGCGGCCCGTACGCCATGCCCGCCTCCACGAGAGACCCCGTCCTGGGACGATGGAATCAGAAACCAGACGCAAACCGCGGACCATAGGGCCCGCGATCGGGAGAAATCGTCGCGATCGGATCAGGCGGCCGGGCTGGACTCGTCCTCGTTGTCGAGGTCCGAGACGTTGGCCATCGGCGTGCCCTTGGCCCGGAGCATCCCCTCGATGAGATTGAGGCGATCGGCGACATAGTGCATGTCGGCCGGGCGATCGGCGGGATCAACCTCCACGCACTGCATGACCAGCTCGGCGAGCTTGGCTGGGATGCGTGGGTTGATCTCCTGGCAGGGCGTGGGCTTCTGGATCAGGGCGTCATCCAGGGAGCTGACCAGCGAGTCGCCCTTGGGCAGCGCGGTGGGGATGTGCCGGCGGGTCAGGACCCAGTACATGGTCGCGCCGAGGTTGTAGACGTCGGTCTTGGGGACGATCGGGCGGCGGTGGACCTGCTCGGGCGCGATGTAGTCGGGGGTGCCCTGGATGCGGGGCTTGACGGTCCCGATCTTGCAGGACTGACCGAGGTCGATGAGCTTGGCCTGGCCGGCGGCGGTCACGACGATGTTGTTGGGCTTCATGTCCGCATGGACAAAGCCCATGTCGTGCATGTGGGCCATGGCCTCGGCGGTCTGGTGGAAGATGTGGACCATCGCCTCGAAGGTCTTGGGAGGCTTGATGTCGCAGGAGACGCCGTCGACGTGCTCCATGACCAAGAAGAGTTCCTTCACGGTCAGGAGGCCTTCGCGGCGCTTGAACAGGCGAACGATCTTGCGGATGTTGGGATGGTCGAGCTTGGAGGCGACCTCGTACTCGGTCTCGGCCTGCTCGAGGAAGCGGTCGTCCTTGGGACCGTTCTTCTCGACGTGTTTCAGGGCCCAGACCTGCTTGGACCGGCTCTCCTGGACGACGTAGATGGTCGACGCCGCACCCTTGCCGAGTTCGGCAATGACGCGGTAGTCCTCGATCATCTCACCCTTGTTGAACGTCGTCGCCAACCGCGTCTTCCCTTCACGACTCGCTGCAGAACCCGAACTCTGGAATCTTCTCAGACGATCGGCTCGAAAGCTGATGCGCTCCTGAAAGCGCACCGTCTTGGAGCGCGGAAAGTCTGGACCGATCGCTCGCGTGCGTTTTCCGGCTGCGTACCTCCCTGAACGCCAACCAACCTCGATGTAAACCAACCGACCCGACCGAGAACCGACCGGGATGCCTCCGGACTCTGAGAGCCCCTGACGGGGCCTCCCAGTATCTGGCGCGGGCCATCAGTATCGCCACGTGACGGCCAAAGTTCAACGCGGCAGCGGAAGCATGGTTGCCTGTTCGGATCCCAAGGCTCCGGGTTTCACCGGATCGGCAGATCCAGGTGCCGATAAACAAAATCCAGAAGTCCTATCGACCTCTGGGGGGCTTTCCTTGGGGTGCTTTGGGGATTACTTGGCGGCACGGAGCTGATCGCGGAAGCTCGTGACCGGGAAGAACTTGCCCGGATCGGCGGTTTCGGCGACGTCGCTGTGCAGGTACACGTGGTCGGCGGGGATGCCGCACTTTTCCATGAGCGAGCTGACCAGCTGGGTCAGGCGGCGCATCTGCTGCTCGGTGAAGGGCTTGCGACGGCCATCGCCGACGAGGCAGATTCCGATGGAGGTGCGGTTGAGGGCGTCACCCTTGGGGCCGGCGACGTGGGCGCCGGGGAGCTGGTCGCGCCAGCGGTAGCCGACGTAGAGCTCGCCATCGTCGGTACCGGTGCCGTTGCCGATCACGAAGTGGTAGCCCAGGCCCTGGAAGTTCATGGCCTTGTGCTGGGCTTCGATGGTGGCGGGCGAACCGACGGGCGAGGCCGAGTGGTGGATCACGATGGAGTCCCACTTGGCGGTCGCGATCGGAGCGCGGGTGCTGAAGATGGACTCGATGGAGGCGGGTCCGGCGGAGGCAACCAGCGCGGGGAGCGCGACGCCATCCATGCGGGGAGCGACGGTGCCGTCAAGGGCCCACATGAGGCCGCCGACGCCCGACATGGCGCCGATGAGCGCAACCCAGACGATGCCCGCGCGCGACGCGATCGGCGTGGCGCGGGACTTGGAACGACCAGATGCAGAGCCGGAACGGGCCATTGCAGCCTTTCGGAATCCGCGGATCGGGGAGGCCCGATCGTGCCGACAGGTCGGCGAGTCTTGGGGTCGAGCGGCCTGAGATTGTCCCACGGAGACGCGCGGGTGCAAGGGCTCGACCAACGTTATCCCTTTTCGTCCAGAAAACCCCCTGATATTGAACAACGGACCCAGGAGATTTTGCGCGACGGTCATCCCCAAGGTCTGCACTGGGGATGACTTGTGTGCGGGTTGTGCAGTCTGTGCGGGCTGCTGGTGGCACACCCAAGGGGACCCACGACAGGTTGTGGTCTCACTCCTTGGGGAGCAGACGGCCGCGGAGGTTCGGCTTTCTGGTGCCGAACTCGTCGTAGTTGTACGCGGAAGTGCGCTGGCCTCGGATCGCGTCGTAGCGGTCGTACTGGCTGCGTTCTTCGGTGGGCGTCAGAAGGGGCTTCTTGCAGCCCGTGGCGGCCAGGAGCAGAGCCAGCGCGAGCAGCCCCGCGCGGGCGGCCGGGGCGTACGGACGGGTCGGGTTGGTCGAGAATCGGTTCATCCCAAAACGAGTGTACCGCCCGCAGGGCGGGCGGCACGCTCGTTGGAGGAGAGAAGATCAGAAGACGGGTCAGGGGTGGTACGTCGGCGGAGGGGGGCGGGTTCGGGGGGAGAAGAGGCCGTGGGCCTTAGGCCTTAGGCCGTCGCAGGACCGGAAAGCCGACTTGGGTTCGACGGCCTCTGGCCTACGGCCTACGGCCTCTCGGCCAGCCTCGCGTCGGGTCCGATCATCAATTCCTGGCGGTCCAGGAGCTGGCGGATCCCTTCGTAGACCGCGGCACAGACGACGGTCGCGACGTTGAGCCCGCGCTCGCCCGGGACCATGGGGAGCAGCAGCAGCCGGTCGGCGTAACGCTCGAGCAGCGCGGGCGGGAGGCCGGCGGTCTCCTTGCCAAAGACCAGGTGATCGCCGCGACGCAGATCCGCGTCGAACATCGGGCGCGTCGCAAAGGCGCTGAAGAGCCAGAGCCTGGGCGCACAGCCTTGCTCCTGTGTGAGCGCGTCCAGATACGCGTCCCAGTTCGCGTGCTCGCGAACGCCCAGGCGCGGCCAATAGTCGAGCCCCGCGCGACGGCAGGCCTTCTCCGAGGTGTCAAAGCCGAGCGGATGGATCAGGTGCAGGCGGCTGCCGGCCGCGACGCAGGTGCGGCCGATGTTCCCGGTGTTGTTGGGAATCTCGGGCTCGTGCAGGGTGACATGAAAGAGCGGGGCGCGGAGCACACCAGAGGATAGTGTGCCCGCGTCGATTCCATCCGGCATCACTTGGTCCCGGTCAGCCACTGGAGCGCCTGGTCGGGCGGTCTGATCACCACGATCGCCGCGACTTTGCCCGTGATTTCGACCTGGCCGATGAGGATCCCCACGAACTCCCAGGCGGGCGTACGGCCTGGCGTGTAGCGCCCCACGAAGCAGCCCGACCAGCCCGGGAGCTGCTCGTTGTTGGCGATGCGCACGAGGGTCATCCGCTCGGGAAGAGGCTCGGACTCGAAGTCCCCATGGGTCACGGTCAGGACGCGGTACGTGTAGACGTCGGCCTTCTCACCCGGATCGACGCGGACGGCGTAGAGCGTTTCACCATTCACGGGCGGATGCGTCGGGAGCGAGAGCGCCAGGTCGGTGATCTGGTGCGGGATGGCGACTTCAAAGCAGACCCAGTCCTGGGTCACCGCGTCGGGCGAGCGCATGGTGCCGCGGCGGTAGAGCTCATCGATGGTGGGCAGATCGCCATGCATCGGGGAGCGGACGGGAAGGTCGTAGCCATTGATGCGGAGCGAGCGCGGGATCTGGATCCCGGTGGAGCGGGTCACCACGTGGGCGGCGGTGATCACACGGTTGTGCACCGCGATGCCCTGGCCTCGGAGCCACTGGCGCGGATCGAAGGCCGAGTGCGCGATCACGCTCACCACCGGCGGCTGCACTTCGGGCAAAGGTCCGACGGGAACAGTGGGCGCTGGGGTGCTTGCTGCGCAGCCTGAGAGCGCCGACGCGAGCCCAATGCACGCGCCGACCACCGACGCCCTGAGAGCACGGCGAAGGGGACTGGTCAGGGCCACGGATCGGCTTGGATGCACAGAAGAAGCTCGCGGGCGTTCACTGCTTGGACTTGATGTAGGCGTCTTCGGCGGCGCGGCGGGCCTTGACGCCCGGATCGTCGCGGAGGACCGCGTCGATGGTCGCCTGGAAGGCGGGAGCGTTGGCGTTGCCCGCGTAGCGGATGGTGCCGTCGGAGCTGGCGACGATCGCGAAGGGGATGGGGAACTGCGCACCGCGCTGGCCGGCGGCGGTGCTCAGCAGAGCGCCCGAGGGATCGGGGAGCATGACGTGCTTGAGGGCGCGTCCCTTGACGGCCTTCTGCCAGTCGAGCTCCTTGGGTTCGCCCTGGTTGTTGCCCGCGTTGGGGTCGTTGAGGGGCGTGATGACGCCGACGACGACCAGATCGCGTCCGCCAGCGGCCTGGATGCGGTCCATGCGATCGGCCATGCCTTCGAAGCTGGCACGGACCGTGGGGCTCCAGAAGTAGGCGACGAGGCCACGGCCCTTGAGCGCCCGGCTCTCGGGATAGAACGGGGCGTTGTCCGGGAGCGCGAACTTGCGGGGCTCTTCCGGGGTCTGCGTGTTGGTGTTCTCTTCCTTGGGAGGCTTGGGCCAGCGCACCGCGTTGTACGCGCTGTCGGAAGGCATGGTGAAGGGCTGTTCGGGGATGCTCGACGCGGTCACGCTGTCGCGGATGCCCGCGGACTTGAGGCTCTCACGCTCGGCAGCGGCTCGGGAGTCGGCGATGTTCTTGTTCAGTCCGGCGGCCTGTTCACGCGTCTCGGCGCACACGATCTGCACCGCGTGGTCGATCGCGTCGGTCGCGACGTCGGCGAAGCGGAGCTGCCCGGCGCGGTCGATGACGTAGAAGTCGGGGTCCTGATCGGAGAAGAGGGCCTTGCGGAAGTCGCCCTTGGCGTCATGCGCGTAGAAGAGATGCTGGCCCTGCGGGATGGGCTTCTTGAGTTCAGCGTCCGCGTCGGCGAAGCCTTCGGGGTGGTGGGCGATGACGACGACCAGGCCATCCTTGGCGTACTGGGCCGCGAGCTTGCGGGCGAGTCCCAGGGCCTTGGCGCCGCTCGGGTGCCAGCTCGACCAGGTGAGGATGAGCACGGGCTTGCCGTCGGTGTCGGCGGCGGAGGGGGACTTGTTGTCCTTCCAGGCCGAGAGCGTGGACCACGCCGAGGCGGGGAAGGGCTGGAGCTCCATGGCGTTGAGCTGGGTGCGGCGCGAGCCTTCGCCTTCGCGGAGCACGCCGTCGGACTGGGCGAGCGCGGGGAGGCAGAGGCCGGCGGCGAGGACGAGCGAGCAAACAGCATGAAGGCGCATGACAAACTCCGTGGATGGTTCCCCTACAGGGTACGTAGACGGAGGGAAAGACGTTTCAGTTCATCCCGGGTGCGGGAAACGGGCCTGACGAGGGCTTTGTCAGGGGAGGGGCTTCAGGGCGTGCAGGGCGATGGCGGTGGCCACGACCACGTTCAGGGAATCCACGCCGGCGTGCATGGGGATCCGGACCTTGCGGTCGGCCTTGGCCAGAGCCTGCTGGGAGAGTCCCGGCCCTTCGGAGCCGACCAGGAGCGCCAGCTTGCCTGGCCTGGGGCACTGGTCCAGCGCGACCGCGTCCGGGTCGGGAGTGGTCGCGATGAGGGTGAAGCCCGCGGCACGGATCTGGTCCAAGGCGGCGGGCCAGTCGGCCAGGCAGGCGAATGGCAGGCGCATGGCCTGTCCGATGGAGACGCGGACGGACTTGCGGTACAGCGGATCGCACGTCCGGGGGGTGAACAGGACCGCGGCATGGTCAATCCCCGCCAGACCCGCGGCGGTGCGGAAGATGCCCCCGACGTTGTCGTGGTTGGTGAGGTCTTCCAGGATCACCAGGGTGGAGGCCGAGGCGATCAGGTCGCGGGCGTCCAGAGGCTCGCCCCGGCGGGCCGCGGCCAGCACGCCCCGGTGGATGTCGAACCCGACGATCTGGTTCATGAGGTCCTGGGACGCCAGGTAGATGGGGACCTCCGGCGGCAGAGACTCGAGCCAGTCGCGCATGGCCTCGGCGCGGGCGTGGCTCAGCAGGACCGAGTCGATCGCGAAGCGGCTGCGGGCCAGCTCGCGGACGACCAGTTCGCCTTCGACCAGGAAGAGGCCGGTGCTTTGGGTGTGGGCGGCGCGGAGACGCTCCAGGTCGCGGTCCTTGACGTTGCGGTATGGGTCAAGGCGCGGGTCGGCGAGGGAGTCGACCGGGATGAAGCGTGGATCGGGCACCGGGAAGTGTTGGCGTGGTGCGCGGGCTGCGGGGGCGGGCAAACCCCCGGCGGAGGCACTATCGTGGGGGCGATGAAGACGACGGTCCTGAGCTTGTGCGTGCTGGCGGGAGTGATCGGCCTTGGCGGCTGCGGCTCCACGCCCGGGGTGACCCTGACCGGCGTGGAGAGCGGGCGGAGCCTGACGCTGGAACCCACGCTTTCGGTCTATCGGTACTCGGACAAGAACACCGCGGACATGTACATGACCGATCTGCCTCGGGACGTCTTTGACCCGCAGGCCGACCTAAGCGGGGTGTCGGGACAGCTCACGCACGTGCACCTGTTCGTCGCGCCCGAGGCGGGCAAGACGCCCATCGACGACACCGCCTGCTCGGTGACGTTCCGGCACATCGTGCTGGCCAATGGGCAGATCGGCGTCTACGGCGGGGGCGGGTTCCTCTATCCCAAGCGTCGTCCGGGTGGCGAGACCCTCAAGGGCCGGATCCGCGGCGCGACGCTCAGGCTCGTGAGCGCGACCGCGGGCTTTGACGACAAGCTCCGGGCCGTCGAGGTGGAAGCACGCGTGAATGCCATGCTCGACGAACCGATGTCGGGCGCGCTGGACGAACGGCTCCGCTCGTTCATCGATCTGACCACGCCTGTGAAGCGCGCCGAGGACACCGCTGCGAACGCGAAGGCGGAGGCTGACCAGATCAAGGACGATGCCAAGCCCGCCAAGGATGAAGATCCGCTGGCTCCGGAGAGGAACACCGGGGTCAAGCCCGAGGCGAACGCGGACGCCAAGGCCAAAGCCAATCCCAAGCCGGATCCGAGCAAGCCAGACCCGAGCAAGCCAGATCCGAGCAAGCCAGATCCGAGCAAGCCCGCGGCCAAGCCTGCGGAGACGCCAAAGCCGGCCGATGCGCCCAAGCCTTCGGCGACCAAGTGATCGTTTCGGCCTTTCGCGCCGGCGCGGCGGCATCATGAACGCGCGAGCGTCAACTCAGGGATGGGCGTCCCACCAGGCGTTGATGACGCGTCTGGCATTGTTCTGATAGAGATCGGCGAGCATGTCCTTGGGAAGCGCACGCCCACGCAAGCGCGGCGCGCTCATGGCGTCGTAGCGCTTTGGATCGACCATGGCCAGATCGCCGTCGGCGATGGGGCTTTCGCCTTCGTAGGACGTCTCGAACATGGTGCGCAGGGCCCAGTAGCGGCTCGCGTAGAGATCGAACGCGGCTTCGGGGCTGTCGGCCAGATCGCTGAACGGGCTGGCGGCGGCGGTGCCGGCGCGACTGGCCTTGGGCGTGACGTGGTCGTCGGTGGTCACGATGTCGGAGCCGAAGAAGATGCGCGAGCGCCACTTGGTGAAGAAGTCGCGGAAGCGGGCGTCGTCGTGCTTGGAGAGTTCGCGGACGATCCACTTGGTCGCGGAGGTGTCCAGATGCGCGTTGGGGTGGCGGGTGAGCAGGCCATCGAGGAAGTCGAGGTCTTCGGGGGAGCCTCCCATGTGGGCGAGGATCCAGGGGCAGGTGAAGGTGTCCAGGGCGATCTCGAGGCCTCGATACTGGTCGCGCTTGGTGCCGTATTTGGAAGCGTCGGCGTACTTGGTCGCGAACCAGGTGTCGGGGTCGGCGGTGTGGGTCATGATCATCATGCCGAGCTTCTGGGCGAGCCGGGCGGCTTCCAGGCGCCACTTGCCGTCGAGGTGCACGATGTCGGGCTGATGTTCGACTGGGATGAGTTCGCGGAGGCGGGGCGCGTTCCAGAGCTTGATCATGCGCGAGCCGTAGCGGTCGTGCCAGATGTGGATCTGATCGAGGAAGTCCTCGGCGAAGGCCTTGCGGCGGTCGCTCTGGCCGAAGTTGGGGACCGCGATGAAGCGGACGTTCTGCCCCAGCACGTCCTTCACCGCGTCGGCCTGGTCAAGGCGCGACTGGGAGTAGATGAGCCCGACGCCAAAGAGCCTGGCGACCTCTTTGTAGATGAGGGCGGCCTGGCGGCCATTGACGTGGATGTGGGGGTCGATGATCCCGATGCCGTCCGGGCCTGCGCCGGGGGGAGGACCGAGCTGGAGGGCCTTGGTCCGATAGTCCCAGGCGAAGCGGTTGGCGGGATTGGTGTTTGGCATGGTTGGGCGTGCCGGAACGGGGTGTCGGCGGGTGCGGGCCCCTCGGGGGCGTAACCTCTGGGGCACATGGTAGATCCTTCGGGCAGGCCGGGAATCCAGAGTCAGAGCGCGGGCCCGGTTCGCGTGGATATCGCATCGACCAATGTCGATCCGTCGATCGCCGAGCGGATCGAGCCCAAGCCTCTGGGTCCCCGGAGCAGGCTCCGGGTCGCGCTGGCGCACGACTGGCTCTGCGGGTATCGCGGGGGCGAGGGCGTGCTGGATCGCCTGGCCAGGCTCATGCGGGCCGAGCACGAGGTCGCGGGGCTCTACGTCATGTTCGATGACGGGCGTGAGCTGGCGGCGAGCGTGGACGATCTGCCTCGGACCGTGTCGCCTTTGTCGCGCCTGCCGGGCGGGGCGACCAGATTGCGGCGCTGGCTTCTCCCGTTCTATCCGCGCGCGGTGGAGACGCTCGAGGCCGCGCTGGCGGCGGCGCACCGGCGTGCGCCGGTGGATCTGGTGCTTTCCACGAGTTCGGCGGCGATCAAGGGGCTGCGTGCGCCTGAGGGTGTGCCGCATATCTGCTATTGCCATGCGCCGGCGCGGTATCTGTGGTCGCAGACGCGTGAGTACGCGCGTGGGGGCCTGCTCACGGGGCTTGGGCTGAAGGTCTTCGGTGGCCCGCTGCGGGCGTGGGACCGCGCGACCTCGGCGCACGTGACGCACTTTGTCGCCAACTCGAATCACATCGCACGGGAGATCGAGCGGTGCTATGGACGCCAGGCGGCGGTGGTGCATCCGCCGGTGCGGACGGACTATTTCACGCCTTCAGAGAGCGACGGGCCGCGCGGGAACTTCTGGCTTCTGGTCGCGGCGATGGAGCCTTACAAGCGGATCGAGCTGGCGATCGAGGCGGCCAATCGGGCCCAGCATCCGCTTTGGATCATCGGGGATGGCTCGTGCCGGGCCAAGCTTGAAGCGCTGGCGGGAGAGACGGTGCACTTCCTCGGGCGGGTGAGCGATGCGGAGCTTCGGGGCTATTACCGCAGGGCGCGGGTGCTGCTGTTCCCGCAGGTCGAGGACTTCGGGATCGTGGCGGCCGAGGCGCTGGCGTGCGGGCTGCCTGTGGTGGCGCGGCGTGCGGGCGGGGCGCTGGACATCGTGACCGAAGGCGTCACCGGCGCGTTCTTCGATGAGCCGACGCCTGACGCGCTGCTGGAGGCGATCGGGCGCGCGCCGTCGTGCGATGAAGCGCAGCGGGCGTGCCGGGAGTCGGCGCTGCGATTCTCCGAAGAGCGGTTTGATCGTGAGATGCGGCGCGAGATCCAGCGTGTGATGTCGGGGAGTCAGGCGCCGGCGACAGCGTGAGTTGGGCTGCCTGATCGAGACCGAACACGGCGCAACATCGGCGCGAAAGCCAGCCAAGCGATGGAATAACAGCAAAGCGGACCCGTCAAACAGGGTTGGGCCGGCTTGACCCGGAACGCGCTGGCGGGCATGCTTTGAACTCAGCGAGGTTCCTTCCGCATGGATCGCGTCGGACCCACCAACCCCTATCACATCAGCAAGGCCTACGGCCTGACCAGCGCTCCGCGGCCCACCGCCGCGACGAGCAGCGCGGGTGCTGCTGCGAATACCGGACCTTTCTCCATCGCCAAGCCGTCGCCCGCACGGGCTGTGCGCACGGACTCGGTGGATGCGTCCACGACCAAGGCTGCGGAAGCCAAGGCGCGGATCTCGACGCTGGTGGCGGCCAAGGTCGCGCCTTCGCCCGAGACGTCGATGGGTCAGGCGAGCGGCGCCGCGATGATGCCGAAGGCGGCCAGCAGCGCCGGGACCAATCCGGCGGCCTTCCCGATGTACCGCCATCCCGCGGACAAGAACGCGGCGGCGACCGCGGTGAACGCGGGCAAGATCCTGGATCTGAACGCCTGATCGTCCGCGTGTAGGCGCATGTGGGCGTCAGGACATCAGCGCACGAATTGCAAACAGTGAGCCCGAGGCGACCGCGATCCAGAGGATCGTCGCGTGGGCGAGGACGCGCCACCCCACCGCTTTCAGGGTCGCCCGCGTGAGGCCCGCACCGATCAGAAACAGCGCGACCTGAAATCCCGCGGACGCGATGGCGCGGATCGTGGACTCGGCCTTGGCCAGCTCGGGCACCAGCGTGCGCAGCACCGAGGCGAGCAGGAAAAGGCCGATGAACCAGGGGATCGGGAAGCGTGCGCCGGGCTTGGCGCCCGATTGGACCTTGGAAGCGTTCTTGCGGCCCGAGGCCCATGCCGCGGCGAAGGCGAGCGGGATGATCCAGAGCACGCGCGTCATCTTCACGATGTTGGCGGTGTCCAGCGCCACGGAGGTCGTGGAGCCGGGCTCGTGGTAACGGCTGGCGGCGGCGGCGACGGAGGCGACATCGTGCAACGCGATGCCGGCCCAGGTGCCGAACTGAAGTTCGGAGAGATTCAGCGCGTGCCCGATCAGGGGGAGCAGCCAGAGGCCGATCGCGTTGAGAATGAAGATCGCGCCGGTGGCGACCGCCATGCTCGAGGCGGCGGCGCCCATGGCCGAGCCCACGGCACCGATGGCGCTGGCGCCGCAGATCGCGGTGCCGGCGTTGACCAGCGTCGCCAGTTCGCCCGAGGTCTTGAAGAGGCGGCCCAGGGCCCAGCCCAGGGCGAGCGTGACGCCGATGCTCGCGACCGCAAAGAGCAGGCCCCCCGCGGCGGCGTGGGCGAGTTGTCCGATCCCAAGGCGAAAGCCCAGCAGGACGACGCAGGTCTGCACAAGAAACTTGGAGACCTTTTTGGACTGCGCTCCGAAGGCGGTCAGGCCGGTGAGGGCCAGGACGATCCCGAGCACCAGAGCCAGGGGGCCCGAGAGCCAGGGGGTGGCGCAGAGGGCGGCGGCGGGGAGGAAGATCCAGGGGGCCAGTGCGCTCGAGGCTTGTGACGCTCGGGCCTTGGGAGGCGGGGCGGATTCGGGGGCGGGTTTGGACGTTTCCGGGGTCAAGGGCCGTAGCCTAGTGTGGCTCGCGCGAGGTTGCCCATGGAAGGCGATGGCGCGGGGGCCGGTGGGGCCGCCGGGCGGCTCCGGGAGGGGATCGATGACGCTCTCGTTGCCCAAGCCTTCGCCGCTGTCGCGTCACTTTCAGCTCGATCCGGGGCTGGTGTTCCTGAACCACGGCTCATTCGGCGCGACGCCCACGGTGGTGCATGATGCGCAGCGCCGGTTCATGGCGGAGATCGAGCGCGATCCGGTGGGTTTCTTTGTTGAGAAGCTCGAAGGCGAGTACGACAAGGCGCGCACCGCGTTGACGCCGCTGTTGGGATGCGCTCCGGCGGACTTCGTCTTTGTTCCCAACGCGACGCAGGCGGTCGCGACGATCCTCGACAACCTGGCCCCGATGCTCAAGCCTGGCGATGAGGTTCTGGCCGACACGCACGAGTATCCGGCGTGCATGAACAACCTGCGCCGGGTGGCGGCGCGGACGGGCGCGGTGGTGGTTGCGCCCGAGCTTCCTTTCCCGGCAAAGTCGGGCGAGGAGCTGGCGCAGGCGATCCTGTCCAAGGTGACGAGCCGGACGAAGATCGCGCTGGTGAGCCACACGACCAGCCCGAGCGGGCTGGTGCTCCCGATCAAGCGGATCGTGCACGAGCTTGAGAGCAAGGGGATCGTGACGATCGTGGACGGGGCCCACGGCGTGGGGTTCGTGCATCTGGACATCCCGTCGTACGGATGCTCGTACTACACGACCAACTGCCACAAGTGGCTCTGCACGTCCAAGGGCACCGCGGTGCTGTACGCCAGGCCCGACCGGCGCCACGCGGCGTTCAACGGCGGCGGGGACTTCCGCCCGATGATCCTCTCGAACAAGGCCGAGACGCCGAAGGCCGGACGCCCCCACTTCCACACCGAGTTTGACTACATCGGCACCACCGATGTCTCCGCGATCATGGCGATCACGACCGCGGTGGATTTCCTCAAGGGCGTGATGCCTGGGGGCATCGAGGGGCTCATGCGGCACAATCACGAGCTGGTCATCAAGGGCCGGGATGTGATCTGCAACGCGCTGGGGGTCGAGCCTCCGGCGCCGAACGAGCTGCTGGGCGCGATGGCGACGATCCACCTCCCCAAGCACTCTCCGGAGCGGGCGGCGATGCTCGCGCAGCGGCATTCCAAGTACCACGACGCGCTGCAGGACCGCCTCGTGCACCACTGGAAGATCCAGGTGCCCTTGTGGTCCGCGCCGCCGGGAAGCCCGAACCGCACGGTGCGGATCTCGGCCCAGATCTACAACGCGGTCGAGCAATACGAGTATCTCGCCAAGGTCCTCAAGGAAGAGCTGGCGGCGGAATCCAAGCTCTAGTCGGCGTCGTTTGGCGACACGGGGCAACCCGGGGCGACGTGAAACACCGGGGCTGGGAATCCGAGAAAGCGCGGGGCGGATCGCGGCGTTGACCCGCGCGGGCCCGCTGGTTACTTTGGGGCTTCCATGCTCGTGGTCAAGGATCTCCGCAAGTCGTACGGCACGCTCCACGCGGTCGACGGCGTGTCGTTCGAGGTCGGAACCGCCAGCCCGGGCAAGGGCTCGGGCACAGGTGAGGTGTTCGGCCTGCTTGGTCCCAACGGCGCGGGGAAGTCCACGACGATCGGCATGATCGTCGGGCTGGTCACGCCTGACGCGGGATCGGTCGACATCGGGGGCAAGGGCTCGTGCGCCTCGCCTGACGCGAGGCGGCTGGTCGGCGCGTGTCCACAGCAGCTTGCGATCTACGACGACCTGAGCGCGTGGGAGAACCTGGCGTTCTTCGGATCGGTCTATGGGCTCGCGGGCTCGGCCCTGAAGCAGCGCTCGGAAGCGGTGCTCCGCGATGTGGGGCTGCTGGACCGGGCGAAGGATCGGGCCAAGACCTTTTCGGGCGGGATGAAGCGCCGGCTCAATCTGGCGATCGCGCTGTTGCACGAGCCTCCGATGGTGCTGCTCGACGAGCCAACCGCGGGCGTGGACCCGCAGAGCCGGAACAACATCCTGGAGATGGTGCGCACGCTCAAGAGCAAGGGCGTGAGCGTGATCTACACGACGCACTACATGGAAGAGGCGCAGAAGGTCTGCGATCGCGTCGCGATCATCGACAAGGGCAAGGTCCTGGCGCTGGACACGGTCGATGGATTGATCCGGACGCACGGCGGCAAGAGCGTGGTGACCATCACGACCGCGGCGGGCGAGAAGCGACTCGACACCGACGATCCGTTCCGAGAGGTCCAGGCGCTGGGCGCTCGCCGGGACGTCCTGAACATCCGCATCGATCGTCCCGATCTGGAGAGCGTGTTCCTGTCCCTCACGGGGCGGAGCCTGCGGGACTGAAGCCTGCGAGAACGACCATGGGAACGATCATCGCGATTGCGAAAAAGGACCTGAGGCTGCTCGCGCGGGACAAGGTGAACTTCTTCTTCACCTTCTTCTTCCCGCTGATCTACGGCATCCTCTTCGGGCTGATGTTCTCGAGCTCCGGGAAGCCGAGCAATCTCGAGCTTGCGGTGTTCGATGAGGATGGATCGGCGCGCTCGGGCAAGCTCGTGAGCGCGATCGCGGAGACCGATGGGCTCAAGGTCGTCACCGCGACGACGAGGCAGCAGGCCTCGGACCTGGTGCGCAAGGGCAAGGTGGCGGCCAGCATCGTCCTGCCCAAGGGCTACGGCGAGGCGGCGAGCAGGATCTTCTCCAGCACGCCGCCGACGCTGGAGGTTTCGGTGGACCCGAGCCGGAAAGCCGAGAGCGGTCTGCTGCAGGGCAAGCTCATGGAGCTGTCGTTCCGGCAACTCACGACGTCGTTCACGGATCTGTCGTTCATGAACGACTCGCTCAAGGTCGCACGCGACGGCGTCAAGGGCTCGGACACGCTGACGCCCGAGACCAAGAACACGTTCATGGGCTTCTTCGACTCGATCGAGACCTTGTCCAAGCGGGTCAAGGCGGACGACGACGCAGCGGCGGGGAAGACGGAGACCAAGCAGGCGGGCGGGCTGGGGGCCTGGACGCCGGTGAAGATCGATGTGAAGGAAGTGGCGCAGGATGCGGACGGGCCGAAGACTTCGTTCCACATCACGCTGCCGCAGGCTGCGGCGTGGGGACTCCTGGGCGCGGTGATGGCGTTTGCGGTGTCGCTTGTTCAGGAGCGCTCGCAAGGAACGCTTGTGAGGCTCTCGATCGCGCCGATCGGCCCGCTTGAGATTCTGGCGGGCAAGGCGCTGGCGTGCTTCATCACCGCGGTAATCGTGCAGGTCTTCCTGGTCGCGGTCTTCGGCGTGGTGTTTGGTGTGAAGCCCGCGTCTTGGGCGATGCTGGCGCTGGCGATCGTTTCCACGTCGTTCGGATTCGCGGGATTGATGGCGGGACTGGCGGTGCTGGGCCGGACCGAAGGCGGCGCGGGTGGAACCGGGCGCGCGGTGCTCCTGCTCCTGACGATCTTCGGCGGCGGCGCGGTGCCTTTGCTCTTCATGCCCGCGTGGATGAAGCAGGCCAGCGGGTTGAGCCCCTTCAAGTGGGCGATCGTGGCGCTGGAAGGCGGGATCTGGAGGAACTATTCCGTCGCGGAGATGGCCCTGCCTTGCGGCATCCTGATCGCGGTGGGCGTGGTTGGCCTCGGGCTTGGCGCGGGGATGTTCAAACGCCTGCAGGCGGGGTGAGGTCTGAGCTTCTGGCGCGAGCGCGAGGAATGCTCGGAGGGGCGGTGGATTGGGGCGATGGCGGTGATTGTGCGCGGGCTGAGGGATCGCGTGGTTCCTCTCGCTTGCGCGAGAGGCTCGGATGGACCTAGGATTGATGACCCGGGCGGGTAGCTCAGTTGGCTAGAGCATTCGCTTTACACGCGAAGGGTCCAGGGTTCGAGTCCCTGCCTGCCCACTTCGACGTTGGTCGGGCCTCCGACCCAAGCGTGGGCGGGGAGCCTTTCTTCACAATCTGGTTCGCGGGACGCGGCCCCAACCCGAGAAATTTCGGGCTCAGGGGTGCTTCTGCGCGGACGATCGCCCGAATCATGCGAGAGATTTGTTAAGCTGCTCTCCCGGTCCTGTCGGTTCCTGTCGGCGGGGCGTTGGAGGGCTTCATGGCGGGCGAGCTCGCATCAGACCGATCGGAAGGCGTGTTTGAGGACTACAAGCCGCCGCTCGGTCAGGCCCAGGCGGTGGCGGAGGCCAATCGCTGCCTGTTCTGCACCGATGCGCCGTGCATCAAGGCGTGTCCGACGGGGATCGACATCCCGCAGTTCATCCGCAAGATCGCGACGGGGAACATCCGGGGTTCGGCGCGGACGATCTTTGACGCGAACATTCTGGGAATGAGCTGTGCGCGGGTGTGCCCGGTCGAGGTGCTGTGCGTCGGCGCGTGCGTGTACAACCATCAGGATGCGCCGCCGATTCAGATCGGCAAGCTCCAGCGTTACGCGACCGACGTGGCTTTCGAGAAGGGCTGGCGGTTCTTCGACGCGGGTCCGAGCAGCGGGAAGTCGGTCGGGCTGATCGGAGGCGGGCCGGCTTCGCTGGCGGCGGCCCACGAGCTCAGGCGGCGCGGGCACGCGTGCACGATTTATGAGAAACGCCGTGTCCTGGGCGGGCTGAACGCGACGGGCGTGGCGCCGTACAAGATGCGGGCGGACCGCGCGATCCAGGAGGTGGAGTGGATCCTGGGCATCGGCGGGATTGAGGTGAAGCTCGGCGTGGAGATCGGCCGGGATGTGTCGGTCGAGGAGCTCGAGAACAAGCACGATGCGATCTTCTTCGGCGCAGGGCTCGGCGCGGACACGAGGCTGGGTGTGCCCGGGGAAGAGCTGCCTGGTGTGTACGGCGCGGTCGATTGGATCGAGCGGATGAAGCTCGGACGCGTGGATCTCTCGGGCGTGCGCAAGTGCCTGGTCATTGGCGGCGGCAACACGGCGCTGGACGCGGTGCGCGAAGCCCTCGGGCTTGGGATTCCCTCGGTCACCATGGTGTACCGCGGGGATGAGGCGCGGATGTCGGGGTATCGCCACGAGTGGGAAGCAGCCAAGATCGACGGTGCCGCGGCGCTGTGGCGCTCGGTGCCTTCGGCGATCGAGGGAGCGGGCCGGGTGGAACGCTGCCGGTGTCTGGCGCTGGACGAGCGGAGGCTTCCGATCCCTGGCGTGACGCGGACGATCGAGGCGGATCTGGTTCTGATCGCGATCGGGCAGTCCAAGCTTGGGCACCTGCTCGAGGGCCTTGCGGGCATCGAGCTCGAGCACGGACGCATCGTGACGGACGCCAACGGACGGACCGGACGAGGCAAGTGGTTCGCGGGCGGTGATGCGGCCAATGGCGGCACCGAGGTCGTCTACGCGGCGGCCGACGGCAAGCGGGCTGCGGCGGCGATGGACGCGTTCCTGCGTGGGAGGGGAGCATGATCGACCTGAGCGTGAACTGCGCGGGGATCAAGAGCCCCAATCCCTTCTGGCTCGCGTCGGCGCCGCCGGCGAACTCCGGCGCGCAGGTGCAGCGGGCCTTTGACGCGGGCTGGGGCGGCGCGGTGTGGAAGACCCTGGGTGTTCCCATCCAGAACGTTTCGAGCCGTTTCGGCGGGCACACCATCCAGGGCGTGCGCGGCGCGGGCTTCAACAACATCGAGCTCATCACCGACCGACCGCTCGACGTGAACTTCCGCGAGATCGCCGAGACCAAGAAGCGGTTCCCCAAAAACGCGGTGATCGTGTCCTTGATGGTCGAGACGCGCGAGGAGTGGCGCGACATCATCAAGCGATCCATCGACACCGGCGCCGACGGGCTGGAACTGAACTTCGGATGCCCCCACGGCATGTGCGAGCGCGGCATGGGGTCGGCGGTGGGCCAGGAGCCCCGCGTCAACCAGGAGATCACGTCCTGGGCGGTCGAGTACTCCACGATCCCCGTGCTCGTGAAGCTCACGCCCAACGTGTCGGACATCATCCCCCACGGCATGGCGGCCCGGAAGGGCGGCGCGCACGGCGTGTCGCTCATCAACACCATCAAGAGCATCATCGGCGTCGACATCGACCGCTTCGTGCCCGAGCCCCGCGTCGCGAGCCGTTCAACCAACGGCGGGTACTGCGGGGCCGCGGTCAAGCCCATCGCGCTGCACATGGTCGCGGCTCTGGCGCGCCACAAGGAGTTCGGGCTCCCCATCAGCGGCATCGGCGGCGTCTGCAACTGGCGCGACGCGGTGGAGTTCATTCTGCTCGGCTCCTCGTCGGTCCAGGTCTGCACCGAGGTGATGCTCCACGGCTACCGCGTCGTCGAGGACATGACCGAAGGCCTCCGCGAGTACATGCGGACGCACAACTTCACCCGCATCGACCAGATGGTCGGCAAGGCCATCCCCGGGTTCTCCGAGTGGGGCGACCTGGACATGAACTACGAGACCGTCGCGAAGATCGACGCGTCCAAGTGCATCGGATGCCACGTGTGCGTGGCGGCGTGCCACGACGGGGCGCACCAGTGCATCCATCCGGATCCCTCGGGCTCGCGCGTCCCCGTGGTCGACGAGGCGGAGTGCGTCGGGTGCAACCTGTGCCAGATCGTGTGCCCCGTGCCGGGCTGCATCACGATGGCGGAAGTCAACAACGGGTTCACGCCCGTGACGTGGAATCAGGCGGTGAAGGAAGGCAAGACCCTGCGTCCCAAGAAGGGGGCGCATTGATGCGCGGAGCCGTCAAGGGACGCGCCCGTGCAAGCGTGCGGCTCGGACAGGTGGTCCGCGTCAACTGATTCGTTCGAGCGGAAGGACCAGAAAGCATGAGCAAGATCATCCGTTGCGGCCTCATCCAGTGCAGCAACCCCATCAACGACGAGAAACGCTCCATCGCCGACATCAAGAAGGCGATGATCGACAAGCACATTCCCTACATCGAGGATGCCGGGAAGCGGGGCGTGAAGATCCTGAGCCTCCAGGAGATCTTCTATGGCCCCTACTTCTGCCCGAGCCAGGACCCCCGCTGGTACGAGGCGGCGGAAGAAATGCCCGGCCCCACGGTCGAGCTCATGGCCTCTTACGCCAAGAAGTACGCGATGGTCATGGTCGTCCCGATCTACGAGCGCGAGATGAGCGGCGTGCTCTACAACACCGCTGCGGTGATCGACGCCGACGGCACGTACCTCGGGAAGTACCGCAAACAGCACATCCCGCAAGTGAACCCCGGGTTCTACGAGAAGTTCTTCTTCAAGCCGGGCAATGGCGGCTATCCGGTCTTCAAGACGCGCTACGCCAAGGTGGGCGTGTACATCTGCTATGACCGCCACTTTCCCGAGGGCGCTCGCTGCCTCGGACTCAACGGCGCCGAGATCGTCTTCAATCCCTCCGCGACGGTCGCGGGGCTCTCTCAGTACCTCTGGAAGATCGAGCAGCCCGCGCACGCGGTCGCCAACGGGTACTTCATGGGATGCATCAACCGCGTCGGCGTGGAAGCGCCCTGGAACATCGGGAAGTTCTACGGCTCGAGCTACTTCGTCAATCCGCGGGGCGAGACGCTCGCGCAGGCCTCCGAGGACAACGACGAGCTCTTGGTCGCGGATCTGGATTTCGCGCAGATCGATCAGGTCCGCTCGGTGTGGCAGTTCTACCGCGACCGCAGGCCCGAGGCGTACAAGGAACTGACCGAGATCTGATCGTCTGCCCCTGCGTGTGGCCCGCTCTTTGCCCCGCTGTTTGCGCCGCGTTCGAGGATTCCATCCATGTCCACCACTTCCATCGTGATCAAGGGCGGCACCGTCGTGACAGCGGACGCCGAACGCCGGGCGGATGTGCTCATCGTCGGTGAGCAGGTCGCCTCGGTCGGCGCCAAGGTCGACGCGCCCGCGGGGGCGCGTGTGATCGACGCGTCGGGCGCGTACGTCATCCCGGGCGGCATCGATCCGCACACGCACATGGAGCTGCCGTTCATGGGAACGGTCGCGTCCGAGGACTTCTTCTCGGGCACCAGCGCCGGCGTCGCGGGCGGGACGACGATGATCATCGACTTCGTCATCCCCGCGCCCCAGGAGTCCCTGGTCGCGGCGTACAAGAAGTGGCGCGGGTGGGCCGAGAAGGCCGCGGCCGACTACTCCTTCCACGTCGCGGTGACCTGGTGGGACCAGTCCGTCAGCGACGACATGAAGACACTGTGCACGGAGCACGGCGTGAACAGCTTCAAGCACTTCATGGCGTACAAGAACGCGATCATGGTGGACGACAACACCCTGATCTCAAGCTTCCTCCGCGCCAAGGAGCTTGGCGCGCTGTGCACCGTCCACGCCGAGAATGGCGAACTGGTGTTCAGGCTCCAGCAGGAGGTCTTCGCGCGCGGGATCACCGGGCCCGAGGGGCACCCGCTCTCGCGGCCGCCTGAAGTGGAAGGCGAAGCGGCCAATCGCGCGATCCGCATCGCCGAGGTGCTCGGCGTTCCGGTGTACATCGTGCACACTTCGTGCATCGACGCGCTGGAGGCGATCACGCGGGCCCGCAGCGAGGGCCAGCGCGTCTTTGGCGAAGTCCTGGCCCAGCACCTGGTGATCGACGACTCGGTCTATCGCAACACGGACTGGGACAAGGCGGCCCATTACGTCATGAGCCCGCCCTTCCGCTCCAAGGAGCACCAGGCGGCGCTCTGGAAGGGCCTGCAAGGCGGGATGCTGCACACGACCGCGACGGATCATTGCTGCTTCTGCACGCCGCAGAAGCGGGCGGGCGTGGACGATTTCCGGAAGATCCCCAACGGGACGGGCGGGATCGAGGATCGCATGGGCATTCTTTGGCACCACGGCGTGGGAAGCGGGAGGCTGACGCCGCGCGAGTTCGTCGCGGTCACCAGCGCCAACACCGCCAAGATCTTCAATCTGCATCCCAGGAAGGGCACGATCGCGCCGGGCTCGGACGCGGACATCGTGGTCTGGGATCCCAAGAAGACGCGCACGATTTCCGCGAAGACCCACCATCAGAACGTGGACTTCAACATCTACGAGGGCATGACGATCACGGGGAATGCCGCGGTCACGCTCTCGCGCGGGCGCGTGGTGTGGGAGAACGACCAGCTCAAGACCGAGAAGGGCTGGGGCAAGTACGTTGACCGGCCCTGCTTCCCGGATTACTGGGGCGCCCAGACGCTCCGCAATCAGGTCACCGCGCCCTCGGGGGTCAGCCGGTCCAAGCCGCACTGATCCGCGCCTCATCTGTCCAACGCATCGCTCAGGAGCTTTCGATGATTCCCGCCTTTGGCGCCAAGAACGACGAGTTCACGCAGTTCGTGCCCGCCCGCAACTACTACGGCGGGGAGTGGCGCGATCCGATCTCCTCCAAGGCCACACTCGACGTCATCAACCCGCGCTTCGGGAAGGTGATGAGCACCGTCTGCATGAGCGGCAAGGAGGACGTGGACGCTGCGGTCAAGGCGGCGTCGGTCGCAAGCGCCGAGTGGCGCGAGTGGCCCCTGCGCGAGCGGGCCCAGGTGCTGTACCGCCTCCGCGAGGCGATGGTGCGGAACATCGAGGAGCTCTCCTGGCTCGTGAGCCACGAGAACGGCAAGGTCTTCTCCGAGGCCAAGGCTGAGGTGGAGAAGGGGATCGAGTGCGTCGAGTACGGGTGCTCGCTTCCCAACCTGGCCGCGGGCAATCAGCTCGAGGTGAGCCGGGGCGTCGCGTGCGAGGTGGTGTACGAGCCTCTGGGCGTGGTCGCGGGCGTGACGCCTTTCAACTTCCCGCTCATGGTCCCGATGTGGATGCTGCCTCAGGCGCTGATGGGTGGAAACTCGTTCATCCTCAAGCCTAGCGAGCGCGTACCTCTATCGTCCCTGCGGCTCGCGGAGTTGCTCAAGGACGCGGGGCTTCCCAAGGGCGTGTTCAACCTCGTGCAAGGCGGACGCGAGGTGGTTGAAGCACTTTGCGATCATCCGGGCATCAAGGCCCTCGGGTTCGTGGGCTCCACGCGCGTCGCCAAGGCGGTGTACGGCCGGAGCAGCATGGAGGGCAAGCGGGCGCTGTGCCTCGGCGGCGCCAAGAACCATCTGCTGGTCGTCCCGGATGCGGATCTGGACCTCACCGCGGAAAACGTCGTCGCGTCGTTCACGGGCTGCGCCGGCCAGCGCTGCATGGCGGCCAGCGTGCTGCTGGCGATCGGCAAGGTCGATCACATCCTGGATGCGGTCCGCGCCCGGGCCTCCAAGCTCGTCGCGGGCAAAGACATGGGACCGGTCACCACCGAAGCCGCGGTGAAGCGGATCAAGGGCTACATCGATCAGGCCCAATCGATGGGCGCCAAGGTCGTGCTGGACGGACGCCAGGCCGATCCCGTCAAGGGCGGATACTGGGTCGGGCCGACCATCATCGATCACGTCTCCCCCGAGATGCCCGCGGCACGCGAAGAGATCTTCGGCCCGGTGCTCTCGATCATCCGCGTCGAGAACCTCGAGAAGGCCATCGAGATCGAAAACTCCAATCCCTACGGCAACGCGTCGTGCGTGTACACCTCCTCGGGCGACATCGCCCGCCGCGTCATCGACCGCGTCGAGGCCGGGATGTGCGGCGTGAACGTCGGCGTGCCCGTCCCCCGCGAGCCCTTCGGTTTCGGCGGGTGGAACGACTCGCTCTTCGGCCATGGCAACATCACCGGCTGGGATGGTTACCGCTTCTGGACCCGCCAGCGCAAGATCACCAGCAAGTGGGCGCTGCAGAAGGACGCGACGTGGATGAGTTGAAGAAGAGCAGCAAAGCGGAAAAGCAGCAAAGCAGCACATGAAAACCCCTTCGTCCCAGCCCCCACCGCTTCCGCACCCTGCCTTGATTTGCTGCTTTTTCGCGCTGCGGATTTGCTGATTTCATTTCAGAAAGCCCTCCCATGCCCATGTCCTCCCAGGAAATGATCGACGCCTGCCTCAAGTACTCGCTTTTCTCGTGGTCCGCCACGGGCAAGGTGGATCCGATTCCGGTCGCGCGTGCCGAGGGGATTTATCTGTACTCCCCCGAGGGCAGGCGCTGGATCGACTT
Source organism: uncultured Phycisphaeraceae bacterium (assembly GCA_964531675.1). Taxonomy (GTDB): domain Bacteria; phylum Planctomycetota; class Phycisphaerae; order Phycisphaerales; family UBA1924; genus CAZHFW01. The sequence goes on along the minus strand of CAZHFW010000010.1, from coordinate 51,183 downwards.
CAACAGCCAGCTCATGAGCGTGAACATCGGGCACGGGCACCCGAAGGTCATCAAGGCGATCCAGGATCAGGCCGCGGAGCTCGCGTACGCGTATCCGGGGATGGCGACCGCGGTGCGGGCCAGGCTCTCCAGGAAGCTCGCGGAGCTGGTGCCCGGGGATCTCAACACGTTCTTCTACACGCTGGGCGGCGCGGAAGCCAACGAGAACGCGGTGAAGGCGGCGCGCCTGTTCACGGGGCGGCACAAGATTCTGACGCGCTACCGGAGCTATCACGGCGCGACCCACGGGGCGATCTCACTGACCGGCGATCCCCGCCGTTGGCCCAACGAGCCCGGGATGGCGGGCGTCGTGCGCGTGATGGATCCCAAGCCCTACGAGTTCTCGTTCGGCTCGTCGGACGCGGAGATCGTCGCGAACAACCTGAAGTATCTCGAAGAGGTCATCCAGTACGAGGGGCCCAAGAACATCGCGGCGATGATCATCGAGACCGTCACCGGGACCAACGGGATCCTGCCGCCGCCGGCGGGGTATCTCAAGGGGCTCAAGGCCCTGCTCGACAAGCACGGCATCCTGCTCATCTGCGATGAGATCATGTGCGGATTTGGTCGCACGGGGAAGCTCTTTGCCTTCCAGCACGGCGACATCGTGCCCGACATCGTGACGATGGCCAAGGGGCTCACCAGTTCGTACATGCCTCTGGGCGTCATGGCGGTGAGCGATCGCATCGCCAACCACTTCCGCGAGAACGTGTTCTGGGGCGGCCTGACCTACAACGCCCACCCGATGTGCCTCGCAGCGGCCGAGGCGGCCATCGACGTGCTCGTGAACGAGGGCATGATCGAGAACGCGGCCAAGATGGGCTCGCTGATGCGCGGGCACATGGACCGCCTCAAGGGCAAGCACAAGTGCGTGCGCGAGTGCAGGAACATCGGGCTCTTCGGGCTCATCGAGCTCCGCAAGAACTCAAAGAACGAGTACCTGGTTCCCTACGCCGGGACGCACCCGGTCATGCCCAAGGTGGGCAAGTTCTTCAAGGAGAACGGCCTGTTCACGGTGCTCCAGTGGGGCGGCATCATGTGCAACCCCCCCTTGTGCATCAACGAGGCGCAGCTGGCCGAGGCCATGGACATCGTGGACAAGGGCCTTGCGATCGTGGACGAGGCGTTTGAGGGCTGACGTCAGAGCCGCGTCGCGCAAGCGACCGGCAGGACGCTCGCAGCGCCGAGGGCCCAGGACTCAGGATCGTGCGCCGAAGACCGGCGGCCGGCGGCTTGCGCCGCTCGGCTCTGATGCGCTTGCCCGCATCATGCCCGCGATGTCTTGGCTGCCATCTTCATGCCCATCAGATACACCGCGCCCGCGATCAAGACGCCGGTGAACCACGCGTACACGTACAGCGCATCGAAGAAGTTGCGCTCGCCCTGCAAGACGTGCACCTGCTTCAGGAACCCTGGCACGTTTGGCGCGATCCCGACGACCAGCGCCACGATCGCGACCGGATTGAACCGGCGGTAGCGCCCGCTGACGCGGTAGAGATCCGCGACATCAAGCTCCCGACGGCGGATGAGCCAGTAGTCGGCGATCATGATCCCCGCAATCGGTCCGAGCAGCGCTGAATAGCCCACGAGCCACTCGAAGATGTACACATCCGCGCTGGCCAGGAGCTTCCAGGGCATGATCACGATGCCGAGCACGCCCGTGATGATCGCGCCGGTGCGGAACGAGATGAACCGCGGCGCCATGTTGGCAAAGTCGTTGGCGGGGCTCACCACGTTGGCTGCGATGTTGGTCGCCAGCGTCGCCAGGCCCACCCCCACCAGCGCCAGCACCGCGACGACGAAGCGCACGCCCCCGGATGCCAAGAGCGGCGTGTCCATGCCCGGGGGAGGCGTCGTCGACGTGATGTGCGACAGGACCACGACGGGATCCCAGAGCGTCTTGGGATCCACGCCCTTGAGCAGGGATTCGGCGGCACTCGTGATGATGACCGCCATCGCGGAGAACGCGATCATGGTCGTGGGAAGGCCGAGCGTCTGCCCGATCATCTGCTCGCGCTGGCCTCGGCCGAAGCGAGTGAAGTCCGGGATGTTGAGCGAGAGCGTCGCCCAGAACCCGATCATGCCCGTGAGCGAGGGCACGAAGATCTTCCAGAACTCGGCGGTCGACTTGAACTGCGAAGGACGCGTGAGCATCTCGCCCACGCCTCCGGCCTTGCGCACGATCCAGATCAGCAGGACCATCGCCATCACGAGCACGAGCACGAGCGGCGCCGCCCAGTTCTCGAAGATGCGGACGGTGTTCATCCCCCAGAGGATGATCGCCATGTTCACGCCCCAGAAGAGCAGGAACGTGATGAGCTTGGGGAGGGTGAGCCCCATGAGGAGGAAGTCGCCTCCGAGGTGATCGAACCCGGGCCAGGCGACGACCAGGAACGTGCGGACCGCTTCGCCTCCGATGTAGGTCTGAATGCCGAACCAGCCGCAGGCGACGATGGCGCGGAGCACCGCGGGGATGTTGGCGCCGAGGGTTCCGAATGAGGAGCGGGCCAGGACCGGGAAGGGGATGCCGTATTTGGTGCCGGGGTGGGCATTGAGGAGGATCGGGACCAGCACGATGACGTTGCCCAGGCCGATGGTGAGCAAGGACTGCCACCAGTTCATGCCTTGGGCGACCAGGCCGCCCGCGAGCATGTAGGTGGGGATGCAGTGGGCCATGCTGATCCACAGCGCGGCGAACGCGTAAAGGGTCCAGTTGCGTTTTTCGGGCGGGACCGGGGCCAGGTCGGCGTTGAAGAGCGGGCTGGCGAGGACGTCGGCAGGCAGGCCTGACGTGCTGGCAGAAGACGCGGGCGTGTGCATGCGCGACCCCCGGGAATGGGCCTGCCCGGCGCAAGAATCGCGGCCGGCGCGGGCCGAACGCTCAGCATATCGGTTTCGGGGGTGTTCCCACCCCAGCATCCGGCGCGTGGAGCGGGGCTCGCGTAAAGTTCGCCCTTCCGCATGAACGCCCTCGACGTCGGGTACATCGCCCTGGTCGGACTGACCGCCCCCGTGTGGGCCCGCAAGGCCCGGGGAGGGTGGCGCGAGCGGTTCGGGCATGTCGAGCCGTTGCCCGCCAAGACGCGCCCGCGCGTGATGCTGCACGCGGTCTCGGTGGGCGAGGTGAACGCCCTTCGCCAGCTCGTGCCCTTGCTGACGCCGCACGCGGAGGTCATCGTGACCGTGGGCACGGACACCGGCATCGCCCGCGCCCGCGAGCTCTTCTCGAGCACCGCGCTGGTCCGCCGGTATCCGCTGGACTTCTCGCGGAGCGTGAACCGCTTTCTGGATCTGGCCAAGCCCGACGCGGTGGCGCTGGTTGAACTCGAGCTCTGGCCCAACTTCGTGGACGCATGCGTCAGGCGGCACATCCCGATCGGCGTGATCAATGGGCGTTTGAGCGAGCGGTCCTTCAAGGGCTATCGCAAGATCCGCCCGATCATCGGGAAACGCTTCGCAGCTCTCGACTTTGCGGCGGTGCAGGACCCCGACTACGCCGCACGCTTTGAGTACATGGGCGTCAAACCCAACCGATGCTTCATCACGGGATCGATGAAGTTCGACGCGGGCAACGTGCTGGCGTCCGACGCCGACCCGGTCGCCTCGACGCCCAAAGCAGCGGAGCTGGCCCGCGCGATGGGGATCGATCGCTCCCGGCCGCTGATCGTCGCGGGCTCGACTGCGCCGGATGAACACGCGCTGCTGCACGAGGCGGTGCCCGCGGGAGTCCAGCTCTTGTGCGCTCCCCGCAAGCCCGAGTGGTTCGATCAGGCCGAGCGCGACCTTCGCGCGCCCAAGACCGGCGTTCCCAGCGCCTGCGTGAGGCGAAGCTCGGGGCAGGTCGCAGCACCCGGAACCGAACGCTTCCTGCTGGACACGATCGGGGAGCTTCGAGCGGCCTATGCGCTGGCGGATCTGGTCATCATCGGGCGTTCGTTCGGGGAGCTCTTCGGCTCGGATCCGATCGAGCCCATCGGCCTGGGCAAGGCCGCGATCATCGGCCCCGCGGTCAGCGACTTCCGGCACATCGTCGACGCCCTTGAGCGTGCGGGCGGCCTGTGCCGGGCCACGCGCCAGACGCTCCCTGGCCTCATCGCCGAGCTGCTCGCGGATCCGGGGCGAAGGGCTGCATTGGCCAAGGCGGGACAATCCTGCATCCGTTCCCAGCAAGGTGCGAGCGAACGCCACGCGCAGCTGGTATTGTCGATGGCGCGGGCAGCCGCTCCCACGCGGTGAGTGTCGCTGTCCGCGTCACACTCCGCGGAACCACTGCCCATGCGGCTCCTGCTCGCCCTCGTCGCGTCCGCCTCCCTCGCGCTGGCCCTGTTGGCCCAGGACTGGAAGCCTGTCGAAGGCACGCTCAAAACCCGCTGGGCCAAGGACGTCGACCCGAACAAGGCCTGGCCTGAGTATCCACGCCCACAGCTCACGCGTGAACGCTGGATGAACCTCAATGGCCTTTGGGAGTACGCCATCCACGAGGGCGCCGATGCGCCTGAGAAGTGGGATGGCAAGATCCTGGTCCCGTTCCCCGTCGAGTCTGCCCTCTCGGGCGTTGCGCGGCGGGTGAGCAAGGACCAGACGCTGCGCTACCGGCGAACCTTCGAGGTCCCTGCCGACTGGCGCACCAACAGCCAGCGCGTGAACCTGCACTTCGGAGCTGTCGACTGGCAGACCACCGTCCTGGTCAATGGCTCCAAGGTCGGCGAGCACAAGGGCGGATACGACAGCTTCTCTTTCGACATCACCGCGCTCGTGAAGGACGGACCGAACACCGTCGAAGTGCTCGTCACCGATCCGGGCGACTCGGGAGGCCAGCCTCGCGGCAAGCAGTGGGACAAGCCCAGCGGCATCTGGTACACCCCCACCACCGGCATCTGGCAGACCGTCTGGCTCGAGCCCACGCCCAAGGTCGCCATCGGCGGCGTGAAGATCGACACCGTCTCCAAGACGCGCTCGGTCACCGTCTCGCTCACGCACATCATCGAAGAGCTTGAGTCCCTCAAGGAAGTCAGGCCGAGCGACCGGCTCGAGATCGAGATCCTCAAGGATGGGCAGGTGCTCGCCAGCGGCGCCAACCTGCCCACACGCCGTCAGGCGGTCACGTTCTCCATCCCGACCCTCGAACTGTGGACCCCCGACCATCCCACGCTGTACGCCCTGAAAATCAGGCTCCTGCGCGACGGCGTGCTCATGGATGAAGTCGGGAGCTACTTCGGGCTCCGAGACGTGTCGGTCGTCAATGATCGCGGGATCAACCGCCTCGCGGTCAACGGCGTCGCCACGTTCATGTTCGGCCCGCTCGACCAGGGATTCTGGCCCGATGGGCTCTACACGGCGCCCAACGAAGAAGCGATGAAGTTCGACATCCTCGCGGTGAAGCGCATGGGCGGGAACATGCTCCGCAAGCACGTGAAGGTGGAGCCTGACCGGTTCTACTACCTGTGCGATCAGCTCGGCGTGATGGTCTGGCAAGACATGCCCAGCGCGTTCTTCAAGACCAAGGACGACCAGCACCTGCCCGCGCTGACGACCGAGTGGAAGCAGAACTTCGAGGTCGAACTCCACCGGATGGTGCAAGGACGCTGGAACCATCCCTCGATCGTGATGTGGGTCCCCATGAACGAAGGCTGGGGGCAGAACGATCTTGAGTGGGCCAAGTCGCTCACCGACATCGTCAAGCAGATGGACCCGTCACGCCTGGTCAACTGCGCCAGCGGCTGGACGGACACCGGCAATGGCGATGTGCTCGATGTCCATATCTACCCGGGTCCGGGCACACCTCCTTTGCAACCGACCCGCGCCGCGGTGCTTGGCGAGTACGGCGGGCTCGGCCTTCCCGTCCCGGGCCACACCTGGGTGCTCACGGACAACTGGGGCTATGTCTCGTACAAGTCCGCGGACGAGCTCACCGCGGCGTACCTGGATCAGATCCACCAGCTCCCGCTCCTGATCGCGCAGGGGCTGTCCGCGGCGGTCTACACGCAGACCACGGACGTCGAGATCGAAGTCAATGGCTGGATGACCTACGACCGCGCCATCTGGAAGATCAATCCCGACAAAGTCCACGACGACACCGCGGAACTGCAGGCCAAGGCGGGCGTGATCTCCATCGTCATGCCGCACGCGGGTGAGCCCAACGCCGACGCGGGCGAGCCCTGGCGCTTCGTGACCGAGAAGCCCGCGGACAACTGGACCGCGACCGACTTCGACGCGGGCTCCTGGCGCACAGGCAAGGGAGGCTTCGGCACCAAGGGCACGCCCGGCGCGATCATCGGGACCGAGTGGAATACCCAGGAAATCTGGATGCGGCGCGTGGTCACGCCCGCGGCGATCACCGGCGTTCCCAACCTGGCGATCCACCATGACGAGGACGCCGAGGTCTACATCAACGGCAAGCTCGCGGCCCGACTCAAGGGCTACACCATGAGCTACAAGCTCGTGCCCATCGAGCCCGAGGCTGCTGCCGAACTGGTCGCGGGCAAACCCGTCACGATCGCGGTGCACTGCGCCCAGACCAAGGGCGGCCAGTACATCGACGTCGGACTGACCTCGCTCAGCCCCGCCAAGTGAGCGGGCTGGCGTCTTTCACACGAAGGTCGCCGAGCGTGTTCAGGCCTTCTTGATCACCTTGGCGGGCGTGAAGCTTCCTTCGAGGACCTTCTTGCTGTCGACCTTCATCCAGTCCTCGAGGATCGAGGCGTAGATCGTTCGGAAGTCGATGCGGTACTTGAGGTCGCCCTGATCCAGATCGGTGAGCGAGGGGTGCTCGCCGTAGACGCCGGGCTTGACCATGGGGCCCGCCAGGAACATGGGGGCCGCGGTGCCGTGGTCGGTGCCGCCCGAAGCGTTCTGTCCGACGCGACGCCCGAACTCGGAGAAGGTCATGGTGAGCACGCGGCCTTCGTTGCCCTGCTGCTTCAGATCCGCGTAGAACGCCTTGAGCGTCTGCGCGACCTGCTGGAGAAGCTGGGACTGGCGACCCTGAGCGCCGCCCTGGCCCGCGTGGGTGTCGAACCCGCCGAGCGAGACGTAGTACACGCGCGTCCGGAGACCCGCGCGGATCATGCTCGAGACCATCGCCATCTGGCGTCCGAGCTCGTTGGCGGGGAAATCGACCAGAGGCTTGCTCGCGACCGCCTTGCGGATCAGATCGCTCGAGACCTGCGCGTCCAGCGCGGTGCGCAGCAGGAAGTTGCTGTTGGTGTCGGGAGCGGCCTCGGCGCCGCCATCACCGCGGCGGTTGAGGTCCTGGTAAGGCTGGCGGAGCGACTGGTGGATGTCGTTGCCGATCCAGCGGAACAGGTCCGTGTTCTCAAAGCTCACGGGCTTGAACGAGCGTCCCTGCATGGCCAGGGGTGCGCTGCGCCCGATCGCGATGCCCGGCGCGGTGGAGTCGGTCTTGGCGTTCTTCTTGGCTGCTTCGGCCTTGCCGCTCTCGCCTTTGCCGTAGCCGCAGCACTCGCTGTCGAGATAGCGTCCGAGCCAGCCGTCGCCTGTGCCGCTGGTGTCGGCGGTCTGCCAGATGTCCATCGAGCGGAAGTGCGAGCGGTCCGGATTGGGATACCCGACGCCCTGAACGACCGAGAGCAGGCCCGCGTCGTACAGGTCCTTCATCCCGGTCATCGCGGGGTGCAGACCGATGCCCGCGGCGCCGGCGGCCTGGGAGTCGAGCTTGAGCGCCTCGGTGGGCTTGATGCCGATTCCGGGACGGGCCTTGTGGTACTCGTCAAAGCCGTAGGGCACGACGGTGTTGAGCCCGTCGTTTCCTCCCGAGAGCTGAAGGACGACCAGGATGCGGTCTTCGGGCACACCCGCGAGCGAGCCCGAGGCTGCTGCGGGGAGCGCCAGCGCCGAGCGCTGCAGGAATGAGGGGAGCGTGAGGGCCGCGGAGGCCATGATCAGCCCGTTGCCGATGAACTCGCGCCGCGTCCAAGCTGTGTGGTCGTTCATGCCCATTGCAGGTCCTTCCGACGAGCCGGTCCCACCTTCGAATCGTTCAGCACAACTGATACTCGGGCATGGCTGTGATGAGCAGCAGCGCCCCGGTGACGATGTCCTTGTCCAGCGCCCCGCCGAACTGCGCGAGGAACGCGCCGAGCTGGGCCCGCGCCGCTTCGGGCGAGCGCCCGAGCGTGAGCCTGAGCAGGTAGTCCACGACCTTCTGCTGATCGCTGGCTGCCGCCGGGTCCGCCTTGGTCAGCTCGCTGAGCAGATCCATGGGGTCGTAAGGCAGGGTGTCCGCGGTGGGGTCGTAGCCATTGGGCTTCTTCCCGGTGAGCAGGAAGGCCATGATGTTCTGGCGGACAAAGAGCGTGGAGGTGTTGATCCACGAGCGTCCGCCGTCCCATCCCTTCACGCTCGGCGGGAACATGATGCTCTGGCCCATCAGGTCCATGGCGTCGTTGAGGATCCCGATGTCGCGGGCGGGGGTGTTGAGCGAGCGGATCGCGCCGACGACCAGAACCGCGGGGCTCTTGATCTGCTCGTTCATGAGCCTTGGCGCGTAGAAGTGCTCGCTCATCCAGAGCCTCTTGAGCATCGGCTTGAGCTCGTACTTGGCGTTCACGAGGTTCTGGGCCATCTCGCGGATGACTCCACGAGACCCAGGATCGATCTCGGTGTCGCCCGAGGTCGTGTGCTCCAGAGGCGGCAGCTCGGCGACGAAGAAGTGGTAAAGCCTGCGCGAGATGTAGTACGCGCACGCGGGCTGGGCCAGGATCGTCTCGACGAAGTCGTCCCCGTCCATCGGGCCGGTGCGGCCCAGGATGGTCTTGTTCCCTTCGTCGTGGTTCTTCTTGTCGAACTGGAACTCGTCGTCCTTGAAGGTGTATCCGGTCAGCGCCCGCGCGCCCTCCTTGATGTCCTTCTCGGTGTAGTTCCCGATGCCCAGCGCGAAGAGCTCCATGATCTCGCGGGCCAGATTCTCGTTGGGGTGATTCTTCCGGCTCTGGTTGTTGTTCAGATACGCCAGCATGGCCGGATCACGGATGATCCCCCGCAGAAGCTCGCGGAAGCTCCCGGCAGCGTTGGCCCGGAACATCTCGTTCTGCAGGTACATGTGGTAGCTGTTCTCGATCGTGCGATAGCTGGTCGCAAAGTGCCCATGCCAGAAGAGCGTCAGCTTCTCTTCCGCGGGGCGCGGCGACTCGATCATCCGCTTGAGCCACCACTTCTGGACTTCCGCGATCTGCTGGCGGTCCTTGCGCTGCATCTCCTGACGACGGAGCCTGGCCTGGGCCAGAACATCCTCGTCCTTGTTCTTCTGCGCCGCGGCGTACATCCGGCGCTCCTCCTCGGTGGGAGGGCGCATGATGTCGCGATCGAACAGGTTCGAGCCCGGCGCGTCGTACTTCACCTGATCGAAGTTCAGGAGATAGTCGACGGACTTTTCGGGGCCCCAGGAGGCGAGCGTCTGGATCTGCTTGGGGGTGCCGCCAAAGCCCGCACGCCAGAGCAGGTGCCGCGCCTGGTCGTACCCGAAGGCTGCTGCCGCAATGGGCTTCATGCTCGCTGGAAGCTTGTCGTCCGCACCCCTGCCTTGCGCTCCGATCATGCTCGCACCCGCCTTCGGTTCAAACCGGTCCGTCCGGAGCTTCCCGGACAGAACCCGCCTGTCTAACGCCCGACGGGGCAACCGATTGCGTCCTCCCCGAAAGGGCGTTCTCCGGCCAGTATCGGGCCTTGGAGGGGCTCGGGCAACGAAAAAGGGCGTCCGGCCTGAGAAGCCGGACGCCCCGAGCAGACTCTGCCGAGGGCCCCTTGCGGCCCCCGGGAGGAAGTCAGAAGCAGACCCGATCAGGCGCGGCGGCGGCGCGATGCCAAGCCGGCCACGCCCAGGAGGGCGATCGCGCCGGGGGTGGGGACCGTGGAAACGCTGTAGTTGTCAAAGCCGGCGCGGGCCGCGGTGCCGCCGGTCGTGGTGGTCGAGCGACCGACGATCATGTCCAGATCGTGGAAGTCGGAGAATCCGCCGGCGGAGCCCACGTCGGGGAGGGCGACGCCGTTGTAGTAGCCCGTCACGGTGTTGGTCTGGAAGTTCACCGCAAGGCCGAGGTTGACGTAGGTGTTGAGGACGTTGCTGGCGCCCAGGTCGTAGGCGACGCCGGTGGCGTCGCCGAAGCTGAGCTGGAGAACCATGCGGCCAGCGCCGAGGCCGTAGGTGTTCTCGGCATCGACCAGGACGCCGATCTGGCAGATCAGGTCCACGGCTGCGGTGTACATCTGGAGGCCGGCGACGGTGCTGCGGGTGACCGAGCCCGAGGCGGGGCTGACGAGCTTGATGTCAGCGGAGCCGACGACCGTGGAGTTCACGGAGAAGTCGGTCACCGGAGCGTTGGTCCACTGCCAGCGGGTGGGAACCGCCGCCGTCGGAGCGTTGGCGAGAATCCACTGGCTGCCGTTCTTGGCGCCCGAGCCGCCGACCGTCGTGTTGGTGATGCCCCAGCCCGCGGTGTCCTGGCCGCTGCCGCTCCAGTTGGCGTTGGAGGCGAGCTGCGAGCCCGAGGTGTAACCCTCAGCCGCTTCGAAGCCCGTCGAGAACAGCAGGCCCGCGCTGGCGGACGACGCAACCATGCCCGCCACAGCGAGCGACGCAAAACGAATACCCATCATGTCTGTCTCTCCCAAACTATGAAACCTGTCCCTGCAGCTGCGCGAACGCACAGCCCTCCTATGGGGACACTGGGCGGATGCTAACCGCCTTTCATTGACATCGATGGATAAATTCCCGAATCACGAACGAATTCTTCACCAGAACGCTCCCGTTCGGCCGCGTGCGTGCGCACGCATCGATTCGCATGAATATTGATCCGCCTTTTTTTGAAGATGGCAAGCTGGGCAAAGTCCCGTGTCGGAACTTCGCCGATACCCGACCAGGCGTACCTCCGAGCTGGCCCTGCTTCTGAACGTCAGTCACCGGCCCATACGCCGGTCGGCGGAGACTGCTCATCCCAGCGCCGCAGCGGCACGACGACGCAGCGAGGACCGCACGACCAGCAGCAGGATGAACGCCAGCACCAGGCCGATGAGCGCGGGCACCAGGATCGCCAGCACGCTCAGCACCAGCGCCCCGATGTTCTCCAGCGTCGAGACGATCGGGTTCAGCACGCCCGCGGTCGTCCAGGTCGTGGCCGAGCGGGCCGCCACCGTCGACGTCTGGACAGCGCCCGCGACCGCGCCACCCACCACCGCGGATCCCACACCGATCACGGGATGAATCCACGACGAAGAGACGCCGCCGGCCAGGGCCGACACGTCGGTGACGTGCACGGGGCTGATGATGCCCATCTGCGCCGCTGCAGCCAGACCGCCCGCGAGCACCGCAGCGGGTGTCGCGACCGCGTCCATCGCGTGGTCGATCCAAGGCACGTAGTACGCCGCGATCTCCGCGAAGCAGATCGCGGCAAGCGCGACGATCGCGCCCCAGGAGCCCAGGATCGCAAACTCAGGCGTGAGGTGGACCAGGCCCAGACGGCTCCCCACCGCCATCACCAGGAGCGGGACAAAGACCCGCAGCCCGCAGGCTGCCGCCAGACCCAGACCCAGGCACAGGGAGACGATCGATTCCACCGCGATCCTCCAGCATCCCCAGGGCGTACTCCCGCGAACGAATCCCGGAAACACGCCCCTGACACCCGTATGGTTCGGCGACCGGTCCGCGAGATTTCACCCCACTTTGTCCGAAAAAGACCCCCACTCCCAACGGCTGCCACGCTGGTTCGTGCCCACGCACGTGCTGGCGGTCGCCCTTGTGCAGTCCACCCTCCTGGCGGTGCAGTTCATCCTCCCGGTGATCGCCCGACGCCAGTTCGAGGCCAATAAGTTCGAAACGCTCATCATCACCGCGGCCCCGACGATCCTCTTCAGCCTGGCGATCTTCTGGAACGACCTGTTCGGGCGCATGTTCTTCGGGCGCTACGTGCTCGTGTATTGGGCGATCACCTGCCTCCCGCTGGCGCTGATCTCGCTGGCGCCGTCGTACTGGATCATGGCCGGCCTGTTCCTGCTGAGCTGCATCGGCGGCGCGGGATACCCGCCCGCTGCGGGCGAACTCTTCCGCGTCTACCCGGAACGCACGCGCGGCCGGATCTACAGCATCGTGTGGGGTTCCTCGCTCGTGTTCAGCGCGCTGGCAGCCTACGGCGTGGGCGAACTGCTCCACGACGATCCCAACGCCTTCCGCAAGTACATGCCCATCGCGGCGGCCCTTCAGCTGGCGGGCCTGGGCGTTTTCGTCTTCCTCTCCCACGCCAGCGGGCACGCCGCCCGACGCGCCGAGCAGGTCCGCATCGCTGCCGCCAAGCCTGGCGGGCTGGCCCGCATCGTCGAACCCGTCGCCCACATGCGCCAGATCCTCAAGGAAGACCCGATCTTCTTCCGCTACGAGGGCGCGTACATGACCTACGGCATCGGGTGGATGATCTGCTACGCGCTGCTCCCCATGCTCGTCACCGACAAACTCCACCTGGACTACGACCAGATCGCCAAGTCCACCCACGTCGCGTATCTGATCGCGATGGTCTGCATGATCTTCCCGGCCGGCGCGCTGATGGACAAACTCGGCGCGGTCCGCAGCACCGGGATCTCCTTCGGCCTGCTCACCATCTACCCCGTCGCGATGATGCTCTCGGGCGACGCGCACGATCTGACCATCGCCAGCCTGCTCTACGGCGTCGCCCACGCGGGCGCCAGCGTCGGGTGGATGCTCGGGCCGGTCTCGCTGGCACCCTCCGCGGACAAGGTCTCCAAGTACGTCGCGATCCACGCGACGCTCGTGGGCATCCGAGGCAAGCTCTTCCAGGGGCTGGGCATGCTCCTGTACTCCCTGACTGGGGAGTTCTGGATCGCGCTGACCCTGGCGGCGCTGGGATTCGCCTGGTCGGCGGTGCAGATGTTCCAGTTGCACGCCCGCATGCCTTCCAATCGCCCCTCGCCTGCGCCCGCCGAGCCGACGCCCGATCCCGAGAGCTGATTCGGTAGGCTGATCGCGTGCCTGAGCTGCCGGACATCGAGGTGTATCGCGCGTGCCTTGAGCACCGGGTGGTCGGACGGCAGCTCGAGAAGCTCTCGATCCGGAGCCCCTCGCTGCTTCGCACCTTCGAGCCGCCGAGCGAGCGCGTCGAGGGCCTGACGATTCAGGGCGTGGAAAGGCTTGGCAAACGCCTGGTCCTGGCGTGCTCTGATGATCTGTTCATCGTGATCCACCTGATGATCGCCGGGCGGCTCCTGTGGAAAGCGCCCGATGCGGCGGCGGGAGGCAAGATCGACTCGGCGGTGCTGCGGTTTGGCACCGGCACGCTGGTGCTGACGGAGGCCTCGACGCGCAAGCGTGTTGGTCTCTGGATCGTCGCGGGTCGCGCCGGCTTGCAGGCTCTGGATCCGGGCGGGATCGATCCGATGATCGCGACGCTGGACGCGTTTCGGGCCAGACTCTGCGCGTCCAACCGAACGCTCAAGCGGGCCCTGACCGATCCCCGCGCGTTCAGCGGCATCGGAAACGCCTACTCCGACGAAATCCTGCACAACGCCGGACTGAGCCCCGTCAAGCTGACCACCGCGCTGTCGGATCTGGAGATTGAACGCCTGCGGGACGCCACGGTGCGCACGCTCGCGGACGCGGTGCAGCGGCTGCGCACGAAGTTCAAGCTCAACCACACGCCGGGCGGCGTGTTTCCCAACGCGGGCGAGATCACCGCGTTCCGGCCCGAGTTTGCGGTTCATGGCAAGTTCGGTCAGCCCTGCCCGGTCTGCGGGAGCCCCGTGCAACGGATCGTCCACACCGAGAACGAGACCAACTACTGCGCGACCTGTCAGACCGGAGGCAAGGTGCTCGCGGACCGATCGCTCTCCAGGCTGCTCAAGGACGACTGGCCCCGCACGCTCGAGGATTGGGAGTCGGAACTCGGGGGCTGAGCGGGTGCAAAAAAGACAATCCGGCGCCCACGCGCCGGATTGTCTGAGAGACAGTGTCAGGGAATAGGAGGAGACCCCGACAGTCTGTATGGACTGCTTTGTTCGAGCTGTTGAGAGCAGCCCGCGGGGCCAAACACAACCCCCCTGACCAATGGGCCACAGGAAATGGTGGAGCACAAGCAATTCGCCCAATAAAACTGCCGGTGCGGGGCCGAAACGGGATACCAAGCAGAGAAAGGGGTCCGCTGTACTGGTTCTCGGACGTTGCTTCCCCGCTCCGGGCCCCTCCGGTTAGGCTCTGGGGATGCCATCGATGCGCCGCCGTGCTTTCCTGTCCCGTCTGCTGCCGCTGCTGATCGCGGCCCTGAGCCTGATGCCTGTCCTGGGCGCCAGCGCTTCGGACCCGGGCGAGATCCGCGCCCAGATCGGGCTGACCTTGCGCGCGATGGAGCAGGCGGTGCTGGACGCGAACCAGGAGGCGTACCTGGCGCTGTGCGACCTCTCCGACCCGATCTTCGCGCAAGAGCACAAGATGTGGGCCAAGGACCTGGGGCGCAACAAGCCTCTCAAGTTCGTGCTCGAGCTGAGCGAGGAGAACTTTGAGGTGGGTGATGGCGCCGTCGAGGGCGATCTTGTGATGACCTGGACGATGTCCGCGGTCAAGAACGAGAACCATCTCAAGCCCACACCTGAACAGCTCGCCAAGCCCGGGAAGGAGCGGAAGCTCACCACGCGCTGCCGGTTCACGCAGAAGGGCGACCGCTGGTTCTACGCGGGCGAGGTCTGGAACGTGGCGCAGGGCGAGGGCGTGCGCGTGATGTACGCCAAGGGTTTGGAGAAGCCGGCAAAGGGGATCGTCGAAGTGATGCCCGAGGTGAAGGCGCGGGTGCACGAGGGCTTTGAACTCGAGCACACCGAGCTGCCGTCCCGCGTGCAGACCATCAAGCTCTACAAGAACATGTTGCATCTGCAGGAGTCGATCTACCTGAGCTACGACGACGGCATCGGAGGCTGGAACGAGCCGGGCGAGTCGATCAAGATCCTGGTCACCAGGCCCGAGCGCGAAGGCAAGAGCTTCAAGCCCGTCCTTGCGCACGAGTATGGGCACTGCGCGACCTTCTTCCTGGGGCCGAAGGCTTCGGACATGCCCTGGTGGGCGCTGGAAGGCGTCGCGGAGCTTTCCACAGAGGCGTTCTCGAACTCCCGCGCCTCGTGCGACCGCACGGTGCGCAACTGGGCCCGCAAGGGTGAGCTCCGTCGCTGGGAACAGCTCGCCGACTTCCGAGGCGAGGCCCAGGACAATCAGGCGTGGGTGTACACCCAGGGCCATCACATGCTCGGGTACCTCTCCGACCGCTTCGGACGCACCAAGCGCACCGAGTGGCTCCGCCAGATGGCCAACGGCAAGACCATCGACGAGGCGAGTCAGGCGGCCTTCGGCGTCTCCTGGGAGCAGGTCGACAAGGACTGGCGCGCGTCGATCACCGAATCGATCAAGAAGGAAGACGCCGAGAAGTCCGCGGAGCAGAAGGAAGCCGAGACCCAGAAGCTCAAGGAAGCGGAGACCAAGGACGAGTCCAAGAAGTGATCGGGGGCTACTCGCCTTCCTCGATGTCCTCGCGCTCGATCGGACGCGAGATCTGGTACGAGCCGCTGAACCACTTGTAGAGGTCCGCCATGCGGGCCTGCTCATCCGCGAAGGGATAGCTCGGCGCGGTCGGGCTCACCATGACCTTGGTCGCCCGGCACGGCGTCGGCTCACGCTCGGCGAAGTGGTCGAAGTCCACGCGCGCCGCCCATGACTCGGGGAATGCGAACGTGAAACGCCTGGCGCTGGCGCCGGTCTGCTCGATGCTCACCCGGCACGCGTGCTCGGCCTGAGGCAACGCCTCTTGGATGCGCTCGGGCCATTCCACCAGCAGCGCGTATCCCGGAGCGGCTGCACGCGTGTGGGCGTCGTAGACGCGGTCAAAGCCCAGCGCGTCCAGATCCTCAGCGCTGTGCAGGCGATAGGCGTCCAGATGGGCCAGGCTCGGACGCGGGCGCTCGTGATTCGCCGGCGCGGGATAGACGTTGAGCATCACAAAGGTCGGGCTGGAGACCAGGCCCTGATCAATCCCGAGGCCCTTGGCCAGCGCCCGGGTGAACGTCGTCTTGCCCGAGCCGAGCTGCCCCGACAAGAGCACGACATCCCCGGGCTCAAGCAGGTCCGCGAAGCCCGCGGCCAAGGCCTGGGTGTACTGGGTGGAAGGGCTCTGTCGGATGACGGTGGGCACAGCGTATTGAAGCCCGTCCCCGGGCCCATTTCATCCTTCGTGGTTCCAGCCTGATTCGGACGCGTCGAACACGATGCCCGCTGGATCGCGGACAAGGCAGTTCGGGTGGCAATCGGCCCGGGTGACCACCCCCACGCGGGTCACGGGGATGGTCCCGCCCCGACCATCCGGGAGGTGATCCGGGACCGGGCCGGCTGCACAAAAGAGCAGCTCGTAGTCCTCTCCGTCGCGGAGGGCCGCTTGCCAGTCCGCGGCTGGCGCACACGGGAACGAGGCGGCGTCCAGCGCCAGGCGAACACCCGAGGCCCGGGCGATGCGCCCCGCGTCTCTCCCCAGCCCGTCGGAGATGTCCATCATGGCGTGGAGTTGCTGGCCCAGTGTCTCGGCCAGGGCCCGGGCGGCGGTGATGCGCGGCTCGAACGTGAGATGTCGTCCGAGGCCAGAGGCGGTCTCGAAGGACGCGCCCAGCGCACCGGTGACGTAGACGTTGTCGCCCACAGCCGCGTCCCGCCGGCGGACCGGACCACGCGTCGGATGCGCCTCCCCCACCACGGTCACCGTGAGCACCATGGGATCCTTCGCGCCCGAGCAGGACGCGATGTCCCCGCCGATGAGCGGGCAGTCCCACGATTCGGCCCAGTGGGCCAGCCTTCCACAGAGCAGGTCGGCCTGGTCCTGCGGGAAGCCCGCGGGGAGCGCACCGGATGCGAGGGCCGCAAGGGGTGTCCCCGCCATGGCCGCGATATCAGAGACCGAGCGAGCAATCGCCTTTCGGGCCACCAGATCAAGGGATGTTCCCGATCGGAAGTGGCGTCCTTCGACGAGCTGGTCGACGGTGAGCAAACAGCGGGAGCCGCCGATCGCGAGCACCGCGCAGTCATCCCCCGGCCCCTCAATCACGCGGGGAAACCGGGCGCTGAGACTGACCGCCCGGCTGGCGATCGATTTGAGAAGCTCTGACTCATTCATGTGCATTTATCTTCAATTCTGCACAACTTTGGGTCATTCCGACGGTATTTGGCACATCAATACGTTCTTGAATTTCCGCGGTGGATTCGCGAGACTCGGCGTGCGTTTCAGGCATCAACTCGAGGGGAATCGTATGTACTCCAGGTATTCGGCAGGCGGCGGCATTGGCGCACTGGTCGTCATGGTGATCATCGGGGTTCTCCGGTTCGCGGCCAGGCAGGAGCTGAACCATCAGGTCCATCAGGAGGACCTGTCGAAGTACTCGGCGCAGTTCAAGACCGAGGCCCACGACTTCGTGGATCAGGCGGGTGATCCGGCGTTGTCGAACTACCTGCACTGGGACGTGAACCAGTGGCACGACGAGTCGTTCAAGGAAGCGCAGTACGAGGATCACGAAGGCCACGGGCGCAGCCGTGGGGTCGTGACCAAGGTCGACCACGACGAGTACTTCGCGGCGCTGTTCACGCACATGCTCGAGCAGGCCGACTCGGACAAGAACACCAAGGCGGCCAAGGCCCTGGAGAAGCTCGCGGAGAAGATCGGGCTCAAGCCTGAGGGCGCGTAAGCGGGTTACTTGGCGCCCGCGGGGACCGCTTCCTGCGGATGCTCGATCTCGGCGATCGTGCGGAACATGGACTCCATGCCCTTGCGGTACAGGGTGTGGGCCATGCCCGGCACCACGAGCATCTCGGCGTCGCTTCCGAGGCCCTTGAGGGACTCGAAGAGGAGCTTGCTCGCGCCTTCGAGATAGAAGGTGTCGCGCTCGCCCGCGTAGATGTGGAGTTTGCCCTTGAGCTTGGGCCCCAGGGTGGTCCAGTTGCGCTCGAGCACGAGGCGGATGTCGTACTTCTCCCAGGACTTGGCGGTCTCGGGGTTGACCGCGCCGGTCTGGCGATCAAAGAGCGGGACGGGCTTGCCGTCGGCGCCGCGGGCGGAGAAGACGGCTTCGAAGGAGTGGATCTGGCCGCCCGGACCGAGCACGGTTTCCTGGCGCACGAAGTCGTCGTACCACAGGAAGGGTTGATCGGGCTGGCCAGGCATGGTTTGGCGGGCCAGCGGACGGCGGTTGCCCTGGGCGTCCTTGTACATGTTGGCGCCGGGCTCATAGAGGTTGATGCGCTGGAAGTCGCGGAAGTCGACGGGATCGGCGCAGTGCGACCATGCGCCGTTGAACGAGTCGGGATAGGTGATCTGGAGCCAGAGGCTGCCCCATCCGCCGGAGGAGACGCCGGTGACGAAGCGGTGGGTGCTGTCTTGTGCGCCGTGGAAGGCCTTTTCGACCGCTGGGATGAGTTCGTCGATGAGGGCCTGGCCGCGCGGGCCGTTGTTGGCTGAATCGGCGAACACGGAGTGACCCAGGCCGCAGGTGGGATCGGGGACGATGATGAGCGTGTTGTCGCCGAACTTGCCGAAGAGGCGGCTCGCGGAGGCGGCGGTGGTGTGGTCGCCGCCGAAGCCTGTGATGAGGTAGAGCGAGGAGTAGCGCTTGGCGGGGTCATCGACCCAGCCGAGGGGCAGCTGGACACCGGCGCGGAGCTTGACCTCGCGCCCGTAGAACTTGGAGAGCGAGGGGCTCACCATCTCGAAGAGCTTGACGCGATCGGTCTGGACGAAGGGCTTTTCCGGGACAACCTTGGTGAGCTTGAGCTCAACGACTTCGGCGTTGGCTGGCGACGGCGCGAAGTCCACCTTGATCGTCTCGGAGTAGAAGTCCCCTGCGCCACGCCCAGGATTGGGGGAGTCCGGCGAGTTGCGGGCGACGGCCTGCGCCGTGTAGACGCCCGGGGGAATCGCCTCGAACGCGACGGGAAAGCCCATCGCCTTGGCGTCGATGGTGGCGGACTGTCCGGGCTTGAGCCCCGAGACGTCGACGGAGAGGACCTGCGGCCCGCCGAACCACTCGCCCATCGCGGTGCGGGGTTCTTTCTGGTCGTTGCGGGAGAGGACGATGTAGATGCGGCCGCCGTAGGACGCGGGCGCGACCGAGGGATCCAGGACGATGCGGAATGCGCCGGCCTTGGGCGTGTCCAGCGCCTGCGCGGAGCCTGGCCAACCCAGAGAAACCACGGTGAGTGACGCGACGGCGCAGGCGGTCGAGGCGGGCAGCGAGAGGTCGATTGATCGACGCATGAGATCCTCCGGAAGGGGCAGAGTCTAACCGGGCGCGGGCCGGGGCGTACCCCGGCGTGCAGCGCAAAACACGCCTGGCGCCGAAAATCCCGAGCAGGCAAGTGCCCGGATTCGCGTCCCAGGGAGAGAAGCTCCTGGTTAGACTCGCCACCTCACCAAGGGGACCACCATGATTGCGACGAGCGTTCGTTCGAAGGCTTTGGCGTTGCTGGGGATGCTGGCGTGTCTGGGCGCGTTGTGCGGCATCGCGAGCGCTCAAGCGACGCGCGCGCCCAACATCCTGGTGATCTGGGGCGACGACATCGGGCAGTTCAACGTCAGCGCGTACAACCAGGGGATGATGGGCTATCGCACGCCCAACATCGACCGCATCGCCCGAGAGGGAGCGCTGTTCACCGACTGGTACGGCCAGCAGAGCTGCACCGCGGGACGCGCCGCGTTCATCACGGGGCAATCGCCGATCCGCACGGGGCTCACGAAGGTGGGATTGCCCGGCGCTCCGGAAGGGATGAAGAAGGAAGACCCGACGATCGCGACGCTCCTGCGTGCGCGTGGGTACGCGACGGGGCAGTTCGGCAAGAACCACCTGGGCGACCGGGATGACATGCTGCCCACGGCGCACGGGTTCGACGAGTTCTTCGGCAACCTGTACCACCTCAACGCGGAGGAGGAGCCTGAGAATCCCGATTACCCCAAGGATCCGGAGTTCAAGAAGCGGTTCGGGCCGCGCGGCGTCATTCACTCGTTCGCCGATGGGCGGATCACGGACACGGGGCCGCTGACGCGCAAGCGGATGGAGACGATCGACGACGAGGTGATGGCCAAGTCGATGGACTTCATGGAGCGCGCGGTCAAGGCCAACAAGCCCTTCTTCATCTGGTGGAACTCCACCAGGATGCACATCTTCACGCACCTCAAGCCCGAGTCGGAAGGCAAGACGGGTCTGGGCGTCTACGCCGACGGGATGGTCGAGCATGACGGGCACGTCGGGCAGCTTCTCGACAAGCTCAAGGCGCTTGGCATCGAGGACAACACGATCGTGATGTACTCGACGGACAACGGCGCCGAGTCGTTCACCTGGCCCGACGGCGGAACGACGATGTTCCGCGGCGAGAAGAACACCAACTGGGAGGGCGGCTACCGCGTACCTTGTGTCATCCGCTGGCCCGGGGTCATCAAGCCCGGCACGCTGATCAACGAGATCGCGGCGCACGAGGACATGCTCCCGACGCTGCTGGCGGCGGCGGGGGACGCCTCGGCCAAGGCCGATCTGCTGAAGGGACGCGACGTCGGCGGAACCAACTACAAGGTCCACATCGACGGGTACGACCTCGGACCGGCGCTGCGCGGCACAGCTCCCTGGCCCCGCAAAGAGTTCCTCTACTGGACCGACGACGGGAGCGTGGCGGCGCTGCGCTACCAGAACTGGAAGATCACGTTCCTGGCGCAGGAGGCCGAGGGCCTCAAGGTCTGGCAGCAGCCCTTCACCGAACTGCGGGCGCCGATGATCACGAATCTGCGCATGGACCCGTTCGAGCGGGCCGAGCATGAGAACGCGATGGGCTACCAGCGCTGGTACCTGGACCGGATGTTCATGATCGCGCCGGCCGGGGGCTACGTCGCGGAGTGGCTCCAGAGCTTCCGCGAGTTCCCGCCGCGGCAGAAGCCCGGAAGCTTCAACCTGGACCGCGTGATGGAGTCGATCAACGCCCAGCAGGGCGCGGGGCGTTGAAGCCACTCAGAGTCGAGGCGTGAACCAGATCAGCCTGAGTGCTTCGGTCCGGCTCAGATCGGCCGCGGGGCCCGGGTCCGGTCCGGTGTACATGAAGTGCTGATCGTCCCAGTACTCGGCCGAGAGCGGGAGGGCCGCGGCGTGGCCATCGAGGAAGGCGGCGGGCTGCCTCTGCAGGAGGCTGTGCGCGCCGCGGTTGTCAATCGGCGTGTTGGGAACGATCTGCCAGGCTCGCCCCAGAGCTTCGCGGCCATGGCGATGGGCTTCAGGCACAAAGTAGAAGCTCAATGCGTCGTGAATCATGGTGACCTCCGTGGGGCGGTCGATCATGTCGGTGCGACGCCAGACGGTCGCGAGACTCTGCCAACCCGGGAAGGAATCCGCGTAGAAGTCCTTTTCTCCCGTCTCGTCGTCGATGTTGGCCAGGTTGTACAGCCACTGGTTGGCGGCGGTGTGGAAGATCATAAAGTGGTTCGTGTAGGCGAGTTCGTCATCGCGAGGGATGTTCGGGCAGCGGTAATGCCCCGAAGGAGAGAAGTGCTCTTCCTTGTTGAGCATCGGTTGTCCTTCGTACATCGCGAGGATGCGCGTGAGGAACCAGATGGACTGCTCGTAGGTGCCGTCGGACTGGAGCTGATTCCAGTTGACGCCCCGCGGGGGGAGGCACTCCTTGTGGTCCCCCGCGTACATGATGATGATCTGTCCCTGGCTTCGGAGGTTGCTCGTGCAGAGCGTGAGCCTGGCCTGCTGGCGGGCGTGGCCCAGCGAGGGCAGCAGGATGGCGATGAGCACCGCGATGATCGCGATGACCACGAGCAGCTCGATCAGCGTGAATGCGTCCCTGCGTCGGGTTCGTCCGAGGGTCGGCGTGCGATCGCGGTCCATTCGTATCTCCGATCGCGGCCTGTGCGCCAGGGCCCCGGCGTTCTGACAGTCGCGGGAAAGAGCGTTGACGCCCGCTGGAAAGAGTGTACCGTGCGCGGGCTGGAACGCGACAATCAACCGGCCCGTCCGCAAGGGAGCACGAGACGAACGGGCCGTTCAAGCGGCGGGCTGCGCGGATGCGCAGCCCGCTTGTCGTTGCGTTCCAGTTGAGACTGACTCTCGGGCTCAGCTCGCGGGCATCTTCAGGAAGATCACCCAGGCGAGGATCCCCAGGATGAGCTCGGAGACTGCAAAGCCGATGGTGGCCTTTCCGATCCCGGGAATCGCCAGGAATGTGCCGGCGCGCCAGAGCACCAGACCCGAATAGAAGCAGACGCAGAACAGGATGCCCGCGTGCTGAAGGCCAGGGCGGAGCGCCGCCAGGGCCAGGAAGGCGGCGACACCGAACTCGAGCCCGCCGTAGACCGTGATGTACTCGCTGCGTCCGGAGGCGGAAGGAAGTCCGAGGCCGAGGAAGGACGCGGTCTTGGTGGGAAGCAGTGTGCACCAGATCGCGAAGATCGCGTACAGGGCGGCGTTCACGAGCAGGTAGGTCTTGGCCATGCTCTGGGATCGTTTGGGGCGCAGCGGTGGATTCAACAGAGTGGGCGGACAAAAAGACACCGGCCGCCAAACGAGTGGCGGCCGGTGGGAAGATCAGCGTGGGCGTGAACTCAGCGGCGCGTGCGGCGCAGGCCGAGCGGCGCCAGACCCGCCAGGGCGAGGACGCCCGGCGCGGGGACGACGCGGATGGCGGTCGTGAAGACGACCGTGGAGGCGTTGGTGTTCTCGTACCAGATGAACTGGGCGTCGGGCGACTGTTCAGGGCGCACGCCCCAGGTCCCGCCGTTCTTATTGAGGCCGAAGCTGATGGGCGCCGAGCCGGGCTCGCCGAGCGCGGGAGCAACGAACCAGTCGGTGGTGTTGGTCAGCAGCTGCTGGGTGCCGTTGACGAAGAGGGCCTGACCTTCGAGATCGACCAATCCGAACGTTCCGATGAACATGCGGGGACCGCCCTGATCCGTCGCGACGACGTGGAGGTAGTAGGTCGCAGCGTCGGGGAGGAGGGCACTGCCCGAGGAAGTCGCTTGCCAGTTGTCTCCGCTCAGGAACAGAGAGCCGAGCAAGTCCGGATCGGTGGAGATGTACGCACCAAAGACGTTGTCGACGTTGATCTTGGCGTCGAGCCTGGCGAGCTGGGCCGAGGCGGAGGAGGCGGCAAGGCCAGCGGCGACCAGGACGAGAAGCGACTTCTGCATGTGAACCCCTGATGATCGATGCGCGAGGTGCATCGGGACCGAACAAACCCCGACGGCGCAACCTCAGCTGGAGAGCTGCGGTCGAGCAGGTGAACCATGCATCAGGAGTGGCGGATTGCCAGCGATCTTCTCGGTCGGAGGCCAGAACCGGGCTTTGGACCGGGTCTTCAGAGCCTGAGGCTCATGTGGTGCTCGTCGAAGGAGCGGCCATCGATGCGGAGCGCGTCGGGCTCGGTTCCCCAAACGACGAAGCCGCAATTCTCATAGGCCCGGCGGGCGGAGGGCGCACCCTGGCTTACCGCCAGCTCGACGACCTGAACACCCTCCCAACCGCGGGCTTGATCAAGGCATGCGCGCACAAGGGCGGTGCAGAGGCCCCGGTTCCGGAACGCCGGCTTGACGAAGACCCCCCAGATGGTGGCGATGTGGCGGCGCTTGGTTCGTTCCTCGCGCGAGATCCCGGCGGCCCCCACCGCTTCGCCCTGGACCCGCGCGAGCATGATGACGGAGTCCGCACGGGCGATGCGGTGACGCACGCGCTCGGGATCGCTCCCGGCGTCTTCCCCAGGACTGGACCCGAAGGACCACGGAGCGTCGGCGAGCATCTCGCGACGGATCGCGACATAGGTCTCGACGTCAGCTTCGGTCAGGCGGTGGATGTTCACGGTCTGGATGGTATCGGAAATTCCGTCGGTCCCGATCGGGTTCGCACCGTTGTCGATCGGTTCGGGCTTTGCCCAGACGCCCGACGCGGTTAGTCTGAACGCGGGAGACAAGGTCCCGGCTGCATCGTGCCCCGGGCTCGCAGGAGGGGATCCGATGAAGTTCATGGACACGCGCGTGCGGCGTGGCGCCGCGCCCGCACTTTTGTCTCTTCCCTTTGCGCTGGCGGCTCATGCGTCGCTCACGATGACCAGCGGCGGAACGTACTCGCGTCCGAACAACCTGCTCACCAACGGCTCCTTCGAAACCGGTGCGCCGACGGTCGCGGGCAACAAGTACTACTGGGCGACCGGCACGACGCTCACGAACTTCCCCTTCGCGGTCCCCACGGGCTGGAGTTCGGCGGGCACCGCCTCCACCTACGCGACCTGGGGCCGGGACGGCTTTGCCAACTCCATTCAACTTTCCGACCTGTTGCCCGATGGCAACAACGGCATGTACTTCGGGAACGCGGAGACGTACATCGATCAGACGCCGGTGTTCAACAACGACGGGACGGTGTCGTTTGGATCCGCGCCGACGTTCTCGCCCAAGTACGGCGGGCCTTGCAGGCTCTGGCAGACGATCCCGACGATCGCCAATCCCGCGGCGTCGTACAAGCTCTCGTTCTGGGTTTCGGGCGAGGCGGCGGCGTTCGGCTCGTTCGCGAACCTCAGCGTCTTCGGGCTGAAGATGACCAACGTGCTGGCGGGAGACCCGATCCAGTATCTGACGGTCCCCAACGGGACGGGAGCGCTGGGCGCCTCCAAGCTCTACGAGTTCACGTTTACGCCCATCAATCCGCTGGCGAACGTCGACATCGAGTTCATCAACTGGGGGCACTGGGATCCGGGCGATTTCAATCTGGGCACGGAGCTCGTGCTCGACGATGTCATCGTGAACACCGTGCCCGCGCCGAGCGGCATGGGCGTGTTTGCGATCGGTCTGTGCGTGCGTCGGCGGCGGTAATCAGATCCACAACATTTGACGGGGGACACGGATGAAGCGTGCATCATTTGGTATCGCGATGAGCTTGGCCCTGGCGGCTCCGGCGACGGCCGAGCTTGCGTGGGTGCGCACCGACTGGGCGGCGACGATCCAGCAGAATGGGTTGGCGTCCGGCGGGACCCCGGCACCTAGGCTGGTCGTTTTCACCAACGTCGAGCAGATCGAGATCCAGGAAACGCAGACCGATTCGGGGAAGGCAACCAATCCGCTTTACAAGGACAAGGGCATCAAGGGCGACAATCCGCTGTACAACGGCTCGCGCGGCTCGGAGCCGGGCTCCGAGCTCGAGGTCGGGGACTTTGCTTCGGTGCTCTTCACGCTGTCGACGCCGTCGCTTGGTCTGGCGCGTGACGGGATCATCCATCGCGATCTGGCGGCGCGGAACATTCTGCTCCGCACCGCGCAGGGTGACTACTCCGGCGGATTCGGCCCCGCGTCGCTCGGGTTCTCGAGCGATGGTCCCCTGGACTTCCGCGCGACTGCTGGCGATCCGCCGATCCCGATCCGGTGGACGCCGACCGAGACGATCAGGCTTTTCCTCGGGGGCGATGCGAACTCGGGCATGTACATCGATCTCACGCTCGGGACGGAGCTGCGCACGTTCGTGGTGCCGGCGCCCGGGAGCGCGTGGGTTGGGCTCGTGACGCTGGCGGCGCTGCGTCGACGCCGGTGAACGGGCCTGATCCCAAACGTCTTCCAACCCGACTTGATGTCGGCGCGGGCTTACCATCCGCTCCGCGCGAGGGCACTCGCGCACGAGCGGAGGAAGATCAATGCGCCTGGCTGACACCCCTGCACCCGCGACCATTCCTGCGGCCACTCCGGCGACCACTCCGGCGACCACGACGCCGGTGGCGTTGTCCGACGAACTGACGCATCTGCCTCATCAGCTTGTGGAGTTCGCCAAATCGCGGGGCCCGGACGTGGGTCTGGCGCTGGCGCTCTTGATCGTGGCGTGGTTTTTCTCGGGATGGATCCGCCGGGCGGTGATCCGCGGGTTCAGCCGTGCGAGCGTGGACCTGACGCTCGGGAAGTTCTTCGGGAATCTGGCGCGCTGGTCGGTTCTGGCGTTTGCGATCATCACGTGCGCGGGCACGCTGGGGATGCCGACCGCGACATTTGCGACGATAATCGGTGCCGCGGGTTTGGCGATCGGCCTGGCGCTGCAGGGCAATCTCTCGAATCTGGCGTCGGGCGTGCTGCTTTTGATCTTCCGGCCCTTCAAGGTCGGCGATTCGGTGATCATCGCAGGACAGTCGGGGATCGTGGACGGGATCGATCTGTTCACGACGTACATGGACACGGCGGACAACCGCCGGATCATCGTGCCCAACAGCGCGGTGTTCTCGGGGGTCATCGAGAATCAGACGCACCACGGGCGGCGCGTGGTGGTCGTCAACGTGCCGGTCTCGGGCGCGATCAATCCGGAGTTCTCTCAGAAGAAGCTCCGCGAGGCGATGGACCGCGTGGTCGCGAGCGTTCCGGGAGCGTTGCCCGATCCTGCGCCCGCGGTGGTGCTCGCGGAGATCTTCCCGACGATCACCTGGACGGTGTCGGTGCATGCGCAGACCGCCAAGTACCTTGCGGTGCGGCAGGCGGTGCTGCGGGAGATCAAGACGACGCTCGATGAGCACGCGCTGGCCCCGCCTCCTCCGGTGCAGCTCGTGCGTCACGTGCCGTAGGGCGCGGGATGGGTGCTCTCGTGTGGGCGGAGCCCGCGAGCGTTCCGGGACCGGACGGTCCGGAGGGTTCGCGGCAGACGGCTATCGCTGCTCAGAAGCTGCGACGCCGGCGCGAGGCGGTGGCAATCCCCGAGAGCATGACGAGCAGGCCGCCCGGCGCGGGGACGTTGGGGTGATCGGGCGGGTCGTTGGGGTTCGGGGGGACCGAGTCCTTGGGAGGAGGGGGAACGGTGGGCGGATCCATGTTCTTGGGGGTCTCAGGGAGCGGCGTGGAGCTGTCGTCGCTGGGCGGGAGGATCAGGGGCATCGCGCTGCCGCTGCCGCCGCCGCCGTCGGTGCCCGAGAAGGGCGCGTCACCGCCAAGGGATTCCGCGGGCTGACCGGCGCCACCATCACCCATGCCTCCCCCGCCGCCGAAGCTGACGGAGAAGTCGTCGGTCATGCTGGTGGGGGTTTCGTTCTGATCGTTGGCGAGCGTGACGACGCGGATCTGATCGACGCTGCCGGCGAGGCTGAAGCCGAAGCGGATGGTCTTGCGGTCGCTGGAGATTTCGATCCAGTCGCCGGCGTCGAGTTCGAGGCCGCGTGCGGGGTCGGCGTTGTATTCGGTCTGGTTGCCGCCGATGACGGGGTCGGAGGGATCGAGGGTGCCGCCGCTGACGAGGACGCCGATGATGGGCTGGCTGAACTCGATGGAGCCCGAGATGGGGCCGATGACGCGCTGGCCACCGGCGTCGCCATGGATGAAGTAGGTGTCGACGCGGGTGCCGGCCTGGATCTTGCCGAAGGAGAGTTCGTCGGGGCTGGCGATGCGGCCGGCGCCGACGACATCCACAAAGACCTGGGTGCGGAGGGTGAGCGACTGCTGCTCACGGAAGACCTTGAGCATCTCGGAGCTCACCAGGGCGCCGGGCGCGACGCTCTGGGGGGGCGAGATCTCGATCGCGTTGCCGCCGGCGAGGAAGACGGTGTTGAGCGGATCGGAGGTGACGCCGCCCTGCACCAGCGTGGGACCGGCGATGCCCGAAAGGGCAAGCAGAATCCCGGCCAGCGCGGAACGACGCTGAACGCACGCGTTTGAAGTTGTGCGAGCCACGGCCTTCTCCTTACGAGAAAGCGACAGCCCCGCACGCAGGCATCGCCCGCGTCACGCTCGAACGGATCGAGTTTGGGTGTTGCTTCTCGTGTGCCCGATCGCCGGCGCGTCCAGACGCGTGAGGCGGTCGGTCACACACGACTATGCGAAATGTCCCGCGAAAGGGTTGCGGAATTCACGCGCAGCTGCACTCGGGCCCGTCGGCAGCCCTTCCGCGGCGTACAAACCGCGCAGCTTGACAGGCTTCGGTGCTCGGAGCGTGATTTTCTGGGACCCGCACCGCTTCCGCGGGCGCATCTGGCGTCCGCGCCCCTCGGGCTTCAGCGTCCCCCGGGGCCTGGGAGGGTTCGGCCCAGGGCGGCGGCGACCAGCGCGCCGCGGGTGTTGAACCCCGACTTGCGCCGGATGGCCTTGAGGTGATCCTGCACGGTGTGCACGCTGCGGCAGACCGCTTCGCCGATTTCTCGGGCGGTGCTCCCCAGCGCGATCAGGTCCAGAACTTCAGTTTCACGGCGCGTGAGCCAGCGAACCGCGGACTTGCCATCGCCAACGATGACGCTGGCGGCATTTGCGACCCACGCGACGCTGGCGCCGAAGGCTTCCAGATCCAGTTCGGCCGGAGTGTCGGAAGCCGGACGCCACTGGGCGACCCAGATGCGCCCAGCGGAGAGAAGATCCTGGCAGGCGATCTGGACGACGCCGGCAGGGAATCCCGCACCGCGGAAGACATCTTCTGCGTCCGCGTCGGCCCGCGCGGGACGGACGCCGGTGTCGGGACGGAGCTGCTCGCCGAGACGGACGGTCTGCTCGGTGAGCGCGATGCGCAGGTCCGCGTGCGCACCGCGGGTGGAGGTGCCGACATGGATGATGCGGCCGTCGGGCCCGAAGATCGCGACCGCGGTCGCAGAATCCGGGCCCCAAAGGCCCAGGGCCGACGCGGCGCGATCCCCCCAGTCAAAGACCGGAACCCTGGGGAGCTGCGCCGCGCCGGCCGCGACTTGGGCGAGAGTCTCGAGCGAAGCCCGAGTCCGCAATGGGGTTACGCCGGCATCAACCACCATGACAGGCTCCTGGTTGCTCGCGGAGAGAAGGCTTCAGCAGCCCTGATCGAACGCGTTGAAGAAGGCGAAGAAGTCCTCGAGATCGACCTCGCCGTTGTCGGTGAGATCGGCTTCGGACGTGCCCTGGTCGAAGGCGTTGAAGAACTGGAAGTAGTCGGACAGATCCACGACCTGGTCGCAGGTGAGATCGGCCAGGCAGGTCGAGACGCGGAAGGGATTGCTGGTCTGCGTGCCGCAGTCGTTGATGATCACGCAGCGGTAACGGCCGGGCCAGACGTTGTCGAGGCTGCCCAGGCGGAGCTGCATGGTGTTGGTGCCGCGGTAGTTGAAGTACTCGGGGAGGAACTCGTCGCAGTTGTCATCGACGAGGTTGTCCCACTGGCCCGAACCGGGCTCGGATTCCTTCTGCCACTGGATGTTCAGGTCCATGGACCCGGTGATGAAGCAGTTGAAGGTCATGCCGAAGGGCTCGGAGGCGGGCCCGGCGGGGTTGTAGTGAGAGACGGGCGTGGAGGTGAACTCGGCGGCGGTGCAGGGTGCGCCGTTGAGGTACATGATCGCGCTGGGGAACCAGGGGAGGCAGGGGTTGCGGTTGCTCCAGAGCGAAACGAGGACGGCGTTGCCATCGTCGGAGATATCGATGATCGGAGCGCCGAAGTAGGACCCGATGACGAAGTCCTCGGGGAGGTTGCCGTTGTTGGCGATGGTGTAGTCCATCATGCCCATGGGGACGCCGCCGTTGAGATCGGCGCGCCAGATGAAGCCCGAGCCATCATCGCCGCCGTTGCCGACGATGGTGGAGCCATCGAAGCTGCACGCGGCGGGGGTGAGGGTGAAGTTGCCGCCGAGCATGTGGGGCGTCCAGGTGTTGCCCGAGCGGGTCCAGCGGACGGGGCAGGTGTCGAAGACGCCGAAGACCTCATAGAAGGTCTCTTCGTGCATGGTGCCGATGACGGTGTTGCCGTCGCCGCTGACCGCGACCGCCTCGCCGCCGCGGGGATCGAGGATGGTCTGGTTCCAGGTGGCGCCGTTCTTGATCCAGACCGCCGCGACGCGGGTGACCTGAACGTCGTTGGGATCGGCTTCATCGCGACCGCAGACGACCGAACCGTCGTTGCTGGCGGACCAGGCGTTGGCGGAGCGGGAGCCGGGGCGGGGCGTGATGATCTCCCAGGAGTTGGTCTGACGATCGAAGCGGAACGGGCGGTAGGGACCGCAGAGCTGCTGGGTGTAGGTGCCGCCGACCATATAACGGCCATTGCCGGAGAGACCGTTCATGGAGGCTGCGAAGGCGTCGCAGTTGAAGCTGAAGGGGGCCAGGCCGTGGTTGACGGCGCCGTTGGCGTCGGTCCAGGAGTGAGGCGTGAGGATGTCGGTGCCCAGGCCGGCGACGTTCTCGAGGTCGTAGGCGCCGTAGGCGATGACGCCGCCGTCGTTGGAGATGGCCAAGGCGTCATTGTCGCGCACGGCGTAGGTGTTGAGGGTGCCGACGCCGGGGGTGAAGACCTTGATGTAGTAGACGCCCGCGGCGAGGTCGAAGTTGGAGCCGACGACGCTCTGTCCATCGGCGGTGATGCCCGAGCCGAGCTGGCCTGTGAGCACGAACTGCGGGGGAACCGCCAGAGCCTGGGAAGCAAAGCCCGCGACCATCGCCAGCGCACCGACTCCAGAGAGCTTCATCGCCGATCTCCATCTGGCCCGTTGGGGCCGTTTCCAAATACTTGTGCGTTCTCGGGACTTCACCCGTCACGCCACCCACGACGCGAGCGAGCCCGTTGCCATCGGAAGGGCGTGTGTACGGATCCGAAAGCGCTGCCCGCCGCGTGTCCGCGACGGGAGCGGGAGAGACAAGTGTTCAACGACGACGACGGCCGGCGGCCAGAGCGCCGAGACCGACGAGCGACAGGGAGGCCGGCGCGGGGACCGCGACGCCCTGGATCTTGATCGCGCCGTCGGTGGGGCCAGCGCCGAAGGCGGCCGCGTTGTCCGTCCAGGACGGATCAAGCGGGGTCGCGAAACGGACAGCCTGGCTGGAGCCCCACTGGGAGAGGGCCGGCCACTGGTTGTCGGCGTCGGAGCCGACGTAGCGCGGGGTCAGGCCGATCCAGTAATCACCCTCAGCGAGGTTGAGATTGAGGCCCGACGCGATCACTTCGTTGGCGAACTGACCGCTGTTCCCGTTGATCTCAAACTGGAGCACAGAGACCGCGACCGTGGTGCCCGAGCCGCCCAGAGCGGTGGAACGCGGATTGTTCGCAGCGGTCGGGAGCGAGCTGGTCTTGGCGAAGACGTTGAGCGTCGCGGTGGTCGGGGTGCTGAAGGCGAAGGTGGACATGTAGACCGAGATGCTCTGGATGGTCCAGCCGCCGGCGCCGACATGGATGTCGCTCATGCCGTAGGCCTCGCGCTGGCCGAAGCCCGCGGTGCGGACGGCGTTGGCAAAGCTCAGCGGGGCGTTCAGGTCGATCGCGGACTGGTCCCACAGGACATCGGCCTGCGCCGCGCCCGCCGCCACACCCACCACCGCCAGCATCATCACGTTCCGAAGTCCCATGGTCCTCTCCTTCCTATTGGTCCGTTTCCAGAAACCGGCCACCACAGTCGGTCAAAGCCCAGTTTCCGGCTCCGGCAGCTTCGGGACACCCCGAAATCCGCCGGTTTCTGCCGCGACTCCGGCTCCTAGTTCCGGACCGCAGCGGTCATCTGGGGTCAATTTATCGACACCAGCCGTCCTGTCAAGTGTCATTTTTGACATTTTTCTGGTCATCCTTGCGGGACAGCCAGCGACTTCGTATGCTCCAGAGCACCGAGACCCCCCTCAGGGGCTCATGGACGACCCCCAAATGACCCAGGCTCACCACATCATCTCTGAACAAAAACCGACCGGCGAGGATCGCGGCGGCAAGCTCGAGGACCTGATCTCTTCCTTTCATCTGGCCCGGGCCGAGATCGCCAGCCTGTTCGCCCTGGCCGGGCTGGACCCGACCAAGACGCGCGAGTCTGCGCGCGAGCTCGGGCTCAACCGCGGCCTGACCTGGCGACTGACGCGCGTCGTGCGCGAGTCCAATCCGACGCTGGTGGTCAGCGATGTGCCTGGCTCGCAGAGCATGGCCAAGTTCTTTGAGGCCTGCCGCCTGCGCGGCGCGCCGGAGAGCGCCATCGAGACCGCGATCACGGCGCTGTCACGCTTCGAGGATGCGCTGGCTTCCTGCTCGGGCGATCGCAAGACACTGGCGATGCTGATGGCCAACCGCGGGGACGCGGCGGCGTCGGCGGAGCGTGAGAAGGCCCGGCGTTCGCTCTTCGAGGGCGCCTGCGGCGTGTGGGGCGTGCAAGCCCAGACTCGTTTCGTGTCGGTCTTCGTCTTCCCGAGCCCGCGCGATCCGACGATGCTCGACATCGGGCACGTCAACGGATTCGTGGGATTCCGCCGTCTGCGGCCGGACGCGATCACGCTGAGCCACGAGGCGGTGCACAAGTCAACGGGCGAAGTGACGACGTTCAGCAAGGAGCCCCTGGACAACTCCACGCCGGAGAACAACCAGCTGCGGCTTCTGCGGACGTATTGCAGCCCTTCCTCCCTCGACATCCGCATTGTGCCCTCGGGGGATTACAACCGCTTCGAGCTTGCGCCGGGCCCGGTGGGCAATGAGGGGCTCTCGACGTGCGTGTTCGGAACCCGGATGCACGGGCTCTATCCGCGCTATTCCCCGGTGCCTGACACCGCGGGGTTCATGGTGCTGCTCACGATCCCCGTGGAGCGCGTGATCTTCGACATGTACCTGCACAAGGACCTGGGGATCAACACCGCGCCGCCGGCGCAGCTGCTGGACAGGCTGAACTTCCCGCATCAGAACATCGAGAGCGAGTTTGCGCGGCAGTCGCTGCCGATCACGGAGAGCCCCACGCTGCTGCCGCCCGGTGTTTCGGGCGTGGTGTGCCCGCACATTCCGTGGTATCCGCGTATGGTGAACGACGTGACGGCGCGGGTGGGGCAGAAGATCGACGACTTCGTGGGCTCGCGGTTCGAGATGACGTATCCGCCGATCTCGACGACGCTGAGCCGTCGCTTCGAGCTCTTCCCAGCGCCGGACGCGTGAGCGCACGCGCAAGAACTCAAGCGCTCCCCCACTGCTCGCATCGCCCGCAGCGCTGGCCGATGCCGTTCGGACAAGAGCTCGATTCTTCAGGCGCGCGTTCAGCAGCCCTGGTCAAACTGATCGAAGAAGAGGAAGAAGTCGCCCAGATCGACCTGGCCTGACTCATCGAGGTCGGCGCAGGAGCCGGAGAGGTTCCAGCACGACAGGAACTCGAAGAAGTCGGCGGAGTCGACTTCACCGTTGGCGTCGACATCCGCGGCGCAGAGGCGGACGTTGACCTGCACCGGGACGGACGTCACCTCGCCGCAGGAGTTTGCGAAGCGAACGCTGTAGAGCCCCGCGTCCGAGGGCTGGACCTGTTCGATGCGGAGCGTGGCGACGGAGTTGTCGGTGGGAGAAACGAGTGCGGCCTGAGCGTCGAAGACGGTTCCGCCGCCGGCCGATGCGCCCCCCGGGCCGTCGACGATGGGTGTCTGGCCTCAGAACCACTGGGCGGAGACGTCGGCGTAGCCATTGGTTGGCGTGGCCGAGAGCGTGAGGGTGCCTCCGGCGGTCGTGATCGTGGGGGCGGGCGGCACGGAGATGGTGGGCGTGCCGGTGGACGCGAGGCGGGCGATGTACGCGACGGGCTTGCCGTCGGCGATGGTGAAGTTTCCAGTCGCGACGAGTTCTCCGGTGGAACGCAGAGCCAGCGCGTAGACGGAGCCGTTCATCCCGCTGCCGAAGGCGGACCACGAGGAGCCGTTCCAGCGGGCCAGGCGATTGGCGGGCACGCCGCCCGCGGTGGTGAAGGAACCACCGACGACCAGGTCGCCATTGGGAAGCACGGCCAGCGCGTTGCCGGATTGATTCAGGCCCGTTCCGAGCGAGGACCACTGCACGCCGTCCCAGCGGGCGATGTACGCGACGGGCGTCGCGCCGCTGGCGGTGAAGTTCCCGGTGGCGACCAGACTCCCGCCGGGCAGAACCGCGAGCGAAGCGGGCAAACCATTCAGGCCAGCGCCAAGGGGCGACCACTGTGCGCCATCCCACCGCGCCACGCGATTGGCGCGTGAACCTCCGGCGACGGAGAAACTGCCGGCGACGACGATGTCTCCATTCGAGAGTCGAACGGCGGTGGACACGGTGTTGTTCAGCCCTGCACCCAGCGGGGACCATTGCGCGCCGTCCCAGCGGGCGATGCGATTGGCGGCGACACCGCCCACGGATGTGAACTCGCCTGCGGCAATCAAGCCTCCGCCCGGCGTCGCGATGAGCTGGGTCGCTGGGAGATCAAGCACGCCCAGCGTTTCCCAGGATGCACCGGTCCACCGGACAATCACGCGCTCCCCGGTCGTGCGACGCTCACCCGAGACGACCATCGAGCCATCGGTCAGGAAGGTCACAAACGCGATGTTCTTCAGCTCGGGCGCGAAGGGCGACCAGGACGAGCCATTGAATCGTTCGGCAAGAGCCGAAGGGACTGAGGCAGCCGCACCGGCCTGCCTGCTGGTATTTGCGACGAGTTCATCGTTCGGGAGAACCGCGAGCAGACGAGATGAGAGGGCCACGCCGGATCCCAGCGCATTCCATTTCTTGCCGTCCCAGCGGGCGACGTGACTCGCGGGCTGATTGTCGGCGAACGTAAACCAGCCACCAGCGACGAAGTCTCCATTGGGCAAGACTTCAAGAGCGGAGACGATATCACTCAGGGCGCCAACCGGCGACCAGTTCACGCCATCCCACCTGGCGATGTGGGGCACATCCGTAGCGCCAACTTTGGTGAGATCGCCCCCGACGAGCAGAGAGCCGTCAGACAAGCGCTTGAACGCAAAGGCGGTCGAGTTGGGAGTCGGCGTGATCGCGGACCACGACGAGCCATTCCAGCGCGCGAAGTTCTGACCCGCCGCGTTGTTGATGGTCGTGAAGCTCCCGGACGCCAGAAGATCGCCGCTGGCGAGCGTGGCCACTGCACTGATGTACGGACGCTGCGGGCCAAGCCCGATGCCGATGGGGAACCAGGCAGATCCGTTCCAGCGGGCGATGCTGTTGGCGTTCACGCCGCCAGCAGTACCGAAGTACCCCGCAACGATCAGATCGCCGTTCGAGGCCAACGTCATCGCGAACACCCGGCCACCGACGTTGAGTCCGCCGTTCATGGAGTCCCAGGACGAGCCATCCCACCGCGCGATGTTGCGCAACGGGGTTCCGGTTGAGGACCCGAACGCACCGCCGGCAACAAGATCGCCGCTCGGCAGGACCGCCAACGCGTAGACCGTGGCTGCACTTGTCGACCCGATTCCGGCCCCGATGGGCGCCCATGTGGAGCCATTCCAGCGCGCAACCAGACTCGCGGGGACTCCGCCGGCGGTCTTGAATGCGCCGCCGATGGCAAGCTCGCCCGAGGGCAGGATCGCTAGCGCGTTCACGGGGCCGTCCACACCCGAGCCCAATGCGGCAAATCGTCCGGAGCTCAGGTCATAGGCAACGATGTTCGACGCGAGAACATCACCCGCCCTCACAAACTCACCGGCGATGATGAGCTGCGGGGGCTTCGGACCGGACCCATCGGGATCCCACATGGTCAACGCGGCGACGATTCCATCCGTGCCCGGCAGCGATCCGAGCGCGAGCCACTGCTCGCCGCAGTTGTCCTGAGCCTGCGCGAGACCCGAGAAGAGGGAGGCTGCCAGCACTCCACCCACGAAAAGCGTGCGCGGAGCGATCACGTGCCGGTGGTTCAGTCCGTTGCGAGCAAAAGCCATGCATCCTCCGACATCATCAACAAGCGTCGGGTGAACCGACGCGCCCGGGCCGAGAACCCGGAACACCCCGCAGAACGCGGCGTGGAGGGAAGATCAACATACCAGCGCGAGGAAGAGAGATCGATCGATTTCGCTCTTTGGCCATGAACTTGTATGTAAGTTTGGCTCGTGTGCGGGATGTCTGCTGCCTCGGGGGGGCGGGGGCGTTCCAAGCGAGAAACTCGTGAGAGAGGATGCCGCGGCAGGGGCTTGAGGGCATTCATCAGAACGGCACGGATCGGGATCTCGCCCGTCCTGCGGCCGCGGCTTGACGTCGGATCCTTGGGCTCGGGGCGGTGCAACGTGAACTGCTGGGGCGCAGCATCGAAGCGTGCGGCACGCGGATCGGTGTGCGTGCATGCGGTCGCGTGAGGCCCAGGACACGCTGCGCGGGAGCGTCCGAGCGGGTGCGGTGGTGCGCGGGCGAGCCCGAATCCGCGGCGCAGCCGGCGCGCATAGAGTTCCGCGTTCTTTGACAAATGGGGGCCGAACTGGATTCGACCGGACAGGGAAGGCTTGACGTGGCGCGTCGAAGGGTGTGCTGGCTTCGTAAAAAGCACACAAAAAAATGATTGCTGAGCGTCCCTACGCTCTCGCGGCCTAATACAGGCTGTGCCGACGGCGACCGACGCCCGATAGGGCGCCGTCGGAAGACATCGGGCTGGTTGGTGCGCGACGCCTTCGGGCGCACCGATGAGAAAACTCCGCGGGCTGGGCTCCGAGAGATGCTGCTGACGGCAGCTCCCGGATCCGACAACAAATCGTCAGATACACGCGTAGAAGCGTCCTGCTGACTGCCTCGGGACGGGGGTTCGATTCCCCCCGGCTCCATTTTCGTTTTGAGCGGAAGACGACGGAAAACCGCGGAAAGCCGCGGAGAACTCCGACGCTTTCGGCGCATCTCCGCACGCGCGCTCATCCGCCATTTCCGTAGCTTTCCGCCGCTTTCCGCCGCCTTCTACTGCGCATTTCGCTGCGCGCTGGCCGGGCGGGCATCCGACTTGTTCGCGGGCGTCACGTTCGCCACCCGATCGAACAGCTCGTCCGGGACCGCGTTGGCGTAGTGCTTGCCGCTGACGGTGATGCTGTGGCCGATCCACTTGCTCACCGCGAACTGTGGATGCGTCATTGCCCACTCCTTCTCGCACGACGACCGCAGCGTCTGCCAGAGCCGTTCCCACGGCTCGACGCCCGCCTTCTTCCAGATCGCCCGCACGCGGCGGATCACCGCCCCCTTGCCCCCGATCGCCACCAGCGGCGCTTCCCCCACGGGCATGGCCTCGAAGCGCTCCCGCAGCAGCGCCATCAGCTTCGGGGTGATGGGCACCACCCGCTGCTCGTGCCCCTCCCACCGCTCTGTCTTCGGACTGCGAACCGTCAGACGCCCCCTGGCGAAATCCACGTCGGCCCATGTCAGCGCCTGCGACTCGCTGGGGATCCGCAGCCCGGCGTAGCGAGCCAAGCCGAACAGCAGCCGCCATTCCGAGTCGGGACAGGCGTCGATGACCTTGTCGATCTCTTCGGGCGTGATGTACCGGCTGTACTTGCTGGGCGTTGGCCCGGACTTCAAGTCCTCGAACGGGTTCTCCGGGATGGTCTTGCGGCGCACGGCGGCCGCGATCATGGTCTTGGCATTGCCGGAGTGGGTGCGGATGGCAGCTTCGGAGAGCCCCTGGTCCTTCAGCGACCGCCGCCAGGCAGCCGCGTCCGCGGCCGTGATCTTGGTCACCGGGGTGTCGTCGTCGAAGCTCTCCTTGAGCTTGGCCTGCGTCTGCCGAAGCTTGCGGATGCTCGCGGGCTTGAGCTCGCCCTCACGCTCGGCGATGTACCCCTCCACCACCGCCCCGATGGTGGCCCGTCCGCGCTCGGGCGCGAGCCCGACGGTGACGAGCTTGTCGTACATCCGAGGTTCCAACGAAGCCAACCAGCGCGCGGTGTCGTCGGTGGGCGGGTGGCCGTGGATGGAGGCGCTGACCAGGTCCTCGACGCGGACCTTGACGCCCTCGGCGTACCGCTTGGCGACCTGCCCGAGCGTGATGTGCCGGGGCTTCCGGGTGCCGTCGATGAAGGTGATGAACTTGCTGCCATTTGGTCGGATGGTGAGGCTGGCCATAGTGGCGACTCCTTTCACCAGTGAGGCGCGAGGGTGT
The DNA here is from genome assembly GCA_964531675.1 of uncultured Phycisphaeraceae bacterium. Lineage (GTDB taxonomy): Bacteria > Planctomycetota > Phycisphaerae > Phycisphaerales > UBA1924 > CAZHFW01. The sequence goes on along the minus strand of CAZHFW010000010.1, from coordinate 13,358 downwards.
AGAGGGTCAAGGCGGCTCGGGGGATTCGGGCCGAGGTTGAGCGGGATTCAGGCGGGTGTTTGCGATCGGGGCGCAGGCCGGAGGCCACTGGCCTACGCCGCGCCGCCCTCCGCCACACGCTTGGAGCTCTCGATGAACCGGCGCAGGTCGGCCGGGTCGATGCGGACGGTCTGGCCGAACCGCACAGTGGGCAGCTTGCCGTTCTTCACCAACGTCTGAACCGTCCTGGGCGTGACGTTGAGCGCTTCGCCGACCTGGGCGTAGGTGAGGAGTGGCTGAACAGCAGAAGATGCTGGATCTGAGCTGTTCGCGGTCACGGCCGCACCTCCGGCTCGGCTTGGCCGGTCTGCGGGGGTGGGTCCGGAGTGTCACCGTCACCGAAACCCCCCTCCTCAACGTCATCAGGACTTTCGGTGACGGTGACAGTTGGTGACGGAATGAATCGCTCGGTGGGGCGGCCTCCTTTGTCGCCCGGCTCCCACTCGCCGAAGCCTTCCTCAACCAGCTTGTTCAGCATGGTCCTGGCTAGGTCGGGGTTGTCGCGGTAGGCCCGAATCCCCTTGGATACGTCCCTAGCGGTAACGCCAGCCGGGCGCTTGCGAGCCCACGCCAGCAACTCACGCAGTTGCTGGTCGGCGTCCGATTCTCCGAGCATGCCGTATACACGCTCACCCTCGCGCCCGAACCACTCGGCGATCTCGACCGCCCTACGCATGGTGTCTTCGCTGACGGGCGGAAACTCTTTGACGCCCCGCTCGGCCCACTCCACAAGGTGCAGGACCAGGGCGATGCGGAAGGCGCTGCCTTTGAGCTTCGCCCACGCCGCCCGGATCGCTGGATCAGTGGCTCCCGAGACCTTGGCCTGAGTGAGAGTGACCCATTCCTTGGCAACGACCCGAGCCTCGACCGTCAGAACGATTCGCACAGGGCGAGGAGCGCCGGTCGTGGGATCGACCCCAAGCGGGATCCCCAGAAGGCGACCGTATACCTTGGCGTAGTCGCGGGCGTGGGAATCGTCCTCATCCTGCACGTCGACCCAGCCGCCGGGCCGATCAGGGGGATAGACCCACAGGAACCGGGACGCCAGCCCGTCTTCGATGTATTGACGACGCAGAATCCGCTTGAGCGCCTCGGGCTGGACGCCGCCGGTCACGCTCACCAGGGGACATTCGAGACGCACGTATGTACCCTTGCCGTCCGGGCCCTTTCGGTTCTCCGTATGAGATCGCCCCGAGTACGCCGACTTGTAGAAGGCCGAACTCGACTCGCCAGCGTTGCTGCCCGCCGAGTAACGTCCGAACCCGCCAAAGAACCCGCCCAGTTCGTCCCAGGCGTTGAGGACGCCGCGGGGATTATGACTCAGGATCACGACCATGGCTTCGGCGGTCGCGTCCTGCGTTACGTACTGGGTGCGATGCGGGCGCTCTGGTTCCGGGATCGACGGGGCGACTTTGCCGGGCTTCGCGGCTTTCTTGGCCAGGTCAAAGGCCTCCTTCTCCTTCTTGTACTCCTGCAGTTCCAGCCCGAACTCAATGTCTGCCCCGCGCTGGGCCTCATTTACGGGAACAAGGGCCGCCTCCTGGGTCTGCGTCTTGAGCGATCCCGGCAACGCGACGACGCCTGTCCACAGGCACGCGTACTCAATCCAACGACCATTCACCACGATGCGCGCCGAGGTGCCGATGGCAGCCGCCAGCACGGACAGGGCCGGAGCAACGATCAGCACCGGGTCAGCGTCCATGCCCCGCGCCGTCTGGGTGCTGTACCGCCGCAGCGACGCCGGCAGCGCCGCCACGGGGAATGGTGAGTAGTCCGGGACCGTCACCGTCCCCAAAACCTCCTCCGGCGCGCCCGGGTATCCATTGCCCGCGGGACCTGCCAGTGACGCCTTCGTGCGAAGGTCACTTCCCCTCGGTGGCTGCACGTCACGAGGGCAGTTCGCGCCATTCGCCAAGCCGCGAGCGACCACGTCGCGTGCTTCTGCCTCGGGAAGGCCGACGGCGACTCCGGCGCGAATCAGGGCGTCGCTAGCCGGAGCCTCTTGTAGATGCCCCAGCGGCATGAGTCGCCCCATGCGGAACGCAGCCTTCAGCAGGGTCGTGTTCCTCTCTCCTTCCCGAGCGGCCATGACCTTTGCGAGTTCCGACTCAAGGGCACGCTGTCCGTACTTGGACGAAACGCCGGTTGGCACGGCTATCGCTGGAAGAGCCGGTTCGGGGGGCATCGGGAACCGATCAATCGCGTAAACACGATCCGGCACGCAGGAGACCAACTTGGTCGGCGCTGCCGGTTCCTTCGTATTCATGAAGCCGGGTAATCGCATGACGCGAGGCGGGTCATGAATCGCTGGATCGCTGCCTAGCAGCTGAATCAAGCCGCGCTGGTGCTCCCGGAAGAGCTTCATGTCCTGAATCGGACGGTCCAGTTTCCAGTAGACATGGACACCGTGGCCGCTCTCCAGGACGATCGTCGGTTCCGGCAGACCCGCTGCCCCGATCTTCGCCAGCGCCGCCGCGACGGTGCAGCCCCCGTCGAAATCGACGAACAGCGCGCGGGCGAGCAGCACGTCGGCGTCCTTGCCACCGCCATAGGTGCGACGAGGGTTCACGCCAAGGTAGATCCCGAAGCCCTCGGCGTTGAATCCCGCCAGCAGCGTGAGCTTGTGCGACCCCCAAACCTCCTCCGCCCGACACCAGTCCTGGCGGACACTCTTTACACCCTTGATAGGCCAGATCGAGCGCAGCTCGACGATGTCGTCGGGGAGGAAGAGGGTCTGAATGAATGACTGCACGTCGCGAGTATCAGGGAGGTTGCTCATGTATGCCCTCCCCCGCGACGCGTGGAGTACGCGGCAGATGTCTTGGCCGTGCGAGCGGCTGCGGCGATCGCCGCTAGCACAGCGGCCACATCAAATCGAATGCAGCGTGCGGACATCCGAATACTGGGTATCCGGCCACTGCGAGCCCACTTTGAAACGGTGCTTGGGGTGACGTCGAGACGGCGAGCGATCTCGCGGCTTGACACGTAAAGATGAGTAGTGCGTGTGGTCATGCCGCTTATATTTTGTCGCGGCGACCTCTGCCCACGAGTGCGAGCTCGTCATTTGTCCGGCTTTGTCAGGCCTTGTCCGGCTTTGTCCAGCCTCGTCCGACGCCCGAGTTCCGCCTTTCGGGGCTGCCTGAAGTCGGCACCATCGCTTAACGCGTCCAGCAGCAGCGAGGCATACGTGGGTTGCATCTGCGCCACTTCGTCAACGTCATAGAGCCACCGGCCCCCGGAGCTTCTCGAACGCTTGAGCTTGCCGCGTTTCCGCATCTTCGTTAGGAGGTCAGCATCTAGACCGTTGTCGGTCGCCTTCCGGATCCATGCCGCGTCTCTGAATCGTTCTGGTGCCTCAAGCCGTTCCGTTCTAGCTTCTGGTTCATCGCCAGGAGCGGCTTGGGCCGGGTTCAGTGTCATCGCATTGCCGAGTTGGTCTCGTGCCTTGCCGAACCACGCCCCCAGTGTCGCAAGGCGTTCCGCGTCCTGTCGGATGTCTGCGTCTGGTGTTCCGATGCCGACACTCAGACGGTCCAATACCGCCTGCATCTGCGTTAGCGTCTCGCCGAGGTCAATGGAGGTCCGCATCGTGCCGGGGCTCAAGGCCGTGTCCAAAGCACTCGCACCTTTCTCTGCAATCGCCATCCGCGCCCGCGCCACCCACTCTTCGCCGTCCCACAACAGTCCTCGCAGGATATAGAGAGATGTTTCCGGCTCGGGCGGCATCGTCAGCTTCTCAGCGGCCTCACATACGGACTTCATTTCCTCGATGCCCGCGAACGCGCTCGGAATACCCGTCCCCTTCATTGCCTTTCGACGCGGCTTCTGAGCCCTCAGTTTCCCCACCGCGCGAAGTCTCGCGGCTTCTGCGAGTGCATTGAGTGCATCCGACCGAAACGTTGAAAGCCGCTTCCGATTGTCGGCCAACGTCAAGAACAACTCGGAGTAGCCGCCAACCACCTTGAGCGCCCCAAGCGCGACATAGAGCCGAGTCTGCGGATCCTTCTGCTGTTCACGCCGCACCCTTGTCAGCGCTGCCTCGATCCGTTCCGGCCAGTTGCCCGCGCCGGAGAGAATGTCGTCGGCCTCGGCCGTTACGCGCCCGCCCTGCTCGTCATCGGTGCACAGCCAATCTAGCCCACCGAACCTCGTCAAGCGGGCGGCGTACATCCCCACATCTTCGTCGGTGACCAACGCGACGATGAGCAGTAGCCGTCGGGCTTCCAGCTCAGGCCAGTCGGACTTTCGTTCGTCGAAATCCTCGCCCTTCCTTCTCAGGTCCCACACAGCCTTGCGCAGCCCGACAACTCGGCAATCACGCCCCACATCCGGAACGCCGATCGCCACGTCCGATGACAGCTGATCTCGCCGCGCCGAGGATGGCGTGGGACCTGCGGCACGAGTCCGGATGGCTTCTTCGCCGTACATCGAATCCAGCCACATCCCGGCGTGGCGGTAGTCCCAGGCGTGGTCGCGGATCTCCGCATGGACCCTTGCAAGCGTTTCTAACCAGGCGGACGGGCGTGTCGTCATGTCTGGCTCCTGGATGCGCAGCGCGTCGAAAGCGACTGAGTTCAGTCCTGGGACAGGTTACTGTTTCGGTATGGCTGCATCTCATGCATCATCCCGCGACGCTTCTGGGCCCGCCGTGACAGGCTCCTCAAGCCCATCCCCTTCACGGCCGTGCCTCTTCGCCTCGCCCGATGCCGAAGAGCGCGAGATTGACAACCTCATTTCCCAAGCCGAGCGTTGGCAACGGTCCGGCCTCGTGAAACGCTACCTCCGGGCGGCCAAGGCGGCGATGCTGGCCAAGCACAGCCGGATCGAGCCGAGCAGTCCGTTAGGAAGATGGCTGGCGTGGGCGGACTATCGGGCTCCCGTCCGGGCCAGTCAGCCGAGCGCGAAACGGGTGGATGGTCTAGATGGCCTTCTGTCGGTCGCGGAGACTACCCACCCACTCCTCCAGAGCTTTGATGTCTGCGAGGAGCTCGGTCGGCTCCGGGTGTTCGGGGTTTCGGCCGGGAGACCTGTCGTGCGAGTTGGTCAAGTCGCAGCACTTGTGGAAGTGCTTTCGAAAGTCCTCGCAGTCTTGGAGCGTCAGCACGCTCACCTTGCGAAGGTACTCTGAGTTGATGTAGTCGCGGTGGCGGAGCACCGTTCTCTGAAAGGCCACGTCTTCGAGAGCTCGCTCCCACGTCGCCCTGAGGTCGCTGTAGATGCCTTCAACCTCGCGGTTGTATGCCTCTTCGTCACCACCGTCGAACAGCGTGCGAGCGGCTCGAGCTCGCTTGCCAAGGTCGTCCAGGCGGGCCTCAACTTTCATGCCTAGCCACGGCAACCCGTCGCCGACAACTCCGGTGCCAGTTGAATCGCGACGGAGGTTGCGGAGTTCACAGGAAACCGACTCCGTCTTCGCGTGGTCGTGGAGGTCGTGCACGAAAACGATGTCGTGCGTCAGCACTACCACCTGACGAGTGCGTCCCTCTTTAGCAAGCCTCTTCGCCACCTTCTGTCGCCACTTGTGGTCGAGCGAAGACACTGGGTCATCAAAGATGATGGCGGAACGATGGTCAGCGGTTGCAAGCTCGGTCATGAAGCCTGCCAGCGCTACACACTTCGATTCCCCCTCGCTGAGAACGTCGGCGACATCAGCCGACGGCCGAGCGATTAGCCGCACCTGGTACTGCGGAGTGCCCGCTTTGCCTCCCGCGTACGTGAGCTCCGCTCTGACCTTGCTCCCGGCGAGACCGATGAGCTCCTCGGCGAAGCGGTCGCGAAGCTGCGGAGTGAGCACCTGTTCGGCAAGGCCGTTTCCGAGCTCTGTGATGGGCTTTGTATTGGCGGCGGCGAGGCACTTGTCGAGGGTGTTCACACGCTGCAGCCGTTCAATCTCCGCCTTCACCTTCGGCAGCAACGGCCCCAGGAGCTCCCGGTCGTGAAGCTCGGCACACTCGCTCTTGAGCTTTGTGCGAGCCGCATCGACCGCGGCCTTTTCCAACGCTGTCGCTCTGTCGGATTCTCGCTGGATGAACTCGCGAAGCTCTTTCAGCGGGGACGTGCTAGCCGCAGGAGGCGAAGGGTGCTGCTTTGCGTCGATGGCCCTGAGCACGTGTCGCTTTCTCAGCCCAGCGACGATGACGAAGCGTCGCACGTCTGCCGCGATACCAGGCTCATGGTGCTTGAGCTCTTTCAGTCCTTCGCGACACGGACCCGTGCACACCTCTGCTCTCTTGAGGGCTTCCCACGCGGTCTTGGCCTTCGACTGAGCCTCCTTCGCGAGCTTCTCCGTGTCTGCTCTGACGAAATCTTCGAGCTTGTGAAGATGGTCTGCTGCCTCGGCACCAATCGGCTGATGGCAAAGCACACAGAGGGCGTCCTTCGCCGTCACCGGATACGCCTGTTTTGGATACGCCGTGCTCTCGGAGTAGCGGCGGGCCGACTCCCAAAGTTCTCTCCAGGTTTCACTCCCGATGCCCGTGAGCAGGCTTCCAGCAAAGAGGGATTCTGCGGCCACCCTGGCCGCATCTCGTGTTGTTCGTGATTCCGCGACGAGCCGGGACAGTTCGCTGAGCTTGGTATCTGAGGTCTGTGCCTCGACAGTTTCGAGGTAGGTGGCGACCGCCTTGAGGCGACCAATGCGGAGACGAATCTCCTTAGCGGCGGCCGCGGGGTCCTTCGAGAGGTCCTCGCGTAGGTCTTTGAGCCGCTTCTTCTCCGCGTCACTCATGACCGCGAGCTTCTCCAAGCTCGCGAAGTTCGTGTCGTGTCGGAGACTGGACAGAATCTTGCCGACGGACGTGGTGGCGGTCCAGGTTGGCAGGTGAAATACGGCGTCACGCTCCGCGGCTGCCGCCTTCCCGTCTGCTTCAAGCGAAGTCTTGAGACGCTGGCAAGTAGACGCAAGCCGCTCGGGTACATCGAGGCCGTGCGGTCGGAAGGCCACGTCATTCTTCTCTTCGACGTGGATGGCTGCACATTCCGAGTCAAATACGCTGATGGCCGAGAGCTCAGGAACCATGGGGTTCGGGCCGTCGGACCAAGCCACGCTCTTCGGCGTGGCACCGGTCTGATAGTCAATGCGAGCCTTCGCCCCTCGCTTCGGCGTCGTTGCGAAGATGTCGGGCTCGATTTGGTCCCCGCGGTTTCTCGCTCTGCACGACCGCTTGAGGATTCTTGAATACCCGGACTTGCCCGCTCCACTGTCGCCGTAAACCACCGTCAATCCCGCTGGTGCGATGGTGAGTGTCTGACCTGGTGCGAGCTGGTTCGCCGACTCGACGGCAGAAATGGACACCAGGCTCACGGAGTTCGCCGCCGTCGGCGAGGACGGAAGGTCGGCCGCAATCAAAGTCTTCGCCGTTGCCTTCGCGAATGCGAGGTCCGTGCCGTGCTCGGCGAGACAGATGCTCTTGAGCTCCTCGATGTCCTTGTCGGTGATTGCAGGCTGCTGCACGACGCGGCGTAGTGCGTCTCGAAGCCAAAGCGGCCGAGTGTTGGACCATCGAAGGATGGCTTCTAGGACAGATTCGGGCCGGGCTGCTGCGTCGCTCATACCCGTAAGATAATGCTCCTACCGCATTGTCCGCCGCACCGCAACTCGCTGGGGCATCTTCGTCGGCGGCCCGCGCGACGGGGAGCGGGCCGTCTTGACGCCCAACGAGCGTGACCGGTTCTGGATGTACACCGACTGCACAACGTCCGGAACACGCGTCCCCCACCTCTACGAAGTCACCACCGAGAAGCGGGCGGGCGGCTTCCACGAGGCCGCCTCTTGGCTCGTGAGGTTTGTGCGGTCCCTTACGCCAGAGCCCACGCCCCCACAGGGGGGCTGACTCAGCTCGCCCTGCACACCACCCTAGGCTTGGGTATCCGATACACCAGCCGCCGCGCGCAACATCCGCAGAGGTCATCTGCGGGGTTGAACTCCGGCAGCGCATCCCCGATCACGGAGGGCATCGGCACCACCCGGCTCACCAGCGCTGTCGGCGTCTCCTCAGGATGCACCGCGAACCCGCACGCCGCACACATAACCGATCCGCGCCGCTTCACATCCGCTTGTTCCGGTCGTCCAACGCGCCGGTTAAGATTCATCGCGGGCTCCGTTTCACCTCCGACCTCCGACTACCCAGCAGAATCGAACTCAATCCTGAACACCACCCGCCGCCCGCACTCGGGGCAGAAGTCCTTCGAGGGGTCCTCCTCCTCCCCGGGCCCGCCGGGTTCCTGGCCCCCGGGGAAGCACAGCGTGATCCGCTCGGGCGGGATGTCATCGCTCCCGATCGGCAGTTCGCAGGTGGGGCAGATGGTGGGGCCCTCGGGGAGCGCCCGGCGTTCAAGCTTCTGGATCCGGCTGGCGAGTCTCATGCCCAGGTCCTCCGCCGCATGGCGTCGATGACGGCTGTGGGTTGAATGTGGTCCAGGTAGCGGGCGGTGGTGGTGATGCTGGCGTGGCCGAGCTGCTTGGAGATCAGGCCGATGTCCACGCCCTCGGATCGGAGTTGGGCGGCGTGGGTATGCCGCAGCCCGTGGGCGTGGACGCGCTTCAGGATGCCAGCGCGGGCCGCCAGCTTGGGGAGCAGCCGCCGGACGTAGGCGTCCGTGACGGCGGTGCCGCGGAGCGTGCAGAGCAGCGGAGCGCTGGCCGGGATCCCGAGTCCCGCCCGGCGCGTGGCCCACGCTCGGATCACGTCTGCACCGGCAGGGTCGATCCCCACGGCGCGGTACCGGCCACCCTTGCCGAAGAGCACCCGGACCACGCCGCCATCCAGGTCGGCGTCTTTGGGCCGGACCTGCAGCGCCTCGCTGATCCGCAGCCCTGCCCGGTACATCAACGCGATGAGGGCCCGGTTGCGGAGAGCGGTGGGGGAGTTCCCCGCGCACGCGGCGAGCAGGCGGTCCACCTCGTCATGGCTGAGGATCTCGGGCGGCAAGCGGCGTCTCGGTCGGGCGGGGTCGGATGGGCGGGGTTTCGGTGACGGTGACGCTCGGGGGCGGGTGCGTTCTGGCGTGCTCTCGTCGGACTCGCGGGTCTTCATGGGCGCCTCGGGGTACTCCTGGCATCTTCGAGCGCCGGGCTACGTTCACCCTGCAACTCGTAGCTCCTTGAGTACCTCCGGCCGCGTCATGGGATCAAGGCGGCTTCGCCGGTTCCTCAGCCAGAATGATCCGCTTCACGGCGGCGAGTAGGCCGCACCGGGGGCACCCCACGGGGGCCTCACCATCTATACAGACGGCACAGCACCCAAGCCCCCGGCACTCCGGGCACTGACCCGGGTGGTCCCGGCGCTTCTCCAGCCTGGCGATGGCCGAGCGGACGTTCACGCGGCCTCCTGAGCGCCGTCCTCGGGCGGGGCGTCGGTTGCGTCTTCATCGCCGCGCCCATCCCCCTCCGGCGTCGGCTCGCCCGGAGTCGGGGGCAGCGGAAGCGCCGGGGGAGGCCCGCCTTCGAGGTTCTCGACGCGCTCGACCAGTTCGTCCAGCTCGATCGACTCCCGCCCGAACTTCAGCGGCGCCGCGGCCGCTGCCACCTTCGCGGTGAAAGGGGCCTGCGGGTCGGCCATCACCTTAGCGAGTGTGTTCACCGCCATCGGGGCGTAGCGCTGGGTCATGCTGATCGCGTGGCTGAAGGCTTCACGCCTGGCCTCGCGGTACTCCCGCACGAACTCCCGGTCGCGCAGCCACTGGTGGAGCGTGCGCAGGCCCACGTTGGCCGCGCGGGCCGCCGCCGCGACCGACGGCTCGGCCAGCAGCGCGACGATCGCCCGCTCCTGGGTGGGCTTCAGCGCCCGGGGCACGCCGTTGACACGCATGACTCGACCTCCTCGCCGCCAAGGCCAACGCCTTGGGCCGGCGGATATCCATTGAAATCAGTCGATGTGTTAGGGTGGAGAACCCGCGGTTGTGGGCACTCGCCCACATGCGCAGAAGGCTGGTTTTCAGGGGGATTCCTCGCCGCGACGCCTTGCAATGCCGGGGGTGTCATGCCCTCATGTGACCAGCGCGGGCAAGGGGCCCGCTCGCCAAGGAGACGACGCACGTGCCTACCAGGAAGTCCACCGCCAGCGCCAACCGAAAAGCCAAAGCCGCCCTCGCCGCCGCCACCGAGGCCGCCCGTAAGCGCCTGGGGCTGGAGACCCTCGCCACCCGCGGCCGCGACGCCCTCGACTTCCACGACATCAGCGTCGCCAGCCTGCGGGACGTGATCGACATGGCCTTCGAGATCGGGCTGAAGGCCGGGGCCGACATCGGGTTTGACGCGGGCTACCGGGCCGGAGTTGAGGCCGAACGCATCTTCCGCAAGTGACCAACCGCCACGCCACACAGGAGAAACGCCATGTTTATCAGGCAGATCGAGATCGACGGGGTTGAGGAAAACGTCACCGTCACCCACACCGACCAGGGCGCGGATGTCACCGCCAGCGGGCGGCTGCTCTTCCAGGTCGGCCGGTACGAGGACCGGGAGTCCCGCTACGCCAAGGCGCTGATCGCGGCGGGGTTGATCCTCGGCCGCGACCGCAAGGGGCAGGTGGCGGGCACCAACAGCATGATCCACGAGGTGCTGACCGAGATCGAGCGCGTCGCGGGCTGCTGACCCCCACGCCGATCTCGCCCCGTCCCGGGACACCGGGGCCGCGGCGCTTCCCCCGCGCGACGTGCGCGGGGATTCAACCCCGTATGGGAGTTCAGCATGAGCAAGAAGCCAAGCGCACCCAAGACCAGCAACAAGCAGCCCGCCGCCAAGAAGGCCAAGTCCGCGGCCGCCCCAGCCCCAACCCAGACGCCCCACGAGGCCGCGCACGCCCCGCAGGAGCGCGAGGTACCCAGCGCCAAGGAGGTCGCCAACAACGCGGCCCCGGCCACCGACGGGGCCCAGGAACGCCTCCACGCCCGGGACGAAGATCCCAAGGACGGCAAGGGCAAGCGCCCGCAGAAGCCGGGCAAGGCGGCGAAGGAGCCCAAGCCCCCGAAGCCCAAGCGCCTCAGCGCGATCGACGCCGCGGCGCAGGTCCTCGCGGGGTCCAAGGTCCCCATGCGGGCTAAGGAGATGATCGCCGCGATGGAGGCCAAGGGGCTGTGGAAGTCGCCCGGCGGGAAGACCCCCGAGGCGACGCTCTACGCCGCCATCATCCGGGAGATCGCCGCCAGGGGGAAGGACGCGCGGTTCAAGAAGCACGAGCGCGGGGTCTTCGTCCCCGGGAAGGGGGCGTGAGTGACCACCACCCGCAACGAGACCTTCTTCGTTGATCCCGGCGGCTGCCTTGTCCGCGCCGTGGTCCCCGCACGCGGCAAGCCCTACCAGCACCGCTGCACGCGCGAAGCCTTCACGGCCGTCGCCCGCGCTGTCGCCGAGGCCCAAGGGAGGTTTACCCTCGAAGGCCTCCACGACGCGACGGGGCTCACCTGGACCCAGGTCGCGGTCGCCTTCGCCTTCCTGAAGGAGCGGTCCATCGTCCTTCCCGCCGGTCACCGGACGCACGTCGCCGAGGGCGGCCTTGCCTTCGAGTCGGCCATGATCGAGTACCACGCCCTCCGCGAGCACGCCTGAGGCCTCCCCCAGAGCATCACCCTCACCCCGGCCGTCGCTGGGGTGTTTCTCCGGCGGGAGGGTTTGTTCGCCGGTGTTGGCGGAACGCCGCAGCGCCCGATCCACCAACTCGTCTCCCATCGCCGCACGCGCGCGGGCCCACCACAGTTCGTCAGGGTCGATCACGCCGCCACCGCCTTCCCGCCCGCCACGCGCTCGGCCTTCTTCCCCGTAAACGCCTCCCAGCGCTGCACGATCACGTCGCAATACGGCGGGTCCAGTTCCATCAGGAACGCCTTGCGGCTGGTCTGCTCGGCCGCGATGAGCGTCGATCCGCTGCCGCCGAACAGGTCGAGGACGTTCTCGCCCTTGCGGCTGCTGTACTGCATCGCGCGGGCAGCCAGCTCCACCGGCTTCTCCGTCAGGTGGACCATGCTCTGGGGGTTCACCTTCTTCACATGCCACAGGTCCGTCGCGTTGTTGGGGCCGAAGTACTCGTGGGCCGCCCCCTCCTTCCAGCCGTAGAAGGCCAGCTCGAAGGCCCCCATGAAGTCCTTGCGCGTCAGCACCGGGTGCAGCTTGTCCCAGACGATCGCCTGCGAGAAGTACAGGCCATGCTTCTTCAGGAAGGGTGGATAGTTCCCCAGGTTGGCGTACCCGCCCCAGATGTAGAACCCCCTCCCGGGCACCAGAACCCGGGCGGCGTTGCCGAACCACGCGTCGAGCAGCCGGTCGAACTCCGTGTCCGACACGAAGTCGTTGGCCAGCGGCCGGTCCTTGGCCCGCATCTTCTTGTGCGTGCCCTTGGCCTTCTCCGGATGGCGCTCCACGTCGAACTTCTGGTGGTGGGTGGTGGCTGCTGCCGCGAAGGACGACAGCCCCGCCGCGATGGCGTTGTTCGACCGGGGCTCGACCTTGACGTTGTAGGGCGGATCGGTGTTGACCAGGTGGATGGCCGCACCATCAAGCAGCCGGTCCACGTCCTCGGGCTTGCTGCTATCGCCGCACAGCAGCCGGTGCTCGCCGAGGATCCACAGGTCGCCGGGCTGGGTGATCGGCTCGTCCGGCGGCTCGGGCACGCTGTCGGGATCCACGAGCCCAAGGTTCTCCGGCGGGGCCATGAGCTCAGTGAGTTCCTCCGGCGTCCAGCCGAGCAGGTCCATGTCGAAGTCCACGGCCTTCAGCTCGGCCAGTTCCGCGGGCAGCAGTTCGAGATTCCATTCGGCGATGGTCGCCGTCTGGTTGTCCGCCAGCCGGTACGCCTTGGCCTGCGCGGGCGTGAGTTCGGTCGCCACGTGCACGGGCACCTGCTCGAGCCCGAGCTTCTGGGCGGCCTTCCAGCGGGTGTGGCCGACGACGATGACGTTGTTGGCGTCCACCACGATCGGCTGCCTGAAGCCGAACTCGCGGATGGACTTCACGACGGCCTCCACGGCGGCGTCGTTGTTGCGGGGGTTGGTGACGTAGGGGTGAATGGACGAGGTAGGCACGAGCGTGACGAGCATGAGGCAGCTCCTGAAGGCTGGCGAGTAGAGTGAGGGCCTTTATATTGTAGCATATGCTACACTTTGGGCGACGGCGACATGCGTTGGGCGCAGCGGCCCGGCCGAACGAGCGGTCAATGAAGGCGCCATCATCGAACTGGTCGGCGGATCGGGGCGACATGGTTTCGGCGCGGCGCTTCGAACCAGCGACCAGTCTGTCGTTCCACCCCTGGGGGACTCTCTCTCCCACAGCCACCCCTCCCCCCCAGCGCTGCGTCGCTGGGGGGTGTGGGGGGAAGGACATACCCCCC